>NZ_PDZG01000036.1 GCF_002735645.1 Iodobacter sp. BJB302
TTACATCCATTACTATAACCACGACCGAATCAAACTGAAGTTAAAAGGGCTGAGTCCTGTGCAATACAGAACCCAGCCCTTGAGCGCCTAGCTTTTATACTGTCCAACTAATTGGGGTCAGTTCAATAGGCGGCTCTTTGTTTGGGGGCTGAACAAAGCAGGTTTTATTCGCCCAGATATGCTTGCTGAATCTTAGGGTTAGCCAGCAGGTTTTCTGCGGTATCTGCTAAGGTGATTTTTCCTGACTCCATCACATAGCCACGGTTGGCGGTTTGCAAAGCCAGTTTGGCATTTTGTTCTACCAGCAGCATGGTGACCCCTTCGGCGGCGATCATTTTGATGATCTCAAAAATCTTTTGCACAATAATCGGCGCAAGGCCCATCGATGGCTCATCCAGCAGCAGCAGCTTGGGGCGGCCTAATATGGCGCGGCCAATTGCCACCATTTGCTGCTCACCGCCAGACAGCGTGCCCGCCAGCTGCTTCATCCGCTCTTTTAGTCTTGGAAAAAGGTAGTAAACGCGCTCCATATCATGCTCAATGCCTGCTTTATCGTTGCGCGTGTATGCCCCCATTAACAGGTTTTCTTCGACGGTCAGGCGGCTGAAAATGCCCCGGCCTTCGGGCACCATAATCAGCCCTTGTTTAACGTAATCGTAAATAGGTTTTTTAGCGGTCGACTGGCCATCAAATAAAATATCGCCCGAGCTGGGGTTGCACATACCGATCAGCGTTTTAAGGGTTGTGGTTTTACCCGCGCCATTGGCACCAATCAGGGCCACCAGCTCGCCTTGGTGGATTTCTAAATCAATTCCTTTTACGGCATGAATGCCGCCGTAGGCCACTTTTAAGTCTTTTACTTGTAATAATGGGCTACTCATTTTTGTGCAACTCCTTGAAAAGCTTCGCGCCAATTGTTTTTTGAGGGCGCTTTGGCTTGCAGTAACAGCGTGCTCATTCCGGGGCAACGCCCAGATAGGCTTCAATCACACGGGGATCATTTTTTACGATGTCGGGTATGCCTTCGGCGATTTTCTTTCCGTAATCGAGCACCGCGATGCGATCACATAAATCCATCATGAGTTTTACATCGTGCTCGATCAGCAAGATAGTGACGCCATCGTTTCTGATTTTTTCCATCAGCTTTTTCAGATCGTCTGTTTCTTTGGGATTCATCCCCGCAGCCGGCTCATCCAGCGCCAGCAGCTTGGGGCGTGTCGCTAAGGCACGGGCAATTTCCAGACGGCGCTGATCGCCGTAGGATAAGTTGCGTGCCAGCTCTTTGGCGTGCTTGCTGATTCCTACATAGGCAAGCAGTTCAGTCGCTTTAGTGTGGATATCGCGCTCTTCTTTGACGGCTTTGGGGCTATGGAAAATCGCGCCCAGAATACCGGACTGAGTGCGCACGTGCTGGCCGACCATTACGTTTTCGAGTGCCGTCATATTGGCAAAAAGGCGGATATTCTGAAAAGTGCGGGCAATGCCTGATTCAACAACGATATTGGGTTTTTGGCGGAATAAATCCAGACCATTAAAACTAAAGTGGCCTTCATCAGGCTGATACAGCCCGGTAAGCACATTAAACAGCGTGGTTTTGCCAGCGCCATTAGGGCCGATTAAGCCGTAAATTTCGCCTTTATTGATGGTCAGCCCAACACCAGACAAAGCATGCAGCCCGCCAAAACGCTTGGTAATGCCTTCAATTTTTAACAGTAATTCGCTCATGCTTTTGCCTCCTCATCTTTTTCATGAAATTCTGCTTTGCGGCGCTTGGATGGCCACAGGCCTTCGGGGCGGAGCAGCATAATCACGATCATGGCAAGGCCAAAAATCAGCATGCGTAAATTTTCTGGATCAACGACTTTGCGGCCAACGATGGCTTGTTGCAGCGGGTTGATTACATCACGCAAAATCTCAGGCGTGATCGATACAATAATCGCCCCCAGAATTACGCCAGGGATATGCCCCATTCCGCCTAAGACCACCATGCACAGCACCATGATGGATTCCATCAGCACAAATGATTCTGGTGAAACAAAACCCTGGAAGCTGGCAAATAAAGCCCCAGATACACCGCCAAAGCTTGCGCCCATTGCAAACGCCAGCAGTTTGATATTTCGGGTGTTAATGCCCATGGCGTTGGCGGCAATTTCATCTTCACGAATTGCTACCCATGCACGGCCAATACGGGAGTTTTGCAGGCGCATGGAGACAAAAATAATCAAAAGACAAAACGCCAGAATCAAGTAGTAGTAGAGGTGTACTTTTTCAAAAGAGAGGCCCAAAAACTCAATAGGGCGGCCAAAATCGTAACCGGCTACATGAATGCTCTTAATATTGTTAATGCCCTGTGGCCCATTGGTGATGTTGATGGGGCGATCCAGGTTGTTCATAAAAATACGGATAATTTCACCAAAGCCTAAGGTAACAATGGCCAGATAATCACCGCGCAGCTTTAAAGTGGGTGAGCCTAATAAAACACCAAACAGCCCGGCAACTAAGCCTGCCATTAGAATCATGACAGGAAAAGAAGGAGAAATAAGCCAAGCAGGCAAAACAGCAGCCAGATGAGGCGAGTTTAAAATGGCATAGAGATAGGCGCCTACGGCATAAAAAGCGATATAACCTAAATCCAGAAGGCCTGCGTAGCCGACAACAATATTCAGCCCGAGGGCCAGCATGATATAGAGCAGGGCAAAATCGATGGTGCGAATCCAGGATTTGCCGCTTTCAAAGCTGCCTGTTAATGCAAAAGGCAGGACCAGCATCACGACTGTCAGCACCGCCATGGCGATCAGCCGTGTGCGGGGATTTTCAAGTTTTAATAGCATCATGTTTCCCCTGGGCATTAAGCACGGTCAGCAACACGCTCGCCCAACAGGCCGGACGGACGGAAGACCAGTACGATAATCAGTACGATAAAAGCGAAGATGTCTTTGTAGTTACTGCCAAATGCACCACCGGTTAAATCGCCCAGATAGCCAGAGCCCAGGCTTTCGATGAGGCCGAGCAACAGCCCGCCTAATACTGCACCACCTAAATTACCAATCCCGCCCAGAACCGCTGCAGTAAAGGCTTTCAGGCCAATCAGAAAACCCATATAGGCATGGGCCTGGTCGTAATTTGCGGCAACCATGACGCCTGCTACCGCGCCCAGTGCAGAGCCAATCATAAATACCATAGAAATGATGGAGTTGATGTTTACACCCATTAAGCCTGCAACTTCCGGATTTTGTGCAGTTGCGCGCATGGCACGGCCCAGCTTGGTGCGCTCAATCAGGAAAAACAGGCCTGCCATTAAAGCTAGGGCTAGCCCAATGATGGCGATTTGCAGGCTGGTAATGGTTGCGCCGCCAATTTCATGCACGGTGCTGGGCAAAATGGCTGGGAAAGGGCGGTAGTTGCGGCCCCAGATCAGCATGGCGGCTTGTTGCAAGACAATGGATACGCCAATGGCTGTAATCAGGGGGGCAAGCCTTGGGGCTTTACGCAGCGGGCGATAGGCAATTTTCTCAATCGCATAGCCTAAAAGAATCGAGACAGGCACGGCCATCATAAAGCCAATTAATAAAAGCATAGGGCCGGGCAAGGCGACGTTGTGGCCAATTAAGACGTTGATGCAGGTAATGGTGACCATCGCGCCAATCATCACAATCTCGCCGTGGGCAAAATTGATCAGCTGCATGATGCCGTACACCATGGTGTAGCCAAGGGCAATCAGCGCATAAATGCTACCGACAACCAAGCCATTAAAAATTTGCTGGAGAAAAATATCCACGTTGTTTAGGCCCAAGTAAGGAGTGCAGATGCGATTGAATAAGACCATTACAGTTTGGTCTGAGTACAAAAATTAACCTTGAATAATTGCTGCGGATACTTGTGAATTTCCCCAACTGGCAATCTGGGGTGAGGCCGTTTTAAACAGGAAGATTAAAGCCTATTGGCTAATGTATTCTATTTAGATATAAGTTTGTTGTTATTTCATTATCATTGTTTTGAATGCTTTATTCTTTTTTTAAAACAGGAGTATAGGGTTTTTGCTCTGTAATCAGGATGAGGAATTAATTTAAGCTCGCTAAATAGGTGCTGGGGTTTAAACCTTAGGGAGTGGCGGGGGTGAACTTAGTTTTAGAAAAGGATATTAGCTAGGCGGCGTTGAAAATTGGCGGGGTAAGAATAGACAGACTGTTGTTTACAGAAATAAAAAAGCCACCGGATAGGATCCGGTGGCTTTGGGTAGGCTTATTTCAGACCTGATTAAAACTGCTTGGTTTGAACCTGAACTAAAGGCTCTGCAGTGTGATCACTTGCTGGCGCAGCTGCATCACGGCGCGGCGCACGGGGTGTATCTGCTGCCGGTTTTGCTGCTGCTTCAGTATTGCCAGCAGCTTGTGTTTCAACTTGCTGCAGCATCGGTGCTTCGTTCACCAGCGGTGTGTTTGCAGCTTGCACGTCACTGCGGCGACGGCGCACTGGTGCCACAACAACCGGCTCTTCGGCAGCTGCCGGCAGGCTGCGGGTAGCAACCATGACCAGTCCTGCGGCTTCAGGTGTACCAATTTGTAATGCTGGTGCTGGTGCAGCCGGCGTCACAGGTGCAGGTACAACAGGCGCTGGCTCAGCCGGGGTAACTGCAACAACAGGGGCTGCAGGAGCTGCAACCGGTGCTGGCGCAGCAACAGGCTCTGCCACGACAACAGGCGCAGGTGTGTTGGCTACTGCCGGAGCAGGAGTCGCTTCTGCCACCGGAGCAGCCGGAGCAATCACCGGTGCGGCAGGGATGACCACTGCAGGTACAACAACCGGGGCAGCAGGAGCAATCTCAGCAACTGCCGCAGGTGCTGCCGGAGCGACTGGTGCAGCTACAGTTTCCACTGGCGCAATATTAACCACAGGGGCCGCAGGTGTAACGTTTACAGCCGGAGCAATAACCGGTGCTGGCGCTGGGGCAGGGATGCTCACAACGGGCGCTGGTGCAGGGGCTGAAGCCACAAAGCCGGGTGCTGGTGCATCAATGGCTGTGAAGGCTGCTTCTGCACCGCTGGTTTCAACACGCTCACCACGACGCTCGCCACGGCGGCTGCGACGGCGGCGGCTGCGTTGCTGCTCGCTGGCTTCATCTGTGTTGTTTTCTGCAACAGGTGCATTTAACAACGCTTCTGTATTACTTGCTGCAGCGGCTTCTTTGCGTGGCTGACGTTCCTGACGTGGCGGGCGCTCGTTACGCGGGCGTTGTTCTGCCGGGGCTTCGCTGCGTTCAGTGCGATCATTGCGCTCGTTCCGTTCACGTGGCTCGCGGTTTTCACGCGCTTCACGATTTTCACGGCTCTTTTGCAAGTCTTCTTCGATGCGTGGTTTGCCACTGCCGCGACGTGCCTGTGCAGGTGCTTCTTCATTACGGGCAGGACGCTCTGCGCGTGGTGCCTGGCCTTCACGTGGCTCACGCGGCGGACGCTGGCCACGATCATTGCGGTTACGCGAGTTATTTTGCGGACGCGCGGCAGCCACAGGTTTAGGTGGCTCAACCGGAGCAGCAGGCTCACCCTGGAACCATGTCAGCAGTTTTTTCCACAGTGATGGTGCAGCAACGGTGTCGCTCGGTGCGGCAATACGATCACGGGCAGAGATTGGCGCTGGCTGGTCAGGCGTAATACCCTTCACCATGGCTTCCTGACGCTTGGTTTGCTCTTCTTTTACCTTACCTGGCTGGTAGCCGGTTTCACTTGGCTGATCAACCATTTTGTAGGAAGGAATGACGTCTTCATTGCTGCCAATGTCTTCGTGACGAAGGCGTGACAGGTTGTAGTTGGGTGTTTCCAGATGGGTATTTGGAATCAGTACCACACTGACTTTCAGGCGCGCTTCAAGTGCAAAAATTTCAGCACGTTTTTCATTGAGCAGGAAGGTCGCAACATCAACCGGCACCTGTGCATGGATTGCACCGGTGTTTTCCTTCATTGATTCTTCTTGAATAATCCGCAGAATATTGAGTGCAGAAGATTCGATGCCGCGTGTAAAGCCGGTGCCGTGGCAGCGCGGGCAAGCAATATGGCTGGTTTCTTCTAATGAAGGCTGCAGGCGCTGGCGGGATAATTCCATTAGGCCAAAGCGGCTGATTTTGCCTGTCTGAACGCGGGCACGGTCGTGGTGTAGGGCGTCACGCAGACGGTTTTCTACTTCGCGCTGATTCTTTGGGTTTTCCATGTCGATAAAATCGATCACGATCAAACCACCCACGTCACGCAGACGCATCTGACGAGCGATTTCGTCAGCGGCTTCCATATTGGTGCGCAATGCGGTTTCTTCGATGTCGGCACCCTTGGTGGAGCGGGCCGAGTTCACGTCAATAGAATAAAGCGCTTCGGTTTTGTCGATCACAATTGCGCCGCCGGAAGGCAAATTCACTTCGCGGGCAAAGGCTGTTTCGATCTGATGCTCGATTTGGAAGCGTGAAAACAGCGGTACGTCATCCTGGTAGAACTTCACGCGGTTTACATTGGCCGGCATTACATGGCTCATAAACTGGCGTGCCTGCTCATAAATATCGAGCTTATCAATCAGAAGTTCGCCGATTTCAGGCTGGAAGTAATCACGGATTGCACGGATGACTAAGCTTGATTCTTGATAAATCAAGAATGCGCCAGTCTGGGTAGAAGCAGCGCCCTCAACTGCACGCCAGAGTTGCAGCAGGTAGTTTAAATCCCACTGTAATTCTTCGGCATTGCGGCCAATCGCTGCAGTGCGTGCGATCAGGCTCATGCCGTTTGGCGTTTCAAGCTGATCAAGAACGGCGCGAAGCTCGTTGCGCTCTTCACCCTCAATGCGGCGGGAAACACCACCACCACGCGGGTTGTTTGGCATCAGTACCAAATAACGGCCAGCAAGACTGATATAGGTCGTCAGGGCTGCGCCTTTATTGCCACGCTCGTCTTTCTCTACCTGAACGATCAGTTCCTGACCTTCTTTAAGAGAATCACCGATACGCGGGCGGCCATTGCCGTCGCCATTGTCGTTCAGGTAGGCGCGGGCGACTTCCTTAAACGGCAAAAAGCCATGGCGATCGCAGCCGTAATCAATGAAGCAGGCTTCAAGGCTAGGCTCTACGCGGGTAATCACACCCTTGTAGATATTGGATTTCCGCTGTTCTTTACCAACGGTTTCAATGTCGAGGTCAACTAGCTTCTGACCATCAACAATCGCAACGCGCAGCTCTTCAGCCTGCGTTGCGTTAAATAACATACGTTTCATAAAAAAGACTCCAGCACGCACTCACGCGGCAGGAATTAGGTTCTGGCATGCCCAGTGTAACTGCCTGAACGCAGGCGGTTAATAAGTGCCCGCATCATATTGATGGCGCTGGGGGAGTTAGGCTGTTTCCATGCAATTATTTACAGCGGCCTGCAAAAGGGCGGTGAAGTTTATACCTGGACTTGGAAATCGGCCTAAAATCCTTGTTAAGCAATGATTTAAACAAGGATCTGGATTCGGTTTCTTGCTGGTTTTTATTCTTCTCTCACCTTTTTTTTGCGGCCATTACAATGGTGACTAGCTGCCGAACGTACCATACCGGCGTTTTTACTTGTTTTTCTGTAAAAGTAGGCCAGTACGCTAATAAGAATCCGATGAGTGCTTTATATATATAAATCAATTACCATCGCTGCTTTTTGCGGTGAGCGAGATAACCGCTTCCCGGAACTTGTTGCATCAGCTTGACGGCAGATAGGCGAGCCCCGCGCTCGCGCTCCCAGTTTTGCTAAGACTGGCTTTTTGTGCCAGTTGGGAGGGGCAGAGCATATTTCTCTACGGCGGGAAGGTAATCGCCGACTGTATCGTCTTGCAGTATTGCTTTAAGAGCGGGATCTAAAAGTGGCCTTGGCCACCTTGCGCAGTGCTTGTTCTGAGGGGGCTGTTAAAAAGTCCCTTATCAAAACAAGCCCTTGCGGTAATCGTTGCCGTTGCGTTTTTATCGCACCGGCCAACCTGCCGCAACCTTCTGGGTTGTGGCGTGCGGAGAGTATAAGTCAAGATGAAGGGCAGTAGCAAAGCATCCGTCACGTTCCTGACCGTGGATGAAGAAGATGCCGGCCAAAGGCTGGATAATTTTTTGTTAAAACACCTCAAGGGCGTACCCAAAAGTCATGTTTATCGTATTGTGCGCAGCGGTGAAGTTCGCGTAAATAAAGGCCGCAGTGATGTGACTTATCGCATCGTTGCCGGTGATATTTTACGTTTGCCGCCGGTCCGTGTTGCAGAGAAGCCAGATGCCACGCCAGCTGTGGCGGCTTCGCACCGTATTGATATACCCATCATCTTTGAAGATGATGCCATTTTAATTTTAAATAAACCCGCCGGACTGGCAGTTCATGGTGGATCGGGCGTCAGTTTTGGTCTGATTGAGCTGATTCGTGCTCAGCGGCCGCAAGCTAAATTTCTGGAATTAGTGCACAGGCTGGACAGAGAAACGTCGGGCATTCTGATGGTGGCCAAAAAGCGCTCTGCGCTGACTGTTTTGCAAGATGCCTTGCGTGATAATCACCGGATTGATAAGCGATATTTGGCTTTGGTGAAAGGTGTGTGGGAAAATCCACGCAGCCATGTTAAATTTTCTTTGCTGAAATACAACACTGCCGAGGGTGAGCGTCGTGTGCGTGTTTCGCCGGAAGGTAAGATTTCGCACACGGTTGTGAATCGCCGTCAGGTCTGGAAAGATTGTTCCTTGCTGGAATGCGAGCTTAAAACTGGGCGCACTCATCAGATTCGGGTGCACCTTGCTGCAAGCGAGCATCCTATTCTGGGCGATGAGAAATACGGTGACTTTGCTTTAAATAAAATCTTGCCAAGGCTAGGGCTGCGGCGCATGTTTCTGCATGCATGGCGCCTGGTGGTTGATCACCCCATTACTGGTAAATCATTAGAGCTGGAAGCGCCTTTGCCGCCCGAATTACAATCTTATATCGACCAACTTGAGAAAACGCATGCCTAAGCAATTTGATTTGCTGGTTTTTGATTGGGATGGCACTTTGATGGATTCCACGGGCACGATCGCCCGTGCTATTCAATCGGCTTTTGCAGAGGTTGGCTTAGCTGTGCCATCAGATAAAGAAGCGCGTTATGTGATTGGCTACGGTATGCATGAGGCCATGCAGCATCTTGCACCTGAAGCCAGTGCCACGCAGATTACTGAGGTTGTAGGGGCGTACCGGCGCTTTTATTTAGCCCAGGATCAGGATGTGGCTTTATACGACGGGGTGCTGGATGCACTGCCTTTGTTTGCTGATGCAGGCTTTCAAATGGCTGTGGCAACGGGTAAATCCAGAGTGGGTTTAGACCGGGTGCTGGCGTCTACGGGGCTGGATGCGTTTTTTAAAATTACGCGCACGGCTGATGAAGCGTTTTCCAAGCCTCATCCTGCAATGCTGCATTACATTCTGGATAAATGCGGAGTGGAGGGTAGCCGGGCAGTGATGATTGGTGACACCACGCATGATTTGCAACTGGCACAAAATGCGGGGACGCAAAGTTTAGCGCTCACCTATGGCGCACACAAATTGCCTGAGTTATTAACATGCAAGCCGCTGGCGCATTTTGATGATTTCCATGCTTTAAAAGACTGGATTTTATTAAATGCCTGATCGGGTGCTGTGCCAGAGCCAGAACTTAGCAGAGCGGGGCCTGGCGCTG
Source organism: Iodobacter sp. BJB302 (assembly GCF_002735645.1). Classification (GTDB taxonomy): domain Bacteria; phylum Pseudomonadota; class Gammaproteobacteria; order Burkholderiales; family Chitinibacteraceae; genus Iodobacter. Next base: position 9,682 of record NZ_PDZG01000036.1, read on the forward strand.
CGCTTTACCCTTATGTGGGGAGGGCGTGAACGGAATGCTTTCGTACTTCGGTATGATGGTCAGGTGTATGCATATATTAACGAGTGTGCACATATTCCAATTGAGCTGGATTTTAAACCGGGAGATTTTTTTGATTACTCCCGCTCCTGGCTTGTTTGTTCTACACACGGCGCATATTATGCGCCCGACACGGGTCTTTGCTTGGGCGGCCCTTGCCCGGGCCGCAAGCTTGTTTCTTTACCGGTTCGCGAATACGCGGGCCAAGTCTGCCTGATTGAGGAAAAAACACAGCATGAATGAATCCTGGGAACGCGAACAATTACAAAGTTTGCTGCATGCCGGTATTAAAGAAAGACGCAGTGCACGCCGCTGGAATATCTTTTTTAAGCTGGTCACTTTTAGTATTGTGATTCTGATTCTGGCCATGATGATGGGCTGGGTGGGCAAGAAAGCCAGTGATGAGCTGGCTGGGCCGCATACTGCCGTGGTTCGGCTGGAGGGGGCTATTTCAGCGGGTGGCGAGGCCGATGCAGCTACCCTGATCGAAGGTTTAACTGCTGCGTTTGAAGATAAAAACACCAAAGCGGTGATTTTACAGGCCAACAGCCCGGGTGGCAGCCCGGTGCAGGCAGGGATGATGTCGGATGAAATTGCCCGCTTGAAAAAGCTGCATCCTAAGATCCCTTTCTATGTGGTGATTGAGGAAATTTGCGCTTCGGGTTGCTATTACGCAGCCGCAGGCGCAGACAAAATCTACGCGGATAAGGCTTCTATGGTGGGCTCGATTGGCGTATTGATGGATGGTTTTGGTTTTAGCGGTGTCATGGAAAAACTGGGCGTAGAGCGTCGTTTGCTGACGGCTGGTGCAAATAAAGGCTTTTTAGACCCTTATTCGCCAATGAGCCAGGGCCAGCGGGATAAGGCGCAGGTCATGCTGGATGAGATTCATCAGCAGTTTATTGCGGTGGTTAAAGCTGGCCGCGGGAATAAGCTGGCAGATAATCCAGATCTCTTTTCCGGCCTGGTATGGAGTGGTGCGGCCAGCGTCAAAATGGGTCTGGTTGATGCATTAGGCTCGGTGGACAGCGTTGCGCGTGATGTGGTTAAGGCGAAAGATATTGTCGATTTTACGCCCCGCCCAAGTTATGCAGACCGCCTGGCCCGCCAGATTGGGGTGTCTGCGGCAAACAAGCTGGTTTCAGAATTTAATCTGCAGCTGAAGTAATAGGCAGGACAGGTTTTAATATATTGGCTTGTGCAGGTGGGTGCAGCAATGTACCCGCCTTTTATCTTGAAAAGGAGCTCAGCATGGCACGCAAGCGCAGGCACGAGGAGCATGATAACCATGAGCGCTGGTTAGTGTCTTATGCAGACTTTATTACCCTGTTATTTGCTTTTTTTGTGGTGATGTACGCTATTTCATCGGTGAATGAAGGCAAATACAAGGTGTTGTCAAATTCAATGGTGGATGCATTTAAGCAAACACCAACCAGCAAAGAAGTGATCAAACAAAACCAGCCTGTTGCAGGTGTGCCGGATAAGCTTGTGGTGCTGACGGCTGTATCTACCCCTTTGCCCAGCCCTAAAGTGCTTGAGCAGACACAAAAAATGCAAGGCATGGCTGGTGATTTAAAAAAATCGTTGGGTACTTTGATTGATCAGGGCAAGGTGCGCGTCACTCAGTCCAAGCGGGGTATTGCGGTAGAAATCAGCGATTCAGTTTTGTTTGATACTGCCAAGGCAGATTTGCATACTGAATCGGCCACCGCGCTGATTGCGGTGGCTGAAATGGTTAAGAATACGGATAACCTGATTCAGATCGAAGGCAATACGGATAATCAGGCCATGCGCTCCGGGCAGTTTCCTTCCAACTGGGAATTATCTGCGGCCCGTGCAGCCAGCGTGGTGCGTTTATTTGTTGATGTAGGCGTAGCGCCGCAGCGTCTGGTGGCAATCGGCTATGGTGAATTTCGGCCGCAAGGCAGTAATGACACCCCGGAAGGCCGGGCCAGCAATCGCAGGGTGACTTTGAATATTCTTGCTGATAATAAAGACGAAGTAGCGGTGCTGCCCCTGGGGAATGAAGCCAGGCCTGCTCCCGCACCTCCTGCGCCTAAATAAAGGCGCATCAGTCATGCCTCCCTCAGGAAAAAGATCTGCAGGCACAGAGAACACGAAGTTTAAAGGCAGTACGCCAGGAATATCCTGAGGGATGATGGCGTTTGCTTTTCTGTTTGTGTTCTGTGTCCCGCTTATCCCGGTGTTTACAGGTCTGAGGCTGGGGCTTTCTGTTTAAATCGAAAAATCCTCACTCACTCCGCTTAAGGCCTGCATGGCTAAGTGGGCGCTGAGAAATACTTCCCCGTCCAGCGTGCTCAGCATTTCACTGCGGCGCAAATGATCCATAACAGGGCCTTTTACTTCGGCCAGATGGATTTTAATTTGCCGCACCCGCAGGTTTTCTTGCAGCAGGCTGATCGCCTGCATGGCACTGTAATCAATACTGTTAACCGCAGACAGAATAAGCAGCAGATGTTTCGCGGCAGGTGCCTGGGCAAGAATTTGGATAAGTTCAGCCTGTATTTTTGCGCTATTGCCAAAATAAAGGCTTTCATCAATTCGGATGGCCACAACGGCCGGACAGGTTTGGGTGGTAAAACGGTTGATGTTTCTAAAATGCTCTGTGCCCGCAATCCGGCCGACGACGGCGATATGCGGCTGGCTGCTGCGGCATAAAAACAGAATGAGCGATACCCCTGTCCCGGCCACAATGCCCTGCATGGCGCCTAAAAGTAAAACAGCGATGGCTGTGCTGATAAAAGCAGCCCCGTCACGCCAGTCATAGCGCCAGCTGCGAATCAGAAAATCAAAATCAATCAGGCGAATGGCTACCAGAATAATGGTGGCGGCTAACAGTACTTGCGGCAGGAGCGCTAAGTAATCGCTGAACCAGTGTGCCGCCAGAGCAATCCATACTGCCGTCATCACGCCCGCCAGAGGGGTATGTGCGCCCGAAGCGGCATTGACGGCTGTGCGGGAAAACCCGCCGCTCACTGGAAACCCGCCACTTGCTGCAGCTGCAATATTGGCGGCACCCAAACCAATCAGCTCCTGATTGCTGTCGATATTTCGCCTGGCTTTGAGCGCCAGGCTTTGAGCAATGGTGATGCTTTGCAAAAAGCCAGCCAAACCAATGGTGATGGCAGGCAGCCAGAGCCTGGCGAGCTGATCCGGATGAAGATCAGGCCAGGAAAACACGGGCAACTGGCCGGGGAATGGGCCAATTAAGCGCGTTTGGATGTTTAAGCGGTGCACTGCGGCGGTGATTAGCAGTATCAGAAACAGCGGGCTGAGTTTGGCGATCAGCTGGGCATGGGGCACTTTTTTATTCAGCAGCAGGGTATTGAGTGGCTGCCCCAGCAGCCAGAGTAAAGCAAGGCAAGTCAGGCCCAAAAGAAGGTGATGGGGCTGATGCATGATGACGTGCAGCAGCGTGTGATCCTGCGCGCCAAGCAGTGGGGCGGTTTGCCCAATGATGATCAGGATGGCGGCACCGCTGGTAAAGCCGTTAATCACGGGGTGGGAAAGAAGTTGCGTTATAAAGCCGAGCCTCAGCAAGCCAAGGGCGGCTAAAAACAAGCCAGAGAGCAGGGCAAGGCTGGCGGCCAGTGCGCTGTATTCTGCCGAACCCATGGCGGCCAGCGGCGCTAAGGCACTGGCGGTCATCACGGCGCTGATGGCCATGGGGCCGACCGATTGCACCATGCTGCTGGCAAAAAATGCATAAACCACCAGCGGTAAAATACTGGCATAAATTCCGGCTTGCGGCGGCAGGCCTGCCAGCAAGGCGTAGGCCAGGCTTTGTGGAATAAGAAGCACGGCAACAATCAGGCTGGCGCTTAAATCTCCGGCAAAAGTTTTTTTCTGGTACTGGGGCAGCCATTGCAAAATCGGAAAAAACTTTGCCAGGGATTGGGTGGCCTTCATGACTTTTTGGGGATCAGAGTAAAAATAAACATGCCAATAAGCATGGATACGACAAAGATAAACGCCTTCACTTCGCCCATGGCAAGCGCAACAAGGCCAGGGCCCGGGCAAATGCCAGCCAGCCCCCAGCCAATACCAAAAAGAATGCTGCCTGCAATCAGCGGGCGATCAATGATCTTGCTGTCTGGCAAAGCCATTTTTTCATGGGTCAGCAAGGTTTGTTTACGGGTTTGGGCCCAAATAAAAAAGGGAGTGGCAGTTGCAATGGCGCCTGCCATGACCAGCGCCAGGCTTGGATCCCAGTGACCGGTTAAATCAAGAAAACCAATCACTTTGGCCGGGTTAACCATGCCAGAAATAATCAGCCCAAGGCTGAACAGCAGCCCGGCAAATAAAGCAATCATCTTGAGCATTTGATCTCTCAGAGCAGGTGGTGGGTAAGAAATACGGTGATAAAGCCTGCGCCCATAAAGCTGGCGACCGCGGCGAGAGAGCGGATCGAAAAACGGGATAAGCCGCAAACTCCGTGGCCGCTGGTGCAGCCACTGCCATAGCGCGTGCCTGTGCCCACTAATAATCCGGCAACGATAATGACCGGTGTGCTGGCGCTGATTTGAATCTCTGCGGGAGTTTTAAAGGCAAGCCAAAGCAGGGGGGTAAGCAGCATGCCAACCAAGAAAAAAACACGCCATGCCATATCTGCAGAAGCGCTGAGTAAACCGCCTAAAATACCACTGATGCCTGCAATTTTTCCGGCCAGCAGGGCGAGCAAGCCACTGGCAAGACCAAGTAATGCACCGCCAAGCAAGGCGCTCCATGGTGTGAAATGAATCCAGTCAATTTGCATCCGGTGTCTCCCTGGTCTCAATCGGGCAGTAAAGGGCGTAGAGCACTTCCAGCAATTGCTGTACTTCGGCACTGGCCAGGCTGTAATAAATTCGTTTGCCATCCCGGCGTGTATTGACCAGGCCTTCTTTGCGTAAAACCGTAAGCTGCTGTGAGAGCGTAGGCTGGCGAATATCGAGCAGGGTTTCAAAATCAGAAACGCATTTTTCGCTGTCAACCATCTGGCAGAGCAGCAGCAGGCGGTCTTCATTGGCCATTACTTTTAAAATACGGGTTGCGCCATGTGCGGACTGGCGCATAGCAAGAATCTGTTGTGGAGTCATGATGTGTTCACTGGTGGTTCGTATTTTGACACATTATAGTTTTATATATAATATTTGCAAACATAATTATTATGGAGCAAGAAAAATGCAACAACCTCAAGTTGAAGCTTTTTATGACCCGAACACCTCAACCATCAGCTATATCGTGTTTGAGCAGCAGGGAGGGTATGCCGCTCTGATCGATACGGTGCTGGATTACGATGCCAAATCCGGGCGCACATCCTGTGTAAGCGCAGATAAATTGATTGAGTTTGTAAAGGCGAACGATTTAAAAGTAGATTGGATTCTTGAAACGCATGCTCACGCAGATCATCTGTCAGCGGCAGCATATTTAAAAGACAAGCTTGGCGGGAAAATTGCAATTGGCCAGCACATCAATCAGGTACAGGGTATTTTTAAACCAATCTTTGGCATGGAAGCGGATTTTGCCGTGGATGGCAGCCAGTTTGATGTGCTGTTTGCGGCTGGGGATGTATTTCAGATTGGCGCATTAAACGCCGAAGTTTTATTTGTGCCTGGCCATACACCCGCGGACATCGCTTTTTTGATAGGTGATGCTTTGTTTGTGGGCGATACCCTGTTTATGCCTGATGTGGGCACTGCACGCTGTGATTTCCCCGGGGGCGATGCGGCCTTGCTTTACGACTCTATTCAGCAGCTGCTGGCGCTGCCAGATACAAGCCGTGTCTTTGTCTGCCATGATTATGTACCCGCAGGGCGGTCTGCCGTGGCCTGGCAAAGCAGCATTGCCGATCAGCGTGAGGGCAATATTCATGTGCACCAAGGGATCAGCAAGGTTGAGTTTATTGCAATGCGGCAGGCAAGAGATAAAACGCTCGATATGCCACAATTGATTTTACCTTCGATTCAAATCAATATTCGGGCAGGCAGCTTTCCTCCGGCTGAGGTAGATGGACAGCGCTACATAAAAATACCCCTGAATGTTTTGTAATTTTTCTTTAAACAAACGAGATAGCGCCCAATGGCCGGAACCAGTCTTTTAGTATTGCTTGATGATATTGCTGCTGTTTTAGACGATGTCGCCCTGATGACCAAAGTAGCCGCTAAAAAAACAGCGGGCGTCTTAGGGGATGATTTGGCACTGAATGCCGAGCAAGTTTCCGGTGTGCGGGCTGAGCGTGAGCTGCCTGTGGTCTGGGCGGTGGCAAAGGGCTCACTGATTAATAAGCTCATTCTGGTGCCGGCTGCGCTGGCAATCAGTGCGGTAGCGCCGGGGGTGATTACGCCACTTCTTATGCTGGGTGGTGCCTATCTTTGCTTTGAAGGTTTTGAAAAGCTGGCTCACCCTTTTTTACACCACGCTGAGGCGGATCAGGCTGCGCGTCCTTTAACAGATAATGGGGTGGTTATCGATTTAGTTGCTTATGAAAAAGACAAGATAAAGGGCGCTATTCGCACTGATTTTGTACTCTCGGCTGAAATTATCGTGATTTCATTGGGCACGGTTGCCACTGCGCCATTTTTATCACAATTCACCGTGCTGGCTTTAATTGCGCTGGTGATGACTGTGGGTGTTTATGGTCTTGTAGCCGGGATTGTCAGGCTGGATGATATTGGCCTGGCGCTTTGTAAAAAACAGGGGCAGGGTGGGCTGGCGCATTTGCAGCACAAGCTGGGCACGGTTTGTTTATTGGGTGCGCCTTACTTGATGAAAACGCTGACCATCGTGGGCACAATTGCGATGTTTATGGTGGGAGGCGGGATTTTGACCCATGGCTTTACGCCCGCTCATGATTTGATCCATCACTGGGCAGAGATGGGTGCTCAGGTGCCTGGCGTGGATTGGCTGCTGTCTGCAATATTGCCTTCTGTTTTAAATGCAGTGGCAGGTGTGCTGGCGGGGGCTGTATTGCTTGGGCTGTTTATGCTGATATCAGTGATTTTCAAAAAAAGGATTTGATTATATAGAGCATTTAATTGCATGATTGCCTGTGTTGCATAAGCATTTTCTAAAAAAGAAATGGGCTATGATTAATTAAATGCAATATTTTTTTCATTTGCTGGCCGGGGATTGTGTCTTATATTGTCTTTGTGCTGCGGTGTAACACGATGCTTGCTGCGGCTTGCTGATTACCTTGCTGAAGCAAATGGATTGTTTGGTTTTTTGCGGGCTGAGCCTCATCTGGCCGGTATTTTTAGTTGTTTACGTTTCTGTGTCATTATTTTAATGAGAAAACACAGGCGTATTGAATTGCCGCAGCAGATGATTGGGTGATCTGAGTGGGACTCTTAAATAAAGTACATTGTTTATGGTGTCCGTGGCTTAGAATTGATTTATAACATGCTGATTGTAATAGTTTAATTTTTGCCGAGTCAGTGTATGTCCTCCGGATTGCAATCAGTCATTAAATCAGCAGCCATTCATTTAAATATCTGTGTTGTCTGACGTTTGTGGTGCATTGAGTGTCGCTGTCAGCAGTTTTGATGCAAATAATGCGGCAGTGCTTGGGTAAAAAGTACGGTGAAAATGAGCTACGATGGGGCTTGAAGGGGGTACTGAGTCCCTTAAGTCTGGTATCCTTACTCTTTTGCTTCGGGCTTTATCTCATTTTTTGCGGAGCTGCATGTTTTTTGTGCTGCATGAGCAATGGATGAATAGGGGTGTAAGCGATTTAAGTCGAAAAACAAGCATCCGGACCTCATTTTTCTTGCCCTTGGGTTTGAGACGGATGGCATTGGTGGTGCTTGTGAAAGCAGCGTGTTGCGGCTGGTGTGTTTTTTCTGGCTGCGTACCTAATTAACACTGAATAATAGGCCAGAGCGATAAGCGTTTGGTTTGTCCGTTTTTGCTATGCAATTAATAGCCTGCATAAAGGAATGGGATAGCCGATGATTGATCGATCTGCCAAGAGACCATAAGAATGACCGATTTGCAACTAGGATCGCTGATTGTGGGTGGCGTGATTGTCGCCACTGTCTATGCCTTCAATTGGTGGCAGGAATATCGCTATCGTAAGCAGGCTTCAAAAGCATTTGCGCGTAATGAAAGCGATGCGCTTCTTGATGTGCCTAAAAACATGGTTCGAAGCGGTGAAGCTGCCCGCATGGAGCCCTCGCTGGAGCGGGCCGAGCCAATGGCTGATCGCTTTGAGCCACAATTTGCAGAGCCAGCGTTTGAAGAAGACGATTTGCCCGTGCAGCCCGCCCCTGCCGCATATGCAGAGCCCAGGGTTGCACCGCCTGCCCCCGCCCCGGCGCCGGCACCTGTGACTATTTTGCCGGAAGTCCCTGTTCAGCCCGCCGCGACAGTGGGCGACGATCATGATGCCCTCACTAGTAGCTTGCTTGATCCGGCGCTGGATTTTGTAGCAGAAATTCATGCAATCGAGCCCATTGCTGCGCTTGAGCTTCCCGTGTTCAGGGGCTCTAAGCGTGTACAGGTGATGGGGCTCTTGCAGGATCGCCGCTGGGAAGCCTGTGTGCCCGGCTCGCGTTCCCGCTACAAAGAATTAAAGGTTGGCTTGCAGCTGGCTGATCGTCAGGGCGCATTAAGCTCTGAGCAGCTCAATGCGTTTTGTATGTCAGTGCAACAGTTTGCAGATGAGCACGAGGCGGTTGTTACTTTTCCTCAGCGCTCGGCCAAGCTAAATGCTGCAGCGAATCTGGACGAGTTTTGTGCCGGGGTTGATGTGCTGATCGGCCTGAATGTCATGGCCGCCAGCCGTCCGTTTCCAATGGAGCGGGTTCGTTTGCTGGCAGAAAATGCAGGTTTGGTTCGCAGCCCTGAAGGTGCATTCCACTACCGCAGTGATTCAGGCAAAACATTGTTTACATTGTCTAATCACGATCATTCGCCACTGGGAAATACATCTAACGGCTTAACTCTGCTGTTTGATGTGCCAAGGGTGGCAGGTGGCGTTTCAGTGTTTGATTACTTTGCCGAATTTGCCCAGCATCTGTCTGTTGCGCTTTCTGGTGAGCTGGTTGACGATAATGGCAAGCCTTTAACTGAGGCAAGCCTGGATAATATTCGTAAACAACTGGGCGTTTTGTACGCAAAAATGGACGACAGAGGTATTGCGCCAGGCTCGGTAGCGGCTTTGCGTTTGTTTGCCTGAGTGCTGTTTGCTGTGTGGGTGAGAAGTTTTACAACAATGCCGCTGCTTGTCAGCGGCATTGCTACTTTTAGCCATAAACAGGCAGTTTGTGCTGCATTTTTCGACTAGAGTGCCGATATGAGTCAAGCAGCCTGTCGGACTTAAGCGATCGTAGCGAGGGAAAGTCCGGTTTGAGACAGATTTTATGCGTTTATGAGGCGAATAGCTGGCTATTCAACGAAAAAATGCGTGAAATATGGCCGAATCCGGCTATTCCGCAGTAGATTAGTCTTAAGTCCGGCAGGCTGCTGGCGCTTTTGTGCTGTCGGAGGGTGTATGAAACACGCTCAAATAAGCTGTGCGATTGCCTGTGTAGTCCTGACATCCTGTGCTGCCCTTCTGCCCGATTCAGAGCAAATCAGCCGTACTCCCTGGCCCGATTATCAAACGGCAGAGCAGGCTTTTAAAAGTATGACGCTTGAAACCACCAGTCTGCAGCAATTGCATGATATGGGTCTGGATCCGCTGAAAACACCCAATATTGTTGTGCTCAGCTATGCCGATCTAATGCGTCGTCTGGCTTTGAGCGGCGCGGGCGAGCCGCGATTATTGGCGCCGCAAATTCAGGCCTGTATTGCCGCGCAAACCTCGTGCTTTGCTTATGAAATTGAGCAAAAAAGCATGACGAAAAAACGCTATGGCAATTTTTGGGCGGATTTTTTAAATTTTGAACGCAAAACTATGATTTCCGGCTGGCATTTCGATGTGATCTACATTATTCAAAATGAGCGCCTAGTGTATAAATTATGGAGTGGTACGCCCAGTATTGAGCAATTTGAACAAGAAAATACCCCGCTGGGGCCGTTTCAGGGAATGGGTATTTCGATTTTTACTCAATAATTGTGGTGATTTGCTTCTGATCCTGATTATGCAGAGGCGCAGATTGCTTGTGCCTCTGCAATTAGCAATATAATGCTGCTATGCGTCCTGAAAAATGAACTCAAGCTTCTGTTTATTCATTCAAGCTTAATCCCGCCTTAATCTGAAAATCTGCACATAACCACGAAAAAAATGATGACATTGCCAGAACAGGCGCAATCTCTGCGCAAACAGCTCCACCAATATGCCCATGAATACTATGTGCTTGATGCGCCCACGGTGCCCGATGCGGAGTACGACCGGCTGTTTCGTGAGCTGCAGGCGCTGGAAATCGCGCACCCCGAATTGGCGACGCCCGATTCGCCCACGCTGCGGGTAGGCGGCAAGCCTTTGCCGCAGTTCGACTCTGTTACCCACACCATTGCCATGCTGTCGATACGCACCGAAACCGATGTCACGCCTGCGGGCGCACTGGCTTTTGATGCCAGCGTGCGTAAAGAGCTGGATTTACCGCTAAGCGCTGCTGCGATTGAATACGCGGCCGAGCTGAAGTTTGATGGCCTCGCCATTAGTCTGCGCTATAAAAACGGCGTACTGGTGCAGGCCGCCACGCGGGGCGATGGCGCGACGGGTGAAGATGTTACGCAAAATATCCGTACCATTTTACAGATCCCCTTGCGTTTACAGGGTGAGGTTTTGCCTGCGGTGCTGGAGGTGCGGGGCGAGGTGTATATGCGCCGCGACGATTTTGATCGCCTTAATGAGCGCCAGCTGGCTGCGGGCGACAAAACTTTTGTGAATCCAAGAAATACCGCAGCGGGTGCGGTGCGCCAGCTCGATCCGGCCATTGCAGCCGCAAGGCCATTGTCTTTCTTTGCCTATGGCCTCGGCGTGGTTGAGGGCTGGGCGCAGCCGGAAACACATTCGGCCGTGCTGGATGCGCTGGCAGGCTTGGGTTTCCCTGTTTGCGCAGAGCGGGCTGTGCTGCAAGGGGGAGCGGGCCTCGCGGAGTTTCATGCGCATGTGAGCGATATTCGTGACAGCCTGCCGTTTGATATCGACGGTGTGGTTTACAAAGTCAACAGCATGGCGCTGCAAAAAGAGCTGGGCTTCAGAACCCGCGAGCCACGCTGGGCCGTAGCGCATAAATTCCCGGCTCAGGAAGCCTTAACCATTGTGGAGGCGATTGATGTGCAGGTAGGGCGCACGGGTGCAATCACGCCAGTGGCGCGTTTGCAGCCCGTGTTTGTGGGCGGTGTAACCGTCACCAATGCCACACTGCACAACGAAGACGAAGCAAGGCGCAAAGATGTGCGGGTGGGTGATACCGTTGCTGTGCGCCGCGCAGGCGATGTGATTCCTGAAGTGGTGAATGTGGTGCTGGAGCGCCGCCCGATGAAAGAGGTGCAGGGCGCAGATTTATTCTCACCCGCGCAAGAGCCGCTTTACCCTGTGTTTTCCTTGCCTAAGTCTTGCCCGGTCTGTGGTTCGCATGTGGTGCGTGAAGAGGGCGAGGCCGTTGCACGTTGTTCTGGCGGCTTAAGCTGCTCCGCGCAGCGTAAAGAAGCGATTCGCCACTTTGCGGGCCGGCGCATGATGGATATCGATGGCCTTGGCGAGCGCTATGTAGAAAGCCTGGTTGATTTGGGCTATGTGAAATCGCTGGCGGATTTATACGCGCTGACTCTGGCCGATTTTCAGAATATGAAAGCCGCCGCCGACGAAGCTGCCGGTGTCAGTGCCGAAAGTATTGCGCAAGGCCGCCTTGCGACCAAATGGGCGGAAAACTTGCTGGAAGGCATTGCAGCCAGTAAAACGCCGCTGTTGGCGCGTTTTCTGTTTGCGCTGGGCATTCGTCATGTGGGTGAATCAACCGCCAAAACACTGGCTGATTGGCTGGGTAGTCTGGCTGTCATTCGCCATGCACCTGCGCCACTATTGAGATCGCTGCCTGATATTGGTGATACCGTGGCCGTGGCCATTAGTGAGTTTTTTGCCGAGCCCAAAAATCAGCTCGCGCTTGATGCTTTGCTCGTGGCGGGCGTTGCGCCTAAGGACGAGCATGCCCCAAGTGGCTTATTGCGTGAAAAACTACAGCCCGCTGCACTCTACGCCCATCTGGGTGTGCCTAAATTATCGACAGTGCGCAGTGGCCAGCTGGCTGAGCGGGTTACAAGTTTAAGTGCTTTGGCTGAGGCCGATTGGCTGACGCTCACCTTTTTACCCAGTGATGTGGCAAAAGCATTGCTGGCCTGGCTGGATGAAGAAGGGCGGCGTGTATCATTACAGCGCTTGGCACTTTGGTGTGCCGATTTGGAAAAGCAGTTGCCGAGTGTTGTTGAATCAGTCGCAGGGGTATTTAAAGATAAAACACTGGTGTTAACCGGGACATTGCCTACTTTATCGCGCGATGCGGCGAAGGATCTGATTGAAGCCGCTGGGGGCAAGGTATCTGGTAGTGTTTCGAAAAAAACTCACTTTGTGGTGGCGGGAAGCGATGCGGGCAGTAAGTTGGCAAAGGCTCAGGATCTGGGTGTGTCTGTTTTGGATGAGGCGGCATTGCTGCGAATGCTGGAAGCTCAGGCTTAGGGTTTGTTTATAATATTAAACATTCGTGAATACCATCTTTTTAGTTGACGTGAATGTTTATTTATATAAACATTGCGGCATGCAAAAGTCTGAAGCAATCAAACTCTTTGGCACCCAAACCCGCCTTGCTGATGCACTCGGGCTTGGGCGTTCTGCCGTATCCCAGTGGCCCGATCCGCTTTTGCAGCGCCAGGCCGATCAGGTACTGGGGGCTGCTCTTCGATTAGGCTTACTCTCTACTTCATATCAGGATTCTCAAATGCAAAAAGTACGCAAGGCCGTATTCCCCGTTGCGGGCATGGGCACCCGTTTTCTGCCTGCTACCAAAGCCAGCCCAAAAGAAATGATGCCGGTAGTGGATAAGCCGCTGATTCAGTATGCGGTAGAAGAAGCACTGGCAGCAGGCATTACTGAAATGATCTTTATTACTGGCCGTAATAAACGCAGCATCGAAGATCACTTTGATAAAGCCTACGAATTAGAAGCCGAGCTGGAAGCAAAAAACAAACAGGCGCTGCTGGAAATCCTGCGTGGCATTATTCCCAAGTCAGTCAGCTGCATCTATATCCGCCAGCCAGAAGCGCTGGGCCTGGGTCACGCCGTACTCTGCGCCAAGCCTGTCGTTGGCGATGAGCCGTTTGCCGTGATTCTGGCTGACGACTTAATCGATGGCGGTGCAACCAGCGAAATGAAACGTATGGTTGATGTGTTCAGCGATACTCACTGCTCCATCCTTGGTGTTGAGCAAGTGCCGCAGCAAGATACCGGCTCTTACGGCATTGTTGAAGTACAAGATGGTAATAACCGCTTAAAAATCACCAATATCGTTGAAAAACCAAAGCCAGAAGAAGCACCGTCTAATCTGGCTGTGGTTGGCCGCTATATCTTAACGCCACGTATTTTTCACCATCTGCAGCATGTGCAGCCAGGTAAGGGTGGTGAAATCCAGCTTACTGATGGCATCTTTGCCCTGATGCAAGAACAGCACATTCTTGCACATAAGATTGTAGGCACCCGCTACGATTGCGGCTCTAAGCTGGGCTACCTGAAAGCCACTATGGCTTATGGCATGAAGCACAGCGAAGTCGGTGAAGAGTTTTCGGCTTACGTGAAGGGTCTAGAGGCTTAAGTGCTTTTTCTATAAGCTTGCAAAAAAGGCGGCACCTCTGGTGCCGCCTTTTTTTTTGCTCTATGATGCTTAAAGAAATTTAAAGAATTAAATCTAAAATAACTCTTTTGCCTCTGAAGGGTTTTATGTGTATCCCTGAAAAAAAAATTGTAATCGTTCAGTCAAATTATATTCCATGGAAAGGATATTTTGATTTAATTCGTCAGTCCGATGTTTTTGTTTTATATGATGATATGCAATATACCCGGCGTGATTGGCGCAACCGCAATCTGATTAAAACCGCTCAGGGTTTACAGTGGTTAACCATCCCCGTTAAGGTGAAAGGCAAATACGAGCAGCGAATTGATGAAACAGAAGTCAGCGAGCATAGCTGGGCTGAATCTCACTGGAAATCGATTAATAACAGCTATCGCCGCGCGCCATTTTTTGCTGAATATGCACCCGGAATTCAATCCCTTTATGAAGATGCATCGCATCTGCATATGCTTTCAGAGATTAATTATTTATTTTTAAAGCGACTTTGCCAGTTGCTGGGCATTGATACACCTATTATGTGGTCTGCTCAGTTTCCGAAAGTGGCGGGCAGAACAGAAAATCTCGTTCATTTATGCAAGTCATTTCATGCAACAGATTATATCTCAGGGCCATCTGCTTCAAATTATATTGATATTGATCAATTTGAGAAGGCAAATATTCGTCTGCAATATATGACATATGATCATTACCCTGAGTATCCTCAGTTATATGGTGATTTTGTACATGGCGTCAGTATTTTAGATTTGTTGTTTAATTGCGGTGAGGGTGCGGCGCAATTTTTAATCCAAAGTGAGCCAGTATGAGCGACGAAATAAAAACCAGAGTGGCGCAATATTACAGCCAGCGCGCTCAAACTTTTGGCGCTACACCGGCAGGAGTGGATTGGAATAGCGAGGCATCACAACGATTGCGCTTTAAGCAGCTTTTGCAGATTACGGCCAATCAGCCATATAGCCTGAATGATATGGGATGTGGCTACGGTGCACTGCTTGAATACCTGCGTGCGGAAGGGGCAGATGCGGATTATCTTGGTTATGATCTCTCCTCTGAAATGATTTCTAATGCTAAAGCAAAATTTGCCGATAAGACGGGTGTGACGTTTCTTTGTGCGGATCAGGCCGGGCGGCAGGCTGATTATGCAGTGGCAAGTGGCCTGCTGAGCGTTAAGCAGGATGTTGCCGTGCAGGATTGGGAAGTGTTTGTATTTAATATGGTTAATCAGCTTAATCAGGAAAGCCGCCTGGGTTTTTCATTTAATTGCCTGACGCTTTATTCAGATCAGGAAAAAATGAAGCCTCATTTATATTATGGTGATCCATGCCGCTTTTTTGATTACTGCAAAAGAAATTTTTCCAGAAATGTGGCTTTACTGCATGATTATGATCTTTATGAATTTACCATTCTGGTCAGGAAAGGGGGCTAGCAATGAAGCGCAATCTGGTTTTATTTGGCGATGGCTTGTTTGCAGATATTGCATATGAGTATTTTACGCACGATTCGGATTACCAGGTCGTGGCTTTTTGTGTCGATCGCCCTTATCTGCAATGCGAGCAGAAATTTGGTCTGCCTGTGTTTGCCACGGATGAAATTGCTGAAAAATTTAATCCGGCAGAGCACAGCTTTTACGCCGCCATCACCTATGGGCAGCTTAACCGGGTCAGAGAGCGTTTTTTTAATCAGGCAAAAAAAATGGGCTATACCCCGGCCAGCTATATCAGCTCGCGGGCATTTGTCTGGCGAAATGTTGAATTAGGCGAGCATTGCTTTATTTTTGAAGACAACACTGTGCAACCCTTTGTAAAGCTTGGCGATAATGTGGTGCTCTGGAGTGGAAACCACATTGGTCATCATTCTGAAATTGGCAGCCATGTGTTTATTGCTTCGCATGCAGTTATTTCAGGTTGTTGTCATATTGGTGATCATCAATTTATCGGCGTGAATGCCACGCTGTCTAATAATTTAACCATTGCAGATGATTGCATGATTGGTGCAGCGGCATTAGTCACCCGAAATATGGAAGAAGATGGCTTTGCCAAAGGCGCACGCTCAGAAGTAAGTGCAGGCGCGCGGCGGTTTTTCAAGGTTGTGACTGAATGACTAAGCAAGTATGGCAAAGAATAGGACGCTTGTTTGAGCCCAATCAGCAAAGGGATTGGCTGCATAGCCATGCGGCAAATCCAATGCCATTAGTGCTTGCCGATGGGCGCGTCCGTATTTATTTTAATTACCGTAATACACAAAATTGCGCAGGCGTGGCATGGCTGGATTGGCAGCCTGATGAAGAAGGGCTGGGTAAGATTATTGCCATAGCAGAAACTCCTGTTTTATTGCCTGGGGAAGCAGGTAGCTATGATGACAGCGGAATATCTTTGGGCTGTATTACACCGGTTAACCATGAATTGTGGCTCTATTATATTGGCTGGAATTTAGCAGTTACCGTGCCATGGCGTAATAGCATTGGTATTGCTACAGGCACTTTGGATGGTGTTTTTAAACGTCCTAAACTTGCCCCTGTTCTTGACCGCCATGAGCATGATCCCTATTCATTGTCTTATCCCTGGGTATTGCGTGATGCAAATCAAAAATGGCATATGTGGTATGGCTCTACGCTGACCTGGGGTGTTAATCAGGGTGGAATGCAGCACGTTTTAAAATATGCCAGCTCAGCAGATGGTCAGTTATGGCAAAGAGAAGGTGTGGTTTGTTTGGATTTATTGCCTGGCGAAATTGCGCTGACACGTCCTTGTGTTTGTCATGATGGCCATATCTGGCGCATGTGGTATTCAATTCGCACTGTTACTCAATATTCAATTGGTTATGCAGAATCAGATGATGGCATTCACTGGCAAAGACATGATGAATATTTCAGCTGGCAGGGAAATGCTGAAGAATGGGAATCGTTTGAGCAAACCTATCCCTGCGTGTTTCAGTATGGTAAAGAGTGGTACATGATTTATAACGGCAATCACTATGGTGCCACAGGCTTTGGTTTAGCAAAGCTGGTGCTTGCTTAGCATATTCAGCAAATGAGATATCATCAATGATGGCAAAAAATAATATTCCAGAGGCATCGTACGGCATTCTTATTCAGAATCAAACTGATTCCGTGATTGATGAGGTCGTTGAGCAGATCAGAATGCTTGGCTATGGCGTGATTGATTCTGGTTATTCTTCTTCAGAGTTAAAAAAATTCTCTGAAGTGTTTAACCATACCCGTGCTGAATATATTAAAAACCAGGGTGAGGAAAAACTGAGGGCTGCCAATGAGTACAATACGATTCGGGCACCTCTGACTCATGGTGATGAAGCGTTTCTCCGGCTGGCGCTGAATAAAAACCTATTACCCGTAATTAAAAAACTAATTATGGGGAAGTTTATTCTGAATCAGCAGAATGGAGTCATTAATCCGCCGGGGGAAACTTATAATCAAGCTGCGTGGCACAGGGATATTCCTTATCAGCATTTTGTATCTTCCATGCCGGTTGCCATTAATGCCCTGTTTTGTGTTGATGATTTTACTTATGAAAATGGATCCACCTTTTTATTACCGGCATCACATAAGACAGAGGCTTTCCCTTCTGCACATTTTATTAAAAATAATGCTGTGCAAATTGAAGCAAAGGCAGGCTCTTTTATTATTCTGGATTGTATGGTGTTTCATTCGGGCGGGTTTAATAGCACAGGCTCAGAGCGCAGGGCGGTGAACCATTTATATAATATTCCATTTTTTAAGCAGCAAATCAATATTCCCAGGATTATGCCTGATGTTTCTCTGACGGATGAGGAAAAAGAAATTTTAGGGTTTACATTTCAGGAATTTAATTCTGTATCTGAATATTTATCTCGCTGAGAGCACCAGCGACTGTTTGCTATAAAGGGGTATTTATGTCTATGAGTCAATATTGCTGTCCATTATCAAAAGAAAAATTATTTTTTTCTGATTCTGGTTTAAGCAGCTTGCAGGGGGTCTGCTACCCATTTCTTAATGCAGATATGATTAATAAAATTCCGGTATTTATTGATGAAAATCTATTGTCAGGCGGAGATAAAATATCTCAGGTAATGTACAGCAGAGATAATTCTGAGCAAGCCTATGATAATTTTCTTTCGTGGTTGTTTGAAACATTTAATGTTGATGAGTCAATGTTCAGAAGCACATTGCTTGATAAATTAAATTTAAAAAAAGGTGATCGGGTATTGATCACCGGCTGCGGTTTGGGTAATGATATTTTGAGCGTGCTGCCTAAAGTGGGCACTGGTGGGGAGGTTTATGCCCAGGATATCTCTGATTTAATGGTTGCAGCAACAGCCCGGATATTAAAAAATATTGTTTCAGATGAAATTAATCTGAAAAATATTTATCTGAGTGTTTCTAATGCGTCCATGCTGCCCTTTGAGGATGATTATTTTGATGCAGCATATCATTTTGGAGGCATCAATTTATTTTCTGATATGAAAATGGCCATTAGTGAAATGTCTCGTGTGGTGAAAGTGGGCGGCAGGGTTGTATTGGGGGATGAAGGGATTGCGCCGTGGCTGAAAGAGCATGAGTATGGAAAAATGGCTGTTTGCAATAATAAGTTGTGGGCTTTAGAGCCGCCACTGGCATTGCTTCCGGAAACAGCATCCGATGTTCATTTAAGCTGGGTATTGGGAAATTGTTTTTATATTATTGATTTTACAGTTGCGTCCTCAATGCCTTATATGAATATTGATGTACCTCATCAGGGTGTGCGGGGTGGAAGTATCAGAAAAAGATACTATGGCCAGTTAGAGGGGGTTGATCCCGTGCTTAAGCAGAAAATAGCTGAAGCAGCTGCTTCTGCGGGGGTAAGTGCAAGCGCATGGCTGGAAAAAGCGATTGAGAATTCACTTATTAAAAACGAAAAAAAATAATGAACAATATTTGAGCTGAATTTCTCATCGCTTAATGGCTTGTGATAAATGGTGTAACCATATTAGGGTGTTGCTTTGATTGATCTTGATAAAAACCGCTTTGATGCGGCGCTAATTCCCGGAACCCGGTCTGCTTTGGCATCTGCAGTTGGATTATTGCGGCAAGCAGAAAAAGAAACTTTTGCTGCGTTATTAGATTCAGCAGGAGATTTTTTGCCGGGGCTTACCTATCAGCGTGATTGCCCTCAGTGTGGGGCTTTGCATCAAAATGCAGAATTGGTCATGACAGCGCATGGAATGCATCTATTATCCTGCAGTGATTGTGGTTTTATTTATAGCTGTGAAGTCATTACACCAGAGCAAGAGCGTTTGCGTTATCAGAATAGTTCTTCAGCGCAGTGTCATTTGTTGCAAAAGCAAACGGATACTTATGCTTTTCTGGAGCGTGAAAAGGCCCGGTATGTGGCTGGCCGGATGCACCAGTTTATTGGGCAGGGTAAGGGTTTGGAAATTGGCTCATCAAATGGTGTTTTGCTTGAAGCCGCTCAGGAGCTGGGCTGGCAAATGATGGGCGTCGAGATTAATGCCGACGCGGTGGCATTATCGCAAACTAAGGGGTTTACCGTTGTAGAGGGGGAATACCCTGAGGCGTTGCCGGCAGATGAAATGCCTTTTGATGCAATCGTTGTCCTGGATGTCCTAGAGCATATTGCAGACCCCTTGCCATTTTTATCTATAGTCAGCAGCCAGTTGGCAGACCCTGGCTATTTAATTGTTCAGGTGCCCAATTTCAACAGCCTGTTGCTGCGGATCGAAGGCGCGAAAAATTCAAATGTATGTCATGGGCATTGGAGTTATTTTACCCCTGATACCTTAAGCGCTTTATTACTTAAGGCCGGTTTTGAAGTGTGTTTCCTGGAAACCTATATTACCGAGCTGGACCGGATTCAGGCTTATCCCGAAGACACTGTGGCCGCTATGTACCAGCAATTAAGCGGAAAACCGCTGTCAGGCCTGCAGGCGCTGAATACAGATATGCTGCACGATGATTATTTGGGATATAAACTCTTTGGCATCTTCAGGAAAATAAAAAAATGAGTCTGTTACCTATTCCTTTTGCCAAGCCTTTTATTGTTGGCAAAGAGTTGTTTTATATTGCCCAGGCAGTGATTAATGGCTCTATTTCCGGAGATGGCCAATTTACCCGGCGTTGTCAGGCCTGGCTGGAAACAGAATTACACTGCAAAAAAGTGCTGCTTACACAGTCTTGTACAGCAGCGCTGGAAATGAGTGCAATTCTGGCAGATGTAGGGCCGGGGGATGAGGTGATTATGCCTTCATTTACCTTTGTTTCTACCGCGAATGCTTTTGTGTTGCGCGGAGCGACGCCCGTATTTGTGGATATTCGCCCGGATACTTTAAATCTGGATGAAAGCCTGGTTGAGGCGGCGATTACAGACCGCACCAAAGCCATTGTTGCCGTGCATTATGCAGGCCAGCCCTGCGCCATGCATGCATTAGAAGCGCTATGCAAAAAATATAATATCAAACTGATTGAAGACGCTGCTCAGGCTATCCTGGCTTTTGATGAGAGCAGGGCGCTGGGTACGATTGGTGATTTGGGCTGCCTTAGTTTTCATGAGACCAAAAATATTATCAGCGGAGAAGGCGGAGCACTGCTGATTAATAATCCCGAGCTGATTGAGCGGGCCGAAATAATCTGGCATAAAGGCACAAATCGGAAAGCATTTTTTCAGGGGCAGGTTGATAAATATACATGGGTAGATATTGGCTCATCATTCTTACCCAGCGAATTAACGGCTGCTTTTTTGTTTGCCCAATTAGAGCAGGCGAAAAGAATTAATTCCAACCGCCGTGCTTTATATGAAAAATACATGCAGCTTTTACAGCCGCTGGCAGATGCAGGGCATCTGGTATTGCCCTATGTGCGTGATGGGCATCGCTCAATAGGCCATATTTTTTACGTATTATGCAAAAATGAAATTGAGCGTAAAAACCTGATTCACTATTTAACTAAGCAGGGGATTAATGCTGTTTTTCATTATGTACCCTTGCATAATTCTCCTGCGGGGATACGCCTCGGGCGGGCGCATGGTAATTTAAATGTCACGATTGATGTTTCCGTGCGCTTACTAAGATTGCCGATGTTTAATGAAATGAACCATGATCAGGTACGCTTTGTTTGCCATCATGTTACCCATTTTTTTCAGAATATTGCTCTTTACAGCTAGTCTTTTGCTCATTTTGATCGCTGCTTGTGGCCACTGGCGATTCAATAATAATTTATGGTGGTACTTATGTCATTTGAATCGCAAGTTTCTGAAAACCTGCTTAAATTTGAACGCGATATTAAAGAAATAAAATCCTTACTTGCAAATAAAAAATACGAGCAAGTATTGCGCCAGGCTCAGGATTTAGCCATGTTTGCCTGGCATCATAGTATGGGCTTATTTGCCAGCAGCGAGCTTGAACAGCTGATTGCGGGTGTATCAGGCCATCTGCCGGTATTAAAAAATGGGGTTTCTGCCCCCAGCAAGCAGCGCCGTATTTTAACGATTATGACCAATGTTTCAGCAAGCGGCGGGCACAGCCGTATTGCGTGGCGCTGGATTGAGCTGGATAAAAATTCTCACCATACTTTAGTATTAACTCAGCAAATTGATCCTGTACCCGTGCAATTGCAAGCTCTTTCTGAAGAGGGAAGGCTCACCATTGTTGTATTAAATTCTCCCACTCTTTTAGAGCGTGCAAGTCATTTGCGCCAAAGAATAAATGATGCTGATCGGGTGGTATTACTGATTCATCCTCATGATGTATTGGCGAATGCCGCACTGGCAGGTATGAAGACACCTCCGCCGGTTATTTTTCAGGACCATGCTGCCCACACATTCTGGCTGGGGGCGACGGTATCAAATATTGTATTAAGTATGTCGGCGGCCCTGCTGAACAGCCGCCGTGGTATTGCTAAAGAAAACATCGGCTGGATTCCTATTCCTTTGGATTTTCAAAGGCTTGAAAAAGCCGCTGTGCGTGATATTCGTGCGGAATGCGCAATTGATAAAGATGCTTTTGTATTAATGTCTTGTGGTTCGCCTTATAAATACCTTCCAATTGAAGGTGTTTGCCTGGCGGATTTACTTGCGCCTGTGCTTGAAAAGAATCCCGGAGCGCATTTGATTTTGGTTGGCCCTGATCTTACTGCGCCATGGGCTGAATTTTCTGCAAGATTTCCCGGGCGCGTGCATTGCATTGGTCATTTGTTTGAAGAGAGCCTGGTGGCGGCTTACACGGCCTGCGATGTTTACCTGGATGCAGTGCCTTTTACTTCACCAACTGCATTATTTGAAGCTGCTGCGAT
Source organism: Iodobacter sp. BJB302 (assembly GCF_002735645.1). GTDB lineage: Bacteria > Pseudomonadota > Gammaproteobacteria > Burkholderiales > Chitinibacteraceae > Iodobacter. The sequence continues at coordinate 31,804 of NZ_PDZG01000036.1, forward strand.
GGGTAAGCCTGTGGTGCGCTTTGCGCCGGCAGCCTGGAGAGCATGCGAGTTTGCTTTAGATATTGAAGCCACCATGCCTACTTCACTGTATGTATGGTCGGATGCGCCTTCTTATCAGAGAGATATTCAGCGATTAATGGACGATCGCGCCTTTCGCGAGTGGCGCGGTCTTTTTGGGCATACGGCAACACGGCTTTATCATGCAGATGAAACGTTTGTCCACTCGCTGGAAGCGGCCTACGATCGCGCAGCCGTTCTGCCCAAAATTTGTTTAGATCCCGTTTTGTCTGCAGCCCGGTTTGAATTATTTGATCGTTTAGAATTGCAGCTGGCACAAAATATGGCGCTGCAGGTTGGTCTTGATCATGAATACCGGCAGCAGGGATTACTGAAGAAAAACGGTCCCTTACGCATTGCAGTGGCTTTACATTTATATTATGTGGAGCAGTGGGATGATATTCGTGAGTTATTAAAAAACATCCCGTTCCCCTTTGATTTATTTGTAACCACGACGGCTGAAAATAAACATATTGTCAGCGAGTTGCTCGCGCTTCATTTTCCGGATGCAAAATTATATATCACCGCAAACAGAGGGCGTGATATTGGCCCCTTGTTTGGTCTTTTGCAGTACGAGAATCTGGCTGCGTATGATTTCGTATGTAAATTGCATACCAAAAAATCCCCGCATTTAGATCCGGAGCTGGTGCAGAAATGGCGTGAGGAATTATTAATTTCTTTATTGCCTTCAAAAGAAGGCGTGCAGGCTATTTTTGATTTATTTAATACCCGCCCGGAGGTTGGAATTGTGACCGGGGCGGGGGTGCTGGTGCATGCGCATTATACGCCGGGTGGCAATATTGGTTTATTGCGCGAATTGGCGGCGCGCCTTGGTTTTAATTTAGATGAAATGGCGTATGAGTTTCCGGGCGGCTCTATGTTCTGGTGCCGCGGGCGGATTTTTAATTCATTGAATGCGCTGAATATTTCTGAGGAAGACTTTGAGCCCGAATCAGGCCAGACCAATGGCACGCTGGCGCACGCGATTGAGCGGATATTCCCCTTAATTGCTTATCATCAGGGCTTACTCACAGTTGATTCGGGTTATCAGGGCAATGTACCTAATCCACGCTTCCCTAATAGCAGTGAAGAATATTTGCACTGGCTATCTAAGCAGGAATTGTGCATCCCTGAAGCTAAGTTATTTGATTGGCATGCAGAAGCGGTTGCTTTGCCTGAAGTTAAAATTTGTATTGTTGATCGCTTTGCAAATAAAAGTGGCTTAATTGAAACCATTAATAGTGTTTCACGCCAGTTTTATGCCAATGTAAAACTGCTTGTTTGCTCCAGCTCGGCCAATCCAATGCCGAAATCCGGTGTTGAGTGGATTCAGGTTCAAGATGGTTTTTATTCTGCCATCTTAAATACGCTGGCTCATCAGGATGGTGGTTGGCTGGGGGTTTTGGAGGCGGGTGATCAGTTAACCATGAGCGGTTTGTTATTGGCTATGCATCAGCTGGTGGATCACCCCGAATGGAAGCTGGTTTATTTTGATGATGATGTAATGAATGCGGACGGGCGGCCTGCCTGCCCCCGTTTTAAACCTGATTTTGATATCAATTTGTTACGCAGTATTCCCTATGCGGATGGCTTTTTATTGCTCAGGTCAGCCGCTGATTTTTCTGATGTTTATGCTGAAATGGAAGGCTGGGGTGCGGAGCAGCTGGCTCTTTTATTACATTGCTATGAGCAGGATGGGGCCGGCGCAATTGGGCATATTCCTGAAGTATTAACGCATTTGCAAATTAATGAATCACGGCAATTGTCGAATCCACTGCGCTATAAAGCCTTCTCAGATTTGATTGATTTACACTTGCAGCGCCAGAATGTCGTTGCTGAAATTTTACCTAATGGCCGGGTAGAGGGGGCGCTGAGGGTGAAATATGCGCTGCCAGAGCAGCCATTGGTCAGCATTATTATTCCGACTAAAAATCAGCTGCCTATGCTGCAGCGTTGCATTGAATCTATTTTAGAAAAAACCAGTTATCCGAATTATGAAATCATTATTATTGATAATAATAGTGATGATCCGCTGGTGCTGCCTTATCTTGAGCAGCTTGAATTATTACTGAGTGATCGTTTGCGGGTGTTTGAATATCCGCATGCATTTAATTTTTCTGCCATTAATAATGCCGCTGTGGGCCAGGCCAACGGTGATTATCTTGTGCTGCTTAATAACGATACCGCCATTATTCAGAATTCATGGCTGGAAGAGTTATTGCATCATGCCATGCGGCCTGAGGTGGGCATTGTAGGTGCGAAGTTATTGTATCCGAATGGCTTGGTTCAGCATGCCGGGGTTGTGCTGGGCTTGCGCGGGCCGGCTGATCATCCCTGCATTGGAGCTTCATTAGAAGAATCCGGCTATATGCATCGTTTGCAGTTAGATCAGCAATATTCTGTGGTTACCGCGGCTTGCATGATGGTGCGCAAATCGGTGTATGAGCAGGCTGGCGGGATGGATGAAGTTGATTTTAAGGTGTCTTATAACGATGTGGATTTATGTTTAAAGGTAAGAGCGTTGGGTTATTCCACGGTCTGGACGCCTTATTCAGTGGTGATGCATGAGGGTAGTGTCAGCCAGTCGCAAATTAATCCTGATAAAGCCGCGGCTAAACAATTACGCTTTGAAGGTGAGCAAGTGGCGATGTACCGCAAGTGGTTGCCGGAGATTGGCAATGATCCTGCATACAATAAAAACTTAACGCTCAGTGGCAATGGTTTTGAATTAGAGCACCGTTCTTTATTATCTTGGCGGCCATTAAGCTGGAAGCCGCTGCCAACGGTGCTTTGCCATCCTGCGGATCAGACGGGCTGCGGGCAGTATCGTATTTTGCAGCCTTTTGCTGCGATGCTGGAGGCGCAAAAAATAGCGGGTGCCATTGCGTTTGAGCTTTTCCCTGCTTTTGAGCTGGCCAAGCTGGCGCCGGATGTGATGGTTTTTCAGCGGCAAATTTCTGCTCAGCAAATTGATTTCTTAAGATTATCTAAAGCGTGCTCGCCTTCATTTAAGGTGTACGAGCTGGACGATTACCTGCCTAATATCCCGATTAAAAGCGCTCATCGAGCCCATATGCCTAAGGATGTGGTGAAGTCTTTGCGTAAAGCGCTCACCTTTGTTGATCGCTTTACGGTGTCCACGGATGAGCTGGCGAATGCTTATGAGGGCATGCATTCGGTGATGCATGTGGTGAACAATTATTTACCTGTACCCATCTGGGGCAATCTTCAATCTGAACGCAATCAAGGTAAAAAGCCACGCGTGGGCTGGGCGGGGGGCGCAAGCCACACTGGTGATTTGGAGCTTATTGAAAGCGTGGTAAAGGCGCTGGCTCATGAGGTGGAGTGGGTATTTTTTGGGATGTGCCCAGATAAGCTGCGCCCCTTTGTGCATGAATTTCATGCGGGTGTGCCGATTGGCCTTTATCCGGCAAAGTTAGCTAGTTTAAATCTTGATTTAGCTTTAGCGCCTTTAGAGCAAAATATATTTAATCAGTGCAAGAGTAATTTGCGCCTGCTGGAATACGGTGCTTGTGGCTTTCCGGTGATTTGTACAGATATTGCCCCTTATCGCGGCAGCCTGCCGGTTACCCGTGTGAGAAATAAGCACAAGGATTGGGTGGATGCCATTCGTGATCATTTATCTGATCCCGACTCGCGTGCTGAGAGCGGCCGGGTATTAAAAGAAGCGGTATTAAAAGACTGGATGCTGGATGGGGCCAATTTAGATAAATGGCGTGCAGCATGGTTGCCCGCTTAGGATTTATTGATAATCAAATCAGCGTCGCTACAAATTAAGCCTTTGTAGCGGTGGGCTTTCAGGCAAGTAAAAAAAGATTACAAATAGTCCTCAAGTTTATCGGTGCTCTTCCGATAAAGCATACAAGGGCTTACTTATATGCCTGAAACACTAAGCACCGATTCCAGGACAAGCAAGGGGAAGTACCATGTCTCAAGTCATTAACACCAACGTACCATCACTCAATGCGCAGCGAAACTTAAATACCTCGCAAATGAGTTTAACCAATTCTCTGCAACGCTTGTCCTCTGGTCTGCGTATTAATAGTGCCAAGGACGATGCAGCGGGTCTGGCGATTTCCGAGCGTTTTACTTCCCAGATTAAAGGGATGGATCAAGCCAAGCGTAATGCTAACGATGGCGTGTCGCTTGCGCAGACTGGTGAAGGCGCGCTGGGCCAAATGGGTGATATTTTGCAACGTGTACGTGAATTGGCGGTGCAATCTGCCAATGCCACCAACACTTCAAATGACCGCCTAGCGATCAACTCTGAAGTAACGCAGCTCGTATCCGAGCTGGATCGCTTCGCAACTTCTACCGAGTTTAACGGCCAAAAATTATTTGACGGCAGCTTTACTGCCGCGACCTATCAGGTTGGCGCAAACACTAATCAAACGATTACTGCCAATACCGCTAATTTGCGTACTAACCAATATGGTACTTACCAAATGGGTGTGGGTAATGGTACAGGTAATCTTACGACAACCAATTCTGTTTCTGGCTCGACCTCTGTAACAGCCGGCGCAACAGGTACGGTGAATGTGGATGGTGCTGCGGTGACTTCTTCCGGCTCATTCAGTATTAACGGCACCAACATTTCGGTTTCTGGTACGGATATGGCAAAGGATATTGCCAATAAGATTAATGCCGCGGGTACTGGTGTAACTGCCACGGCACGTACTGAAGTCAACTTAAGTTTGGCGTCTGGTACATATAGCTTAACTGCCGCTTCAAAAAGCAGCACATTTGAGTCCGTATCATTTAACGTGAATGACTTGGATAACAACGGTAAAATTGAAGCCGATGAGTATTCGCAAGCGATTCAGGCGTTTAATGCTAAGTCTTCCAAGACTGGGATTACTGCAGAGCTAGCAACTTTCCAAGATTCTTCTAAAACCACTCAATATGCCTTGAAATTAACAGCTGCGGATGGCTCTAATATTGCGCTGAGTAATGACCCAAGCAACGTCAGTGGCTTTGGTGGTGGTGTTACTAAATGGGATATGGATGTTACCAATTCCAGTGGTGCGATTCAGTATATGTCCAGTGGTCAAGCAGGGGCGATCTCTACCTCGGCAGCGGGCTCGGGTGTCGTCACCTTTGGTGGTCAGGTCGTCCTGAATTCCACTAACTCGTACTCTGTAACAACCAGTGGTGCCGGTTTTGCTTCTGGTGTGTTGGCGGTGGGTGGTTCTTCTACTACGACAGCCTTAACCAGTGGTGCAGCTTATGCATCTACCCTGAAAACCGTTGAAAAGCTGGATATTTCAACCGTTCAAGGTTCTAACCAAGCTTTACGTGTGGTTGACGACGCTTTGTCGACAGTAAATGACCAACGTGCTAAGTTTGGTGCGCTGCAAAGCCGCTTCACTGCTACCATTAATAATCTGGCTACAACGTCAGAAAACATGAGTGCAGCACGCAGCCGGATCAGAGATGCAGACTTCGCAAGTGAAACAGCTGCGCTGACTCGTGCTCAGGTCTTGCAACAAGCGGGTACGGCAATGTTAGGTCAGGCGAATGCGTTGCCTAACCAGGTTCTGAGTTTGTTACGCGGTTAATATGTATTAAGCTTAATGAGTTAAGGCCCCGGCAAACTCGTGTTGCCGGGGCGTTTCCACAGGAAGGTGTATCATGGATATCCAATCTACATCGTCGCTTGTAACGCCTGTTGCGACAAAAACTGTTAGTGAGCGCTTTCATGATGCGCCAGCAGGCGATCTGGCAAAGGTGGCAAGTGCTGAGCCTGTTAAGGTTAGTCCTGATGCAGTACAGGCCTTGAAGGCTGCCCCGGATAGTAAAGATGTTAAACAGGCTGTTGAAAAATTAAATCAGGCTGTGCAGGGGTTTTCGAATTCTTTGCAGTTTTCCGTTGAAGAAGAAACGAAATTACCTGTTGTGAAACTGATTGATACAAAAACAAAAGAAGTGATACGGCAGTTTCCAAGTGAAGAGGCGATTTCAATAGCTAAAGCAATTGATCGTTTTCAGGGTTTACTGATAAAAGATCGTGCGTAATTTCGCCGCTCTGATAAATAGATAAATTTAAAAGGGAGGGCATCATGGCTTCTATTGCTTCTTTAGGCTCAGGATCAGGAATGGATCTGAACGGCCTGATCGATAAATTAATGACGGCTGAAAAAGCGCCATTACAAACTTTATTGCTGAAAGAAGCTTCATATCAAGCCAAGATATCCGCCTATGGCTCTGTAAAAAGTGCTTTGGCTGCTTTTCAGACGTCTTTAAAAGGTCTTTCAAGCGTACAAACATTCAGAAGTACGACCGCCACACTGGCTGATTCGTCGATTGCAACGGTTAATTCAAATAGCCTTGCCCAGCCAGGATCCTATAGCTTAGAAGTTTCGCAGCTGGCACAAAATCAGAAGCTGACATCTAACGCATTCAGCAGCATTAACACCGGCTTGGGAACAGGTACAATTACTTTGCAGTTTGGTACTGTAGATTCGCACGGCACGGATGCAACGGGCGATGACACATTCACTGCCAATGCTAAAAAAGCGGCTTTTTCAATTGAAATTACAGATAAAAACAATAGTTTGGCTGGCGTTCGTGATGCCATTAATTTGGCCAATAAAGGGGTCAGTGCCAGTATTCTGAATGATGGTACGGGCAGCCGTTTAGTTTTGACGAGCAAAGATTCTGGTGCTGAAAATTCAATTAAATTAACGGTTACGGATTCTGATGGCAACAGCACAGATACCGCGGGGCTTTCTGCCTTGGCTTATGATCCGGCCGGCACACGGAATTTAATTGAAACTCAGGCGGCTAAAGACGCAAAGTTTAAAATTGACGGGATTAATGTCAGTAAACCCACAAATTCTGTATCGGATGCTATTCAGGGTTTAACCATTAATTTAACCAAGGTGTCATCCCCAACCAGTACGGGTGCTACAACCCTGGCGCCAACCACGATTACGATTGGTGCTGATTTATCTGGCCTTAAAGATTCTATTAAAGGTTTTATTAAGACATATAACGAATTAAATAAGACACTTAAAGATGTGTCCAGCTACACGCCTGGAAATGCAACAACGTCGGCTAAAGCTGCTCCGCTCAATGGTGACTCTGCGATTCGTGCAATACAAAACCAAATGCGCTCAGTTGTGAATGAAATGCAGGGTGAGGGCAGTTATTTTAAATCGCTCAGTGATATTGGTGTGTCATTTACAGGCTATCAGACGGATGCGAAAGGCACAATTGTGGGTGGTGCGACGCCTAAAGGTGATTTATCGCTTAATGAGGCCAAATTACAAGCCGCTATTTCCAGCCACCCCGGGGATGTAGCCAATCTGTTTACTGTAAATGGTGTGGCCAGCAGTAATCAGATTACTTTTTTATCCGGCTCTCTTGCAACTCAATCGGGAAAATATGCCATTGAGGTTACAACACCTGCAACTCAGGCTAAATATAGCGGCGCTGCATTATCGTTTTTTAAAGTTGATTCAAGCAATAACACTAAAAATGTTACTTTGGGCGGCGTAAGTGCGAGCCTGACGTTTGATAATAACGATTACACAACGGAAAGCCTGGCTGCTCAAATCAAGTCAAAAATTGAAGCAGACTCCACTTTGTTTACCTCCGGTAGTGATACGGTAAAGGTGGAATACAATAAGCTGAATAAAAACTTTGATATCAGTCGTGAAAGAGTGGTTGCAGGCACACCGCCAACCACTCAGAAAGACTCAATGGCTCTGGCAATCAGCTCTGCGCCTAAGCCAATCACGATTGACGACAATAATAAAACATTGATGGTGTCTGTGGATGGGGTGATCAGCCAGCCTGTGACCTTGTCAAAAGGAAGTTATGCCACGATGGCTGATTTGGCGGCTGAAATGCAGTCAAAAATAAATAGTGATCAGTCTTTGGTTCGGGGTGGAAAAACGGTTGGTGTGGCGTTTAATGAATCAACCAGTAAATTCGACTTGTCTTCAGGGCTTTATGGCAGCGCTTCCAAAATCAAAATTACCGGTGTTGGCGATGTGGCAACAAGCACCACAGCTGCTACTTTAGGCATTGTGGTTGGTGGTTATTCTGATACGCCTTCAGGCCCGACGGTTGGATATACATATACCGCTGGCGCTGATGTCGAGGGGTTGATTGGTGGTGAAAAAGCGAAGGGCACCGGACAATCCTTAACGGGGACGGGGGCCAGTGAAGGGTTGAGTCTGATTGTGACGGCCAGTACGGCAGGGGATTATGGCTCTGTATCCTTTAACCGCGGGGTTGCTTTTGCATTAGATAAGTTACTTGATGGAATGGTCAAGGACCGTACTGGCTTGGTTGCAAAGCAAACAGAAGGCGTGAATGCCAGTATTGCGCAGTTGGGAGAAAAACGGGTCAGGATGAACCGCCAGTATGATGCTACTGAGGCTCTGTATCGCAAGCAGTTTACCGCGATGGATATTGCCATTGCCACGATGCGAAATACAAGCAGCAATTTAACGGCGCAGCTTGCTAATCTGCCAAAATAAACCGAATGAGGGCAGCTTGCTAATCTGCCAAAATAAACCGAATGAGGGCAGCTTTTAAGTTGTTGATTACTTGTGTTTAAGTTTTTTATATGTCCCGGAAATAGTGTTGCCGATATTTGTTTTTGTATTTATTGCCAAATTTTAGAGAGTTATTCTTATGAGTGCTGTCAAAAAAGCGCTTTCTGCCTATGGGCAAACTAGCTTAGATACCGTGGTTGAGTCTGCCAGCCCCCATCAATTAATTGTGCTGCTCTATGAGGGGGCTATCAAAGCGATTCAGCTGGGTAAAATCTATATGCAGCAAGGCTTGATCGCGCAAAAAGGCGCTGCGATTTCAAAAGCAATTGCAATTATTGAAGATGGCCTGCGTTTGGCTCTGGATAAGGAAAATGGCGGCGAGCTGGCAGAAAACCTTGATGCCTTATACGACTACATCAGTTTTGAATTGCTGCAAGCCAATATCAATAATACCCCTGAGCGTTTAGATGAGATGCTGGGTTTGCTTGATCAGCTGAAAGATGCCTGGTTGTCTATTGGCTTTAGTAAAGTAGAATCAGCCGTGCCGGCCACGGAGCGGGATGAACAAGACCGGAGTCTTTTAAGTTATGGGCGTATCTGATTTTTCTGTGTATGCAGATTTGAAAGCGTGCACAACAAAAATGCTTTCAGCCGCTAAGGCGGAAGATTGGGATAATATGTTGTTGCAGTCGCAATTTTTTGCAGAATTAAGCTCGAATTTGCCTATTATTCAATGGGGCGCGTTAACTAGCTTGGAGCAGCAACAGCTCGCTGAACTGTTGCAAGAATGCAATCAAGACGTGCAAGAGTTGGAGCAAAGGGCGATTAGCCAACGTGGGGAGTTGGCTGCGCTTTTGCAAAATATGCATAACACCGGAAAACTACAACGCGCGTATGACGTCTAATAATGACCTGCCAGCCCCGGCAGGGGAGATCGTCTTATGAATGGCATCGTCATCACTTGGGTACAGTTGCTTTATATCAGCCTCGTATTAATTTTATTTTACGTGGCTGAATTGCTTCTGTTTATGCGCAAAGCTTCTGCGCATAAGGGAGTTAGCCCTGATTCTTTTGAAGCGGATGCGCTTCGGAAGGAAATTGCTCAGCTTCGGTTTGAAATGGATGCACTTAAATTGCGCCTTGTGGCAACACAGGCCGAGTGGAGCCAGCCGGCTGAGCTGGTTTTAGAGTCCAGCCAGGAAAGCCCTTATAGTCACGCAATACGCTTGGCCAAATTAGGGGCTGATTCAAATAGTGTCGCGCACCAATGCGGCATATCGCGTGGTGAGGCCGATTTAATCGTGGCTCTCTACCGATCCAGTACACAAAGATAATCATGTTGCCCGGCACCAGTCCAATCAGCCTTGTTCAGCACTACCTTAAAGCACAAGAGGGGGTGGCTGAAGTCACGCGAATTTCTGCGGATGATGTGCGTTATACCGTAGGGGAGCGTGTGCATGCGACGGTGGCCAGTCTGCTTCCTAACGGGCGCTTTGCTGTGCTGATAAAAGATCAGCTGCTTGATTTAAATTTGCCCAGAAATACGGAGCCGGGTGAAAAGCTGGATCTGACCGTGGTGACCAGTAATCCCAAACTCACTTTTTCGATTAATAGTGGCGCTGCGCAGCAGCCTGCGCTGCCTCAGGAGATGGCCCTGAGCCAGGGGGCGCGTTTTTTGTCCTCGCTTCTGGCTAAGGGGGAGGCAGGCAAGGATGGCCTTGCTTCTGTTTTAAATCAGGCCCAGCCGCTGTTTGAGGGCGCGCCAGATACTGCAAAGCTGGCCGATAAGCTTGCGCAAAAGCTGGCCAACAGCGGCTTGTTTTATGAATCGCATCAGGCCGAGTGGGTGAATGGCGAGCGGCCTTTGCAGGCTTTACTCAAGGAGCCACAGGCGGGCTTACTTAAAGTGCCCTTGCAAAGTACTGCTGCATCGCCTGATGGTGCTGAAAAAAATACTGCTGTAATTCCCTCTAAAGAAAATGGCACAGAGAAACCGGCATTGGCACCTGATGCCAGTGCTGCCTTGCGTCATTTAGTGCAGCAGCAACTTGATGTGTTGGAGCAGCGTCCGGTTGTCTGGAATGGGCAAGCTTGGTCTGGGCAGGCTGTGCGCTGGGAAGTGGCCCCGGAAAATGAGCGCGAAGCCAGTGGCAGACAAGAAGAAATGCAGCGCAGCTGGCAATCCAGAATGGATTTGCAGCTTCCAAACTTAGGTGATGTGGGTATTGTTGCTGTGTTACGTAATGGTGAGTTTTCTTTACGTTTTGAAGCCTCAGCTGAAACAGCAGATAAAATTCGTGCTGAAACCAAGTCATTACAGAATCGTTTTGAGGCCGCAGGGCTCACCCTCATCTCAAGTCAGGTCGTGAATGCAGAGCCTGTGAATGTCACGTAAACACCCCAGTAGTGCACGTCAGCAAGCTGTTGCTCTGGCTTACCAGCAGGGTAATAGCTCGCCCCGTGTTGTTGCTAAGGGTAAAGGCTTATTGGCCGAGCGTATTATTGAACGTGCTCAGGAAGCAGGTGTGTTTGTGCATGAGTCGCCAGAGCTGGTGGCCATGCTGATGCAAGTGGATTTAGATCAACATATTCCCCCGCAGCTGTATCGTGCCATCGCTGAATTGCTGGCCTTCGTTTATCATCTGGAACGCGGAGAAACAGCGATCGCGCCTGTTTTTGATTTACCGCCCCTCGTCGACGATCAGCCAGAGTAAATACATGCTTCGCCATCATTTAAAAACGGCAACCTATGCAGTTGCCGCGCTTTTCTTTGCCCTCGGTTTTAACTACGGTAGCTGGGCTTCTCGTTTGCCCGCTATTAAATCACAACTTAATTTAGATCCGGCACAGGTTGGTTTTTTGCTTTTGGCTGCGGGCCTAGGCGCTGTGTTTTCTTTTCCGGTGACGACTTCTGTCTTACAGCGCTTTGGATCAAAAAAAGTATGCCTAGGGGCGGGGCTGGCTTTGCCGCTGGTGTTGCCCGCTTTGGCTTTTGCGCCAAATTATGGTTTTGCTCTGGCGATTATGGTTTTTGAGGGCGTAGCGCACAGCTGCCTGAATGTGGCAATGAATGCGCAGGGTGTCGCTGTAGAGTTAGAAAACGGCAAGCCGATTATGTCCAGGCTCCATGCCATATTTAGCTTAGGTGGCTTAGCTGCTGCTTTGTTTGCTTCTTTAATGACTGGGGTTTCTCCTGGGCTGCCTCTGCATCTTTGTATTGTGGCTGTGTTGATCTGGGGGGGCGTGCTGTGGGCTTCGCCCCGTTTATTTGCTGATCGCACTGAGGCCGCATCTGCGGGCGGAAAGCGTTTTTCCCTGCCAACAGGAATGGCCGTTTTGCTTGGCTTGACTGCCTTGTTCGGCACCATTGTTGAAGGCTCAATGGTGGATTGGACAGCGCTGTATTTACGCAATGACTTACAGGCCGAGCAATGGATTGCACCGCTTGGTCTGGCCAGCTTTTCTGGTGCAATGCTTTTGGCCCGCTGGTTTGGTGATGGCTGGCGTGCTCGCTGGGGTGAGCGAACGCTCTTACTGGCAGGCAGCAGTGTTGCCGGGTTGGGTTTGTTGCTGGGGCTGGCTGTGGGTGGCGTTCTGCCTGCGCTGATTGCTTTTGCACTGGTGGGCTTGGGCGTAGCCGCCGTTTCGCCGTGTGTTTATATGGCTGCAGCAAGGCAGGGGGCTGTGGCTTTGGCTGCGGTCACGACGATGGGGTCGATTGGTGCTTTGATGGGGCCGCCTGTGATCGGCTTTATTGCTCATATCAGTACCCTGGGGTGGGGCTTGGCCTTTGTGGCGCTTGGGGCGCTGATGATTGCGCTGTTGGTGAGGAAAATAAGCTGGCCCGCTTGAACTAAAAAGCATCGCTGGCTTGATTGCCACGCGATGCTTTTTTTCATCAGGTTTAAATCCAGCCAAAACCATTTAAAAGAATAATGCCAATTAATAAAGGTGCAATATAGCGCAGTAAAACAAACAGCACTCTGATCAGAGTGGCATTGTTTAATGTACCACTATTAGAGAGCGCTTCTTTTAGCTTGGGTAATCCATAAGACCAGCCTGCAAACAGGCAGATAAAAATGCCGCCCAGTGGTAAAAGAATATTTGAGCTGATGTAATCAAATAAATCAAAAGCATTCAGGCCAAACAATTTAAAATTAGCGGTAAGCGATTGTGACAGCGCAGCAGGCAACCCAAAGAGAGCAATAATCAAAATGCTGATGGCCGTGGCTTTTTTACGGCTCCAGTCGCAGCGTTCAATCAGCATGGCAACTGGCACTTCTAAAATGGAAAGAATGGCGCCCGTAGCGGCAATGGCTGTCAGGATAAAAAACAGCGCCATAAAAATGCTGCCGCCTGGCATGCTGTGAAATACCGCTGGAATCGTAATAAATACCAGCGACGGGCCCGCTGCGGGCTCAAAGCCAAACGCAAACACGGCTGGAAAAATCGCAATCCCGGCAAGCAGGGAAACGGTCAAGTCAGCAAACATCACCCGAGTCGCTGTCAAAGGAATATTTTGTTCGGCACGGAAATAGCTGCCATAAGTGAGCATTGTGCCCATGCCGATGGATAGTTTAAAGAAAGCCAGGCCCACTGCCGTTAAAATAACAGCTGCATTAATTTTACTAAAATCAGGGGTAAATAAGAATTCAAGGCCACGCATCGCGCCAGGTAAAGTCAGGCTGCGGATACATAGCGCAATCAGCAGCAAAAACAAGATGGGCATTAGTTTTTTGCTGACCGCTTCAATGCCCTTGGATACGCCACACATAATAATTGTGCCGGTAAAGCCCAGTACAATCCATTGCCAGATTAATGCAGATTGTGGATTAGCAACTAATTCACCAAATACCGCTTTGGTGTGTGCTGGATCAACTGAGCTTAACTGGCCTGAGAGTGCTTTAAAAATATAGGCAAAAACCCAGCCTGCCACTTCGGTGTAAAAGGCCAGAATAAGGACTGCAGCCGCTACGCCCATATAACCAATTAATTTCCATCCCCCTTGGCTTTTGGGGGCCAGCTTTTCAAAGGTGGTAATTGCATTGGCTCTGGATGCGCGGCCCAGCATGATTTCAGTAATCATCACGGGTAAGCCCACTAAAAGCGTGGCAATGATGTAAACCAAAAGAAAGCTTGCGCCACCGTTCGTCCCGGTGAGGTAGGGAAATTTCCAGATGTTGCCAAGGCCAACGGCGGAGCCTAGGGTGGCAACAAGCACGCCAAAGGTAGAAGTAAAGCCGTCGCGGGATGAACTGCTCATAATGTATTTCCTGTTCTTGAAAGCAAATTAACGTTGTTTATGTCTTTAAACACCCGGCATGGCTTACTTGCTGAGTGCTGGCCGGGCTGGGGCGGGTATAATCGGCCATGCAGCCAGCCGTACTTAAGCCCGGCAAGCTGCTTAATAACGGAGCCCTGCATGTTTAAGTATCTAGAAGACTTTGTCGGCCACACGCCTTTAGTGCGTTTGAAACGGATGCCCGGCAATACCAGCAATATTATTTTAGTGAAGCTTGAAGGTAATAACCCCGCTGGATCAGTGAAAGACCGGCCCGCATTATCCATGATTCGGCACGCGGCGCTACGGGGCGATATAAAAACAGGCGATACTTTAATCGAAGCGACATCAGGAAATACCGGTATTGCACTGGCAATGGCCGCTGCTGTGATGGGTTATAAAATGGTTTTAATCATGCCCAAAAGCGCCAGTATTGAGCGGGTGCAAAGCATGAAAGCCTATGGCGCGGAAGTAATTTTGGAAGAAAGCATGGAAAGCGCCCGTGATTTGGCGCAAACAATGGTGGAAAAAGGGCGGGGCATCGTGCTTGATCAGTTTGCCAATGGCGATAATCCGCTGGCTCATTTTGAAAGCACAGGGCCAGAGATCTGGCAGGATACTCAGGGTTTAATCACCCACTTTGTTTCCAGTATGGGCACCACCGGCACAATTATGGGCACGGGGCGTTATTTAAAACAGCAAAATCCAGCGGTGCAGATTGTGGGTGTGCAGCCTTGCGATGGGGCGCAAATTCCGGGTATTCGCAAATGGCCTCTTGAATACGTGCCTGCTATTTGTGATTTTTCAAAATTAGACCGGATAATGGAAGTCAATCAGACGCTTTCAGAAGAAACCACGCGCCGTTTGGCAAGAGAAGAAGGCATTTTTGCTGGGATTTCATCGGGGGGGGCTTTGGCTGCAGCCCTGCAGTTATCGCAAGAAGTAGAAAACGCAGTGATTGTTTCCATTGTATGTGATCGCGGGGACCGCTATCTTTCGACCGGCGTGTTTCCTGCGTAAGGGGTTTATTCCCGCAGGCGGGTCTGAGCGCCTTAAGGCCTGCATTATTTCTCTTCTTTGAGCGAGCACCTTGGGCTTCAGCATAAAAAGTGGATCGCTGGCTCACAGAGAAAGTCATTAAATTGTTCGTTTTTTCTGTAACACTTTGCGTTCTCTTTGATTCGTGATTTTGCGCTTTCAGCTTTAAACTGACGCATCTTTATAGTCAGGGATGCTTTGAAGTATTCATTTAGATGTATTTGTAAGGAACAAGCATGACCCCTGTCGATCTGCATTGCCATTCAAACCATTCCGATGGCCTGCTCCCTGCGCGTGAAGTGGTGCGTAAAGCATTTGACCGGGGCTGCCAATTATTTGCACTCACCGATCATGACGAAACGCGCGGCCTTGCCGAGGCGGAAGACGAAGCCCGGCAATTAGGGATGAAGTTTATTAATGGCGTGGAAATCTCGGTGAGCTGGGGCAAGCATATTTTGCATATCGTTGGTCTTGGTTTTGATCGCAATAATGAAGCCCTGCTGGCAGGGCTGGCCAGCGTGCGCTCCGGCCGGGGTGAGCGTGCAGAGCGTATGGCCGCCGAGCTGGATAAGGTGGGCATTCATGGCTCTTTAGAAGGTGCACGTCAGTATGCAGATAACCCGGAAATCCTGAGCCGGGCACACTTTGCCCGTCATTTGGTCAAAACAGGCGTGTGCAAAGATATGGGCTCAGTGTTTAAGCGCTATTTAGTGCGGGGCAAACCAGGCTTTGTTGAGCACGAATGGGCGCGTTTGCACGAAGCGATTGAGTGGATTACCGGCGCGGGCGGTGTGGCTGTACTGGCTCATCCGGCCCGTTATGAAATGGGCAATGAAACTTTACGCGTACTACTCACCGAATATAAACGCCTTGGTGGCGAAGCCATTGAAGTGGTTTCCGGCTGCCACGGTATTCCTGATGCAGCGCGATTTGGCCGGCTGGCTCAGGAATTTGGCTTTTTGGCTTCTTGTGGCACGGATTATCACGCAACCGGCGAAGGCGCACGTGAGCCAGGTCTAAACCCTGATTTACCTATGGACTGCCAGCCCGTCTGGCATCGCTGGTTGCCACCAGAGACGATGCCCTCTTCAATTTCAGCAGGTTAAACAATGTCTCAGTTTTTTTCTATTCATGCAGAAAACCCGCAAGCACGTCTGATTAAACAAGCGGTCGATATCATTCATAAGGGTGGGGTGGTGGTTTACCCAACCGATTCCTGTTATGCCATTGGCTGTAAGCTTGACTCAAAAGATGCATTAGAGCGGATCAGGCGTATCCGCCAGCTGGATGATAAGCATCACTTCACCTTGGTTTGCAGTGATTTATCGCAAATTGGCACTTACGCCAAAGTGGATAATCGTGTTTACCGCATCCTGAAGGCAACAACGCCTGGCAGCTATACTTTTATTTTGGAAGCCACCAAGGAAGTACCACGCCGGGTTTGGCATCCTAAAAAATCCACAATTGGCCTGCGCGTGCCTGATCATCCGATTGCCCTGGCCATGCTGGAAGAATTGGGCGAGCCGATATTGTCTTCCACACTGATTTTGCCTGGCGATGAAGAGGCTTTAACCGATGCATGGGAAATTCGGGACCGGCTGGAGCACGAGGTGGATCTGGTGATTGAAGGCGGTTATTGCGGTATGGAGCCAACAACAGTGGTGGATTTATCCGGTGATACTGCCGAGCTGATGCGGGCTGGTAAAGGCAGCTTGGCTCCTTTGGGTTTATAAAGCATCAGCATCGTTGTATGGCACATTAATAAGGATTGTGAATGGAATTAAATCTGATTCAGAAAATCGCCATTTGGGCATTGCCGGTTTTGTTTGCCATTACAGCACACGAGGCAGCCCATGCTTATGTGGCGAAAAAGTTTGGCGATCCAACTGCTTACTTATTAGGCAGGGTTACATTTAATCCGCTTAAGCATATTGATCCGGTTGGGACCATTTTATTGCCTTTAATTTTTCTTATCCTACCTGGCGGCTTTTTATTTGGCTGGGCAAAGCCCGTGCCGGTCGATTTTGGGCGGCTGAAAAAACCTAAGCAGGATATGTTGTGGGTAGCCGCTGCAGGGCCTGCGGCTAATTTTGTGATGGCGATAATCTGGGGCTTGTTTTTTAAGCTGGCTGAAGGCTTGGACGGCAACTCGTTTCAATTGCCGCTGGCTTATATGTCGCAAGCAGGGATCAGCATTAATGTGTCTTTGATGGTGCTGAATTTAATTCCGCTGCCACCGCTGGATGGCGGACGAATACTGCTCTCATTATTGCCCAATCATCTTGCTGTAAAGCTGGCGCTTGTTGAGCCCTATGGCATGTTTGTTCTGATTGGTTTGCTGGCTACAGGTGTACTAGGCAGCATCATGGCGCCATTTATGGCGTTGGCTTATCGCCTGATCCATTTTATTGTTTAAATAATGCTTTTGAATGCTGCCGGACAGGGCTTTGCCCTGTCCTTTGATTGTTTTTTATAGGATTTGCGATGTTCCCCGATCGTGTTCTTTCTGGCATGCGCCCTACTGGCAAGCTGCATCTTGGTCATTATCATGGTGTACTAAAAAATTGGGTGCAGTTACAGAGTGAATACCAGTGCCTGTTTATGGTGGCTGACTGGCATGCATTAACCACGAATTATGATGATGTAAGCATCATTGAAAAAAGTGTATGGGATATGGTGATTGACTGGCTTGCTGCTGGTGTAGACCCGGCACAAGCCACCATCTTTATTCAAAGCCGTGTGCCGGAGCATGCGGAATTGCAGCTATTACTCTCCATGATTACACCGCTGTCCTGGCTGGAGCGCGCCCCAAGCTATAAAGATCAGATCGAAAAGCTCAGCCATAAAGATTTAGATACCTTTGGTTTTTTAGGCTACCCGCTATTGCAGGCTGCGGATATTTTGCTTTATCGCAGTAATTTAGTGCCGGTTGGCGAGGATCAGGTGCCGCATATAGAAATCACCCGCGATGTGGCCCGTCGTTTTAACCATGTGTTTGGTAAAGAAGTGGGTTTTGCAGAAAAAGCTGAAGCCGCAATTAAGAAAATTGGCGGTAAAAAAGGTAAGCTTTACGATGGATTACGCACCCGATATCAGCAGGATGGTGATGTGGAAGCGCTGGAGGCTGCGCGCTCGCTGCTGCAGGAAACACAAAATCTGAGCCATGGCGACAGAGAAAGATTGTTTGGTTATTTAGAGGGCGGTGGAAAAATGATTCTGCCCGAAGCTCAGCCGCTGCTGACTGAGGCGCCGCGTTTGCCTGGGCTGGATGGGCAAAAGATGTCCAAGTCTTACGGAAATACTATTAATTTGCGTGAAAGTGCCGATGCAGTGGCAAAGAAAATCCGGCAAATGCCTACTGATCCGGCCCGTGCACGCCGTACAGATGCGGGAGAGCCTGAGCGTTGCCCTGTATGGAAATTGCATCAGGTTTATTCATCACCCGAAGCCCAAAGCTGGGTGGTTGAAGGCTGTAAGAGCGCGGGCATTGGTTGCCTGGAGTGCAAACAGCCGGTGATTGATGGCGTGCTTGCAGAGCAAAAACCAATGTTTGAGCGTGCTCAGCCCTATTTGGAAGACCTTACTTTAGTGAAAAGCATTGTGGCCGATGGCTGTGAGCGCGCAAGAGATCTGGCCAGAGATACTATGCGGGATGTTCGGGAAGCCATGGGGCCGGTAATTGTCAAGATAGTTGAGATGTTTTTACGATTTAAGCGACCTGTAATTCCTCGCTTGTTTTAGGCTCAATAGCCCGGTCGGGGTTCAATTGCACTTCATCTTGCCAGCTCCAGTTCCGAGT
>NZ_PDZG01000037.1 GCF_002735645.1 Iodobacter sp. BJB302
TTACATCCATTACTATAACCACGACCGAATCAAACTGAAGTTAAAAGGGCTGAGTCCTGTGCAATACAGAACCCAGCCCTTGAGCGCCTAGCTTTTATACTGTCCAACTAATTGGGGTCAGTTCAACAATGTTGGGCTTTTTTTATTAGATTCCAGGTTTACGCCAGAAATAGCGCCAGACAAATCCAGGCCATGCAAATACGATAAACATCGCAAAGGTCGTGGCAAAGAAAGGCCAGTTTTGCGCGTGCACCGGAGAGAGTCGTCCCTCCAGTACCCTTGCCAGCAAGCCCAGCGCAAGATAGAGCAAAACCAGCTCTAACATGCGCCAGTGAAAGCCCTTAACCTTTTTGGCCGGAATGCAAAAAATAATACGCTCAAAGAAAAACGGCAGATTGGCAGCAATCAGCGCCAATCCACAGAGCAGGTACACATTATTCATTACATTGGCACAGTAAGTGATGAAGTAACGGCTTGCGAAAGCACCGTCATCAGGCGATCAGGCATCAGCCCCATCACCAGTAACAAAATGCAGTTCACAGACAGCACCAGCCTAGCATCAAAACCTGCCTCAATCGGCGCTTTGTCTGTTGCTTCATCAAAATACATGATCTTCACAACGCGCAGGTAATAGAACGCGCCAACCAGCGAGAACATCACAGCAATCACCGCTAGCCATACATAGCCTAGGTTAACCACAGCCTGTAATACCGACAACTTAGCAAAGAAACCTACAAAGACCGGAATACCTGCCATAGAGAACATCACAAACATCATCATGCAGGCAAACCATGGGCTGCGTGCTGCCAGGCCTTTGAAATCATCAATCTTATCGGCTTCAAAACCTTCACGGGACAGCAGCATCACCATACCGAAACCGGCTGCGGCAGTCAGTACATAAACCATAGCGTAGAAAAACGATGCAGCGTAACCAATCGGGCTGGCAACCAGAATACCTAAGAGCAAGAAGCCCATATGCGAGATTGTGGAGTAAGCCATCATGCGTTTCATGCTGGTTTGGGCAATCGCCGTCAGATTACCAATACCCATAGAGAGTACTGACAACACCACCAACATGCCGCGCCAGTCAAAAGCGTAGCCTTCCATACCTTGCGCCAGCAGGCGAATCACAAATACAAAGGCGGCCAGCTTAGGAGCAGAGCCAATCAGCTGGGTTACAGGTGTAGGTGCGCCTTCATAAACATCCGGCACCCACATATGAAACGGTACTGCGCCCAATTTAAAGCCAATACCGGTCACCAAGAATACCAGACCAAAAGCGGCCAGCATACGGTTTGCTTCACCACTGGCAATCTTATGGGCGATCACAAACACATCCAGCGAAGCGGTCGCGCCGTAAATCATCGACATACCATAAAGCAACATACCAGACGCTAAAGCACCCAGAATAAAGTACTTCATCGCGGCTTCTGTGGATTGCACTGAATCACGCTGCAATGCCACGAGGGCGTACAAGGACAAAGACAGCAACTCAAGGCCCATATACAGCGTTAAGAAATTAACGCTGGAGGCCATGATCATCATGCCTGCCAGAGCAAACAGAGTCAGCGTAAACAGCTCGCCGCGGAACAGACCGCGCACCATGCTGTAATCACGGCCATAAATCAGCACCAGTGCCACGCCCAAGATCATGCCCATCTTGGCAAAATCAGCGATTGGATCACTAATAAACAAACCATTAAATGCCAGACGCGGAGTGGCCTGATAGCCATTCACAACGAGGAAAGCGGTTACCGCCAACACAAGCAGCGTCAACACATAAGTAATGTGTCGCTTGGCATCCGACACAAACAAATCAATCAGTAGTACCGCACAGCTGGCAAGCAGCAGGAAAATTTCCGGCATTGCCACCCAAGCATTCAGGCTGGTCCAGGTCATTATTCAACCCTATCAAATAATAGTATGGTGGTCCGAAGGTATGTTTCTACCTCTGGATAAAGTCGGGTATTCATAAAATGAATGCCCGACTATCTCGAATCAGTGCAATTTGCTTTGTGATACATGCCAGATCAAATCATTAACAGACACATGCATCACATCAGCAAATGGCTTCGGATACAGGCCCATGCCCAATACCGCTACAGCTAATACAGCAAGGATCAGAAATTCGCGTGAATTTACGTCTTTCAGATGCTCAACATGATCATTGGCAACCTCACCGAATAACACCCGCTTGTACATCCACAGGGTATAAGCAGCACCAAAGATCAGCGTTGTAGCACCCGCAAAGGCGTACCAGAAGTTCACTTGTACAGCCCCCAGAATCACCATAAATTCACCGGCAAAACCAGAAGTACCCGGCAGACCTGAGTTCGCCATTGCAAACAGCATCATAAAGCTGGCGAAAATTGGCATTTTATTCGCCACGCCACCGTAATCGGCGATCTTGCGGCTGTGTACACGGTCGTACATCACACCAATACAGAAGAACATTGCGGCAGACACAAAGCCGTGCGAGATCATTTGCAGTAATGCGCCTTCTACCGCGTACTGGTTCATTTGCGTGCCGCCGGCAAACATAAAGAAGCCCAGCGTGACAAAACCCATATGCGAGATCGAAGAATAAGCCACCAGCTTTTTCATATCGGTTTGCACAAGTGCCACCAAACCAATGTAAATCACAGCCACCAGAGACAATGCTACAAACACCCATGCGTATTCGCGTGCGGCATCCGGCGCAATCGGCAGGGCAAACCGTAAGAAGCCATAAGCACCCAGTTTCAGGGTAATCGCCGCCAGTACCATCGAACCGCCTGTAGGCGCTTCAACGTGAGCATCCGGCAACCATGTGTGAACCGGCCACATTGGTACTTTCACAGCAAAGGCAAAGAAGAAGGCAATCAATACTAAAGTCTGAGCGGTCATTCCCAGCGGCAGGCGCTGGAAATCGGCAATTTCAAAACTACCGCCCGTTTGCTGATACAGGTAGATAAAACCAACCAGTGTCAGCAAAGAACCAAGCAGGGTGTAAAGAAAGAATTTAATCGATGCATACACACGGCGCGGGCCGCCCCAGATACCAATAATCAGGTACATAGGAATCAGCATCGCTTCAAAGAACACGTAGAACAAGATCGCATCAAGCGCAGCAAATGCGCCATTGATCAGGCCCGACATAATCAGGAAAGCGGCCATATATTGCGCGGTGCGTTTTTCAATAACCTGCCAGCCCGCCAGTACAACCATCAGGGTAACAAAGCTATTTAAAATCACAAACAGCATCGAAATGCCATCAACCCCAAGATGGTAGTTGATATTAAATGAAGTGATCCAAGGGATCATTTCTTCAAACTGCATACCGCCGTGCAAAGACTCAAACTGCGTATACAGCGGAATGGTTACCAAGAAACTCAGCAAAGCGCCAGCCAGCGCCAGCCAGCGCGCCGCTTTAGCGTTTTTGTCCCCGCCTGTCGCGAGTACTGCAAGGCCTGCCACGATCGGCAGCCAGATCGCGAGGCTTAGAAGATTACCCGTCATAGTCAACCTACTTGTTATTTAATCCGAGGGGGGCAAAGCCCCCCGATCCCCGGCTGTACGCCGGCCATCTTATTAGGCCAGCAGGCCAGCAATCCACCACGTCATCAGGCCAATTGCACCGATAATCATGGCAAAAGCGTAGTGGTAGATATAACCAGATTGCAATTTACGCGCCAACGCTGAAAACAGCCCCACCAGCTTAGCCGTGCCATTAACAAGCAAGCCGTCGATGATGAAGGTATCACCTACTTTCCAGAATAAAGTACCCAATACACGGCCACCTGCTGCAAAGCCATTGATATACAGGTGATCCATGTAGTACTTCTCATCCAGCAGTTTCTTGATGCCCACCGATGTAAAGAAGCGTTCCAGCGCAGCAGGAATACTTGGCTTCACAAGATAGAAGTACCAGGACACCGCGACACCTGCTAAGGCCAGCCAGAATGGCAAGGTGGTCAGAGAGTGAATACCCATGCCGATTGCACCATGGAATTCTTCTTTCATCACTTCCATAGCAGGGTGAGCTTCATGATTTACAAAAATCACACCCTTGAAGAAATCACCGTAAAGCATAGGATCGATCGCAAAGTAACCAATCACCAGCGACGGAATAGCCAGCATCACCAGCGGTAAAGTCACTACCCAAGGTGTTTCATGCGGTTTTTGCCCCGGAGCCAGACCATGATGGTGCTCATCAGCATGATGATCATCATCATGTGCATGCGCATCGTGGCCGTGATGATCATGCGCCTTACCGAAACGCTCTTCACCGTGGAACACCAGGAAGTACATACGGAAAGAGTAGAAAGCCGTTACAAACACACCTGCCACAACAGCGAAGTAAGCAAAACCAGCGCCTGGCAAGTTTGAAGCGTGCACCGCTTCGATAATCGAATCTTTAGAATAGAAACCAGACAAGAACGGTGTACCGATCAGGGCCAGTGAGCCAATCAAAGAGGTAATCCAAGTAATTGGCATGTATTTCTTCAAGCCACCCATATTGCGGATGTCCTGATCGTGGTGCATACCAATAATCACAGAACCTGCAGCAAGGAATAACAGCGCTTTAAAGAATGCGTGCGTCATCAGGTGAAATACCGCCACCGAGTAAGCTGATGCACCTAAAGCAACCGTCATATAACCGAGCTGTGACAAAGTGGAATAAGCCACAACGCGCTTGATATCGTTCTGGATAATCCCGAGGAAACCCATAAACAGCGCGGTAATTGAGCCAATCACCATCACAAAGTTCAGCGCAGTATCTGATAACTCAAACAATGGCGACATACGCGCCACCATAAAGATACCTGCCGTCACCATTGTTGCCGCGTGAATCAGTGCAGAAATCGGTGTCGGGCCTTCCATCGAATCCGGCAACCAGACATGCAGCGGAAACTGAGCCGATTTACCCATCGCACCGATAAACAGCAAGATGCAAGTCACCGACAACAAGGACCAGGTCACATTTGGGAACAAGCTAATCGTGGCTTCTTTCAGCGCAGGTGCTTTTGCAAATACATCGGCGTAATCGAGCGAGCCAAAGTAAGCCAGCACCAGACCAATTCCTAAGAGGAAACCAAAGTCACCCACACGGTTGATCAGGAAAGCCTTCATATTGGCGAAAGTGGCCGTTGGCTTTTTGAACCAAAAACCAATCAAGAGGTAAGAAACCAAACCTACCGCTTCCCAGCCGAAGAAGAGCTGAACGAAGTTATTCGCCATCACCAGCATCAGCATCGAGAAGGTAAACAGCGAGATATAGCTGAAGAAACGCTGATAACCTGGGTCTTCCGACATATAACCGATGGTATAGATATGCACCATCAGAGATACAAAGGTCACCACGCACATCATCATTGCGGTGAGCTTATCAACCAGGAAACCAACATTGAAATCAACACCATTAACAGTCAGCCATGTATAAACCGTACCGTTAAAGTTATCGCCACCTGACACCAGATGGTTTAAAACATAAGCCGACATCAGGAACGAAGCAGCAACACCACCAATCGTGACGATATGCGATGCACGCCGCCCGATTGCCCAGCCAAACAAGCCTGCAACCAGCGCGCCAAACAGAGGCGCCAGCGGGATTAAGAGATAAATCGTTTTCATATCCATATATAACCCTGTCCCCTTAACCCTTCAGGCTGTCGAGATCTTCGACGTTGATCGATCGCAGATTGCGGAATAACACAATCAGGATCGCCAGCCCAATTGCGGCTTCAGCCGCAGCCACCGTCAAGATAAAGAACACGAAAATCTGCCCTGCTGAATCGCCGAGGAACTGCGAGAAAGCAATGAAATTCATATTCACCGCAAGCAACATCAACTCAATCGCCATAAGCAGCACGATTAAGTTTTTACGGTTCATAAAGATACCGAAAATACTGATGGCAAATAAACAAGCCGCCAGCACAAGATAATGCGTCAACTCAAGCATAAAAACTTTTCCTTGGGCACTTAGGCTGCTGGTTTATCATCGCTGGCAGGAACTTCTGCCAGCTCTTTAACGGTGGCTGCCATCTTGACGATACGCAGACGATCACTGGCTTTAACACGAACCTGCTCACCAGGATTGATGTATTTGCTGCTTTTACGTTTACGCAGAGTCAGAGCAATGGCGGCAATCATACCCACCAGCAGAATCACTGAAGCTAACTGGAAAGGCAGGAAATACTGGGTGTAAATTAAGCGGCCTAATTCATGCACATTGCTATAGCCAGCAGGACGCTCAACCAGCGCAGCGCCTTCCAGCTGGCTTGCGCCATGGGTAATGACCAAGACCATTTCCACCAGCATGGTGCCTGCAACAACACCTGCGACAGGAGCAAACTTCCAGAAGCCTTTACGCAGCTCCTCGAAATTAATGTCCAGCATCATCACCACAAACAGGAACAGCACCATGACTGCCCCCACATAAATCAGCACAAGGGAAACAGCCAGGAATTCTGCCTTCATCAGCATCCACAGCATGGCTGCGGTAAAGAAAGACAAAATCAGCAGTAAAGCGGCTTGTACCGGATTTTTGGTACTGACTACGCCAAGTGCAGACACCAGCAGCACCAGTGCGAAGAAACTAAATAGAGCAATTGTCATCGGATACCCTTAGCGGTACTTAGCGTCTTGCGCTTTACGTTCAGCAATTTCGCTCTCGTACTTATCACCAACTGCCAGCAACATTGGCTTGGTGTAGTAGAGGTCGCCCCGTTTTTCGCCGTGATATTCAAGGATATGCGTTTCCACGATGGCATCCACCGGGCAAGCTTCCTCACAAAAACCACAGAAAATACATTTAGTCAGATCGATGTCATAACGAGTAGTGCGGCGTGTGCCGTCCTCACGCTTGTCTGACTCAATCACAATCGCCTGAGCCGGGCAAACTGCTTCGCAAAGCTTACAGGCGATACAACGCTCTTCGCCATTGGCATAGCGGCGCTGTGCGTGCAGGCCGCGAAAACGCGGGCTGTACGGTGTTTTTTCCTCAGGGAACTGTACTGTGATCTTGGTCTGGAACATATGGCGGCCGGTAAGCATCAGGCCTTTTACCAGTTCCACAAGCAAGAACGTTTTAAAGAAATAAGCAATCTTTTCCATAGCGGATCCTGTTTATTTCCAGAGGGACAGCGGCGTCTGCATCCAAGCGCCCACTACCACAATCCAAATCAAGGTGACCGGGATGAAAATTTTCCAACCCAAACGCATAAGCTGATCGTAACGATAGCGGGGGAAAGTAGCGCGGAACCACAAGAAGCAGAACAGCATAAAGGCTACTTTTAATACCCACCACAGTACCGATGGCGCGCCCAGAATGCCCCAGCTTGCCGGGAACGGGCTTAACCAGCCGCCAAGGAACATGATCGATGTCATTGCTGAGATCAGAATCATATTGGCGTATTCGGCCAAGAAGAACAGCGCAAAGCTCATGCCCGAGTATTCAACCATGTGGCCCGCAACAATTTCTGATTCGCCTTCGGTTACGTCAAATGGCGCGCGGTTGGTTTCAGCCACACCAGAAATAAAGTACACAACGAACAGCGGCATTAAGGGAATCAGATTCCACGACAGAATCGAGCCACCCGCTACACCCTGGCTTTGCTGATTCACAATTTCGGTCATATTTAAGCTACCCGAAACCATCATCACACCGACCAGAGCAAAGCCCATTGCCAGCTCATAAGAAATCACCTGAGCCGCAGCGCGCATTGCACCCAAGAACGCATATTTGGAATTAGATGCCCAGCCCGCCAGAATCACGCCATAAACGCCCATCGAAGTGATGGCCATGACGTAGAGCAAGCCGACATTCACATCCGATAAAACATAGCCAGGATAAAACGGCACCACGGCCCAAGCCGCCAGTGCCGGTACCAGAACCATAATCGGCGCTAAAAAAAACAGACCAGTGCTGGCAGCAGATGGAGAAATAATTTCTTTCAGCAGCAGCTTTACACCGTCGGCAATCGGTTGCAGCAGACCAAACGGACCAACCCGGTTCGGGCCGATACGGATCTGCATATAACCGATCACTTTACGTTCAGCTAAAGTCAGGTAAGCCACTGCGCCCATTAAAGGCGCAACGATGCAAACGATCTTCAGTAAGGTCCAGAGGACAAACGCGATCTCTGTGCCGAACAACCCTTGTAACATTTCCATATTGGGCGCCCTTTAAGCTTTAGAAACCGAGAGACTGTCGAACATGCCAGCAAGCTCACGCGTTGCGGAATGCGATGCAGGCACACGAATCACATTGTCGGCAAGCCCAGCATCCAGCTCAGCAAACAGCGATACCGATTGACCGCCCTGCTCTACCCGTGCCAGATCATTGATCGCCAGACCTAAAGCCGCCAGTGTGGCTGCATTGGCTTTCAGAGCCGGAGCGGCCAGTGTGGCTTGCAAGCTTGGGGCGCGGCGTACCAGCGCATCCGCCTGATACATTGCCACTTCGCCTAAGCGAACCAGGCCGGAAACAGCCTGAGCTTTAACTACCACAGCAGCTGCGGCGGCGTTATTCAGGCGGGCAACAGTATCACCTGGCAGGGCCTCATCACGAATCTGTTCAGACGATTCGTAATCAAAGCCATTAAAGCCAAGCACATTGCCCAAGACGCGGAATACTTTCCAGGCCGGACGTGTCTCGCCCAGAGGACGCACCACGCCGTTAAAGCTTTGTGGTTTGCCTTCCATATTGACGAAAGTGCCGGAGGTTTCTGAGAACGGTGAAACCGGCAGAATCACATCAGCAAAATCCAGCGCGCAGCTATTAAATGCCGACATCACTACAACCATTTCAGCCGCTTTTACTGCTGCCAAAGCCTGCGCGCCGTTATGCGTATCAAACTCGGTTTCAGCATTTAAAAGGACATATGCTTTTTTCGGTGCAGGCTCACTCGAGAAGACATTGCCGCCAACGGTTGCACCGATCAGCTGAGCGCCCACGGTATTTGCCGCTTCGCTCATTACGCCCAGTGTTGCGCCAGTCAGCTCAGCCAATGCGGCAGCTGCAGCGTGTAACTCAGCAGCGCGTGGATTGTGCGTTGCGATATTGCCCAGCAATACAGCAGATTTACCAGTCAGCGTTGCAGCAATCGTGCGGGCTGCGTCAGTCACTTCAACGCCAGCCAAATCGATATGTGCAGGAGCGGCCTTGCTGGTGTCAGCTTCAACAACAGCCTTAATCACGGCCAGCACGCCTTCCACCAGCTGATCAGGGCGGACAACAGATTGCGCGGCTACTTTAGTCAGCAAATCATCGCTATGCACATTCACTAAGGAAAGCTTCAGGCCTTTCTTTACCGATTGACGCAGGCGCTGAGCAAGCAAAGGCTGCTCCTGACGCAATGTTGAACCAATCACCAGCACGGCTTCAGATGCAGCCAGCTCAGCAATAGATTGCCCCAACCAGGTTGCACCTGCAGTATTAAGGCTGAAGTCTGCGTTGCGTAAGCGGGTCTCGACGTTTTCTACGCCCAAACCTGCCATCAGTTTACGCAGCATAAATAGCTCTTCAACTGTGCTGTTTGGTGTGGCCACGGCAGCAACAGATGCAGCACCGTGGTCTGACACCACTTGCTTCAGGCCGTTTGCTACATATTCAAGCGCAGTTTGCCAGTCAGTCACCTGCCATACGCCGCCCTGCTTAATCATCGGCTTTTGCAGACGCTCAGCGCTGTTTAAGGCCTCATAAGAGAAGCGATCACGGTCGGCCAGCCAGCACTCATTAATGGCTTCGTTTTCCAGCGGCAGAACACGCATTACCTTGTTGTTTTTGACTTGCACAACAAGGTTGGAACCCAGGCCATCATGCGGGCTGACAGACTTACGACGGGATAATTCCCATGTGCGTGCTGAGTAGCGGAACGGCTTGCTGGTCAGTGCGCCAACAGGGCACAGATCAATCACATTGCCGGAAATTTCCGATTTAACTGTCTTGCCAATAAAGGACATGACTTCGGTAAATTCGCCGCGGCCTGCCATACCCAGTTCCTGGAAACCGGCAATTTCTTCGGTGAAGCGAACGCAGCGGCTGCAATGAATGCAGCGGGTCATATCAGTAGAAATCAGCGGGCCAAGGTCTTTATTGGCAACAACGCGTTTTTCTTCTGTATAGCGGGAGCCAGACTGGCCGTAGCCTACCGCCAGATCCTGCAGCTGACATTCGCCACCCTGATCGCAAATCGGGCAATCCAGCGGGTGGTTAATCAGTAAGAATTCCATCACCCCCTGCTGCGCCTTCACGGCCTGATCAGAGTGGGTCCAGACTTTCATCCCGTCCGTGACGGGGGTTGCACAGGCAGGTAAAGGCTTAGGCGCTTTCTCAACCTGAACAAGGCACATACGGCAGTTTGCGGCTATAGACAGCTTTTTGTGATAGCAAAAATGCGGGATATGCACGCCAACCGAATTGGCTGCGTCCATTACCGTGCTACCGCCAGGTACTGTCAGTTTCTTACCGTCGATTTCAATTTCCAGCATGCTCTACTCAATGGCTATTGAATCAAACCCAAGCCTGCAATGCAGTCTTGTGTTCGATAAGGTATTCGAATTCGCTACGGAAGTGTTTTAGCATTCCGCGCACCGGGAAAACAGCTGCGTCGCCGAGGGCACAAATGGTTCGCCCTGCGATGTTATTACCGACACTGTCCAGGAGTTCCAAGTCTTCCGGAACGCCATGGCCCTGTGCGATACGATGAACAATGCGATACAACCAACCGGTGCCTTCGCGGCACGGTGTACATTGGCCACACGATTCTTCGAAGTAGAAGTAAGACAAACGCTCCAGCGCCTGCACCATACTGACTGTTTCGTCCATCACGATCACCGCGCCTGAACCCAGCATCGAGCCCGCTTTAGCGATCGAATCGTAGTCCATGGTGCATTGCATCATGATGTCAGCAGGCAAGACCGGCGAGGATGATCCACCCGGAATAACCGCTTTGAGTTTTTTACCATCACGCATGCCGCCGCATAATTCCAGCAGCTCAGAAAACGGCATGCCCAGCGGCACTTCGTAGTTTCCAGGGCGGTTAACATGGCCAGAAACCGAAAATAACTTGGTTCCACCGTTATTAGGTTTACCTAGCTCAAGGAATTTCTGACCGCCTTCGCGGATAATGTATGGTACGGAGGCAAACGTCTCCGTATTATTAATTGTAGTTGGCTTGCCGTAGAGGCCATAGCTGGCAGGAAAAGGCGGCTTAAAGCGTGGCTGGCCTTTTTTGCCTTCCAGCGATTCAAGCAGCGCCGTTTCTTCACCGCAGATGTAAGCACCATAACCATGATGCGCATGCAGCTCAAAGCTAAATTCTGAACCCAGAATTTTATCGCCCAAAAAGCCTGCCTTGCGTGCTTCTTCAAGTGCTTCTTCAAAGCGCTCGTAAGCTTCAAACACTTCACCGTGGATATAGTTGTAACCTACGGTAATGCCCATGGCGTAAGCACCAATAATCATGCCTTCGATCAGCGCATGCGGATTAGACACAATAATGTCTAAATCCTTAAAGGTACCTGGCTCGCCCTCGTCGGTATTACAAACAAGGTATTTTTGCCCTGGGAAGCTGCGTGGCATAAATGACCACTTCAAGCCGGTAGGGAAACCCGCACCGCCACGGCCACGCAGGCCGGAAGTTTTCATTTGCGCAATGATTTCATCCTGAGTGATATTTTCACTCAAGATTTTCTTCAGCGCAGCATAGCCACCACGCTTAACATATTCGTCAATGCGCCAGCAGTTTGGATCTTCAAAATTGACGTCATCAAAAATGACACCAGTTGCATAGACGGTCATTATTCGAGCTCCGCCAGTTTCTTATCAATCGCCTCAGGCGTCATATGACTGCACATGGCGTGGTTATTCACCAGCATCACCGGCGCGTAACCACAGGCGCCCATGCACTCCCCTTCCTTCAGCGTAAATTTGCCGTCGGGTGTGGTTTCATTAAAACCAATGCCAA
Organism: Iodobacter sp. BJB302; assembly: GCF_002735645.1. GTDB lineage: Bacteria > Pseudomonadota > Gammaproteobacteria > Burkholderiales > Chitinibacteraceae > Iodobacter. Next base: position 11,952 of record NZ_PDZG01000037.1, read on the forward strand.
GCTTTTGCTTGATGTAATGCGCCGCAGTATAGCCGCCCGAAAGAGCACAGGGCAGATTGGTACACACAGTGATCTTGTGCTTACCTACCGGCTTTAAATCGTACATATTGTAGAAAGTAGCCACTTCGTAAGCCATCATTGGCGCAATGCCAAGATAGTTCGCTACAAATTCGATCATGTCATTGTTGAGGTAGCGATGCTCGGTCTGAGCAATACGCAGCGCGCCCATCACGGCAGAGCGCTTTTGCTCCTCAGGGTATTTCGCTACTTCACGATCAATCAATGCTAGGGATTGAGTAGTTAACATCAGCGATCAATCTCCCCGAATACAACGTCCTGTGTTCCGATAATAGCCACCACGTCGGACAACATATGGCCACGCGCCATTTCATCCAAAGATGCCAAGTGTGCAAAGCCTGGTGCACGAATTTTCAGGCGGTAAGGTTTATTGGCACCATCGGACACCATGTAGATACCAAACTCACCCTTAGGATGCTCAACAGCGGCGTAAGCTTCGCCTTCCGGAACATGCATTCCTTCGGTAAACAGTTTGAAGTGGTGGATCAGCTCTTCCATATTGGCTTTCATACCGCCGCGTGAAGGCGATGCCACTTTATGATTATCTACAATCACAGGGCCAGGATTTGCTTTCAGCCATGCCACGCACTGCTTGATAATACGGTTGGACTGGCGCATTTCTTCAACGCGAACCAGATAGCGGTCGTAGCAGTCGCCATTTTTACCAACCGGAATATCAAAGTCCAGCGCACCGTAAACTTCGTACGGCTGTTTCTTACGCAGATCCCACTCCACACCCGAGCCACGCAGCATAGGACCAGTTAGCCCCAATGCCAGAGCACGTTCAGGGGTAATGATGCCGATACCCACGGTACGCTGTTTCCAGATACGGTTATCTGTCAGCAGGGTTTCATATTCATCCACATAAGTTGGGAAGCGGTTAGTGAAGTCTTCGATAAAATCGAGCAAAGAGCCTTCACGGTTGCCATTTAACTTTTTGATTGCAGCGGCGTTACGTACCTTAGAAGCCTGGTACTGCGGCATTTGATCAGGCAGATCACGGTAAACACCGCCCGGGCGATAGTAGGCCGCATGCATACGCGCACCTGACACTGCCTCGTAGCAGTCCATCAGGTCTTCACGCTCACGGAAGGCGTACAAGAAGATGGTCATCGCACCACAGTCAATGCCGTGCGCACCAATCCACATCAGGTGATTCAGAATACGGGTGATTTCATCAAACATCACACGGATATACTGAGCACGAAGCGGCACTTCAATGCCGGTCATTTTTTCAATCGCCATGCAATAGGCGTGCTCATTACACATCATCGACACGTAATCGAGCCGATCCATATAAGGCAGGGATTGAATATAGGTTTTTGATTCAGCTAATTTTTCAGTACCGCGGTGCAGCAGACCGATGTGCGGATCAGCACGTTCGACCACTTCACCGTCTAACTCAAGCACCAGGCGCAAAACACCGTGCGCCGCAGGGTGCTGCGGTCCAAAATTCAGCGTGTAGTTACGGATTTCAGCAGCCACCGTAATTCTCCTCGCGGATGATACGCGGCGTTGTTTCTCGCGGATCGATAGTGACAGGCTGGTAAATTACGCGGCCCTGCTCAGGGTCGTAACGCATTTCTACATAGCCAGAAAGCGGAAAATCCTTGCGGAAAGGATGACCAACGAAACCATAATCAGTCAGGATGCGGCGCAAATCAGGGTGTCCCTGGAACATAATCCCGAACAAGTCGAACGCTTCACGCTCAAACCAGTTAAGACCAGGCCAGACAGAAACCATGGAAGGCACGACAGGGAAATCATCATCCGTGCAAAACACACGAACACGCAGACGGACATTGTGTTTGTAGGATAAGAAGTGATACACCGCAGCAAAACGGTGCCCTTCCCAAACAGCATCTTTATAAGCGCTGTAATCAACCCCACAAACATCAATACAGGATTCAAAATGCAGTGCGGCATTATCACGTAAGACCAGAGCAACTTCAGGCCACACAGCAACCGGCACTTCAATCGTGATTTCATCCAGAGCACAGACCAGTCTGGCAATATTAGTGCCACCTGCCTCACCCAGAACGGCCTTCAGGCTGTCCATCAGGACGCTAAGTTTACGATCCACTGTTTACCCTCTCACTCGCCAATACACCTGAACGCGCAATCGTGTTAGTACGCTTAATCTTATTCTGTAGCTGAATAATGCCGTAAAGCAAAGCTTCGGCAGTTGGCGGACAGCCCGGCACGTAGATGTCTACAGGCACAATCCGGTCACAACCACGAACGACAGAGTAAGAATAATGGTAGTAACCACCACCGTTAGCACAGGAACCCATCGAGATCACCCAACGTGGCTCTGGCATTTGGTCATAAACCTTACGTAGCGCTGGTGCCATCTTATTGCAAAGCGTGCCCGCAACAATCATCAAATCAGATTGGCGTGGGCTTGGGCGAAAAACGATACCAAAACGATCAAGGTCATAACGCGCCGCGCCTGCTTGCATCATTTCTACCGCGCAGCAAGCCAGACCAAACGTCATTGGCCACAAAGAGCCAGTGCGTGTCCAGTTGATCACGGTATCGAGTGAAGTCGTCACAAAACCTTTGTCTGCAGACTGCACGCTTGCTAAGGATTGAGCATCCATATTTATTACTCCCATTCCAGTGCGCCCTTCTTCCATTCAAAGATAAAGCCCACAACCAGCACGGTCAGGAAAATCATCATTGTAAGGAAGCCGAACATGCCGAGCTCTTTGAGCACAACAGCCCATGGCACAAGGAAGGCCACTTCGAGATCGAACAAGATAAACAGGATAGCAACGAGGTAGTAGCGAACATCAAACTGCATGCGCGCGTCTTCGAAAGCTTCGAAGCCACACTCGTAAGGTGAGCGTTTTTCAGGATCAGGCCGGTTGGTCCCGAGAATCTTGCCCACCCCCCAGCCAAGAACAAGCGGGGCAACGCCCACCAAGAGTCCTACAGCCAGAAACATCAGGATGGGGAAATAGTTAGCGAGCATGGCACTCCCCAGATTTGAAAGTTAAGGATATTTTTATATGTTGTATTCGCCCACATTGCGCGGGCGTTTTGTATCTGGTGCCGACAGAGAGACTCGAACTCTCACAACCGAAGTCACTACCCCCTCAAGATAGCGTGTCTACCAATTTCACCATGTCGGCATTAAAAACAAATTAATCTTCCAGAAGTATTACGGCTTACTCAGGAATTTTACTCGGCTGAGCTGGCTGCTGTACCGCAGGTTTTTGTGTGCTCATCACACCCAAATCTGACTTTTTAGCCGGGCTTACCAGTAAAACTAATGCAAGGCAGCTTGCAAAAAACAGTGTTGCTGTCACTGCAGTAGTGCGGCTTAAAAAGTTAGCCGAACCCGACGAGCCAAACAGGCTGCCTGCTGAACCACTGCCAAAAGCAGCGCCCATATCGGCACCTTTACCGTGCTGCATCAACACCAAAACGATGGTAGCAATCGCAGAAACCACGTTCAAAATGAGCACGAGTGATTTAATAAGTTCCATTAATTTCTCATTTCTATGCGGCGCGCATTCTAGCGGGTTTTATATTCCCTGACTAGCGCGCAGCCATGCAGATGTCTAAAAACTCGGACGCTGATAAAGCGGCTCCGCCAACAAGCACACCATCCACCCCATCTACCGCCAGAACTTCTTCAGCATTGCTGCCTTTTACACTACCGCCATACAACACACGGGTGCGAGGCTCTAGGGTCTCTTTGATAAATGCGTGCATTTCAGCGATTTGCTCTGATGTCGCAATGACACCCGTACCTACAGCCCATGATGGCTCGTAAGCAACGGCGTAAAGACCAATCGGCAAACCACGTAATACGGCTAACTCTGCCGCAATAATTTCTTTGTGCCGCCCACTGGCACGCTCTTCAGCATCTTCACCCACGCAATAAACGGGAAAAAGACCCGCATCCAGACAAGCACGCAGTTTACGAGCGGCATTTTCACTACTCTCACCAAAATAACGACGGCGCTCAGAGTGCCCGACAATCACCAGCTCACAACCTATATCGGCCAGCATCGATGCAGAAACTGCACCTGTGTAAGCCCCAACATGATACTCGCTGACGTCCTGAGCTCCAACCTGAACCTGACTATCTTTCAGCAGACTCTTGGCCAACATGACGTATGGGTAAGGAATGCATACCGCAACATTGGGTCCCAGCTTGGCGCGTGCCAGCTCGGGTAATACCGAACGAACCTTACCAATACTGCCGTGCATCTTCCAGTTACCAATTACAAGCTGTCTTGTCATACGACGAGAAGCACCTGTTTCAAAAGTCCCAGATTGTATTCCCACGCCTACCCCCAGTCAAACCGAGCCCTGCCGGTTCATTGATTTTCAGGACAAGCTCACCCACACTGAGTGACTTGTAATATTTCAGCAACAATCAGCAGCTAGCATAGGCACTATTCTTTTCGTCCAAACGTTTTAGCCTTCGGAGTTTCTAGTAATGGCACTTGCACGCAAACTAATTGTCACTATCGGCCTTACTGCCGGCCTGTTCACACATGCTATCGCGGCAGACATTACTGGCGCAGGTGCGACCTTCCCGTATCCGTTGTACGCAAAATGGGCGGAAATGTACAAAGCGAAGACGGGCACCGGGCTGAACTATCAGTCGATTGGTTCGGGTGGTGGTATCAAGCAAATTCAAGCCAAAACAGTTGATTTTGGCGCTTCCGATATGCCATTAAAACCAGAAGAATTAAATAAACAGGGCCTGCTGCAATTTCCAACCGTGATCGGTGGTGTTGTACCTGTCGTAAATATTCCAGGCGTTCAGCCAGGCCAGCTGAAGCTTACCCCACAAGTACTGACAGATATTTTCCTCGGCAAAATCAAGAAGTGGAATGACCCTGCGATTGTTGCGCTGAATTCAGGCGTTACACTGCCAGAGCAAAACATCACTGTTGTACGCCGTTCAGACGGCTCAGGCACAACGTTTGTATTTGCTGACTACCTGTCCAAAGTTTCAGCAGAATGGAAAGAAAAAGTTGGCGCAAATACCTCCCTGCAATGGCCGGTTGGTGTTGGCGGCAAGGGCAATGAAGGCGTTTCCAACTACGTACAACGCATCAAAGGTGCGATTGGTTATGTTGAGTTTGCTTACGCAAAACAAAACAAGCTTGCTCACACTCAGCTGCAAAACCGTGACGGCGCTTTTGTTCAGCCTTCAGAAGATGCCTTTATTGCAGCGGCTGCAGGTGCAGACTGGAAAAACGCCCCTGGTATGTACCTGCTGACTACAAACTCGGCAGGCAAAACATCATGGCCTATCGCCAATCCAACATTTATTTTGATGCATAAAAAACAAGACAAGCCGGCTCAGGCACTTGAAGTACTGAAGTTCTTTGATTGGGCTTATGGTAACGATGCAGACAAAGTAGCCCTTGATTTAGATTACATCCCTATGCCAGACAGCGTTGTTAATCTGATCAAGGCAAACTGGAAAGCTCAAATCACTGATGGCTCTGCTCCAATTTGGAAATAAGCCCGCCATTACTGTGACAACCGTGTTGTTGCATGTCTAAACACAACAGGAGCCATGATGCTCCTGTTGTGTTGTTGTGAAGCCTCGGTGGAATGGAGATTTTAATGCCGAATCAAAATCAACGAATGAAACAGCAGCGCTTGCAAGATGCTCTGTTCGTCGGTAGTACGCGTTTCTTTGCTTTTTTTGTACTTGCTTTATTAAGCGGTATTATTCTTTCTTTGTTATATGGTGCAATGCCCAGCATCAAACACTTTGGCTTAAGCTTTCTTACCTCTGAAAGCTGGAATCCGGTTACAGAAGAATTCGGTGCCTGGCCGTCTATTCGCGGCACTTTAATTTCTTCTTTTATTGCTTTAATTATTGCGGTTCCGGTGAGCTTTGGTATTGCAATTTTCCTGACTGAATTATCTCCCACCTGGCTGCGCCGTCCTCTGGGTATTGCCATTGAATTACTTGCCGGTGTCCCCTCCATTATTTATGGCATGTGGGGTTTATTTGTATTTGCCCCATTGTTTGCTGATCATGTGCAGCCATGGCTCACAGAAACAACGGCCAACTGGCCCTTTATTGGCGAATTATTTGTAGGCGCACCGATGGGTATCGGTATGTTTACTGCCAGCCTGATTCTATCAATCATGGTCATTCCATATATCACATCTGTTATGCGCGATGTGTTTGAAGTTGTGCCGCCTATGCTTAAAGAATCTGCATATGGCCTTGGCTCAACCACATGGGAAGTCGTTTGGAATGTGGTTGTACCTTTTACAAAAAATGGGATTATTGGCGGCGTTATGCTGGGCTTAGGCCGGGCATTAGGCGAGACAATGGCCATTACCTTTGTAATTGGTAATTCACAGGCAAAAATGAGCTCATTATTTGATCCTGCCACCACCATTTCAGCCACTCTGGCCAATGAATTTACCGAAGCTAATGGCGAGCTTTATGTTTCATCGCTGATTGAATTAGGTTTACTGCTTTTCTTTATTACCTTTGTGGTACTCGTTCTTTCCAAATTATTACTGCTGCGCTTACAGCGTAATGAAGGCGCAAACTCGTGAGGCACACTATGAATATTTATAACCGCCGCCGCGCAATCAATTACCTGAGCTTAACCCTTTCCATTATTGCCATGGCCTTTGGCTTATTCTGGTTATTCTGGATTATGTTTACGCTATTTAAAAACGGCCTTCCCGGCTTAACCTTGGCGACCTTTACCCAGACAACTCCGGCACCAGGCAGCGCGGGTGGTTTATCCAATGCAATTTTGGGTAGTTTGCAAATGTCGATTATTGGTGTGACTATTGGAACACCGGTTGGCATTCTGGCCGGAACCTATTTAGCCGAATTTGGAAACAAAGGCTGGCTGGCCCCCACCACCCGGTTTATTAACGACATTCTGCTTTCTGCGCCATCCATTGTAATTGGTTTGTTTATTTTTGAAATGTATGTGGCTCACGCTCAGCATTTCTCTGGCTGGGCAGGCTCTTTGGCCCTGGCCATTCTGGTGATTCCAGTAGTACTCAGAACCACAGAAAACATGCTGCGTTTGGTGCCAACCGCAATGCGTGAAGCCGCATACGCGCTGGGCGCACCGCAATGGAAAATGGTTTTGTTTGTAACCTTACGTGCTGCAAAAGCGGGTGTTGCAACAGGAGTTTTACTTGCGATTGCCCGTATTTTAGGTGAAACAGCGCCACTGCTCTTTACTGCACTGAATAACCAGTTCTATTCCAATATGAACCAGCCGATGTCTAATTTACCGGTAGTCATCTTCCAGTTTGCGATGAGCCCGTATGATGAATGGCATCAATTAGCCTGGACAGGTGCTTTATTAATTGGCCTGTTTGTACTCGGTTTAAACATTATTGCGCGCGTCATGCTGCGCGAACCGAAACAAAACTAATAAATCAATACGGAACAGCTTAATCATGATTACTAAAAATCCCGCAAAACTTGCGATTAAAAATCTTAACTTTTATTACGGCAACTTCCACGCCTTAAAAAATGTAAATCTGGATATTCAGGAAGGTAAAGTTACTGCGTTTATTGGCCCTTCTGGTTGTGGTAAATCAACCTTGCTGCGCACATTTAATCGTATGTACGATCTTTATCCAAAGCTGCGTGCAGAGGGTGAAATCATCCTGAATGGCAAGAACATTTTAGAAAACGACGTTGATTTGAATATGCTGCGTGCCAAGGTTGGGATGGTATTTCAAAAGCCCACACCATTCCCAATGTCTATTTATGACAATATTGCTTTTGGCGTGAAATTATATGAAACACTGCCAAAATCAGAAATGGACGACCGGGTTGAATGGGCATTGCAAAAAGCAGCGCTCTGGAATGAAGCCAAAGATAAACTCAAGCAATCGGGCTTAAGCCTTTCTGGTGGTCAGCAACAACGTTTGTGTATTGCCCGTGCGATTGCAGTTAAGCCGGAAATTTTATTACTGGATGAGCCAACATCTGCGCTCGATCCAATCTCTACGGCACACGTTGAAGAGCTGGTTCATGAATTAAAACAGGATTACACCATTGCAATGGTGACGCATAATATGCAGCAGGCAGCACGTGTTTCAGACATTACTGCCTATATGTATTTAGGCGAGCTGATTGAAGTAGGTGAAACAGATACGATCTTTACCACTCCAAAAGTGAAAGCAACAGAAGATTATATTACGGGTAAATTTGGTTAATTGAATTTCCCCGGCAAAAAGGCAGGCATAAGCTTGCCTTTTTTTATGCTTATTTATATGCGCAAGCCTGTATTTTATTGAAGCACCTGAGTTTAATAACAAAAAAAGCAGCCAAGGCTGCTTTTTTTGTTAAGTAAGATGTGCTTAGTTTTTTGGAACAATATTATTAAATACGTAACGCACACCTTTAACCTGTTCTGCAACATTGCCTGCACGCGCCATTTGTTCACCTTCATCAACGCTGCCTTCAATCGTTACATCGGCTTCTTTGCCCTTCACTTTCAAATTAAATTTCTGCAGAACCAAATCGTTATCCAAGTTGCCTTTTACTGCAGCAGCTAATGCATCACCACTTAAAGCCGGAATAGCAGGTGTATCTGCAGCATTCACTGTGCCCATAGCAAAAACTAAAGCACTGGATACCAAAATCAGGCGGGCTAATTTCATAAGATCATTCTCTCAGATTGTTGTGACAACAGATAACCCTGTTGCAGGCCATTAACTAATACGATTCTAAAAGGATTAAGTTACAGAATTGTTTAATTGCCATGACAAATCATTAAAAGAATTCCCTTACATTTCAAGAGAATAAAAGTCCGCCCTTAATCCTGCGGACTAATCTGCCCCTGCTGTTTATTCTGCAGTGGCCTCACTGCTCACAACCTTTGCAATTCGCTCTGCCCAATCACGGGCAATTGCCGCATCGGTATGCTCTACCATCACCCGCACAACGGGCTCGGTACCTGAAGGACGCAGCAAGACCCGCCCTTCTTCACCCATTGCTGCTTCTGCTTTTACAACTTCAGCCTTAATTAATTCTGAAGCATGACAATCAAAACCTTTAGCAATACGGACATTTTTAAGCACTTGCGTTGATAGCACCAGATCGTGGCAGTACTGAGCCAGAGTCTTGCCACTTTCTTTTAAGGCTTGCAGCACTTGCAGGGCAGAGACAATACCATCCCCAGTGGAATGCTTATCAAGGCAGAGTAAATGCCCGGAGCCTTCTCCGCCCACCAGCCAGTTATTTGCCAATAGTTTTTCCAGCACATAACGATCGCCCACTTTAGCGCGCTCAAATCCGATACCGCGTGCTTTCAGGCCATTTTCTACGCCTAAATTGGTCATGAGCGTGCCAACCACCCCTGCCCCTAAAGTGCCTTTATCCTGGCGGTAACAAGCCAGCGCATAAAGAAGCTGGTCACCATCAACAATAGTGCCATCCCGGTCAATCATAATCAGGCGATCACCATCGCCATCGAGTGAAATACCAAAATCTGCACCTTCGGACAAAACGGCTTTACGCGCGGTTTCCGGGTGAGTAGCACCCACTTCTTCATTAATATTGTAGCCATTAGGCGTCACGCCAATTTTAATGACTTCAGCGCCCAGCTCATGAAATACATGAGGAGCGATATCGTAAGTTGCACCATGGGCGCAATCGACCACCAGCTTTAAGCCGCGCAGATCCAGCTCATTTGGAAAAGTAGATTTGCAAAACTCGATATAACGGCCTGCGGCATCATCCACACGCCAGGATTTACCAATTTTCTTAGGTGAAACACAGGGCTGTACTTCATCAATCGCCGCTTCAATGGCCAACTCCACATCATCCGCAAGTTTTTTGCCACCAGCGCCAAAAAACTTGATGCCATTATCGTGATAAGGATTGTGCGATGCAGAAATCACAACACCAGCGGACAAACGCAAGGCGCGTGTTAAATAGGCGATGCCAGGGGTAGGCAGAGGGCCTGTGAGGTAAACATCCACACCAGCGGCATTTAAGCCCGCCTGCAAGGCGGCTTCCAGCATATAACCTGACACACGGGTGTCTTTTCCGATCAGCACAGCAGCATGATCACCATTGCCACGCTTACTCTCAGCAGCAAGTACTTTCCCTGCGGCATAACCCAGCTTCATTGCAAAATCAGGGGTAATTGGGTATTCACCCACTAAACCACGTACGCCATCTGTTCCAAAATACTTGCGACCCATTCTTCACCCCAATCATCATTAATATGCATTTTTACTCATTCTGAGAAGAAGAGTATTGCTCAACAACAAACTACCAACTGGCAATTATTGTAAGGCATGCAAAATTTTTAAAGCATCCACTGTTTCCCGAACATCATGGACGCGAATAACTGCAGAGCCTGCTTGAGCGGCCATCAGTGCAGCTGCGATACTGCCTGGCATTCTGTCAGCCACAGACTGCCCCGTAATTTGCCCCAGCATGCTTTTACGTGAAACACCGATCAATAATGGTGTTGCCAAACGCTCTTTCAGCTGCGGTAAAGATTTAAAGAGCGCGATATTATGCTCCAGCGTTTTACCAAAACCAAACCCCGGATCCAGCAGCAGCCGGTTGTGTGATATTCCTGCAGCTAATGCAGCATCCCGCCTTGCCGCCAGATAGGACAGCACCTCTGCCACCACATCCTGATAGCAGGGTGTTGCCTGCATATTGCGCGGATCTCCCTGCATATGCATCAGGCAAATTGCCGCATTACTTTGCGCAAGCAGCTGCAAAGCTCCTTCATCTTCCAGCGCGGCAATATCATTCACCAGATCCACCCCTGCGTCTAAAGCAGCGCGCATAACAGCGGATTTACGTGTATCAATGGACAAAGGGACGTTCAAGCTTTGCAGCGATTTAATTACCGGAATAACCCGGATCATTTCCTCTTCTGCATGAACAAAAGCCGCACCTGGCCTCGTCGATTCACCGCCGATATCCAAGATATCGGCGCCGTCACGCAGTAGTTTTTCTGCATGGGCTAAAGCCGCATCAATTTGCCTGTAATGCCCGCCATCAGAAAAAGAATCAGGTGTGACATTTAAAATACCCATAACCAAGGGCCGTTTCAGCTCCAAACTAAAACGCCCGCATTGCAACGCTTTCATCTTATTCCTCGAAATCAGTCTTTTTAAATAGCCGCTTTCAGCAGTGCTGGCATAAAAAAGGCGGCCCGTAAGGCCGCCCATTTTATTTACAACCCAATTATGCTTCTGTTGCCGGAGTTGTAATCACAGGAGTTGCAGGTGCTTCACCACTTGGGCGATCACCGCCGCTGGGTGCATTAGGCTTTACAGGCAAAGCCTTAGGTGGCTTTGGAGTACGCCCTTGCATGATGTCTTCAATCTGCTCTGCATCGATGGTTTCCCACTCCAGCAGGGCTACAGTCATCGCTTCAACTTTATCGCGATTATCTTCCAGCAGGCGACGGGCTAAGCCGTATTGCTCATCAATAATGCGGCGAATTTCAGCATCAACCTGCTGCATGGTCGCTTCAGACATATTCTTGTGCGTCGTTACCGAGCGCCCCAAGAATACTTCCCCTTCGTTTTCACCATAAACCATCGGGCCTAAAGCATCAGTCATGCCGTAACGAGTCACCATATCGCGTGCTAAAGAAGTTGCACGCTCAAAGTCATTCGATGCGCCTGTGGTCATCTGATTCATAAACAATTCTTCGGCGATACGGCCACCAAACAGGATGGCAATACGGTCCATCAGATAGCCACGATCATAAGCATAGCGATCAGCTTCTGGCAGCTGCATGGTTACACCCAGCGCACGGCCGCGTGGAATGATGGTGACTTTATGCACGGGATCAGACTTAGGTAAAAGCTTAGCCACAACAGCATGGCCTGATTCGTGATAAGCAGTGTTTTGCTTTTCTTCTTCACTCATCACCATGGTGCGACGTTCCGCACCCATCATGATTTTATCTTTAGCCGACTCAAAGTCATCCATATCAACCAAGCGTTTTACACGGCGGGCTGCAAACAAAGCCGCTTCATTCACCAGATTGGCAAGGTCAGCACCAGAGAAACCAGGCGTACCACGGGCAATCACTTGTGCATCCACATCGTTAGAGATCGGCACTTTGCGCATATGCACGCCAAGAATCTGCTCACGGCCACGGATATCCGGCAAGGACACCATTACCTGGCGATCGAAACGGCCCGGGCGCAGTAAAGCAGGATCAAGCACATCAGGACGATTGGTTGCTGCAATCACCATAATGCCGGAATTGCCTTCAAAACCATCCATCTCAACCAGCATCTGGTTCAACGTTTGCTCGCGCTCGTCATTACCGCCGCCCATACCAGCACCGCGCTGACGACCCACAGCATCAATTTCATCGATAAAGATAATGCATGGTGCATTTTTCTTGGCATTTTCAAACATATCGCGAACGCGGGCAGCACCCACACCCACAAACATTTCCACGAAATCTGAACCAGAAATACTAAAGAAAGGCACTTTGGCTTCACCAGCAATCGCTTTAGCCAGCAGAGTCTTACCCGTTCCCGGAGGGCCTACCAGCAGGATACCGCGTGGCATACGGCCACCTAAGCTCTGATATTTGCTTGGGTCGCGCAGGTAATCAACGATTTCTGATACATCAGCCTTGGCTTCATCGCAGCCCGCTACATCGGCAAAGGTAATCACATTGGTCGCTTCGTCTAAAAGACGCGCCTTAGATTTACCAAAACTGAATGCACCGCCTTTACCGCCACCTTGCATCTGGCGCATAAAGAAGACCCACACACCGATCAGGAGCAGCATAGGGAACCAGTTGATGAATAAATTCATCAGGAAGCTGGGTTCTTCTTCTGCTTTGGCCGCAAACTTCACGTTGTGTTTGATCAGCGTATCAACCATACGAAAATCAAATGGAGCCAGTGTAGAAAACGCCGTGCCGTCGTTGCGCTTGCCTTTAATAATCTGACCACGAATCGGGTTGCCCTCGATTTCTGCGCTCGCAATACGATCAGCCTCTACATCGGCCATAAATTGTGAATACGCCACTTGCCCGCTCGCCTCTTGCTTGCGGGAAAACTGATTAAAAACTGTCATCAATACAAGACCAATGACGAGCCAGATGGCGATGTTCTTGCCGAGATTGTTCACGGCGCTACTCCTGATTATCCCCAAGGGGATGAAAGAAAAAATTCCACGCGTTTATGGCTGGCAGTCTGCATAAGCTTAGCACTGCCTGCTGCAGGTACTTAAATCCAATAAGCTGTTTCAGGCTTTTTTTTGCCTGCCGAGCAAATAAGTTTCATTGCTGCGATCACGCGAAGCCTTAGGGTTACGGGTTACAACACTAGTAAATGTCTCACGCATGGCATTCATGTACTCGGTAAAACCATAACCCTGGAATACCTTGACCAGAAAATACCCGTTTGGTTTCAATTGTTCACGAACAAATTCCAAAGCAAGCTCACATAAATACATACTGCGAGCCTGATCCATCACCGCGTTCCCCGTTATATTGGGGGCCATATCGCAAATCACAAGGTCTACCTGACGGCCAGCCAGTAATTCTGTGTACTGAGCCAGCACTTCTTCGTCTCTGAAATCCCCCTGAATGAAGTCCACGCCCCTGATCGGCGTCATATCCAGTAAGTCTAGCGCAAAAACGCGACCAGATTCACCGACATGCTGACTGGCGACTTGCGACCAGCTTCCGGGTGCGGCCCCCAGATCGGCCACCCACAGGCCTTGTTTGAATAATTTATCTTTTTCATTAATCTCAAGCAGCTTATAAGCAGCGCGCGCACGGTAGCCCTCTTTTTTCGCCTGATGAACATAATGATCGTTGACGTGTTCCTTCATCCACGCATTACTGGAATTGCTACGAGCCATGAGGTAAAATTGCCTGTTTAGTCAAGGATTTGAAACAATGGAACTCACATCGGATCAGCGTCGCCATCTGAAAAGCTTGGCTCATCATATCGATCCAGTCGTGATGATCGGGAATAATGGCCTGGCAGACGCGGTAATCCGCGAAATTGCTGTTAATTTAGATGCACATGAACTCATTAAGATCCGCGTTCTGGGTGATGATCGTGCCCTGCGTGAAGAATACATGCAAAAGATCTGCTCTGAGTTAGGCGCGTCCGCCGTTCAACACATTGGTAAGCTATTAATTGTTTACCGCGCATCGAACAGCGACAAGCCACGAATCGTACTACCCAAGGCAAAAAAAGCCAAATAAACGGGTTTTACATACGTTAGGGCGACTCAGGTCGCCCTAATCTTTTGTGCCTAGCGATCACTATCTGACCAGATGTAAATTATACCAAACACACTTTGCAACAGATAAATCAGGCTGGAAATAGTATGCCATTGCGCTAATCCCCCGCCAAACACGCCTTCTGCGGCCGTGCTTACAGCAGGCTTTAAACTGGCAATTAAGGGAAAGATAGCAAACTGATTAATCAGGGTGCAAAACAGCATCCCCACCACCAGCCAGAACTTACTGCTCTGAAATCCTCGCATACCCATCTGCCATACACACCAAATGGCCAGATACACACCTGCAACAATCCCCACCCAACCAATCGCATGAAACAGCTTTCCTGCCACCATGCCTGCAGTCGCTTTATCTAAGCCTGCAAACAAAGCAGGAGCTGCGATAACGCCTATGGTCCACATACCGCCAATCCACAGTACGGTGAGAAGGTTTTTTAAACCTGAACCTAAGCCCATTGCATTCCCAGATTTAATAGTCAGTTGAAAACGTCATAACAAGCTGAAGTACCCGGCAAAATGACAAAAAACCATCACCCACGCTGGCAATAAGATTTTAAGCCATTTCCGGCATACGATCAGTGCAAGGTACAGCTTGCGCCAGAGCTTTTAAATATATTTAACGTCGAGTACTTCATACTCACGAATCCCGCCCGGGGCAACGACCTCGGCAACATCACCGGCATACTTACCGATCAAAGCACGGGCGATTGGGCTGGATACGGAGATTTTAAATTCTTTAATTTCAGCCTCATCATCACCCACAATCTGGTAGGTCACTTTATTGCTGGTTTCAAGATCTTCAAGATCAACCGTTGCGCCAAATACCACGCGGCCTTCGGCAGTTTCTGCAAGGCTGGCAGGCTCGATCAGCTGGGCATTGGAAAGCTTGCTTTCCAATTCAGCGATACGGCCCTCAACAAAGCCTTGCTTTTCTTTCGCTGCATCATATTCAGCGTTTTCCGACAAATCACCGTGCGAACGTGCCTCGGCAATCGCTGCAATCACGGAAGGACGTTCTACGCTCTTCAGATTTTGCAGTTCGGCTTTCAGTTTTACCGCACCTTGTACGGTGAGCGGAATTTTTATCATTTCTTTACAGTCTCCATCCAAAAAGAAGAGCCGCCGTCACGAGTGGACGGCGGCTTTTACTTAAGTTCCAGCGGGTGATATCTGACTAAGGTAGAACATCATCCACGAACCTTAGGGCGTAAATTATCAGTGTTTGATCGTACGATGCAAGCCCTGCAGATCATAAACCCGCATTTCACCCAAATCACGCATACCAATACACGCCGCTTTTGCGCCTGCAATCGTTGTAAACACGGGTAAGCGGGCCTTCATGGCTTCATGGCGAATCGAGTAAGAATCCTGAATGGCCTGGCGACGTTCGTCGACAGTATTCACAATCATGGAAATTTCACCATTTTTGATCATGTCCACAATATGCGGACGCCCTTCAGTTACTTTATTCACACTCTGAACAACAACGCCTGCTTCACCGATGGCTGCAGCTGTACCCTTGGTCGCAAAAACTTTAAAGCCCAGGTCTGTCAGCACCCTGGCACACTCTAAAGCACCTGACTTGTCACCATCTTTCACGGATACAAACACATTACCCTGTGTTGGCAATGCCACCCCTGCAGCGAGTTGCGATTTTACAAAAGCTTCCGCAAATGTATCACCTACACCCATCACTTCACCGGTCGATTTCATTTCCGGGCCAAGAATAGAATCTACGCCCGGGAATTTAATAAACGGAAATACCGCTTCTTTAACCGAGAAGTACGGAGGAATAACCTCACGCGTCACGCCTTGCGATGAAAGGCTCTGCCCTGCCATACAACGTGCGGCAATTTTAGCTAATGGCAGGCTTGTTGCCTTAGATACATAAGGCACAGTGCGTGATGCACGCGGATTGACTTCAAGTACAAACACGATGGCAGCATCGCCTTTGCCCTGAATAGCGAACTGCACATTCATCAGACCCACCACATTCAGGCCTTTTGCCATCAAAACAGTCTGGCGGCGTAGCTCATCCTGAATTTCTTTCGACAAACTAAACGGAGGCAAAGAGCAGGCCGAGTCGCCCGAGTGCACGCCAGCTTGTTCGATGTGCTCCATAATGCCGCCAATCAGGACATCGGTGCCATCACAAATCGCATCCACATCCACTTCAATAGCGTCGTTAAGGAAGCGGTCGAGCAGCACCGGGCTGTCATTCGATACCTTCACGGCCTCACGCATATAGCGCTCTAAATCAGACTGCTGATGCACGATTTCCATCGCACGACCGCCCAATACATAAGAAGGGCGAACCACCAGCGGGTAGCCAATTTCAGCAGCCAGCAGCAGTGCATCGCGCTCATTACGCGCAGTGCGGTTAGGCGGCTGACGCAGACCTAAATCCTGCAATAATTTCTGGAAGCGCTCGCGATCTTCAGCGGCATCAATCATATCTGGCGTAGTACCAATAATGGCCACACCGTTTGCTTCCAGCGCACGGGCTAATTTAAGCGGAGTCTGGCCACCGTATTGCACGATCACGCCTTCCGGCTTTTCGATATTAACGATTTCCAACACGTCTTCAAGTGTCAGCGGCTCAAAATACAGGCGATCCGAGGTGTCGTAATCGGTAGATACGGTTTCCGGATTACAGTTCACCATAATGGTTTCAAAACCATCTTCACGCAGCGCCAGTGCGGCATGCACGCAGCAATAATCAAACTCAATCCCCTGGCCGATGCGGTTTGGCCCGCCGCCCAGAATCATGATTTTGCGTTTATCGGTAGGCGCAGCTTCGCACTCTTCTTCGTATGTGGAATACATATACGCAGTATCGGTAGAGAATTCAGCCGCACACGTATCCACACGCTTGTACACAGGGCGAATCTTCAGGGCATGACGCGCTTTACGCACCGCGGCCTGATCGGTATCCAGCAATGCAGCCAGGCGACGATCCGAGAAACCCTTGCGCTTTAAGCGGCGCATGGTGGCGTAGTCAATTGACTCAAGCGCCGTACCACGAATCGCGTTTTCTTCCTGAACAAGGTCTTCGATCTGACGCAGGAACCAAGGATCAATCTTAGTCAGATTGAATACCTCGGCCATGCTCATGCCTACACGGAATGCATCTGCCACATACCAGATACGCTCCGGGCCTGGCGTTGCAATTTCTGCTTCGATCACGCTGCGGTCAGTGGTCATTTCATCAAAACCAGACATGCCGGTTTCTAAGCCACGCAGGGCTTTTTGCATGGATTCCTGAACGCTGCGGCCAATCGCCATCACTTCACCAACCGACTTCATTTGCGTGGTCAGCTTGTCATTGGCTTGCGGGAATTTCTCGAAAGCAAAACGCGGGATTTTGGTCACAACGTAATCAATCGATGGCTCGAAAGAAGCAGGTGTTTTGCCACCGGTGATTTCGTTTTGTAATTCATCCAAGGTAAAGCCTACAGCCAGCTTGGCAGCCACTTTGGCAATCGGGAACCCCGTTGCTTTTGAGGCCAGCGCTGAAGAGCGGCTTACGCGTGGATTCATTTCAATAACGATCATCTCGCCATTTTCTGGGTTAGTAGCAAACTGAACGTTTGAACCACCCGTATCCACGCCAATCTCACGCAACACCGCCAAAGAGGCGTTACGCATGATTTGGTATTCTTTATCGGTCAGCGTTTGCGCGGGGGCCACGGTGATCGAATCACCGGTATGCACACCCATTGGGTCAAAGTTTTCGATTGAACAGATGATAATGCAGTTGTCGGCGCGGTCACGCACCACTTCCATCTCGTACTCTTTCCAGCCCAGAACCGATTGCTCGATAAGCAACTCATTGGTAGGCGAAGCTTCAAAACCACGATCACAGATTTCCAGGAATTCTTCGCGGTTATAAGCAATACCGCCGCCCGATCCACCCATGGTAAACGAAGGGCGAATCAGTGTAGGAAACCCAACCGAGGCCTGCACAGCCAGCGCTTGTTCCATATTGTGAGCAATGCCCGATTTTGGCGTAGACAGGCCAATTTTGGTCATTGCATCTTTAAACTTACCGCGATCTTCCGCTTTATCGATGGCATCCGGCTTGGCGCCAATCATTTCTACGCTGTACTTTTCCAGTACGCCATTGCGCCACAGATCGAGCGCGCAATTCAGAGCCGTCTGGCCACCCATGGTTGGCAGCAGCGCATCCGGGCGCTCTTTCTCAATAATTTTTTCAACCATCTGCCAGGTAATTGGCTCGATGTAAGTCACGTCCGCCATATTCGGGTCAGTCATGATGGTGGCAGGGTTGCTGTTCACCAAAATAACGCGGTAACCCTCTTCACGCAGCGCCTTACATGCCTGCGCTCCGGAATAGTCGAACTCACAAGCCTGGCCGATCACAATCGGGCCAGCACCAATGATTAAGATGCTTTTTAAATCTGTACGTTTTGGCATTGCTCTACCCTCAAACCACTATTCGCTAGGCTGTGCGGCCAGAAGCCACACAGTACGCCCCTTAAACCGCTGCTTTTTGCTCTCGCATCAAACCAATAAATTTATCGAACAGATAAGCTACATCGGTTGGCCCCGGGCTTGCTTCCGGGTGCCCCTGGAAAGAAAACGCAGGTTTGTCAGTCAAGGCAATCCCTTGCACTGTGCCATCAAACAGTGAGCGATGTGTCACCGTTACATTGGCTGGCAAGCTGGTTTCATCCACCTGAAAGCCATGATTCTGGCTGGTGATCATCACATGCTTGCTGGCTAAATCCTGCACAGGATGATTTGCACCGTGGTGGCCAAACTTCATCTTGCTGGTTTTAGCGCCACTGGCAAGGCCCAGTAACTGATGGCCAAGGCAAATACCAAACACGGGTAAATGAGTCGCCAGAATTTCTTTAATCGCGCTGATCGCGTAATCGCAAGGCTCAGGATCTCCCGGGCCATTCGATAAAAACACGCCATCGGGCTTCAGAGCCAATACTTCGCTGGCAGGCGTTTGAGCAGGCACAACGGTTAATTTACAGCCGCGTTCAGCCAGCATGCGCAAAATGTTGTACTTCACGCCAAAATCGTAGGCAACAACGTGGAATTCTGGATTTGTTTGCGCGGTGTAACCCGTGCCCAGCTTCCATTCACCTGTTGTCCATGCAAAAGATTCTTTACAGCTCACCACTTTAGCCAGATCTTGCCCTGCCATTGAGCCAAAAGACCTGGCTTTTTCAACAGCAGCCGCCGCATCAATATTGTCACCAGTAACAATACAACCTGGCTGAGCACCTTTGCTGCGCAAAATACGAGTGAGCTTACGCGTATCAATATCTGCAATCGCCACAACATTATTCTTAACGAGGTAATCGCCAAGACTCATATCAGAGCGGAAATTAGAATGTAAAAGTGGCAAATCACGAATGATCAGGCCTGCGGCAAACACGGAATGTGACTCAACGTCTTCCGGGCTTACGCCGTAGTTACCGATATGTGGGTAGGTCAGAGTGACCATTTGCTTGGTATACGATGGATCGGTCAGGATTTCCTGATAACCGGTCATCGCCGTATTGAACACGACCTCACCAATGGTTGAGCCATCGCATCCGATGGAAATACCATGAAAGAGGGTGCCGTCGGCAAGCGCAAGAAGGGCTGGTTTTGACACAGGCGGCTCCTGGGCATTGCGCCCACAAGATTGAGTTCGGATATTTCTGAGGATGGCAAAACGGGATAGCCCCAGCTATCCCGCTCGCACAAAATTGAGCCACATTGTACCGTAAAAGCCCTTATCTATCAATGTGAAGCCAAATTCATTATGAATAGATTACAGTCTTACAGCAGCTTTTCAATCTCAGCACTGAGTTCTTCGGGTTTTGTCATCGGAGCAAAGCGATCTGCCACCTTACCTTGCTTATCCAGTAAAAATTTACTGAAATTCCACTTGATTGCCTCAATCCCCAACAAACCAGGCTTTTCACTTTTTAGCCAAGTAAAGAGCGGAGCCGCGTTTTCTCCATTCACATCCACCTTGGCAAACAGAGGAAAGCTCACATTGAATTTAGTGGTACAAAAATCCAGGATTTCCGCTTCACTGCCCGGCTCCTGCGCACCAAACTGATTACACGGAAAACCCAGCACCACAAAACCACGGTCTTTATATTGCTCATAAAGGGCTTGCAAGCCTTCATACTGCGGCGTAAAGCCACATTGGCTCGCTACATTCACCACCAAAACCACCGAACCGGCATACTGAGCCAAATCAACCGTTTCCCCAGCCATACCTTGCACGCTAAAATCACCGATATTGCTCATTATTTATCCTTAGTTGAGAACACATGCTATTTAACCCATCCCGCGATGAAGCCCGCCGCTTTTTTATTCAAGCATGGCAGAAACATCAGGCGAATGCGCCGCTGGCCGATATCGAAAAAATAATTGCGGGCATCTTGCTGCATCACCCCGAATACCAGCCGATTCTATCTGAAGAATACTTAGATAAAGACTGGCCGCCCGAATATGGCGAAACCAATCCTTTTTTGCATATCAGTATGCACCTTGCCATTGAAGAACAAATCTCGATCGATCAGCCCGCTGGCGTTAAAGCTTTATATCAGCAACTCTGTGAAAGATTATCGCTGGAACACACCGCCCTGCACGCCATGATGGATGGCTTGGGTGAAATGATGTGGCAAGCCCAAAGAAACAATACCCCGCCCGATCCTGAAGTTTATTTAGAAATACTGCGTTTTAAGGTGGGGCAGTTGAAATAAGGGCTCCGGTAAAAAATTACCGCCAGAAATACCTCCCCGCTGCATTACACATACAGAGGGTAAGCCACGCTTGGTGTGAAAAACCTTTGCGTCAGCGCTTTATCTGCCTGCTTATTTAAGCGGCAGCTGCAATTGCTTCAGCTCTTTTAAACGCGCCTCAATCGCCGATAAAAGATAAAAATCGCCAGCACCGGCATTTTGCGCCTGCTGCAGCTGCTCAATCGCTGCGGTGTATTCACCAAGACGGGTGTAGTACTCGGCCTGAGCCTGATGCTGGCGTACCGCATCCCCCCGTGCATTTTGAATTTTGGAAATACGCTGCCAGAGATATGCGTCTGAAGGATAAAGCTCGCTGGCGTACTGGGCACTGGCCAAAGCGTCGCCCAATTGCTGGTTGGCAATCAGCGCGTCGATTTCGCCATAAACAAGGGCCCGGCTGGCGGGGAAGCGTTTGCTGGCTTCTTTAAATATTTGCAAAGCATCATCAGGGCGCTTTTGTGCAAGGCGGATGCTGCCAGCCAGATATTCTAATGAGGAATGCGTTTTGCCTAAGGCTTGTTTGGATTGCTGCAAATAAACCCATGCGCCATTGGCATCAAAGGCCGCTAATTGCGCCAAAGCCAGGCCATAAAGGTGTGATGGCAGATGAGCGTATTTTTTTTCTGCCAGGGTTTTTCGATAGTAATTCAGCGCGTCTTGCTCATCCATCTGCAAGAATCGCGCTTTTTCGCGCACAAATAAGAAGTCTAAGGAATCTTTAAACTGCTGGTAAGGCTTATCTTTTAAACGGGCTTGCGCGTCGCTGATCCGCTTATACGTCACGGGGTGGGTGCGTAAAAACTCAGGAGCATTCCCCTCCCCCAGCCGTGAGTTTTTTTGCATGCGGTCAAAAAATGTCGGCATGGCCGCCTGATCAAACCCCGCCTTTTGCAAGGTCTGCATGCCAAGCCGGTCTGCTTCCTGCTCAAACATATAGGTGTAATCAAGCTGGCGCTGAATCATATAGGCTTGGCTGCCCATCAGGCCCGCCATCGCTACATCGCCCTTGCCCGCACTGGCAGCCACAATCGCTAAGCCTAAAGCCGCCAGCGTCACCCAAGGGGCCATTTTTTGCCCTTCTAAAAGGCGGGCAAAGTGATGCTGGGTGACGTGAGCAATTTCGTGCGACAGCACAGATGCAAGCTCTGATTCATGCTGGGACAGCACTATCAGGCCGGTATGCACGCCCACAAGGCCACCAGGAATAGCAAAGGCGTTAACGCTGCGATCGAGCATGGGAAAGAAAACAAAATTGGTTTCGGTTTCGCCACTGGCATCCAGTAAGCGCCCGCCAAGCTGGCGCAAATAAGCAACCAGCTCCGGGTCTTCGCTCATGGCACCGCTGCGCCGCAGCTCGCGCATGGCCGATTCACCAATCTGGCGCTCCTGCAAAGGGCTTAAGCCTTCTTGCGAAGACTCACCCAAATTGGGCAACTGCACATCGGCCTGCAAGGGTGCAGAAACCAGGCTTGCCGCCAGAATCAATGCCAATAAACGTCGGGACAAATTAAGCTCCTATCAGCCAGCTTGCTGCACCCGCCAGCACCAGATAGCGTGCGGCTTTACCTAATAACATCCACAGCACAACCTGCCGCCATGGCCAGCGCAGCCAGCCGGCTACACCACATAAAACATCACCCACCACCGGCAGCCAGGTCAGCAGTAAACTCACCGGGCCAATTCGCTCTGCCCAGGCAACGGCCTTTCCTTTGGGTGCGGCAGGCAAACGGCGGCCCATCCATACCGTAAGTAATCCGCCCAGCGTATTACCGGCCGTCACCACCAGCAAGGCAGGAATTAATCCTTGGGAATTAAAGTGCAGATAGGCCAGAAGGGCTGCTTCAGAATTACCCGGCAGCAAGGTAGCCGATAAAAAAGCCGAGGCAAACAAGCCCGACAGCCACGCTGGCTCAATCATCAAAAGCTAAAATCTTCCTGGGCATGGGCGCTGATTGCTTTACTTAAATCAGCAAAAAACTCACCAGCCTCACGGGTGCTTTGCCACACGCCATCCAGCAAACGGTAGTGATAGCCCCCTGAGCGCGCGGCAATCCACAGCTCCTGGTTGGCGGCGTGGCGGTTTACAATAATTTTACTGCGATCTTCAAACTCAATTTCTAATACATTGCCAGAGAGCAAGGTATCTGTATCCAGCCCGCTCTCATCCAGTGCCGCTTCGATTTTTGCGAATACGCTATCGCTGAGGTCAAGAAACTCGGACTCGGTCATTCAATCTATTCCCTGCATGTTAGAATTGCGATTCTGCCACTAAATACTGACTAGTAGCCAAAATGATACGTGCGCTGTTATTACTATTGACCATTACCACTCTTACAGCCTGCGGTTTTAAAGGTGGCCTTTATCTGCCTGAAAAGCCAGCCAGCACCACGGCCAGTGCGCCTGCTGCATCCAAATAAACGGGCAGAGCGGCATATCGTACCTGCGTGATGCCCATGCCATTCAATTTGACAGAGTGGGCAGCAAAACGTGCCTGCCCTAAACAATAGAAATCGTTTTCCCCACCACATGGGTGGTTAAAACGATGGCAGTAGAGGTTGAGCCAAAAGCATTCAGATCATTAATTATGCGCTGCAAGTGCTCTACATCGGTGGCCAGCACCCGCATCACCGCGCCATCCTCCCCGGTGACCGTATAGCAATCAATAATCTCCGGGCAGTCCGCCACAAATTGCGCATAGGGCCTGCCCTGCTGGGTAGACAGCCTGATCATGGCGGTAATCTGATAGCCCAGCGCCTTAGGGTTAATATCAGCCCGATAGCCGCGAATCACATTACTGCTCTCCAGCCTTTTAATCCGCTCAGAAACCGCAGGCTGGCTTAAGTGCACTTGCCGCCCTATTTCTGCGTGTGACATCCGCGCATCCGTCTGCAAAAGCTGGAGTATTTTCTGGTCAAAAAGGTCGATTTTCGGATTCATAAGCATACTTGGTTCATTTCCAGTGAAACTCAGGTTGAATCCGGCATTTACTTATGAAATGCCCTGTATTCCAAACGAATACCTTGCTAAATTATAAGTCCATTATATCTACTTACTGTGCCAAGCCATGATATCAAATTGCCAGATTGCCCGGATTGCCGACCAGTTTTCTACCCCTTGCTGGGCCTATGATGCGGCAACCATCCGGACACAAATTTCCCGCCTGCGCCAATTTGATGTGATTCGCTTTGCGCAAAAAGCCTCCAGCAATATCCATTTACTCAAACTCATGCGTGAAGAAGGCGTACTGGTAGATTCGGTTTCGCTGGGCGAAGTCGAGCGTGCGCTGGCGGCAGGCTTTGTGCCAGACAGCACGGCCAAACATGCGCCGATTGTTTTTACCGCCGATCTCTTAGACAAAAAATCACTGGCGCGCGTGGTGGAGCTCAATATCCCGGTGAACTGTGGCTCGCCCCAAATGCTGGAGCAACTGGGGCAGGCGCACCCTGGCCATCCGGTCTGGCTGCGTATCAACCCGGGGTTTGGCCACGGCCACAGCCGTAAAACCAATACCGGTGGCGAGCAAAGTAAGCACGGTATTTGGTTTGAACATCTTGCGGCCAGCCTGGCACTGATCGCCCAATACAAGCTCAAGCTGATTGGTCTGCATATGCATATTGGCTCGGGCGTCGATTACGATCATTTGCAAAGCGTCTGCGATGCCATGATTACCCAGGTAAACACTTGCGCTCAGGATTTATCCGCAATTTCTATCGGCGGCGGCTTATCGATTCCCTACCAAGCAGGGGATGCGATTGTCGATACCGATCATTATTTCCATATTTGGGATAAGGCGCGTCAAGAGATTGAAACGCATTTGGGCCACAAGATCAGTATGGAAATCGAACCCGGCCGCTTTTTAGTGGCGCAATCGGGTTGCTTAATTTCAGAGCTGCGCGCGCAAAAGCAAGTGGGCAGCAACTTTTTTGCCTTGGTTGATGCGGGTTTTAATGATCTGGCCCGCCCGGCGATGTATGGCAGCTATCACCGTATCAGCAGCTATGCACCCGATGGCACACCACGCGGCGGCGCGCTTCGCCCCACCGTTGTGGCAGGGCCTTTATGCGAATCTGGCGATGTATTTACCCAGATTGAAGGCGGGGAAGTCACCACCCAAGATTTACCACATTGTGAAATAGGCGATTTGCTGGTGTTTCACGACACCGGCGCATACGGCGCAAGCATGTCATCCAATTACAATTCGCGGCCACTCATCCCCGAAGTGCTGGTTGATGGCGATCAAATCACCCAAATCCGCCGCCGCCAAACCGTGCAGGAATTAATTGCGCTGGAGATGTAAGCCCCTTTTAATTCCCCTTGTTCGCCTTGCGATAATCCCAAGGCGGCAGGGGACGGGGATCTTGCCAAAGCCCTATTTTGGCCAGTCTGGCTTGCTGCTCTAAACTTTGGTAGCGCTCAAAATCGGCGCTACTTTGTTTTCCCTTGGCAAAGTGCTGGTAATGCCAGGCAAAGCCCGCCTTAATTTGTTCACTATTAATATCTGTACTTCCCTGATGCAAGACCACCACTTTGCGCTGATAACGATCGCTATCCATTACCTGCGCCTGAACTCGCTTGCGATATACCCTGCTATCCAGATTACGCCTAGCCTCGTTGCCAAAGGGCTGGCTGTATTCGGGCGCATCAATAAAAGCCAGACGCAGCTGATGCTCCTGATTGTGATCATCGCGGATCACCAGCGAATCGCCGTCCTTTACCTTAATCACTACCCCATTGATTAAGAATTGAGTGGCCTCACCGGCTCTACAGGCTGTAAGCAAAAAAAACACTAAACACAATCTGAACATCGCCCACACCTTGCTTGCAAAGTTCTGTATAGCAGCTGTGTCGTTTAAAACTCTACTTCGCCCTGATCGCCCGCCACAACAAACGTGGCCAGTCTTGCCAAGTTAATACGGGCCGGTGACGGAACACATCAGGCTGTAATTTTAATTTCTCTAAAATCGCATCACCGCCCAGGATAGTCAGGCGGATCTCCAGCCCGATCCGGCCAGGTAAAATTTTGCCCAGCGGCGCGCCTGCGTGCAGCATTTTCTGGCTGCGCCGCACCTGAAACGCCATTAAGCGCCGCCAATTGGCATCCACTTCCCCTGCAGCAATTTGCGCTTCACTCACCCCAAAACGTTCTAAATCAGCTTGTGGAAAATAAACACGGCCATTGGCCCAGTCTTTTTCAGCATCCTGCCAAAAATTAATCAGCTGTAAGGCGCTGCAAATACCGTCTGATAAAGCCAGATTTCGCGGCGTAGCCAGGCCAAAGATATACAACAAAATACGCCCGACCGGATTGGCTGAGCGGCGGCAGTAATACATCAGCTCACCAAAATCGGCAAAGCGATGCTTGGTTACATCTTGCGTAAACGCATCCAGCAGATCGTGATAAAGCTGAACAGGGATTTGGTACTGATGCGTGGCAAGCGCCAGCGCCTGATAGCGCGCCGTCACGGGTGTTTTCCCTGCAGCAATCAAATCTAATTCGGCACGGCACTGCCCCAGCGCACTGATACGCTCTTCAGGCGTGGCATCGCCCTCATCGGCCAAATCATCGGCATGACGGGCAAAGTGATAAACAGCCGCAACGGCCTTACGATATTTGCGGGGCAAAACCAAAGACGCAACAGGAAAATTCTCATAATGCCCAACGGCTTGTTCTGATGTGATGGCAACCATAAGCTGAACCTAATCTGACACGAAAAACACACAGGGCGTGCTATATTAAAGCTGCACTGCCTCGCCGAGGCACTGAGCCCGTCTGTTTATCTTAAATAAAGGGAATCTCATGAAGAAATGGCTAATCGCATTACTCGGTGCATTTGCACTGCACGGTATGACGCTTGCTGCGGTAGATATTAACACTGCCAGCCAGGAACAACTGGAAGCGGTGAATGGTTTTGGCCCTGCCAAAGCAAAAGCAATTATTGAATACCGCAGCAAAAATGGCCCCTTTAAGAGCGCTGAAGACCTTAAAAAAGTACCCGGCATTAAAGATGGTGTTTACAACAAAGTAAAAGGCGAGATTTCTGTTGGCGGTAAAGCAGCAGCTACAGCAGCCCCGGCCAAGGCCGAAAAACCTGCCGCTGCAGCGGCATCTAAAGCAGCCATGAAAGCCAGTCAGCCAGCTAAAAAATAAGCTCACAATTCAGTACAAAAGGCACCGCTGGTGCCTTTTTTTATGCCTGCCCCGCATCCCCTTTAAAATTTACTTTGGCCAGCCCGCATTATTTGCTTGAACCAGAGCGCCCCCCATGAAATGCTCTGATATCTTTCGCACCAAAGTAATGACGCATATGACTGATAGCCGCACTTGGGTTGCCCGTGCTATTCGCACGATTGAAGCCGATTTTAACCGCTCTGCAGATACCCATTTAATCCCGCTCGATTTACCGGGCTTTCCTAGCATCGATTTCTATTTAAAAGATGAATCCAGCCATCCAACGGGCAGTTTAAAGCATCGCTTAGCCCGCTCATTATTTTTATATGCCCTTGCTAATGGCTGGATCCATGCCAAAAGCACGGTCATTGAAGCATCCAGCGGCTCAACCGCAATTTCAGAAGCATACTTTGCACGGCTATTAGGCCTGCCCTTTATTGCGGTTATGCCTGCCTCCACCAGCCCCGAAAAAATTGCAGCTATTACTTTTTATGGCGGGCGCTGTCATCTGGTTGATGATCCAACCACCTTACACAGTGAATCGCTCCGGCTTGCCGCAGAAACCGGCGGCCACTTTATGGATCAGTTTACTTACGCAGAGCGCGCCACCGATTGGCGGGCCAATAACAATATTGCCGAATCTATTTTTGCTCAGATGGCATTAGAGCCCCATCCGATTCCGCAATGGATTGTTGCCAGCTGTGGCACGGGCGGCACATCCGCCACCCTTGGGCGCTATGTGCGTTATCGCCAACACAGCACCAAAATTGCCTGTGTGGACCCGGATAACTCGGTATTTTTTGATGCCTTTTGCAGCAAGGACCGCAGCTTAAGCCTGCATTGCGGTTCTTTAATTGAAGGCATTGGCCGCCCTAAAGTTGAAGCGTCTTTTCTCCCTTCTGTGATAGACAGCATGATTCAAGTGCCCGATGCGCTGTCTATTGCCGCAACACGCTGGCTGTCAGAAAAACTAGGCCGCAGAGTGGGCGGCTCCACGGGCTGTAATTTATCAGGCGTGCTGGCTCTGGCTTTAGAAATGAAAGCTGCAGGACAAAGCGGCAGCATAGTGACCCTGCTTTGCGACAGTGGCGAGCGCTACGCGCATTCTTATTACAACGATGCGTGGCTGGCAGAACGGGGGATTGATATTCAGCCCTGGCTGGAGCAGCTCAAAGCGATTACCGAACAAGGTGAAACGCTGAATTTACGGCGGGCAGATCAGAGCTAGGGCATATGTATCTACACAAGTCAGCGCACTTCCCCCCTTTGTAAAAAGGGGGGCTGATTTGCAGTTGGTGTTGGGCTGAAATTAGCCAAAAACCAAAGGCAAATCCCTCTCGCCCCCCCCTTCAGCCCCCTTTGACAAAGGGGGAGACTGCAGCACTGAAGTACTGTCATCAATTTGTGTAGATACCTATGGTGCGAGGGTGGCTCTGACGAGTGTTGTGTGGCGCACTGATTGCTGTTTTTTTTCATCAGAGCATGTCGGGTTACGCCGATTTATCCGCGCAAACCCGCGAATAAACCGTCTAACCCGGCCTGCATCAACCAAACCGCCCCTGGCGCATCCATTTAGTGGCAATCCACTTTTCGCCCTTTCTGACCGGATTACCGCCGTGTAAAGTCAGTGGGTCGGTCTGGCTTTGGCTATTACAGTATTCAAAATAAACGGCCGAGCCTTTTTTAGGCGCAACAGCAAGCCCCAGCTCAGGGAAAATCGTTTCACCGCCTTCATCCACATCATTTAAATACATCACAAGAGTGGATACACGCTGGCCGCCATTTTTTAAATGCACCTGGCTGCCTTTATCGGCAACAGGGAAATAATCAAAGTGCGGCTTATATTCGCCGCCGATTTTGTAATTTAAAATTTGCATGCCTTCGCCGTTTTCAATCGGCCAGTGCATGACTTCAGCAATGCGGCGATCCAGCCGGGCAATAAACTCATTTTCATTCACCGTAAAAAAAGTACCGTAGCTGCTGCGATCATCGATCACCTCTTCAGCCCCGGTTTGCGGATCAACAATCGTCGAGCGCTTTAATTTGCTCTTGGATAAGCGCACCAGCTCATCGCATTCATCCAGCGATAAAACATCATCCAGAATCGCCACAACCGGCTTATTCACTCTGGCACTGACCCGGACGACACGGTCATGTGTTTGAATCACCCCGCCTTCCATCGGAAAGCGGGGGCGCTCAGGCACATAAGCTGCGGCAGGCACCGGTGCTGTCGCTTGCGCTGACAAATTAGAAAAATGAAAAACAATTGCATTGGCAAAAATCGGGTCAAAACCTTTTCCTGCCATCACCTCGACCAGTGATTGTGGTACGCAGCCCCTCGCCAGATTTTCAACAATCCAATTTTGCCAGTCTGCTGTAATTTCAGTATTCATCGCCCCATCCTCTTATTGGATTTATTTATAGTGATATTCTTACAAGACTCAGCCTCTGCTGTCATCCTTATTTGTTCTGGCGTTGCAAACAACACAAGATAAATACTTTGGTAAAATTTCACTAAACTGATCAAATACTTAACATTAAAGTAGGATATTAATAACCGCCCAGCCAGGGCAATGAATATTTCGGCTCTGCCCCCGCTATAAAACGGCGGCTGCATCGTTTTTTTTACCATTTCATTTGTCTGGCCAATGCAGTTTGGCAAGAGCAGCGGGCGTGGGCTGTGGTAAAATTAGGGCCTTGATTTTTGTAGACGTGAGACTTGGCTTAGAATGGAACTTTCAGCCCTTACCGCCCTATCCCCGCTCGACGGTCGTTATGAAAAACAGCTCGCCGATTTACGTCCACATTTTAGCGAATACGCACTGGTTAAAAGCCGCGTGGCCGTTGAAATTGCCTGGCTAAAAGCCCTTGCCGCAGAAGC
Source organism: Iodobacter sp. BJB302 (assembly GCF_002735645.1). Classification (GTDB taxonomy): domain Bacteria; phylum Pseudomonadota; class Gammaproteobacteria; order Burkholderiales; family Chitinibacteraceae; genus Iodobacter. The sequence continues at coordinate 42,104 of NZ_PDZG01000037.1, forward strand.
GGCCATTGAAGAGATTAAGCCTTTCTCTGCAGCCACCATCGCTGAACTCGATGCGGTTGTCGCCCAGTTTTCACCAGAGCACGCGCTGGAAGTGAAAACCATCGAGCGCACCACTAACCACGATGTAAAAGCCGTGGAATACTGGATGAAAGAACGCTTGTCGGGCAACGCCGAAGTCAGCGCCGCCAACGAATTCATCCATTTTGCTTGTACTTCGGAAGACATCAATAACCTGAGCCACGCCCTGATGTTAAAAGGCGCGCGCGACGCGGTGATGCTGCCAAAGCTCAAAGAAATGGTCAGTAAGCTCAAAGAGCTGGCCCACGATTTAGCCGATGCGCCAATGATGAGCCGTACCCACGGCCAGCCAGCGACACCGACCACCATGGGTAAAGAAATGGCCAATGTGGCCTACCGCCTTGAGCGTCAGCTTGTTCGAATCGAAAAAATTGAACTGCTGGGCAAAATCAATGGCGCGGTTGGTAACTACAATGCCCACATCTCGGCCTACCCTGATTTTGATTGGGAAAACTTCTGCCGCCGTTTTGTAGAAAGCCTTGGCATCAGCTTTAACGCCTACAGCACGCAAATCGAATCTCATGATTACATGAGCGAGCTGTACGACACGTTTACCCGTACCAACACCATTCTTATTGATATGAACCGCGATATCTGGGGTTATATCTCGCTGGGCTTCTTTAAACAGCGCGTCAATAAGAACGAAATTGGCTCTTCCACAATGCCGCATAAAGTAAACCCTATTGACTTCGAAAACTCCGAAGGCAATCTGGGCATGGCCAATGCGATGCTGACTCATCTTTCGCAAAAGCTGCCAGTCAGCCGCTGGCAACGTGACCTTACCGACTCTACCGTATTGCGTAATATGGGCGTTGGTTTAGGCTATAGCCTGCTGGCTTACAGTGCCTGCTTAAAAGGCCTGAACAAACTGGAAGTCAATCGTCAGGCCATGCTGGATGATTTGAACGCCAACTGGGAAGTGCTGGCCGAGCCAATCCAGACTGTTATGCGCCGTTATGCCGTGCCTAATGCTTACGAGCAGCTAAAAGAGCTTACCCGTGGCAAGAGCGGTATGACCCGCGAAGCACTGGCTGTATTTATTGATGGTTTAGAAATTCCCGAGCTGGAAAAAGCCCGCCTCAAAGAGCTGACACCAAGCAACTACATTGGTAAAGCTGTAGAACTCGCGCAACGGATATAAAATCCAATCTTAACGGGCGCCACAAGCGCCCGTTTTTCTGCCAAGCTTGCATCTGAAACGCCTTTTTGATGCGTGAGGCACGATATTGAATGTCGGAGACAATGGTGAAACGTAAAGTATTACTGGGTAGTGCAATCACAGCCGCCATCCTGTCCACAGCCTATATTGGCGGTGCCTATGTAGCTGGAAAAGCCGCTGAAAAAACACTGCAAAAGCAGCATGAATGGCTAAGCAGCCTGCCCTACTTTATTGTAAAAAATCGTGAATATCAGCCTGGCTGGTTTAGCTCAAACGAAAAAACCACGCTATTGCTTAACCCTGAGCTTTATCGCTTTTTTATTGAGCGTGCAGGCACTGAGCTGCCTAAATTTGAAGTGACTTATACCCAGCATATTAAGCACGGCCCCTTCCCACTGCTAAGCAGCTTTAATCTGCGCCCATATAAAGCAGTGGTTGAATCTGAATTCGTTTTCTCGCCGGAAACACAAAAGTTTTTAACCCAATTCTTTGGCACACAAAAACCGATTCATATTGAAAACAGAATTGGCTTTAATGACGATGGCGTTATATCTGTAAAAGTACCGAGCTTTGATTATGAAGAAGCTATTTCTGGCGTAAAAGCCAAATGGAAAGGCTTTGATGCCACACTTAATTACGGTGGTGATTTCAACAGCGTAAAACTCATTGCCAATGCCCCTGGTTTATCCGGGGAGGCCAAGGGCAAGCTCTCCTTTGCCTTTCATGATTTAACCTTTGGCTTTGATCATGTGCGTGGTAAAACCGGCGTGATGCTGGGTACAACCAATGCCAATCTGGCAGGTTTTGATATGCAGCTATCGGAAGACACCCCGATTAAGCTTAAATTAGAAAACCTGAAGTACGCTGGCAATATTGCAGAAGAAGGCGAGTTTATTAACGGCGGCGCCAATATCAACCTTGCCCGCTTAATCCTCGACGATCAGCCTTATGGTCCTGCCGAGCTGCAAGCCACTGCCAGCCATTTACACGGCCCGACGCTTGCAAAGCTGGCGGATGAATTTACTGCCCTCCAGAAAAAACAACTGAAGCGCGATGAGTTCTCAGCCGAGCTGGTTAAGCTGGTTAAAACCCACGGTATGCCGCTGCTGACGCACGACCCGCTGCTGGCTATTAAAAAGTTTGACGTTAAACTGCCTGACGGCTCAATCCGCTTTACCACCGAAGTAGGCCTCAAAGGCTTTAAGCCTGAAGACTTGGATAAACCAGTCGAATTTGTAAGTAAGCTTCACGCCAGAGCCGATTTCTCTGTACCACGCAAAGTGATCGAAACCATGGTGATGTGGCAAGCCCGCAATATGTTCGGTGGCCCGGATAGCGGCGTAGCAGCAGACGATCTAGATTATCTGGCAGGGCAATTTGTAGAAGGCCAAATCAATAAGCTGACCGATCAAAACCTGATCCGCAGCGAAAACGGCCTGCTCTCTGCCAAAGCTTCGCTGGAAAAAGGCGCTTTCACGCTCAATGGCATCAATGTACCGCTGCCCTGGCAACAGCCTGCAGTAGAGTAGTAAGCGTTATTGACGCCTGCTATCAAAAATGCCTCAGTTCAAAAAAACTGAGGCATTTTTTTATTTCAGCGCAACCGCCATATTGGCAGCGAATCAAGCCGTAAAAAAGAACACCTGCTCGATCAACCCCTGTGCGCAGTGATACACCACAATCACCGACTCTGGCTGCTCACCACGCCCGTGCACCCACTCGTGATCTACCACCTTATTGCCCGACACCATGCGCTGGCTTACCTCCGCCCGCTGCTGCGGATTGGCGAATGAAGATGCCGCATAGCGCGCACGAAACTGCTCTAATCCCTGCACACTAGGAGCAGTGGCCGGCAAATGCCAAACCTGCACATCAGGGCTATAGCAGGCACAAAAAGCATCCAAATCCTTCGCGTTGTAGGCTTCCAACTGATCCTGAGCAAGCTGAGCAGGGCTTCGCATCGTTTCTCCATGAGGGGTTTGCAGGTAAAACTTCTTGGCTTAGGGCAACTGCTTGCACGGGCTAATTGAAACCTATTACCCCCCACAAATACCACTACGCCAGCGGCGTCTGAACTCGAACGGCTGAGCTTAAAAAACACAATCATAACAACTCTAATTTGCAAGTTAAATGCGAAATTTAGTCAAATAGCATAATGAACTGCCACACCCTGTCAGTACCCTATGCTTAAATACCCAAATGAAATAAGCCATAAGCATGGCGCATATACCGAAAGCTGTGTAACATCGCGGCGCTAAATAATTAAAAATAAATAAAGCATACCCAAACAATGAAAGTAACAGAGCACGACACACTTGCATTTAGAATTGCTGCAATTTTATTAAAATTAAACCAAGGTGAAACATTTAGCAGGCAAGACTTAGCCAATGAATTTAATGTCAGCGAGCGTACCATTTATCGCGATTTAAATCGCCTAGGTGGAATTGTAAATCGCCTAAAAGATGACCGCTATCAACTTGCGGCAGAATACAAAGGCAAATTTACCAGCAAAGATTTAAACAGCTTTGCCAAATTAATGGGCGTAGAAAATCTATTCCCAAATACCAGCCAACGTTTTCTCACCGCACTGCTCGATACCCTGGCGCAAAGCAGCATCTTGGTTAAAGGCCATCAATACGAGCAATCTAATGACCAGCATTTCAATCAATTAGATCAAGCCATACGCCAAAAATCGCTCTGCCATTTGCAATACGCTGGCAAAGCCAGAACCCTTGCGCCCTATCGCCTCGTAAATAGCAAAGGCATTTGGTATTTAGCCGCCAGCGAAAATCAGCAGCTAAAAACATTTACCCTCAGCAAAATCAGCCAACTACACATCAGCACAGAAACATTCACTCCGCAAAAAGACATCCAGCAAGAAATAGAATTAAGTGATGATATTTGGTATAGCCAAGAAAAAACCGAAGTCTTACTCACCGTCGCCCCACAAGCCGCCTACTACTTCCTGCGCCGCAAACTATTGCCAGAGCAAGAAATAGTCAAAGAAATGGAAACCGGCGGCCTTATCATCAGCAGCCAAATCGGCCATAGCCAACAAATCTTGCCACTGATCCGCTATTGGATCCCACACCTAAAAATAGTAACGCCTACTTGGCTTCACCAAAAACTAGTCAATGAACTTTTACAGTACCCGCTGTAAATAAATCGAAATACCCAATTTAAAGGAACCCCCAGTGCAAAATAACAAAGTAATTATTTATTGCGAATCATGCAATCAAAAAATGCGTGTTCCTTATAACGCAGGACTTATTAATGTTTCATGCCCATCATGTAATAATATTAAAAAATATAAGCTTAATGGTATCAAAAGCGTTGATAGTAAGGATGAAAACAAACATATTATCGGCTGTATCAGCTGCGAACAAAAACTCCGTGTTCCATTAAACTCAAAAACATTAAAACTGTCCTGCCCTGCATGCAACATTGTATGGGAATCTTCAATTGAAAATTTAACGCTTGTAAATTCTACAGAAAATACAACCAATCATTCTAATAATGCTTATGGTAGGGATAGCACTTTTTCTAGGGCTGATACCGGCATGGCCTTCACGATGTCAGAGTTAGAAGCTATCAAAACAGAATGTCATTCAATGGTCACCAACCGAGCATCACTTTCCGCAGTATCCTCCGCTGTTCCAATGCCGGGAGTTGATATCGCTGCAGATGTCGCCATTATGCTTGAACTTATTCCTGCCATTAATCGAAAATTTGGGTTATCACAAGAACAAATTGAAGGATACAGCCCAGCGACTAAGCATCTTATATATCAAATAATCAAAAAGAATGGTACAGCATTAGTTGGGCAAACAATAACCAAAACACTGATTACCCAAGTAATGAAAAAAGTTGCCGGTCGTACGGCCGCTAAACAAGCACTAAAATTCGTTCCCTTTATTGGCTCGGTGGCAAATGCAGCGATTGGCTTTGGTGCAATGAAATATCTAGGTAATTCCCACATCAACGAATGTTTTGAAGTTTACAAAAAAATATTAGCCAAGAAGGGCTAATAATTAATCCACCCTTGCTTGCTGCGAAATTGTTAAGCTTCTTGAAAAAGGGCTAAATTCAAAATACAGACCGAAATAATAAAAGCAGAAATAGAAAGTAATGAAGACATTTGATATAGCAGCGACAAAACCGAAGTCCTACTTGCCGTTGCCCCGCAAATGGCCTATTACTTTTTGCGTAGAAAACTGCTGCCGCAACAATAAACCATCAAGCAATTAGAAAATGGCGGCTTAATTATCAGCAGCCACATTAGCCATGCTAATCAGATACTGCCGCTCATTAGATATTGGATTCCGCACGTATGAATCATCAGTTCTAGCGAATTGCTACTGGCTTTAGAAAATGAAGTAAAACAATATTTCACAACGGCTTAAATATTTAGCCTTCGCAAATTTAAACATATAAAGGAAATAGCATGGGCAACAACAACTCCTCACTTGAAAGCTTAGCCGCATTTGCAATTGTATTTGTAGTTGGTGTGATTTCGACAGTGGGCTTGGGGAAGTATATTGAGAAGGTTAAGAGGGATGCTGTGAAAGACACAATCACAATGGAAAAAAAATGAAATATGAATCGAGTGACTCAAGTGGCCTTCAAGCACCTTTCAGAGGTAAATTAAAAGAAGAACAAAAAAAAACAAATACGTCCAACTATCAAACAAGGAAAGCTAATTTTAAATTAGACAAGGACGTTATTCTTGCAGAATCAACAAAAACTCAATTTGATGAGTGCCTAGCGAAACTGCGTTTTCATAAAACAATTTATAGTGACTGGGGATTTTCGTCGGTCGACCCACTTGGCATGAGTACCATATTGAATTTTTATGGACCACCAGGCACAGGTAAAACACTTGCAGCCGAAGCCCTTGCAGGCACCCTAGATTTACCATTTATTCAACTTGGCATTGCTGAGTTAGAAAGTAAATTTATGGGAGATACTGCAAAAAATATTCAAGCTGCATTTGAAGCTGCTCGAGAAAGTAGTGCAGTCATTTTTTTTGATGAGGCAGATACTCTCCTTGGCAAACGCCTCTCCTCTGTAACACAAGGGGTCGATAACGAAGTGAATGCCATGCGATCTACACTTCTTATCGAATTAGAACGATTTGATGGCATCGCTATTTTTGCCACAAATTTTGCAAAAAATTATGATGAGGCATTTCGTAGCCGAATTAGCCACCATATCAAATTTGATTTACCTGATTTCGCAGCCCGAAAACGAATGTGGGATCGGATGCTTGTAAAAGGCATCCCTATCGCAGGTGAACGGGGGCTGTTAATTGAAAATTGCAGTGAATTATCTGATGGCTTTTCAGGAAGAGAAATCCGCACCTGCATGCGCTTATCACTGCCCAAAGCATTACTCGCAGCTGAATCATTAGGCCTGGATGCAAAACTATCAATTGAGCATCTTGAATCTGCAATCAAACAAATACGCAATGCAAATGCCGAAGTTGCCTGTGGAGGTACCCGTCGCCAATCAATAGGCGATGCCATAGCCAGCAAAAAATTACTCGGCATTAACTAATTAAAAGGAATATATCATTATGGGCTTTATTTCGAGTTTATTTTCTATAGCTAAAAGTGTCGTTTCAACCACAACTAAGATTGTAAATACGGCATGGAAAAAAACAAAAGAAGTAGCTGTAGAAGCAGTGAGCTGGATGGCAGATAAAGCTGAAAGCTTTGTAGCTAAAGTCAAAGAAACATGGGCGATAGTTAAACCTTATATACAAAAGATAACACCACTTTTATCCAAAATTGCAAATGCAGTACCGATTCCTTGGCTTAAAGCTACAATTTTAGCTATCGAAAAAGGTTTAACAGCATTACTTATGCTGGAAAATTCGCCTATCCTAAAAAAAGTAGAAGAAGCAATTAATTGGGCAATTTCTCTTGCTCGTAAACTTAAGGAGGCGTTTTTTAGCGAGAAAGAAACTCAAGAAGCACAAGCACATAAAGAAGCTTTCGAGGAGGCTGCACAGCATGTACAACAAGGATCCGAGGGGGCTAAAGCTATTCAATTAGCAGCTATGCTTAATGACTATGTATTAGTTCAAAGCGCTATTAAAAAAATTATAGATACAGACTCAATTGCTGACTTCGAACATTACTTACGCCTACGTGCTACTCAAAAGCTATTAGATAGCGTAGAAAAAACATTATCTGCAGCCCAACATTTTGATGAAATCAGCCTAGATGATATTTTCTTAATCAAAGCAGGAGCAAAGCTGCTTGCTGAAAAGCCTGTACTTTCAGATGAAGAAGTGATTTATTTGGACAATATTATTTATGACCGCCATCAGAAAAAACTCATTCCCTTTGTATTTGAAGAAATGGTTATTGCTTGGGGGCACAATCTGTCTGAACTTGAACATAAATGGACCAATTCAAACAAAGAATATTCAAAAGAGAAAGTATTGCACCGCAGACTTGAAACGGCAAAAAAACTGTCTGAATTAAATTCTGAAGAAGAAGAAATGCTCAAAGAGCTTTCTATTTCCACGCCTAAACTTAAATCAGAGCTAGATGCGCTTGCAAAAAGAACACGAGAAATGAGTAATTATATATTTGCAGCAGAAGGTTTTTTGCAGGTTCTTGAAAAAACTCCAGAAGAGTTAGAAGAAGAGGACAAAGGCTATCTTGCTGAGGAAGGCGGCCGAGTGGGAATGATTATTATTAATTGCGCTCAAAATGGAAAAACTTGGGAAGCATTGGATGAAGAAGAACAAAGCCTAATCATTGATTTTGCTAATATTTTTGAAGAAGAAAGCAAAAAGCGCGTAGAAAAATTAACTAAAATTGAGGTAGCAGCATGAGTATCGGAATTGAAATTTTAAGCTTCTTAGTCCCCAGTTTAAATCAACCCATTGAACTATTTTTTGCCTCGCTCATGTTTGGGGGAGCAGGAACCCCCTGTGTCAGGATAGTTGAGATACTCCCTTTTCAGGGATTCTAACTTACTCAGGGGGCTGGTTACTTATCATGTCGCGTATTCCCAAGGCTCGTAAAGATGCCATTTTAAGCAAAATGCTTGC
>NZ_PDZG01000038.1 GCF_002735645.1 Iodobacter sp. BJB302
CCGCGGGTTGTGAAACGACGAACTAAGCATTTTGCAAGTAGAAAAGGCACGGAAATTCTTAATCAACGGCATAACTGGGGAATAAAAATCATAAAGTGAACAGCATTGCCCTCAATCCCCCTTTTACTAAGAGGGAGGTTGTAGCTGAAGTGACTGCTGAAGTTGTGAAGATACTAATACATGAACTGCTGCTTTCCCCAGGTCGTAAAGGTGTAAAGCTATAGCTTTATGTCGCATTTATAGAAGATTGATGAGTGATGCCCGCTCTACACTGGATACACTTTATCCCGTCTGCAGGATCTGCCCATGTCTACCTTAAATCGCGCCACCTTTGATCAAGTTATGGTTCCCAACTACGCCCCTGCGCCGTTTATTCCGGTAAAAGGCTTGGCCTCACGCTTGTGGGATCAGGAAGGCCGCGAGTATGTAGATTTCTCCAGCGGCATTGCCGTCACCAGCCTTGGGCATTTGCACCCGGAGCTGACCGCCGTATTGCACAATCAGGCCGATCAACTTTGGCACTTATCTAATGGCTTTACCAACGAGCCAGCACTGCGCCTTGCTCAACGCTTAATTGACGCCACCTTTGCAGAACGCGTGTTCTTTTGCAACTCTGGCGCTGAAGCCAATGAAGCCGCGCTGAAACTGGCCCGACGCTATGCCGTGGATCATTTCTCCAGCGATAAAGACCAGATTATTGCCTGCACCCAATCCTTCCACGGCCGCACCCTGTTTACAGTGTCGGTAGGTGGCCAGCCCAAATATGCAGAAGGCTTTGGCCCAACGCCTGGCGGCATCAACCACGTACCTTTTAACGATTTAGCCGCGATTGAAGCCATGATCAGCGACAAAACCTGCGCGGTGATTGTGGAGCCCGTGCAAGGCGAAGGCGGCGTCATCCCTGCCACGCCAGCGTATCTGGCAGCCCTGCGCGCCCTGTGCGACAAACACAATGCTCTGCTGATTTTTGATGAAGTACAAATTGGCGTAGGCCGCTCCGGCTCGCTCTACGCTTATATGCATTACGGCGTAACACCAGACATCCTGACTTCGGCCAAAGCACTGGGCAACGGCCTGCCAATTGGCGCGATGCTGACCACCGCCAAAATTGCCAGCGCCTTTGTAGTAGGCACGCACGGCTCCACTTACGGCGGCAATCCGCTGGTCACTGCCGTTGCCGACAAAGTAATCGAGCTGATTAATACACCTGCTGTATTAGATGGCGTAAAACACCGCAATAAGCTGTTTGTGGATGGCTTAAATAAGATCAATGCAAAACACGGTGTATTTAAAGAGATTCGTGGCAGTGGCTTATTGATTGGTGCCGAACTGGCCCCGGTATTGCAAGGCCGCGCCAAAGATGTCGTAACGCTTGGTGCAAAACATGGCGTTGTACTGCTGATGGCGGGCCCGAATGTATTACGTCTACTGCCGTCTTTAGTGATTTCAGAAGCGGATCTGGCAGAAGGCCTGCGCCGTTTAGAAGCGGTGATTGCTGAGCTGGTACCGGCGACTGTTGCTGCCTAATAAAGAAACGAATTCACTCCCGAATGCCTTTATCAGGCATCCAGCTGTAATACTGGATCACCGACTAAAACATTCGGGGATGACGGTTGTGACGTTAGGGAACGTTTTAAGTTTTTACAATCAACGCTGCACTCCTCATTCCCGAGCGCCTTTATCGGGAATCCAGCCATCAATACTGGATCCCCGACTAAAACATTCGGGGATGACGGTTGTGAAGCCTGTTGCGTTTTAAGTGCCCCATCCACCCATACTCGGATCGCCCCTATGCTTATCGTAAGACCAGGAAAACTGTCCGACCTTGATCAATTGGAACGCATGGCGCGCTCTAAGGGGCCGATTTTGCATTCACTGCCGCCGGATCGTGCGCGCCTGCAAGAGCTGATTTTGCGCTCGATTGATTTCTTGCAAAATGAGATCGACTACCCTGGCGAAGAAAGCTATTTATTTGTTTTAGAAGAAGACGGCGTTTTGTATGGCTGTGCCAGCATCGTCGCCCTTGCGGGGCAGCACGAGCCTTTCTACGCTTTTCGTAATGAAGTGGTCGTTCATGCCTCACGCGAGCTGCATGTGAACCACCGTATTCACGCCTTAGTGATGTCGCATGAGCTGACCAGCTGTACACGGCTGACTGGCTTTTATATCGAGCCAGAAAAAGCCGCTTATGCCGATTTGCTCTCCCGTGCGCGGCTATTATTTATTGCCCAGCATCGCCAGCGTTTTAGTAAAGATATTTTCTCTGTGCTGCCCGGCATTGCCGATGCGGATGGCAACTCGCCTTTTTGGGAGAGCGTGGGGCGCAAATTTACCCGCCGTGATTTTGCCGAAATGGAGATCGAATCAGGCGGGCGCAGCCGTGGCTTTATTGCCGAAGTGATGCCGGTTGATCCGCTCTATGTGCCACTGCTGTCGATTGATGCTCAGCGCGTAATGGGCGAACCACACGCCAGCGCTCGCCTGCCTTATCAATGCCATCTGGATGAGGGCTTTGAGCCGGATCGTTTTATCGATATTTTTGATGCCGGCCCCGTACTCACCGCCACGCTGGACGCCTGTTATTCACTGCGCCACAGCGCCCTGCACCGCATTGCTTACGAATCAGACATCCACGGCACAGCCAGCTATTTAGTCTGCAATACATCCAGCAGCGAATTTCGCTGCATTAAAACCCATTTACCTAAGCAGCTAAGCCACGATATGGCCTTGCCACCCGCCTTAGCCAGCGCATTAGAAGTGGATCTTGGCAGCGAAGTGCGCTGCGTAAAACTCAATCACTCAGGGGCCGTATTATGAAAATTGTCCGCCTCTGTCAATTTAGCGATGTCGATAAGCTAGTCGAGCTGGCGCATAAAGCCGGCCCCGGCATGACCACGCTAAAACCCGATCCGGGTGCGCAAGCCGCCAGAATCGACCGCGTGCGCCGTACCATAGAAGGCAGTGCGGCACTGGCCGATCAGGGTTATTTATTCTTAATGGAAGAAACCGACACCGGCGAGATTGTCGGCGTGTGCGGCATTGAAACCGCCGTGGGGCTGGAGCAACCGTTTTACACCTACCGTATCGATACCTCGGTATACGCCAGCCGCGAAATGCATATCTGGAGCAAGATGGATAAGCTGACCATCTCGCACGACCTCACTGGCTACACCGAACTTTGCTCGCTGTTTTTAGACCCGCTGCACCGCGTGAACTGCAACGGTGCGCTCTTGTCCAAATCTCGCTTTATGTTTTTGGCACAATTTAGCGAGCGCTTTGGCGAACGCGTCTGCGCCGAAATGCGCGGCGTGTTTGATGAGCACGGCGATTCGCCCTTCTGGCGTGCGCTGGGCAGCCATTTTTATCGCATCGATTTTCATGAAGCGGATCGGCTGGTATCACTTGGCCAAAAATCTTTCTTAGCCGAGCTGATGCCGCGTTTTCCGGTGTATATCGACTTTTTACCGGACGATGCCAAAGCCTGTATTGGGGCCACGCACAAAGACACCACTCCTGCTCGTCATCTGTTAGAAAGCGAAGGCTTACGCTTAGAGCGGCACATCGATATCTTTGAAGCTGGCCCCGTGCTGGAAGCCCGTATCGACAGCCTGCGTGTGATGCGGGAAAGTGGGCTTTGTAATGTAGTGATCAGCGACACAAAAAAAGCACCATCGGCTCCGCATTTAATCGCGACCAGCCAGTTAAAGACATTTCGCACCGGGCTGATTTATACCGCGCCGGAGCAAGGCCTGATTATGCTGACGCCTGCAGAAGCGAAAGCGTTGCAAGTTAAAACGGGTGATCAGGTCAGAATGATGGAAGCTTATCCACGGAGAGTGGTGTAAGCCTCTAAAGTATAAATCTGTAGAGACAGAGAACACAGAGAGACAAAGCAGTACACAGAAAAAAAAGCGAGCTAGCTATTTGGCGTGCAATAGCGCCCTGTAAATCAATGCTATTTGTACTTGTTGAGCGGGTAAAACCCAATCATCAACTTAAACAGAATTCGTAGGTTGGGTTAGCAGCTTTATCGCGTAACCCAACATTGCGCTAAATGTTGGGTTACGCAGGGTTGTCCGCCAAAAACCGGCGAACACCCCCGCTAACCCAACCTACAAGTGCATCGCTCCGGCGGGTTGCACCCGCCCTACGAAACACTCAATTTTCTCGGTACGCTGCTTTGTAACCCTCCGTTCTCTGTGTCTGCAAAACTTTTACCAGCCAGAACTCACTTTCACAATAAAGGACAGCAACATGGCTCAACTGTTTATTAATGGCCAATGGCAAGATGGCACGGGTAGTGAACTGATTTCCACCAATCCGGCGAATAACGCGGTGGTGTGGCAGGGCAAGAGCGCCAGCAGCGACGATGTAAATCTGGCCATGCAGAGCGCCCGTGCGGCCTTCCCCGCTTGGAAACGTACTTCCTTAGAAGCTCGCATCGCCATTGTGCGTCGCTTTGGCGAGCTGCTGGGCGAGCATAAAGAAGACCTAGCCCATGCGATTGGCTTTGAAACCGGTAAGCCGCTGTGGGAATCGCGTCAGGAAGTAGCCGCGATGGTCGGCAAGATTGAGATTTCTATCCGCGCCCACGCAGAGCGCACGGGCGAGCGCAGCAGCGCCACGCCAGATGGCAACGCTGTTTTGCGCCATCGCCCACATGGCGTGGTCGCCGTCTACGGCCCTTACAACTTCCCAGGCCATTTGCCCAACGGCCATATTGTGCCAGCGCTCTTGGCGGGCAATTGCATAGTATTTAAGCCATCCGAGCAAGCGCCGCTGGTGGCCGAGAAAACAGTTCAGCTTTGGCAAGCCGCTGGCCTGCCAGCAGGCGTGATTGCGCTGCTGCAGGGCGAAAAAGAAACCGGTATTGCACTGGCTAAACACGATGACCTGAACGGCCTGCTGTTTACCGGCAGCTCTGGCACGGGTGTGGCGCTGCACAAGCAATTTGCTGGCCGACCTGACTTTATGCTGGCACTGGAAATGGGCGGCAATAACCCGCTGATTATTGCCCCAACCGAAGCGCTGGATGCAGCGGTGCACCACACCATTCAGTCGGCATTTTTATCTGCGGGCCAACGCTGCACCTGCTCGCGCCGCATTCTGGTGCCACACGGTGAATTTGGTGATCGCTTCCTTACCCGTCTGATTGAAGTGGCAGGCAAGCTGTCTATCGGCCATTTTGACGCCGCCGAGCAGCCTTTTATGGGCTCGGTGATCTCCCTAACCGCCGCACGCCAGCTGATGGCTGTGCAAGATAAGCTGATTGGCCTTGGCGCAGTGCCGCTACTGAAAATGCAACACGCAGACCCAAGCAACGCCTTCGTGACTCCGGCGATTCTGGATGTGAGCAAGGTCACAAATCTGCCAGACGAAGAATACTTTGGCCCGCTGACGCAAGTTATCCGATATGACCACTTTGCCAAGGCAATCGAAATTGCCAACGACACGGCCTATGGCCTGTCTGCTGGCCTGCTGGCGGATGACCCTGCACTGTGGAATGAATTCAAAACCGAGATCGACGCAGGCGTGGTGAACTGGAACCGCCCAACCAACGGCGCATCCTCTGCCGCGCCATTTGGCGGCACCGGCAAATCCGGCAACCACCGCCCCAGCGCCTATTACGCAGCCGACTACTGCGCCACCCCGATGGCATCCATAGAATCAGCCACACTGGTACTGCCTGCACAGTTATCACCGGGAATTAGCCTGTAAAGCGCTTAATCAATAAAAAACGGGAAGCCTAGGCTTCCCGTTTTGTTTCTGACTACCTGCTGCTTATTTACAAGCAGAAGAATCATCCACCTTAGAACAGTGACTTAAACAGATTGCAGCTTACGACGACGGGCAGCAAGCAGACCAACCAAACCCAAGCCCATCAAAGCGTAGGTTTCTGGCTCTGGAACAGGAGCGGTTGTGGCTAAGGCAATGTTATCTAAAACAAAATCGTTACCATGCCCAATCAAATTCTTGTTAATCAAGCTCAATTCCGCTGTCGTACTATTGCCTGAGTTCCATACAGCATGAAATTGTTTCCAGCCACCATCCTCAGTTGCTAAAAAAGGCTCTACTGGATTTAAACTAACGCCATTAATACTGAAGCTCAATTGCGCTGGATTGCTGGGTGAAACAGAAGCTACAAATGTTGAAAAGTAGTAGTTGGTGTTTGCCAGCACATTGCTCACGATCTGGCTCCAAACAATACCATCAGGTGTAGCCGAACCATTCACGATCATCATATTATTGCCTTCATTCGGACGCACGTGCATGAAGTACGGGTTCGAAAACTCAGGCATAGAGCCGATCGCATATTTACCTGTAGGGTACAAACCATCTTTCTCATCAGTAAATCCATAGCTACTGCTAAAAGACTGATTACCATCCTCAAACCCGCCATTTACGACTAAGTTTTCAGCGCGAACTTGCGAAGAAATTGAGAGCGATGTCAGCACCATCAATGTTAAAAATTTTAGCTTCATAAATATCCAACCCCTAACGATTTATATTTTTTGATATGAAAAACCACCAAAGCCGCAGCCATATAACCTGATAATTCTTAAAAAACAGGGATAAAACACAAATAAACTCAATAACTTATAAGCTTACAAGCTGCTGCCAAGATAGTACTGCACATGTATTATGAAAATACGTACATACTTTAGTGCAGTCACAAAACATTTTCTTTGCAGCTGTTTTAAATAAAAAAATCTGTCTTTTCGATACAACAGAAGTGGTTAATTTCATCCATTTAATCAAAGACTACACAGTATATTAGCCAACAGTAATTAAGCATCATTCCGAAAACATCACGCCCCGGCATTAAAAATAATATAAGAATAAAATTAAACCAGCAAGACATAACAATCAAATATCATCATTTATTAATATTAAAATCTTCGACTTTTGTTATCAAAAAACAAACTTAAAACTCATATACCATTAATTGCTTATATACAAAAACAAGTGGAGATTATCTATCAAACTTTATGATTTAACGATAGAATGCGCGCATAAAAATTTAATATTGCGCTGGCAAAATATAAACATAGCTGCATATAACCCTCCACCCAGCGCCCTCATTGTTTACAACATTCTGGAAAAATAAATGTTCAAAATTAAACCCGTATCCGGATTAATTGCGCTCGCGCTGGCAATGAGCGCGATTTCTTCAATCAGCTATGCAGACGAGCAACCCAAAGCGCTAACTTCAGCTGATTTACTGGATAAATTATCATCACCCAACAGCACCAAACCAAAGCCTAGCTTTGATGCAAAAGAATTTGCTGATACTGGCCGCCAAAGCCCGTCACCGATTGAAGCTGGCCCATTTTTCATTTACCCAACGCTGGGTATTTCGGTGGGAAGAGATAGTAATGTTGCCCGCACCAGCAACAATGAAATTGCCTCTACCGCCACACTAATCAGCCCATCGCTTGTTGCTGATTTATTAAACAACGGCGATCGCTATGTATTTGGCTACAAAGGAAAGTTTCTTCGCTACGCAGATAGCAAAGACAACAATACCGACAGCAATGAATTGCAATTTCAAGCAGAAAACACATACAGCGCCCGCCTGAGCTCGCTGATCCTGGGCAATCTGCTTTATGCAGAAGATGCACAGGGCACTACCGACAGCGGCTCAAGCACGCCAGACAAATACCGCTCTTTAAGCCTGAAAGGTTTAGTGGGCTACGGTGCTGCAGAAGCAACAGGCCGTATTGAGCTGGAAGCGGGCGTACAGAATAAACGCTATTCAAACAATCAAAGTGTGACGCGTTTTTTTGATCAGGATTCACTCTCTGCTGCTGCACGCTTCTTTTACCGCGTAGCGCCAAAAACAAGCTTGGTCTTTGAAGGCAGAGCGCAAAACTTTGATTACGTAGTGAACCCCGAGCTGCAAAACAGTAAAGAATATCGCCTTTATACCGGCCTTAAATGGGATATGGACGACTCATTCATGGGCTCTGTAAAAGTGGGTATGCTCAATAAAAAATATGATTCAGATACCAAAGGGGAATTCACTAAATTCAGCTATGAAGCCCTGTTGCGCTTTACCCCGCTTTCCTATAGCAGTGTTGAGCTTAGCGCAATGCGCACGCCCTCAGAATCCACCGGTTCTGGCAACTTTTTACTGGACGATGTGCTGAATGCACAGTGGAATCACTCCTGGAGCAGCTACCTGTCTTCACGAGCATATCTTACCTATGTAAATAGCGACTACTCAGGAATATCACGCACTGATGACACTTATATCACCGGGCTTGCCGTGGATTACAAACTGACCCGCTGGCTAAAAACAGGGGCAGAGTTAAGATACGAAAAACGTAACTCAAATATTACACTCCAAGACTACCAACGTAATCTGTTTATGGTTAATCTAAGCGGTTCACTGTAGTTTTTGCTTACAATTAACTAAATGAGAAATTCCACTGATGCCAACTAAACCGTTGCTATCAACCTCTGAAGTGCAGGGTGGCCTGCGTTTCAGAGGTTTTTTATCTTCCGCCCTGCTTGCTTCTGCGCTACTGGCGGCAAATGCCAGCGCATCAATCTTTGATGCCCCCGAATCAAATGCTCCCAAAGCCAGTACAGAACCAGAACTGCCCGGCATTAAACCAGCCAGCCCTTTATCCAACTACAAGTTAGGAGCAGGGGACATAGTCACTATTCGTGTATTTGGCGAAGACGAGCTAAGCCGCGAGCGGGTAAAGCTGACCGATGCAGGCACATTGCAATACCCTGTGCTGGGTGAGATTGTGATCAAAGATATGACCACAGGCGATTTACAACGCTTAATCACCACGGGGCTAAAAGGGCGTTATCTGGTCAACCCGCGCGTCGCCGTTTTTATCGAAGAATACCGACCCTACTATATCAATGGCATGATCGCCAGTGCAGGTGGCTACCCATTTCAGCCTGGATTAACTGTACTAAAAGCAATTGCTTTAGCGGGCGGTTTTAAAGAACGCGCTTCTAAAGAAAAAATATTTGTAATCCGTGCGAATGACCCAAGCCAAGTACAACAAAAAGTGGATCTTAATACGCTCATTTTCCCTGGCGATATCATTACCGTACAAGATAGCTTTTTCTAACTGAATATTTAGTCAGCCACCACAGATCGACAAGGCAAGGATTAGGCAATATGAATCGACCCCAACATCTTGCAGGGCTAATACCCGCGCAAGAAACCACTCCCCTGCTTGAATATTGGCGCAGTATTAACAAACGCAAATGGAAAATTCTTGTTTTTGCCGTTGCAATTGCGGCTGTTGCCACAGCAGTCGTCTTTTCAATTGCCCCCTCATATCGGTCCACCACAACCATTTTGGTTGAATCAAGCCGGCAAAAAATTGTATCTGTTGAAGAAGTTTATTCTGGAGTGACTGCCAACCGGGAGTACTTTCAAACCCAGGCAGAGATTTTGCAATCCAGAGATTTAGCAATTAAAACAATCAAGAACTTAAAGCTTTGGGAAAACCCGGCTTATGATCCGCGCATCACAAAAAAAACGATTTGGTCATCTTTTCTGAAGACAGAAGAATCCACAAACAATAACAGCTGGACAGAAGAAAAACTGGCTGCAGCTATTTATCCCAGCTTTGCGGCAAGCGTTGATATTGAGTTAGTCCGTTTAAGCCAGCTGGTAAAAATAAGTTTTACCAGCACAGATAAAGAGCTGGCCGCTGCAGTGCCAAATAAACTAGCTGAAATGTATATTGATAGCGACAGAGATGCACGCTTTGCTATGGCACAAAGTGCATCACAATGGCTCAATGGCCGTGTTGGGGGCTTGCGCGAGAAGCTGGATAAATCCGAATATGCTTTACAGAAATACCGTGAAACAAATGGCATTATCTCTTTAAGTAAAGAAGGACAAAATGGCACCAGCACGCAAATTGCAGATACAAACCAACAATTAATTACTGCAAAGATGAAACGGGCAGAAGCAGAAAATGCCTACCGCCAGGTGACTGCTGTTAAAAATGGCGATTACAGCAGCGTGCCAGCAGTGATTACCAACCCGCAAGTATCTGACTCTAAAAGACAAGAGGCAGAAGCCGAAAGAAAAGTATCAGAACTCATTCAGCGCTACGGTGAAGACCACCCAAAAATGGTACAAGCAGAGGGTGAGCTACGCTCTGCCAAAATAAATGCTAAACGCCAGGTCGATGCTGTCGTAGGAAGCTTACGCCAAAGCTATGAAGCGGCGCTGGGTACAGAGCGCGCTTTAGAAGCGGTACTAAACCAGGCACGTGGCGCAGTATCAAATTTAAACCGCAAAGAAGTACAGCTTGGCGTATTGGAGCGTGAAGCCGCAGCGAATCGCCAACTATATGAGAGCTTTATTGCACGGGCCAAGGAAACAGCAGTATCGCAAGACCTGCAATCCGCAATTGCCAGAATTATCGATAACGCAAGTATTCCAAACACACCAATAAAGCCCAAAAAATTACAAATAATAATTATGGCAACGTTGCTGGGCTTATTAGTTGCAGCAAGTGCAGCCGTTTTATTAGACCGCCTGAATAACACAATTAATAATAGCGATGATGTAGAACGCTTATTAGGCCACCCATTACTGACCAGCATCCCACTGCTCAATAAAAAACAAGCCAGTGATGCAGGTAAATTAGTACTAAGTGAGCCCAAGTCTATTTATGCCGAAGCTATCTTCACGGCCCGCACGGGGGTGGCTTTATCCTCAATTGACGCCTCTGTGCGCACCCTGCTAATTACATCCAGCATGCCAAATGAAGGCAAAACCACTTTTGCCAGTAATTTAGCGCTGGCATTATCCAGCACACGCCGCACATTAATGATTGATGCCGATTTGCGTAAACCTGGCTTAGCCCGCAAATTAGGACTGAACCCTGCAAGCCCTGGCCTCAGCAATCTGGTAGCAGGCAATGCAACTTTAGAAGAATGCCTGCAACGTGTGGGCGACAGCCAATTGTATTGCATTGGCACCGGGGATATTCCGCCAAGCTCTTTAGAGATATTGATGTCTAAGCGCTTTAGCGAATTATTAAAAAAATTATCGGCAAGCTATGAAATGCTGGTGATTGATGGCCCGCCATTAAGTCTTGTTAGCGATCCGCTGATTTTAGCACCGCTGTGCAGTGATACCCTTTTTGTAACCCGCGCCCAGGAAACACCACACCCCATTGCACGCAAAAATCTGGCGCGGCTTACACAAGCTGGCGGGCGGGTTTTAGGTGTAACCCTCAGCCACTTGGATTTTAAAAAGGCAGAGCGCTATTACGGGCAATACGGCAGCATCAGCCAATATGGAAAAGCATACGGTGCAACTTAATAGCCGGTAATGTAAAAATAAAGGGGCAACTTTGATAAAGTTGCCCCTTTATTTTATTGCAGTAAATTTGCATCTTCAGTTAATAATCTGCTTACAAGGGTTACCCCGCACTGCAAGTATTAGTCATGCTGATAGGCTAGCGTAAAACCCAAATATTCCGCTTCTCACCCCTCCACAAATTGCAAGATTCAAATGCCCAAGCATGCGATAATTAAATATTGTATATCTGACACCATTAATACAATCAATACTTCAGGTAAAACCAAGCATCATGATTGATATTCACTGCCATATACTACCCACCATTGATGATGGCCCAAGGGATATGGAAATGGCGCTGCAATTAGCAGCAGAAGCCGTAAAAAATGGTATTAAAACGGCGGTATTAACGCCCCATATCTACCCTGCCCGCTGGAATAACCAGCGCACAGCGCTTGAATGCGAAATTGCCATCTTTAAATTGCACCTAGCCAGCAAGAAAATCCCCCTAGATATTCATTTAGGAGGCGAGGTGCGCCTTGGCGAAGATATCTTGCCGCTGCTGGAAAAAAACGAAGTGCCTTTTCTGGGCGAAGTGGATGGCATGAAAATCATGCTATTAGAGTTTCCAGACCAAATGATCCCCGTGGGCAGCGAGCAATTTATCCGCCATTTTTTAAAAATGGGTATTCGCCCGCTGATTGCCCACCCAGAACGCAATGCCGCTATTCAGGCCCAGCCAGAAAAAGCGCAGCATCTCATTGATTTGGGCTGCTGGCTGCAAGTAACAGCCGGATCGCTTTGCAATCAATTTGGCAGCAAGGCCCGCAAAACAGCAGACTATTTATTAGAAAAAGACTGGGTCTATTTACTAGCCAGCGATTGCCATAATTTAGCGTATCGCCCTCCTAATCTGCATCTGGGCCATGCCGCTGTAATGGCACAACACGGCCAGGATTATGCAGATATGCTGACCATTGAACGCCCATTGGGCATTATAAAAAAGCGCATATGAATAAATTAAAATCAGCGGCGGCATTGCCGCTTATGGCACTGGCTATCTGGCTGGCCAGTATTGCAATCTGGCCAAGCCTTAAATACGCCTGGTACGATATTAAAACATTAGAAGCACGCAAACAGGTACAAAGCTGGCTAAGCCAGCCGCAGCAGCCACTTGATCTGGCACAATGGATTAAAACCCGGGATATTTTAGAAAAAGCCAGTATAGCCTGCCCCGATATTGCCCAATACCATACAGATCTTGCTCGCCTGCAAGTATTGCGCGGGCTAAAAGCGGCTAATTTTAAACTGGTAAGAGATGTGTTTTATCAGGAGGCGATTAATCAATACCGTGCAGCCCTGCAGGTGCAGCCTAATAATGGCAGCAATATGGCCAATATTGTGCAATTTAAAGCGTATCTGAATCAGCACGATGCAGAGTTTGAGCAATTACTGATCAAATCAGCACAATTAAATCCATACGAGCCCGACAGCCAGCTGGCTATTTTGAATGCTGGGTTTCAAAATTGGGATAAGCTATCTGCTACAATCCGCCAGCAAATGGGCCAAGTGTATAAACAAGCCATGCTGCAGCAAAAAGACAATGTGCTAAAGCTAAAGGCCAGCTATCCTGATCTGAATGTATAAATTACCTGCTCTGCCCACCCGCAAACAAGCCCGCTTTAAAGTGGGCTTATTTGTGCTGGCGCTGAGTTTATGCACAGCAATCAGTATGGCTGCAGGCTTAACCGAGTTTTCTGCCAATTTGCTAAGTGCAATTGCTAAGCGCTGGGGGCAAAGTGCTGTGCCCAGGCTATTGGCATGGAAAGAATTTATTCAGGAAGAAAAGCCAGCGGCACTAGGCCAATGGAGCCCGCCCAAAACACCTGTGGTAAATACACTAAAAAACACCAATCGCTTTTTTAATAAAATACCCTACCAAACTGACCAGGCCCATTGGGGGGTAACAGATTACTGGGCCACGCCTGTTGAAATGCTGGCATCGAATGCAGGCGATTGCGAAGATTATGCTGCGGCCAAATATTTTAGCCTGAGAGATTTAGGCGCACCCGCTGGCCAATTACGCATGGTGTATGTACGGGCACTAAAAATAAATGAAGCCCATATGGTACTGGCCTGGTACCCCACCCCCGAAGCCGAGCCCTATATTCTGGATATTTTAACCGGCGAAATAAAGCCCGCATCACAACGCACAGATTTAGAGCCGGTATACAGCTTTAATGATGATGATATCTGGGCAGGCGATACCCAGAAAAAAGGTGGCGCAAGCCAGATCAGATTCTGGAAAGACCTGAAAGAAAAAATAGCCCGCGAGCAGGCCATGTGATAAAAATGAGCATTTTAGAAAGTAGCAAGAAAAAACAAACTTAACTACCCAATTTACAAGGGGAGCTAAATAAAAATTTAACTGAGCCACGCTTTGCATAGTTCCACATAAGCATAGGAAAAAGAACTGAAGCAATCAGCCCAGCTAGCAATAGAATATAAAAATTTTGAATTCCAAAAAACTTATTCAGCGCGATCCTTGCTCCACTACCAACAATGACATGAATTAGATAAATTGCTAACGAAGCCTGCCCCACCCTCATAACAAAAGAATACTTATCACCCAGTAGCATACAGAAAGAGCTAAGAAACAAGATACAAGATAATGAATAAACAAACATCACGATTCGATTAATGATATCGCCTTGAGGTATAGAGCTCGCAAGTGTAAAAGTAAACACAGAAAGCACTAAATAGCTTGCCATCATCCATTTATTCGTATTCAGATATTTGGCGTTCTGCTTACTCAACATGCCAAAAACAAAAAAAGTTAAAAAATGTGCAGGCAAATCAATCGCTGCAATATGTGTGAGCGGCAAAAAAAACAATATCAAAATTGAGAAAACAAATGTGAAGATAATATTTTTAACTATCCAGTCTTTAAAAGAGATAGAAAAAATAAAAATAAAAAACAAGGCGTAAAGAAACCAAAAATGAGCTCTGGGCTCACATAATAAACTCAATACAGAAGCACCATCTATTCCTGCATTGGTATACCTGCTTAGCATAACCTCAACCGCACCTTGAATTAAAGACCAAATAATATATACATATAATATAGTATCAATTTTATTAAAAAATAATTTTTTACGATCGCATCTTTGGGCTGATTGAATAAAAAGGTACCCAGACAAGAAGAAAAACAGAGGCATATGAAAGCCATAAATAATAGCATCAATTAAATTTAATTCTGGCAGATGTATACCCAGGCCCGCTTTAATTAATCCCCGGACAACATGACCATATACTACCAATAAAATACCAATACCCTTGGCATAATCAACCCAATCATCACGATAATTATGAGACATACAGCCTTTTTTTTAAAAGTAAAGATAATATTTTTATATTAAAAATTCATTCGCAAATATTAAAAAACCAAAAGCAAATAAGGTTTGATTATTCTCTGCTAGAGTTTACACATATGTAAACCATCTGTTTTTTGTAAATAAATTCTGAAATATTGCCTTCTTGCTGCAACATAGCAGGGGCAGTGTCAATAAAAATTCATTACCCAGTGTTATCACAATATTTTTTATCAATTGATTAGTTTTTCCTTGCTTTAATCTGCTCGCTGCTCTGGCAGGGTTAGTCTTAATCGAAACAAAAAAAATTTAAATCAATGAATTGATAAAATGGTGAATTACCATGCATTAAATACATCTATTTTTTTAACAATAATCAACCAAATTATTTCTCAAATTTATACAAACAAAATACTACAAGTAACAATATACTAAAAGATACATTTTTAACTACCAACCCTACACCAGATGACATACTTACAAAAAAGAAAATAACTGGCCAGTAAACAATTAACCCGCATTCATCAGCAAGTAATTTAATCATTTTCCAAGAAAAATAAAATAAAATAAGACTAATAATTAACCCATAAGTTAGCAGCATGCCCACCCAAAATATTTCAATGCCATAAATAGTGCCATAGGCCACTTGGCGCGTCCCGAGGGATCTATAGATATCACCTAAAAACAACTCAAGATTTGATACATCCGCTAATATTTGCATTGCTAAAACACGAGTATAACCACTACCATTATCATATTCTATACGATCAATTAACTGATCAAACATCCCCATTTGAAACGCCACAATTAAAGCAATCACTACAGCCGTAATTGCCAGTTTAATTTTAATTATATTAAAATAATTACTACCTTTACCCATAAGCTCCAGCCAGAAACGCACCAAGCTCATCAAGCCCACAAACACAAAAGCCATAGCAATACTGGTACGTCCGCCTAAAAGTGGCATTGCTAATAAACAGTGCAGCATAGTGAAATACTGCAAACGGCTTGCTTGCTTAAAACAGATCAAAGAAAAACTAGCCACTACATATAGAGCACAAATTAAAGTCGATGCCAGAGGGTGACCAAATAAACCAGATGCACGCATTTCACCCCAATCGCGCATATCTACAATCTCACCAGAGCCTGTGTAATCAATTAGCACAGCTGGTATTAGCGGAGTACCTGTTTTATATTCGATAATTGCCATGACAGTATTAATAAGCAGCAAACCATGCATTAAGTAGGATAAATATTTTATTTGCGTATTTTTTAATTGAAGTAATAACACCAACAACAGCCCTGGAGTAAACCAACTGACAATCAAACCTGATACAGGCAAGCCCAAGACTACCTGGGTATACACAATTGAGATAAAACAAACAAAGAGATAAGGAAAAACACCCAATTTAAAGATACTGTAACTTATTTTTTCTTCACCCTGGGGATAGGCCAAAAAAGCCAGTAACGTTAAAATAAGCGTGAGCGTAGAGGGATGAATTTTTTCTAAAGCATTGCCCCCATCACCGGCATAGTTATAGCCAAATATAGCCAGCATATCGCCGGATGCGCCCAATAAAAGTAGTATGGAAATAAACAACAGAATATATGACCATTTAGGTAACCCCTGTTGCTCTTCCACATTTAACATGGAAGCATTATAGGTATTACGCGTAAGTTTTTCTGTCATTATTATTTATGCCTAAAATAGTGCTGCAAGCGGCGACGATATACAAAAGCCAAAACAGCGGCATAGGCCAGCATGCCCAGCATAATATCGCTAACTAAATTTAATTTTATATCTTCTAATTCTGGTTTAAGAGATATAGCTGCCGCCATAACCAGAGTAGCAATAACTATTTTGCACGCATCTTTTCCTGGAAAAAGTAACTCACGGCGACTTAGCAAATGAATTAGCAAAAAAATAACAACAACAATCCCAGCGATCACCATAGAAATAACACCTCCAACCAATCCTAGATATTTAATTAACGGGAATGATAATACTAAAGTAAGTACCGCCAAGCTACCATCAACAAAAATCAAGGGGCGAGTATTTTTAGTTATTAGAAAATAGTGGTTTAAATAATGATAAATAAACGAATACAAGCCACCACTAAGCAATGCCCAAGGCAAAATTTCTAAGGTTACTTTTTGAAATTTTATGGCTACTGCCAATTTCACTAAATCTGGACTTACTAAATATAATCCAATGAGTGAAGGCAAAACTACGGCCAAAAGTAGTGCGCAATTATTTGCTAGCTGTTGCATTCCTGCTGTAATTCCAGATTCCTGCATACATCTAATGGCAATTGGCAGTGAAGCGGCTCCAACTAACATAGCCGCTAGTGAAGCTGCACGCTGCCCCAGCCCAAAGCCCACCGCAAAATCGCCTGCGGCAGCAACACCTAAATTATGATCAATTATATAGCGTGATAAATTAACTGCAGCCCATCCTAAAGCACCAGAGAAAACAAGGGGAAAGCTATAATTGATAGCTTGCTTTATTATTAATGGATTAATTTCCCATTCAAGCAATGCTGATTTATTGCGAAAAAAAGAATACAAAAGACCAATTGATTCACCAAGCATATACCCAAGTAAAGGGTATGCAGGGTTATCGCCATATACTTTTAATAGAATTATACCAAAACTCAAACCAAAAACAGGTCCAACAATTGAAAGTAAATTATAATCTAGAGTATTAGAACGAGCGGCAGCAATATTAATATTGTGCAAGTTGATATTTCTAAAAATAACAAACAAGACCACAGAAACAATCAACAAGCTATCTGGATTTGAAACAACAAACTGTACAAGAAAAGTGTATGCACACAGACATTGTATTAAAGAGGAGAATAACAATACACAATTTGATGTTGATTGAAATCCTGATCCGATACTATTTGTTTCACCAAGAAAACGAAGTGCATAATGTGACCACCAGGCTAGAAAAATAGTCCGAATAAGCTCCTGTTGACCTGAAATCAAAGTCACAACGCCAATTGTTTGTGAACTAGCTATGTGAGTCCAAATAATAATTGATAAAAATTGAGCAAGCGGCCCAAGTAGTTGCGCCGGTAAAAATTGGAGTGTTTTTTTAATTAGCATCTAAAAAAATCATCATTAATTATTCACTTAAATAAAAATGTTTAGTAAAAAAATTTCGAGATGAGAAATAAATTCAAAAAATTGAAGGCACTGATTTATTCATTTTTTCCAACCAAACACTAATAGTACACCTACTTATCAATTAAGTAATTTCCTAAAATAGGACTGCATTGGAAATTCAAAATATTTATATATGAAATACGAACAAAAAAAAGTAATAAAAATAAAGAATAAAAAAAACACATTACTGTAGAATGGAATTTCTTTTTTATAAAGAATACAAAACAAAACAATTACAAGCTGTATCGGATAATGAATAAGATAGCTTGAATAAGTCATATTCCCAGCAATTTCAACCCCCTTAGACATACGAGGATGAATCACATAATTGCCAGACAAAATAAATAAAACCATCGGTAAGTATAACAATAAGAATATAAAATTCCTTGATTGTGAATCAAAAAAATTCATTTTACTGAATATAAATGGCACAATAAGTACATATATGCAAGAAATAACATACGAAACATTACGTCCCCCATAGCTATCTAATTTTCGAACAATAATTGCGGTCAACCCACCTGTGTAAAAAAATGCCAGACATAAAAATATCGAGGAATGAACTTTAATAATGGTCGATAAACCACACAATAATATTATTGCAACATTTACCCAAGCAGATGGTCCAAATGCTCTTAGCACGAAATAAAAAACGAAATAAACAAATACCTCTACTGATACGGACCAAATCGGCCCATTAAAACTACTACCACTTTCAAATCCCCAATTGCTAGCCATTACCAACTGAAGAATAAAATGAAATGAATCATTATTCTTATATATAAAATACTCGCCACTTTTCATAAAATATATAAGTTGCAAAATAAAAACAAAAATTAAAGTAGCAAAATGAAGTGGGTAAATTCTAGCAAATCTTAAAATAAAAAACATTTTTCCAGTTATTTTTTTCCCTGTCAACAAATCTCTATATTTCCAAAAAAATATATAACCACTCAGCCCCCAAAATATCTGAACAGCATAAAAACCATAATTATATAAAAAACTTAGTAAACCATAAAATGGCTGCCGATTTATAATAAAAATAGAAGAGCTACTTGTCATACTAGAAAAATGCTGATAATGCCAAATCAAAACAGAGAAAGCAGCAATAAACCTTAATACTTCCAAACCTAATAACTTATTATTTTTTTGCATAAATCCTACTATTTAACCTAGAAATATTTAATCAATAACAAAGATAACTACAATACCCCTGAGTTAACTAAAATCGACAAATATCAACATGACATTTATAGAGTTTATTAATCTGAGTACTCGCCTTAAATGGCGCTACTTCAGCATTCACCTGTTCTGCTAATAATTTACCAGTTTGTATATTCTGCCAGTACGTAAGCAAGGAATTGGCTAATTCTTCTACCCGCTCTGCACTGTCATCATTTTCAGCCAACACGGTGCCGCTTCTTTGTGCTTTTAATACCATATTCATTTGCGGCAGATGCAGTGAGCACACCGGCCGCCCGGCGCAAAGCGCCTCTAAAACATAAACCGGCATTCCTTCAAATGTAGAAGTCACCAATCCTAAATGCCACAGGGGCCATAATTGAGAAATTTGAGCCGCAGTTTTAAAACCATGCAGAGTGCTGATATCTTTAATTGCATTAAATTCAGGAAAAACAGCCGGATCAGCAGCGCCCACATAATGAAAATGCGCACCAGTTGGAGATAATTCATTAAGCCGTTTAATCACATTAAACATCATACCCGGGCGCTTAAAATGATCCAGACGGCCTACAAACGCTAATTGCACCGGACCATTTAAATTTAAATATTCTGTAGGTTTAAATATACGATCATCCACGCTAACGGTCATAAACTCCGTCTTTTCTGCTGCACCAGCAATTTGTGTCTTAATTCTTTCTGTCTGCTCTTTATTTACTGAATACACATGCGCAGCATACTTCACGGCATGCCGCTCATTAAAATGGTGAATATAAGGGTACTTTGCCAGCAATGAATCCATAGGCTGATCTGGTTTCATATCACCGTGCGTTGTAAGCACATAAGGACAGCCAATAAGCTGGCACAGCCAGGCATATTCATAGCGCTGAATATCAATAGATGTCGGCATTTCACGGCTAATTGCACGTATTTTGCGTAAAAACTTAATAACACTTTTGAAAAAGTTTAAAGTTAATGATTGTGTCAGTTTTTTTGCAACACTATTGGCAATTTTCTGATTACAGTGCATTACAGGCATAAACCAATAGCTGCATTCATTTTCAGTAATTTCAACAAGCTCACCTAGTGCTAATTTTCCTGAATCATCAACTCCGATTAAAATAATTCGAGTTCCTTCGGGCTGATAGCGAAGGACTTGACGAACATGCGTTTCAATCCCTCCTACTTTACTGCCAAATGGATCAAGTGCATGCAGTGAAATAATCGTATTTTTATACAGAGGAAGGTCAAATTTCATAATGTAGATTTTTCACTTTATGATTAAACAGTGTGGTCAAGGCAATGCATAAACAATTCTCCTGTTTCTTTAGCTGCTTTCTCCCAGCTGAAACGTGCAGCATTTTTTTTAGCTTTGGCTGATATCTCAGAAAACAGCTGGTCATCTTCATACAAACGCTGCATACAATCAGCCATTGCCTCTGCATCACCTTCAGGAAAATATAATGCCCCCTCTCCTGCAACCTCTCTCAGAACTGGAATGTCAGATGCAATGACAGGAAGCCCAAAAGATTGGGCCTCAACAATAGGTAAACCAAAACCTTCAAAATGTGAAGGAAATGCCAGATAGCGGGCACTTGCATATAAATGCCCTAGTTTTTCTGCTGAAACATAGCCCAATGATAATGGGCAAATTCCATTTTTTAATTCTGCAGCGTGTGCAGCAAAGCGCCCCTGATCATCACTACCTACATGGTAAACAGGCAAATGAATACCTTTATTATTCAGATACGTCATTGCCGCAACTAAAGTCTTAGACCCTTTATTAGGGGATAAATTAGCGACAAACAAACCTGACTTTTCAGTTGATCGCTCTGGATGAATATCAGGCAATCCCAGACAAGATGCTTCATGAATCACTTGTGTTTTTTTAACTAATTTCGGGTGAAAGCGGTGTATATCATTTTTAGTATTATCAGATACACAAATGATTGCATCTGCCACCTGACCTGCTAATGGAAAAAAAATATTCCAGGCCAAACGGTGGTGCCATTTATACGATTTTGGAGACACATCAAAATACAGATCATGTGCAACAAATACTTTCTTTGCATTACCACGTGTTCCACCAACAGGATTACAGTTAAAAACCAAATCAATACCGGATTCAGATATTATTTTTGGTAAGATTACATTTTGATTCAGTATGTTTTTAGGTTGAGACTTAATATATTTCCGTTTAATTATTCTAATATTCGAAGTAGCAATATCTGCAGGTAAATTTTCCCTGTCCCAGCAAGTAAGCAGCAGCAGCTCGAACCGATCCTGTTTAATCAAAGCCGACAAAACACCGAATAAATAATTACTAATACCTGATAATTTGTTAGCCGGTTCAAGCAAATGATTGATCAGAATTTTTTTTTTCATATAACTCAGCTAGAAAATAAATTTAAGATATTTTTTTGTACAAAAAGTTAATAGTATTAAAATCAACATCAGTGCAATTTGCAATACAATGCGATAACTTACCAATCCTGAATTATTGGAAATCATAATTGCGAGTGGATGTATCAAAAATATAACAGCAGATAAATCACGAAGCAGCCTTGTCTTTTTATTATCAATTTCCAAAACATAAACTAAGCATGCAATTAACAATAGCGGAACAAAAACCATATTACTAAAAAGTAAATCTCTTGTAAAAGATTGATTAACAATCAAAAATGGTTGCAATGCTGCTTCTGCAACAACCAGTGCGAAACTAAAGAACAACATCAGCATTGCTATTTTTTTATCAATTCTATTTTTTAAATTATACTTATTTATAACCCAGCCAAAATACAAATATGGCAAAGCAAAAAATAAAAAACTTCTGGTAAAATAATCATGCGAAATCAAACGCCCCACCAGTAAATTATCTATATTTGCAATACTTCGTTCATACTGTATTAACACACCAGATATCGCAATAACAACAACCATCACAAAGCTGTGCTTCCATTCTTTAATTGCGTATAACACCCCGCCCCCCAATAGTAATGCCATCAAATACCATAGATGCCAATATCCAAAAACATATGTAAATACTGTTTTATTAAAATAGAAAGGAAAATATACCGCCATCCAAAATATATAAATTAACAACACCCCTTTACACCACCTATATAAATCAGCGGCTGTTTTGACATTATTAAAAAAATAATAACCTGTCACTATAAAGAAAAAAGGAACACCAATTCTAAATATTCCATTCTCTAAAACAGAATGGAAAACCGGGCTAAAATTCTGGGCAACACCGGAATGCAAGCAATAGATCAATATAGCGCAGATTAATTTTGCAAGGTCAATACTACTGTTTCTGATCATTCAGCCAACACTCTGTAAAAAGAAAGCTCTTGATCCTGCAAAGCTTGCTTATTCCACATTTCAATAGCATTTTGTGCGTATGCAGCGGACTCTTCAAATATCTGGTCATTTATAAGCTTTTCTACAATCGCCTGGCATGCTGCAGCAGCATTACTATTGCTAATTAATATTGATTTGGTATTTGTAGTTACTTCCTTAAATACCGGAATATCTGATGCAATAATTGGTATGCCACTATACAAAACCTCCAACAATGGCAAACCCAAGCCTTCATCAAGTGACGTGCAAAGAAAAAGATGACTAGTGTCAAGCAAATCCCGCAATTCATTTATTGACAGATAGCCATGATATTTTATGTGAGGGTATGGCTTTAGCGTTTCCAGCACATTGCCCCAACCTTCACGTCCAGAAATATGCAACTCTACGGGTCTTCCTAATTGAGCTGACAATTGCTGAGTCATTTGAGCAGCAAAAAGATAATTTTTGCGTGGCTCTAATGTGCCAAGCATCATCATTTTCAACGGCGCATTACCTGCAGGCAGGCTGCGATCTTTAAAATTTAAGCTGAATACATTTTCTGCTCTGGGCCTTAATTTATAAATTTTGGCATCAGGGCGTGTAACTCTTGCTAAATTATCTGCAGTAGTCTGTGAATTCACAAAAAACATTTTTAAGTTTTTAATAGCATAAATAAAAGATGGCCGCATATACAGCCTCGCCCGGATATTCAGCTCTTCAGGGCGTTCCAGCAAAAATAAATCATGAATATAAGGCACAACTCTTTTACCAAACAACATACTGATTAATATGCTGGGCGGAAACCCCGGAAACAATATTTGTGCTTGCGGATTTTTGCGTGCCAGTAAAGGAATATCCAGCCACTGTGCTTTAATCATACCTAATGCAGTTGCTGGCTTAGTATGCAGTACATTAAATTTCTTTAATGCTGAAGGCGAAAACAACTCTTCGGAAATACGCTCAATACCAGTTATTTTTCGGCCCATATGAGAGAAATCGACAATTAAGCCGGGGTTATCTGAATTTTTAGCCTTCATTACTTATTCTCATAGCCCAATTTACGCTGATTCAGCATTTCTTTACCCGCATAATAAAAAAATTTCCACGAGTTAATCAAATAACGTTTTGCTAAACGACTTGGCTCGCAGCCGAGCCGCCATAACCACTCAAAACCATTTTTTTGCATCCATACAGGCGCTCTGGTCATATTTTCACTAAAAAATTCAATTGCAGCGCCAAAACAGAATACGTGCATATTTTCAATGCTATCTCTGTGAAGATAAGCCCAGATTTCTGATTTTGGAGCACCAACTCCCATATACAGGTGAGTACATTGCACTGATTTTAATTTTTCAATAAATAAATTTGAAAAATCATCATTTTTTTCAAAACCGAATGGTGGCACTTCAACCAGAAACTCTAACTCATTAAAACCATGCTTTTTAAGCCATAAAGTTAAAAAATACTGAGTAAACTCTGTAGCAACCATAAAACATGGTCTGTGTTTTTCCGGGTGCATAGCCTGCATTAATTTAGGAAATAAATCTGCGCCAGTTACCCGCTCAGGTATTTTCACGCCAACTAGCGATAAAAACCGTTCTACAGGAAAGCCATCAACAGTTAACAGCCATGCGGAGTGACAAGCTTCTCTGTAGACAGGATTATTATGAAGAGTAACGATGTGATCAACATTAGGGGTAATTAAAAGGCGAGAAGGAAAATGATTTCCAATTTCATTACATGTCGCCGTTTTAACAACTTCCTCCAGCGTTAACATACTAAAATTCAAACCAAATACTGCCTTACTTTTTATCAAATTTACACCAGAGGTATTTTGCATTTTTTAAGAGTCCATCTGTATTAAAGTTCAATTTACTTACTACTAATTTCACCACATTGTGAAAATACTTTTTTAGTAAGCATTTTTATTGATAAATCCTTTAAAGACAGTCAAAAACACAATTTTTAAATCCAGATACAAAGACCAGTTTTCTAAATAATGTAAATCGTAATTAACGCGTGCTTCCATTTTATCCAGCGTATCGGTTTCGCCGCGCAGGCCGTTGATTTGTGCCCAGCCGGTAATGCCGGGTTTCATTTTGTGGCGCAGCATATAGCGGGGGATCAGCTCTTTATAATGATGATTATGTTGCACGGCGTGGGGCCTTGGGCCTACTACACTCATGCGTCCTTGCAATACATTAATAAATTGTGGCAATTCATCCAGGCTGGTACGGCGTAAAAAGGGGCCAATGGGGGTGAATCTGCTGTCGTTTTTTTGTGCCTGGGTCACAATATTTTTGTCTTCGCTGTGCACTTTCATACTGCGAAATTTATATACTTTTATTTCTTCGCCATTCCAGCCATGGCGGCGCTGCCTGAAGAATACCGGGCCGGGCGAGGTGATTTTGACTGCAATGGCAATGCCAAGTAATACAGGGCTGATCAGAATAAGGATCAGGCTGGCCAGTAAATAGTCTTCTATTCTTTTAATCAGCTTATTTGTGCCGCCCAGCGATGATGCAGAGATATCCAGCATGGGCATGCCCATGATAAAAGTAATGCCGTGATTCATAATTTTATAAGTCAGCATATCCGGCACCACGCGGATATCGGCCGCGCTGTAGCGCAATGCGTGCAACACTTTGGGGATAAGCGCGGTATCGTTTACGCCAAGGTTAATCCACACCTCATCAAAATCATTATCTGCGGCTAGTTTTTCAACAAGATCTAATGAATGCGCGTTGACTACCTTGCGGATCTGATAGCCGCTCCACGATGATCGCTTTGCGCGCCTTTTCAGATCTGCGCTCATCGGACCTGTGCCCACCAGTAATACATCTTTGGTGTTGTAGCCTTTTTTGCTTAACCAGCGCATACCCAGCAAGACCAGTGAGCGCTCCAGTACCAGGCTGATCAGCATCAGCACCATCCATGTGCCTGTAAATAGCCTGGAATAAGCATCTGCACTTTTAGAAAAGAACAGCCAGGCCACCAGCAAGCCGCAAGACACCAGCCATGTCAGCTTTACCCTGCCCAGCATGGCCAGCCAGCTGCCACCGCGAAACGATTTGTAAACGGCAGATGAGCAGCCCGCCACCATCAGGCTGGTTGCCAATACCAGGGTGGCGTAATTGCCATCCAGATCTTCAGTACCAAAACGCCATCTTGCCGCTGTAAACGCGCTGATCCAGACTGCTGCAATGTCTAATAATAAAATCAGCGTACTTAATAATGGTGATCCGTTTCTTGTTGCATTCGCCCGCATTATTTCTATCCAGCCTGCGTATTAATTAATACACTTAATTATTGTTTTAATTGATTTTTTTCATAAAAAACAACCATGCAAAAATAAACTTACAGCAAATTCTTACAATTTAAGAGAAGCATTATTTAGTGATTACCCACGACAAAACAACAGGCGAATTTATACCACCGATGATCTGGAATTTTAATAAATTAGTATTTGCTAATAATGAATTATTTTAATTAGTGCATATATTAGCAACAGCTGTTTTTTGGTTTATTACTTTTGCGGAATATATCACATAAATGTTTCACTTTTAAGCAAACAACACTTTATCTTTAAATAATATAAATTCAATTGACAATAGCGCGGCCAGTGCATATTCTCGCGAAATACATAATCCTAATTTTATGAAGGTTTAGCGTAATGAAACTTAAATTACCCGTACTCGCTTTAGCTTTATCAGCGGTGATGAGCGTAGCGGCTTACGCTGCTTTTGAAAAAGGCATGCCTGCTAATCAGGTTGAGCCATCCGTGGCAGAAATGAAAACCGCAGGAAAGAATGCAACAGAGATTATTAAATCTGGTTTAGCCAGTGATGTGACAGCTCCAAATCTGGCGGTTGCATTACTTAATCAGCGTTTTACGTGCCTGCACGTTGCTGAAGGTATGAGCAAAAACGGTGTTGCACCTGCAATCATCCTGCCTACCCTGCTTGGTGCTTTATGCACCCCCCCAGAAATCACAGGTGGTCTGCTGGCAGCAGGTATTAATCAGACAGATATTGTGGCTGCTGCGGTGCAAAATGGCTTAGACCCGGCGACATTTACAGCTGCAACGGCTGCTGGTCCTGCAGGTGGTACACCAGGGAATACGATTGCTACGAATGCTGGCGCGCCAGTCCTCACCAGCGCAGCGGCCCCAACGCTCAGCGGTGGTGGCACTTCTGCTGTTTCACGCAACTAATTAAGCATGCATTTGCAATGCTAAGAAGATGCCTGCGGGCATCTTCTTTTTTTATCTGTTCTTTGCAAGCTATTGGCCCGTTATTTCAGGCCTTGTCATTAGCCGCTATTGCGCCAGATTGGTTTTTTATCTGCACCCCAATCTATAAATTGAGCCTTGTTTTTAATGATAAATATTTTAGATTCCCGCCGTGATGAGCCTTTATTCTGGCTTTTAATTGCACAGATTTGCTGGGCGCCTTTGCCACTGGCCAGTAATCGCACTTGGGCACTGGGTATTTTGCTCTGTATGAGTTTAGTGCTTTGGTTTAGTGCAGCCTTGCGCTACCGTGGCCACTGGCCTCTGGTCATTGATCGCTTAAAACTATTTGCACTGCCTTTAGGTGTATTACTGGCGCTATTGTGCTGGACCCTGTTGCAAGCCACGCCTTTGCCCTTAGGGCTTATTCAATTCTTATCGCCCAATGCGGCGCAGATATGGCAAAACATTGCGCCTGATGCCAATGCAACCTTATCGCTTAATGCAGCGCAAACCCAATTACAAGCAGCGCTGTGCTTTATTTATGGCAGTGCCTTTTTATTTACGGTATTGCTGGTGCGCTCTTCCCGGCGAATGATGGCCTTAGCCTATGCCCTTCTTTTTATGGCGCTTTTTCAGGCTTTATTAGGCGGTTTTTTATATTCTTTTAATGCGCAATACGAACTGTTTACCAGCGATGTTTTCCATGGCCGCATGTTGGGCACGTATGTTTACCACAACAATGCGGCAGGTATGCTGGCCATGTGTTTATCTGTGGGTATTGGTTTATTTATTGTGCAATTAGAAAAAAACACCGGCAGCCAGCATAAAAAATGGGCGGTTAATTTGCTTGATTTTATGCTGAGCAAAAAAATGCTGCTGCGTCTGGGGCTGGTGATTTTGGTGATTGCACTGGTGATGACCCGATCCCGCATGGGAAATGCAGGCTTTTTTACGGCCATGCTTTTAAGCCTGGCTTTATATGCCGTATTTAGCCCAAAGGTACGTAAAGTTATTTTTGTCTTGTTAATCAGCCTGGTGCTGATTGATATCTGGATACTTGGCCAGTGGGTGGGGCTGGATAAAGTAGTAGACCGGCTGGAGGCTACCCAGCTGAATAATTCAGCCAAAGCCGCCGTCATCAGCAAGGCGCAGCAAGCCGGGGCAAACTCGCTTAATTTTGTGCAGCCCCATATCGAGGAATCGGTAGAAGAGCGCACCCTGCCTGTAGCTTATGCCCAACGCGCTGTGGGCGATTATTTCTGGACAGGATCAGGCGCGGGGACGTTTTATTCTATTTTCCCCCAATACCGCCCTGCTAACTCCAAAGGTTATTACGATCATGCCCACAATGATTATGTAGAGATTCTGACGGATTACGGCGTAATTGGCGCAAGCCTTTTTGCTATTTTAGCGCTCTCTGCGCTGTGGCAAATTATCACCACAATTAAAATTCGCAAACACCCGGTGGCCCGTGGCATTGCCCTTGGCGTACTGATGGCGATGCTGGAAATCTTTTTGCACAGCCTGGTGGATTTCAATTTACAAATCCCCGCCAATGCCCTGCTCTTTACCGTGATTGTTGCCTTAGGCTGGAGCACGGCGCAGGTAGATAAACAAACCCGGCCTGTTTAAATGCCAGCACCACAGGAGCGGCCGCAGCCGCTCCTGCACAGCGCCCACCCAATAGCCCACAACAGAGAATCTGCATGTCACTCAGGCTTAAATTTTTAATCGGCTTAACGTTATTGTTCACCCTGTTAATGATCGGCCTGTTTGCCGAGCGCGTGCACAGCACCCGGCTGTATGTAGAAGCGCAGCTGGCCTCTACAGCCCAGGATGCGGCTACCTCGCTGGTTTATCCAATATCACGCGCACTGGGTAAAAACGATGTGGTTCTGGCAGAAACAGCGATTAAATCCTTGCTGGACAGAGCTTATTTTCAGCGCATCGAGATTGTGGCTTTAAGCGGTAAAACCATGGCCAAAATGGAGCAGGCCAAGCCAATTGCGGGTGTGCCTGCCTGGTTTATAAAGTGGCAGCATTTAGACCCAGCCCCAGGTACGGCACTGCTGAGCGATGGCTGGCGCCAGCTTGGGCGGGTGGTGGTGATCAGCGAGCCTGCGCTGGCTTACAAGCAGCTTTGGGATGTGCTGACCCATACGCTGGCTTTATTGCTGGCGGCCTATGTGATCAGCCTGCTGGTGATGAACTTTTTAGTACGCATTTTGCTGCAGCCGCTCAGCGCCATTGAAAAATCGGCCAACGAGGTGCAGGAGCGCGAATTTAACCCTATCAAACACCTGCCCGATACCCGCGAATTTCGCCGGGTTGTGCTGGCTTTTAATGTGATGATTGAGCGGGTACGGCAGTTTTTAAGCATTGAGCAGCAACGTGCCGAGGAATACCGCCATCAGGCTTTTACCGATACCACCACCGGCCTGGATAATCGCCGTAATTTAGATTTACGCCTTGATGGCTTACTTAAAAAATTGCCGCAAGACAGCATCGGGGCCGCATTTGCCATTCAGCTGGAAGACTTAAGCGAATTTAATAACCGTGAGGGCTATCAGAAAGGCGACGCAATTCTTAAGCAGGTGGCGCATGTATTACTGGAAAAAATGGCCCAGCAAAGCCCGCTGATTGCCCGGCTGAACGGCACCACTTTGTTTGCCCTGCACTTTAATCTGAGCAGCGGGCAAATTGATCAGATGGGCGATCAGATTTTAGCCAGCCTTAAAGAAATCACCGCCACGCTGGAGCGCCCTTTGCAATATGGCGTGGCGATTGTAGATTTTGAACATGGCACGCTTAAATCCAAATTGCTTTCTACCACCGATTTAGCCCTGCAACAGGCGCTGTTTAATGGCGGCGAATCACGCCAGCGTATGTCGGCTAATGAATCATCGAATCAATTGCCTAATGGCTCGCAACAATGGCGCGAAGTATTGCAGGCCGCTATTTTGGATAAAAGCTGGGGTATTCAGGCGCAATCGGTACAAAATATTGCAGATAAACAAATCGTGCATCAGGAGCTGACCGCCCGCCTGCGTCATCAGGATGGCCCATGGATCAGTGCAGGCCTCTTTATGCCCATGGCGGCAAGACATGGTTTATTGCAGGCCGCCGAGCAATCTTTATTTGATTTAGCCATCAGCAAATTAGAAAACGCCGCCACTTTGCAGGGCCAGTCTATTGCGCTGAATGCAGGTTTATTAGGCGCGCTGGGCAGCTTAACCGGGCAGGATGAATTTGTGGCCCGCTTAAATAAGCTTAAAAAACACGCTGCCCGTATTTCTTTTGAAGTACCAGAGCATCAATTAATTGCAGCGCCAGAATTAGCCAGACGCTTTGCCCGGCTGCTGCGTGATGCGGGCTTTGGCTTTGGGATTGATCAGTATGGTTTTGCGGCCTCTGCCGCCGCTTTGATCCGTGAATTAAAACCCAATTATGTGAAGATAGACCGCCGCTTAATCAGCGATATGGCCGTGCATAAAGACACCAAAGAAATGATTCTGTCGCTGATCCAGGTAGCCGAATCGCTGAATATCACCACCATTGCCCAGGGCATTGAAAGCGAATCACAGCTGGCTTTACTAGAATCCATGAAAATCACCGCCATGCAGGGCTATCTGATTGGCAGGCCGGAGGAAGTTATTTAATCAATAGCGGGGCAAGCTGGCTGCGGTGTGGAATGCACTTTTTATTCCTACACTAGGGTCTGTTGACGTTTCATTCGCAATTGCGCTGAGCCGGAAAACGGCCAGGCACAAGGCATGCGACGAAGGCAATAACAAGTTATTTCCGAGGAGCATAACGCAGTGAATGGCCGTTTTCCGTCTCAGCCCTTCGGGTGGGCTACAGTTTTGGGGCTGCACGGCGTTAAAAGATGCTCATGGTACTCGTACCATGTCGCGTCTTTTGCCTTGTTCAGCCCCAAAACTGCAGCCAACGCAGCCGTGAATGAAACGTCAGCAGACCCTGATAGTCAGCCATCACACCTGAGGCAGCTTATGCCCCTCTTTAAGCGACTCTTGCCTGCTTTATTGATCAGCCCTTGCATCCATGCTGCAGAGTTTTCTATTCAGCCCGCAGTGGCCACGCTGCATTACCAGGCTGAAGAGCATAATCAGATTGGCACGGTCATCAATCAGGAATCCGGCCATCTGCCGCAGTTTGAGATCAGCATGCAGGCCAAAGAAGCGCCTTGGCTGATTAAAATTGATTATTCCCGTGCAGAGGGCGATGTGAATTATCAGGGCTATACCCAAATGGGCATCCCGCTGACTACCCGCACCGAGCTGAATATAGAAAGCTGGCAAGCCTTGCTGGGCTATCAGTGGCAGGTTGCGGATCAGCAGCAAATTACGTTGGGCGCAGGCCTGAATGGCTTGCAAATTGACCGGCATATCTTGCCCGCGCTGGGGTCTTTGCCGCTCAATGAAACACTTAACAGCCAGCGCTTTGTTTTAAGCCTGAGCTGGCAGTGGCAAATGGATGCGCTGCCTGTGGCGCTGAATACTCAGCTGGATATCCTGCCTCAGCATCAAAACCGCCTGACAGTTGATACACAAGGCCTGTACGACACCATAGAGCTGGATACAGATCAGCATACCGATTGGCGCTGGGCGCTGGATGCAGAGTGGCGCTGCACTCCAAATGCAAGGCTGGGTATTGGGTTGGCGTATCAAAGCTATCAGCCCGGCAGCAGCCAGCAAGGCATACTGAAACGCAATGGCCTTGCCGCCGCCACGGTTCGCTATCCTGGCAGCGATCAGCGCTTGTTAGTCCTTAAAAGCTTTTTTAGCTGGCACTTTTAACCCAGCGGCGCAGAGTAATCGACTAACGTTATTTTCCTGCGGGTTTATCTATTTGCTTCTTGAATTTTTTTCCTTATTTGCTTGACTGCCTGAGCAAGTATTTGTCTCTGTCTCTGAGCCCAAAGGAAAAAATCATGACGAAAGACTTAAAAGTATTACTGATTGCAAGTGCTGTAAGTGCCACACTGGCCGCTTGCGGTGGCGGAGGCTCAAGCAGCACGACGGCTGCGACTACTCCGGCGTCTTCCACAACAACACCTACCCCCACACCCAATCCATCATCCGGCACCGTGCCTGCTCCTAATGCGGCAGCAACCACCGTACTGGACTCCAGCCAGTCAGAGGCCAATAAACTCTCCACCGAGGCTACTGATGGCCTGAGTGCAGCCCAATCAGCCGCGGCAGGCACCGGGGTGAAAGGCCCGCTGGGGGTTGAAATTGGCAGCCTGCCTACCGGGATCAGCAGCAGTATCAGCTGCTCGCTCTTTGGCTCTGGCGGCTCGGGCAGTATCAGCTACGATATCCCCACCACCGGCATCGCCGCCGGAACCGTACTGACCTACACCTATAACCAGTGCAACATTAACGGTTTGGCCACTTATAACGGTACTTTCTCGCTGACTTATAACCGATACGTAAGCCCAAGCGATTTTTCCTACACCTCCAAATACACCAACTTTACGGTGAACGGAAATGGCTTTACCAACCAGGCTATTAATGGCTCATCAACTTGCGATTTTAGCAAAGGGGCAATGTCCTGCTATTACAGCGATGGCACACGGGGCTGGAGCAGTAATCTGACTTACAGCAATGGCACAGTAAACGGCAGTTATGCAGTCAACTACGGTACAGGCACCATTCAAGTGAAATACACCAACTTTAACGCCACCAGCGGCAGCTGCGAAATCACTGGCGCTAATGGCAGTAAAGCCCTTATCACCCGCACATCCGCCA
Source organism: Iodobacter sp. BJB302 (assembly GCF_002735645.1). Lineage (GTDB taxonomy): Bacteria > Pseudomonadota > Gammaproteobacteria > Burkholderiales > Chitinibacteraceae > Iodobacter. The sequence goes on from NZ_PDZG01000038.1 coordinate 32,365, forward strand.
AGCAATTTACCGTATCGATTACAGGCGCAAATGGCAGCAGCACCAGCTACACGGTGAATACCTGAAATAGATACTTGATAGAAACGAGGCACTGCTCAGGCCATTCTTGCAACTTATGCAAACTGATGTGATTCCCATGAGCCGCTTTAGCCACTCATGGGGAGCAGATCTTTAAGCGGACAGGATGGCCTGCTCAGGGGCCTCGATTTTTATTTCACAGATTGAATAACATTTTGTGGCCTTGCCTGCAGAAGTCGTGGCATTTGCAGGACAGGTGCAATTTCATTAGCGCTAAGCAATTTGTTTTCTATTCGAAAACAGCGAAAAAAAACCATCACCACGCTCTCTGCATAGGGCTTTAAAGTACCCTTGAAACACGCCGGAGCGAGGAACAAGCGGGGCGGGGGCCTTCGTGTTTCGTAGGGTCGCCTTCTTTGCGTACTATGATTTCTGGCGAAGCAGAAATCACATACTTCGCGGGGATCCCGCACCAAAATCAACGTGCCGAAGGCACTATCTTTCTGACTTTGCTTAACCCGTACGGGGCGAAACCCGTACCTCACCCCAACTCACACTGCTCCAGCAGCCAATCCTTAAACACCCTCACCGGATAGGCATCGCGCTTGCTATGAGGGTGGACCAGATAATAGGCATTCCGGCTGGGCACGGGACGATCCACCGCCACCACCAGGCGCCCGCTGGCCAGCTCGTCCTGCACTAAAAATAGCGGCAGCACCGCCATGCCCAGCCCTGCCAGGGCCGCCTGAATCACCATATAAAACTGCTCAAACCTCGGGCCTTTTACTGCGTTGATGCTGGATTCCCCCACCGCTTCAAACCAATTAGCCCATGCATCGGGGCGTGTGCTGTGTTGCAATAAAGTAAAACTCATCAGATCACCGGGGCCTTTCAAACAGCGGCCAGCCAGCAGGCTGGGGGCACAAATTGGCACAGTCACTTCGTTCATCAAATGGTGGTATTCCACGCCGGGCCATGAGGTATCGCCAAAGTGAATCGCCACGTCGATTTCTTCTTTAGCAAAATCAAAAGGCTTTAAGCGCGTCAGCAAGTTAAGCTGGATTTCCGGGTAGCGGGTGGTAAAGCTCCCCAACCTGGGCACTAACCAGCGCGAGCCAAAGGTGGGCAGGATGGCTAAATTAAGCGCGCCGCTGGTGCCGCTGTACGCCATCAGGGCCAGCGTGGCCGCCTCTGCCCTGTCCAGCACATCCCGAATATCCCGCGCATAGGCTTCCCCCGCATCGGTCATCACTAAACGTTGCTTAATCCGATGAAAAAGCGCCCTGCCTAAGAATTCTTCCAGCAAACGGATCTGCCGGCTGACTGCGCTTTGCGTGATGTTTAATTCCTCGGCCGCACGGGTAAAACTAAGCTGCCGCGCTGCCGCATCAAAACACTGTAAAGCACCTAGGGATGGAAGAATACGCCGCATAGACTTCATGATTTTTAGGAATGATGTAATAAGAATACATCGCTTGAAGCCAATCGCAAATCGTCACAGACTGTGTAATGGAAAGCCTTGAAAAAGGCAGACCGAAAATACAAAGTTCGCGGGTTGCACCTGGCCTGCAAATGCATGGTTTTTGTAGCTTCAGCATCAGCGCTTTGTTTGTAAAAAATTAAAGAATATAACGGCAACAAAACACCACTGAAACATCGCACGGCGGGTGCAACCCGCATATTTTCATAGCCATGCACAGCACACACACTCATAAAAGGTCTTGCCAAAATGGAACAGAATGTCTTTGAAACATCCCAGCTTGCTCAATTACTGATTCGTGTTGCGGGTGCAGAGAAAGCACAGCAGCTATTTGCCATGATTGAGGTAGACCCGCGCTTGCTGGGTGCCAACGATGCCCGCGTGAGCCGTGGCTTGCTGGCTCAGGCGATGAATATGATGTTGTTTGCGCAAAACTTAGCGGCGGTACCTGAGGGCGCCCGTTATGTGGCAGAGAAACTGGCTGCGGGCGAAAAAGTACTGTTTGACCATGGCGCGCTGCGTACCGTAGATGCGCCACGCACCGGCGCTTTGCCGCATGGTGAGCTGGCATTTAAACGCATTCTGGAGCCGCTGGGTTTTGCCGTTGCCAATGTGTACCCACTTAAAAAACTGAAAATGACAGGCCGCGCTTACTGTCATCTGGATTTACCCGAGGTAATTTCGCAATTTTTTGTTTCTGAATTGCACGTTGAGCAGTTCTCAATGAATTTCCAAATTGCTGCCGAGCGCGTGGTGCACAATTCTCGTGACCCGCTCAAACCCGAGCATTTAAGCCTGCTGGCGCAATTAAGCGAACATCATTCCTTAAGCTTTGACGATGCCGTTACCCTCTTGCCCGCTTTGGTCGGCTGTTTTGATGTGCAGCACGAAGTTCCACATCTGGTGGATTACGAAACTCTGCTGGCAGAATCCGCCGAAATGGCGTGGATCAGCACCGAAGGCAACCGCTTTAACCACGCAACCGATCGTGTGCCGCATGTGATAGAGCTAGCTGATGAGCTGCGTGCAAAGGGCTACCCAATTAAAGACAGCGTTGAGATTTCTGGCTCGGGTGCGGTGCGGCAAACGGCGCTAAAAGCGGCCATGGTGCAGCGGATTTTCCTCGACGAAAAAAATCACCCCATCACCCGCACCGTACCCGGCTCTTTCTACGAATTTATCAGCCGCGACAAACTCCCCAATAGCGAAGCGCTGGATTTACGCTTTGATGCATCCAATGCTCAGGGGATTTTTAAAATGACGGCAGCGGCTGTGGCTTAGATTGAATAAACCCAAACCTTAAAACACGGAGTTAAAGAGAACACGGAGTTTCACGGAGAAAACCAAATAAATAAAAGAATTCTCCGTGTTTCTCTGTGTTCTTCGTGGTTAAAGATGTGGGTTCTTAGTATCTTAGGGTGGGTGCAACCCCATATGCGCTAAGCATTTTGTTTTTTAGTAGCAGCTAACGAAAAATCATAATAACCACGCTCTCCGCTTAGGGCTTTAATATCCCCTTGAAACACGCCGGAGCGAGGAACAAGCGGGGCGGGGGATCGCTTGGGAGCGAGGCAGCGAGCTGATCCCGCCCGCCGCCGACTGTCCGCAGCGCAGGGGCCTTCGTGCTTTGAGTTTGTGGCTTGGCTTCGTTTCTTGGCCGTTCAAGAAACGAAGGCCCCGCGGTGGCTACCGCTCCTAAATCAACGTGCCGAAGGCACTAAAATGATCTTTTTGAATTTTAAACGCACATTTGGTGCCACCCACCGTTTTTAACATTACACGGCCATAACTGGCGGCTTGCACCCGCCCTACCTTCATCCACCAGCCTAGATCTATGATCCCTCGCCTCTCTAAAACACCAGCACCACAGTCCCTCTACCTCGATTTTATTAGCGAGCTGCGCTTGCGTGGTTTTGCGGGGGAGATCAGCAGCAGCCTAGCTGATCGCACCGTTTTAGCGACGGATAATTCGATTTATCAGCTTTTGCCGCAGGCGGCGGTGTTCCCAAAGCACAGCGATGACGTGATCCGCGTAGTGAAGCTGGCGAGTGAGCCGCGCTTTCACAGTATTAAGCTTTACCCGCGCGGCGGGGGCACGGGGACGAACGGGCAGTCTTTGGGAGATGGCTTAGTTGTCGATCTCTCCAAAAATATGAATGCCATTCTGGAGATCAATGCAGAGCAGCGCTGGGCCAGAGTGCAAACGGGTATGGTGAAAGATCAGCTCAACAAAGAGCTGGCCAAACACGGGCTGTTTTTTGCGCCCGAATTATCCACATCCAATCGCGCCACCATAGGCGGGATGATTAATACCGATGCCAGCGGCCAGGGCTCCTGCCTTTACGGCAAAACGCGTGATCATGTGCTGGAGCTGGATACCGTCTTACTGGATGGCACGCTTTGGCATTCGCAGCCTTTAAGCAGCGATGCACTAGAGCAAGTGTGTGAGCAGGGCAATCTGATTGGCCATGTTCACGGCCTGATCGCCCAAATTCATAAAGATCACAGCCAGCAAATTACGGCTACCTTTCCTAAGCTAAACCGCTGCCTGACCGGCTACGATCTGGCGCATATTTACAACGATGCCGGCCAGTTTGATCTGAATGCGATTTTATGCGGTTCGGAAGGCACGCTGGGGCTGATTGTTGAAGCCAAGCTGAATGTGCTGCCACTGCCCAAATACAGCGCGCTGATCAATATCCGCTACGCCAGCTTTGATGCGGCATTGCGCGATGCACCGCATTTAATGGCGCTGGGCGCGGCATCGATTGAAACCGTCGATTCCACCATTTTGCAGCTCGCCAAAGGCGATTTAATCTGGCACGGCATCCGTGAGTTTTTCCCAGAAGACTCCACGCCCACACTGGGGATTAATTTACTGGAAGTTTTGAGTAATACGGAAGACGATCTCGCCGCGCAAATCGCCCATATTGAGCAAGGCCTGCAAGGCGAAGCGAGACTTGGTTTTACCGTGGCACGCGGCGATGCGGCAGTAAAACGCATCTGGGGAATGCGTAAAAAATCGGTCGGCCTGTTAGCAAACCGAGCTGGAAATGCCAAACCGATTCCCTTTGTAGAAGACACCGCCGTGCCGCCGGAAAATCTGGCCGATTATATTCATGAATTCAGGGCGCTGCTCGATCAGCACGGCTTGTTTTACGGCATGTTTGGCCATGTGGATGCGGGGGTTTTGCATGTGCGGCCCGCAATGGATATGAAAGAACCCAACGCGCTGGCCATGCTGCGCGAGATCAGCGATGGCGTGGCGGCACTCACGCAAAAATATCACGGCGTACTCTGGGGCGAGCACGGCAAGGGGCTGCGCAGCGAGTATGCGCCAGCTTTTTTTGGCAAGCTCTACCCCTGCTTGCAGCAGATCAAGCAGGTGTTTGACCCGCATAATCAGCTCAACCCCGGCAAAATCGCCAGCCCGGATGATTTAATCAGGATTGATGAATCGCCCACCCGTGGCGTTTATGACCGGCAAATCCCGATTCATGTCCGCAAAGATTACGATGGCGCGCTGCATTGCAATGGCAACGGCGCGTGCTATAACTTCGACACTGACGATGCGATGTGCCCGTCGTGGAAAGCCACCAGAGAGCGCCGCCACTCCCCCAAAGGCCGCGCCTCTTTAATGCGCGAATGGCTGCGCCAATTGGCGGCGCAGGGGGTTGATCCAACAGCCACAAAACCCGCCAATCTGTTACTCCGCGCAATCAATAGCCTGAACAAGCAAGGCGACTTTTCAGAGGAAGTCATGGAAGCCATGAACGGCTGCCTGGCGTGTAAATCTTGCGCGGGGCAATGCCCTGTGAAGGTGGATATTCCTGATTTGCGCTCTAAATTTATGTCGCTCTACTACGGCCGCTATCTGCGCCCCGCCAAAGATTACTTAGTTGCCAGCATGGAAGCTGCGCTGCCCATGATGGCCAGAGCCCCAAGGCTCTACAACGCCGCGATCAGCACCCCGCTGGCCCGCAATATCATGCAGCGGCTTAATCTGATCGAAAGCCCGCTGCTTACCGGCGTTAATCTGCAAACCACCCTGTTGCAACGTGGCTTTGCCATGGCTGACGGGCAATATCAGGCTAACTCTGTAATCATCGTGCAGGATGCCTTCACCAGCTATTTTGAGACCCAACTGGTGCTGGATGTATTCGATCTGCTTAAAAAACTCGGCTTCACCCCGCAGCTCGCCCCGTTTAAACCCAATGGCAAGCCACTGCATGTGCACGGATTTTTAGATCGCTTTAAGCGTACGGCCACAGATAACAGCGCCATGCTGCAAAAACTCGCCCAAAACGGCGTGCCATTGGTGGGAATCGATCCTTCGATGACGCTGACTTACCGCAGCGAATACGCCAAAACATTGGCAAATCCACCTAAAGTAGCGCTGCTGCAAGAATGGCTGGCCGGGCAATTTGCCAAAAAACCCCCTGCTCTGAAGCTGAAAACCGCCTCCTTTACGCTGATCCCGCATTGCAGCGAAAAAACCAATGTGGCCAGCGCATTCAGCGATTGGGATAAGGTATTTGCTGCGCTGGGCGTGACGCTCAGTACTCAGCCCGCAGGCTGTTGCGGCATGGCTGGCACGTTTGGCCACGAGGCGGATCACAGAGAACAATCAAAGCAAATCTACGCGCAAAGCTGGGCTAAAATTGTGGCGGAGCAAGAGACAAACCTGCTGGCCACCGGCTACTCCTGCCGCTGTCAGGTTAAACTCATAGACAAAACCAGCCTCCGCCATCCGGTGCAGGCTTTACTAGCTTGCTTTTAAAAACCCAAATCTTAAAACACGGAGGGAAGGAGAACACGAAGGATCACGGAGAAAACCCTAGCCAACGCTATTACTCTATTTAGAATTGAGCAGTATTTCCTAGGGTGTACAACGACGCAGTCGGAGCGCAGAAAACAGTGCGCAAGAAAAACGACTTGCACACCCTATAAAAAATTAGTTTTTTGCTTTTGCAGGAAAGCCAATTGCACAGCTGGATCCCCGATTAAAACACTCGGGTTAACGATCTAATCAGCAATGTAGGGTGGTTTGTTCTTATGAATACTCATGTTTTGCTTTTCTCCGTGTAACTCAGTGTTCTCTGTGTCCTCCGTGTTTTAAGATTTGGGTTTGCTCATCCTGCCTACTAGGACCCCGCCATGCCACACACTCATCCTGTTCTTGCTGATTTCCTAAGTTTTACCTTACAAGATCATCCCATTGATATCGTCAAAGGCACGCTGGCCAGTGGGGTGCATTGGCATTATCTGGGCGAGGGTTTGCTGGAGTTTGTGCCGCATCATGGCAGTGATCAGAGCTTAGTTTTGTCGGCAGGAATACATGGCAATGAGACTGCGCCGATTGAGCTGCTTAATACCTTGGTTAAAGACTTGGCAAGCGGGCAGTTGGCTTTGGGCGTGCGACTTTTGGTTTTGCTGGGCAATGTCGCGGCAATGCGGGGTAGTGATCGTTATTTGGATGATGATCTCAACCGCTTATTTGATCACCGCCATACCCGCCTGCCGGAAAGCCGTGATGCACAACGCGCCGCACAAATTGAAGCGGCGATGGCGCAGTTTTTTGCGGGAGGCAGTGGCACGCGCTATCACCTTGATCTGCACACCGCCATCCGCCCTTCCAGCTTTACCCGCTTTGGCCTGCTGCCTTACCAGACCCGGCCTTACGACACGCATTTGCTTAAATGCCTTGAGTGCTGTGATTTAGGTGCGCTGCTGATTAACCATGCCCCGGCAGGCACGTTTGCTTACCACTCCAGCCAGCACCACGGCGCGCAATCGGTAACGCTGGAGCTGGGCAAAGTGCAGCCTTTCGGCAAAAACCAACTCGAAGAATTTGCAGGCATTAATGCACTGATGCAAAGCATGGTCTCCGCCACCGAGCCCAACTGGCCCGCCCGGCCCTATCAAGTGTTTAAAGTGGTCGGCCAGCTGGAGAAACACAGCGAAGCATTTAAGCTGCATCTGCCGGACGATGTCGCCAATTTCACCGGCTATCCCCAAGGCACGCTGATTGCATCTGACAATGGCTACGAATACAAAGTAAGCCACCCTGAAGAGCGAGTCGTCTTCCCCAACCCCAAAGTAAAACCCGGCGTGCGGGCTGGATTGATGGTGGTGGAAGTCAAGGATTTTTGATACCTGAAAAACCCAAGTCTTAAAACACGGTTTAGATCGTCATCCCCGGGCGCTTCAATCGGGGATCCGGCAGCGCCACATGATCCCCGATAAAAACACCCGGGAATGACGAAATCCCCCAATGCTTAATATGACAATAAATTGGCTTTTCTCCGTAAAACAGGGAGCTCTCTCTGTCCTCCGTGTTTTAAGAAATGGGTTTAAATTTAGCGTTTTCACTTACAATCTCCCCCTGTATTAAATAAAGGTTAGCCCTGTGTTTCCCATCAATACCGACATCCCCAGCTATGGCGTTGATACGCATACGATTGAAAACTGGCAGTGGTTTCAGGCCGTCGGCCATTTGGTAGCGACTGAGCTGGCGGCTAAGCCGCGTGGTACGGTGGCGGTGCTGGCGGAGGAAGAGCGTGCTTACTGGCTGGCGCTGATTGAAGAGCAATACTATCTTGCCACTGCGCCAATTATCGAAGGTGAAATCTACCTTGCCGCCGCAGCGCTGGCGCGGGATTTGGTGGGAATGTGTGGCGATGAGCTGGCCTATATGCGCGGCGGCCTGGCCAGCTGGCTGCTCAATCAGACGACATTGCAAGTTGAAGCGCGGCAGTTGCAATGCTGGCAAACGCTGCCCACCTACGCGGGATGGGATGATTAAAGCGGGCGGGGTGACTCAAAAGTTCTGCACACAGCGCACTGAAAAAACTTTAACTCCGCCCTCAGCAGCATCGCTTGGTTCTTTCAGTGTTCTGCTATTTAACACTGTGTGCTCTGTGTTTGCAGATTTGGCGCTGTTTTAGAATATGTTCACAGCGTGTTTCATTGCGGCTAAGGCATTGCACGCAGCGCCACATCAAGCTGATCGATTACTTCTGCCCAATCAGCGTCTTCTTCCAGCTCTTCACGTAAAAATGCGACCTGATTTTCTGTCCAGAAAGGCGCTTCCAGCAGGGAGAAATGCGAAGGCAGAGGGGCGTGTTTCATAATAAAGGCCGCGATATCGTCATCGCCGGATGCCAGACCCAGCTGGGCAAAAAGCGCATTAAGATGATGAGGAAATTTTTCCATGGCAGCCTTCTTATGAGCCGATTGATAACTTGTAGCTTAGCAGCAACTTGCTATTCCAGAAGGCAAAACATCATATCGCTTGGGTGATGGTCCTGAGCGCCCAGCCAGCAGCTGCCGCCTAATTGCACCACAGGCTCTGCGGCCAGCTGTGCCACCGGAACATCGCGCTGATCCAGGATTAAAGTGACATCGCAGGCAAGGCTGTGGCCCAGTGCAAATTTAAGCAGCTCTCTGAGCGAATGCGCCGCATCGGCATTGGGTTGCAGGGCAGAAAACTGAGCCCAGCGCAGTGGCCCAAGGCGCAAATTAAGCTTAGTTTGCCTGTCCCAGATTCTGTCCCCGGCAAAGGCAGAAACGCCCAGCTCGCAGGATGCGCCGCCCAGCTGGCTTTGCTCTGCTTCGGGTAGATTCATCCACTGGCCGGCAAACTGCACCAGCTCGGCCCTGAAGCCAAAAAAACCTTCGATCAGTGTAACCAACGCCTGGCTGGACATCGGTTTCTGGCTTAACAGCCCCGCATAATAAATAAACAGGTTTTCATCATGCAGCGCGCCCTGCCCCATTTGCGCCCGCAATGCGCTTAAGCCCATGCCGCCCAAATCCAGCAGATTACGGCTAAAGCCGTCCTGCTCGCCGCTTTCAGCTTGCAGCCAGAAGCGATATTTTTTCCATGCGCCGTAAAACAGAGCAATAGAGCGGTGGCTGAAAATATCCAGAAAGGCATGCAGGGTTGGATCGCGATACTGCTGGCGACGCTCGATCAGCAGCTCGGTATAGCTGGTGGGCAAAACGCCGCTGGGGCCGGTGAGGCCCATAAATGCGACTTCCAGCTCGTTCAGCTCGCCGTCTTCGGTTTGCACGGCGGTATAGCGGGTCATTTCGCTGGCAGGGAAAGACAAATTAGCCAGGGTGCGAAAACGCAGGCCCGAAGGCAATGGCCCGCGCCGGTCGCCCCGCTTTCTGGCGGATAAACCCAAAAGCCGCACCGCCTGAAAAAAGCCAAAGCCCGTTGGATTAGCCAGAAGCTCCTGATCCAGATGACGAGGGTGTTTAGAGCTGGCCATGCAGCGCTCTCCCTTTTGATACGCAAAGATGAGTCATTAAATAACCAAAGCCTCACCTGCTCGTGCAGGCCATGCAGCCAGCTCTTCGTGCTTGGTTTTTACCCGCAGGCGGGTAAAGCTGTTTGGCGAGCAATACAGTGCAAAAAAGCGCTCCAGCACACTGGCAAACAGATAAATACTGCCGCCCACGTAATATTCTTCATCCAGCGTCAGGGTGATTTCGGTACCGCGTACAAAGCCCGCAAAATCCCGGCCCATAACCCGTGTGACGGCCGGTGCACTGGTGATGGCGCTGATCCCCTGAATCTGCCGGGTATTCACTGGTGAATCGGTCTGGTTATACAACACCAGCATTTCCTGCAAGGCAGAGCGGCCCGATTCAATCAAAGACAAATAATTAAGCGACAGATGCGAAACCAGACGCCACTGCAGCCCGCGTTTTTGCGGCGGGCGTAAGCTGTTACTTGGTTTACGCAGCAGCTTCACCCGCTTCACCACCGAATGCCCCGGCAGGCTGAAATCAATATGCTGGCCAGACTGGCTGCCGCCAAAAGGAATCAGCTCGGGCAGATCACGATTACTGCAGAGTAATTCCAGGCTTAAAACCTCGGCCCCTGGCCTGACGGCGTTAAAATCCAGATCAACCAGATGCAGCTCTAAATCTGTGCCTTTATCGTCCTGGCGGGGCGAAGCCTCACGGCTGACGTGCCAGTAAAATTTGGGGCCTTCTTTACTCACCCCGTGCCGGATCGCATAAAACGGCAGAACTTCTTCGCTGCTTTCTTGGCTGCCGGTTTTTTCTACCCGCACCACGCGCCGCAGCTGCATCACTTCAAAAGCATGCTGCTTGCGTGCATCGGGCACAACGGGATAGCTGGCTTTCTGGTGGGTCACACGAATGGGCTCACCCGCCTGCACAAAGAGATTCACAATCGGCGTGCAGCCCAGTTTGAAATGAGAAGCCTGCAAATGATGCAAGAGGCGTGCATGGCGCTCGGTATCGGGCCAGCGCTGAATCATGCACTGAATCACCAGCTTGCTGCCCGAAATGGTTTGCGCCACATCGCTCAGCTGCTGAATATCCACAAATAAAAATTTATCCGGGCAGCTGAAATATTCGGTCAGTAAACGATAGCCCAGAAAGGAGCGCTCGTCGTATTCCAGCACGCCTTCATCACGGCCAAAGCCTACCGGTGCAATTGCAGCAGCAGGCAAAAAGCGGGTACGGGCCGGATCATCGCTGCCATCGCCCACGCGCAAACGGGTTGTGCCTGACAGCAGCAGCTCGTACACCAGATGCATCAGCGCAGGCTCGCCATCCAGAAATAATCTGAGCGACTGCAAATTAATACTGCTGACAGGCAAATTGCCGTGAGTATTGAATTCCAGTGTTAACACCGCAGCTGCATCTGGCGCGATACGGCGCAAATTAGGCGAGCTGCTGCATAACTCCAGCTTGGCATCTGATAAAGACAAGGGATAAAGATCTACCGGATAGCAGGTTCTGAATTTACACGTTACGCCCTGAATGGCTGGCGCATGCACAGGCTGGCCGCGCTCAATCACATAGCGTTTGGCGATTTCCGGCCGCAGGGGATCACACTCAAACTGCACAATGCTGGACGATGGAATCGGCCGCAGATAGTGCGGATAGAGCACATCTAAAAAGCTGGAGGCAATTTCTGGGTATTCGTCGTCCAGCTTTTTATGAATGCGTGAGGCAAGAAAGGCGAATGATTCAATCAGACGCTCGGTATGCGGATCTTCACACTGATCCCCTTCTAATTGCAGCCGGCCGGCAATTTTAGGGTAACGGCGGGCAAACTCGCCCGACAATTCGCGTAATAAACTCAGCTCACGTTCGTAATACGGCAATAATGAATCAAGCATGAGGCACTGTCTTTCGGGAGTGAATAAATATAACGAGCAGATTCCGCGTCAATATTAAATATACCATCGGCCCGTATTAAGCTGACATTATCAGGCAATACTGAGTAATAATGAAAGGAATTGTTACCCTATTGATAAATTTAACCCCAGGTGTAATGACAAGCTGTTGTAATTAAAACACCATATTGACAGACCTGACATTCTTTTAAAAGCTCTGGAAACGCCATGACAACCCAAGATAAACTGGCCACTTTGCTGGCCCCCATCTCTGCAGATCAGCCCGCTGGTGAGGATTTGGGCTATTCCGCTCTCTTTGATCAAATCCGCGAAGCCCGCCGCGCGGATGACCCCAGCCTCTCTCAGGGCGATTGGGGCCAGCAATTAAAAACCGCCGACTGGAGCAAAGTGATTCAACTTTGCAAACAGGCACTCAGCCAGCAAAGCAAAGATTTTCAACTGGCAGCATGGTATGGCGAAGCACTGGTTAAAACCCGTGGTTTTGCCGGTGCCCATCTGGCCTTGCAAGTGCTGGACGGCCTGCTGGATCATTACTGGGAAACCGCTTATCCGGAATACGATCCCAATGATTTAGACGAACGGGTAGGCAAGCTGGAGTGGTTTAATAATCAGATGGGCATGGCGCTGCGCGAAGTGCCGCTGACTGATCCGATTCACGGCGGCTATAACTGGCAGCAGTGGCAGGAATCGCGTGAAGTAGAAAACATGGGCCTGAAAGACAGCCAGGCCAAAGAAGCCGCACTGGCCGAAGGCAAGCTCGCTGGTGAAACCTTTGATAAAAGTGCCAACGCCAGTGGTGCCAGCTGGTTTAAACAGCTGCATACCCAGCTTGAACACACCCAGCAGGCTTATCACGCACTGGATAAACGCATCGACGAACGCTTTGGCTTTGCTGCGCCTAATTTTGCCGAATTACGCAATGCGCTCAATGCCTGCCTTGAAGTTGTTAACCGCCTGCGTCTGCAATGGGGCGAGCCATCTACTGCACCCGCACACCATGAGCCTGCACCTGTGATCAGCCACGAAAGCCAGCCAAGCAACCATGCCCCACAAGCCATCAGCCACAACCCCGCTCCAACCCGCCAGGGCCCGCTGCAAAGCCGCGCAGATGCCGTGCGCCAACTGGTTGAAGTGGCCCGCTACTTCCGCCAGCACGAGCCGCACAGCCCCGTAGCCCTCTTGGCCGAGCGCGCAGCCAAGTGGGCAGAAATGAGCCTGGAAGAATGGTTGGGATCAGTGATTAAAGATGATGCAACGCTGGGCCAGCTTAACGAGCTGCTGGATATTAAGCGCAACGACTAAGCGCCAGGGAAGAGACAGCCGCCTTATGTGCATTAAATCAAGCGATTGGCATAAGGCGGCTGCATGCTAGCAAACTTTGTACCGGCTGATGGCTGGCGAAAACCGCGTATTTTTTCAGCATTGCCCGCGGGTTTCGCCCTTACTGCAAAAACAAAAGCGCTTAGCCTGATAGATCATGGCTTTCGCTTACCGCAAAAAGATTAACCACCGATTTCCAGCTCAACTGCGTGTTCTGCATCGTCGGTGTTATAACGCAGGCTCATTTTCTGATCCACAATGCCCTGGGTCACTAGGAATTTTTCTACATTGATAGCGCGGGCCAATGCAGAATCTTTGGCATTGCCAATATCTCTTTTACTGCAATAGCCACGCAAAATAATCGTTTTAGCATCTTTAAGCTGAGGAGCCAGCGCAGTTAAGATTTCTTCTTGCTGCGGTGTAAGCTTGGCAGACATTTTTTCAAATTTAAGCATATATGGCTTACCCAGCGCCACCACAGGGGCTTCTGGTGCTTTTAACCATGATGTAGCGGATGCTGTAGTAGCTGGCTGCGTCGGAAGATCTGTACACCCTGTCAGTATCCCGGCAAAAAACACCGCCGAGCAGGCTAAAACAATTTCTGATTTCTTCATGATTAAATCCTTTATTTACAAGCAATCTGCTGAATTAAGCGGTCAGTTTAAACTCATCGCAGATAAAGCAAATGGGTAATATTTTAAAACAGCAGGCCCCAAAGCCAGACACAAGCATGTTTGAGCCTGACTTTCAGGGCAAGCAATGGAAATTTAAAACGATCTGCAGCGGACAATTTGACCACATTTTTTGTCCGTTTTTATTAATTAAGGTGCAATTTTATTAAAATATTTTCCCAAATGTCATGTTTAAGGTACTAACCCTTACCCATCTCTGGCATCGTAGAAATCAGCGCTGAGCCACAAGATGTTTTATGGCCTTCCAGCGCCACGGGTTTTCCATCGATCAGCCAGCTTGGATCGCCTTCAACAATGGGGCAAATACCGTGGCCAGGCACGGGGCAGCTTACTTTATCACCCAGCAATGCCACTACTTTTCCAAATAAAACGGTTTTAGATGCGCCGCTGATGACCACGCCACCATGGCTGGTCGGGTCGCCAATGCGAATGACTTTTTTCATGCAGACTGCTCCTGCGGCCTGATCAGGGCCACGCTGAAATGCTCGGTATCACCCTGGCGATCAAATTCTGTTAACACGGCTGGTGCAGCTAAACGGGCGCTGTGCACTACGGCCACGGCCACTTGCAAAACAGACCTTGCCGAGCCCACATCGCCCCATTCGCGCACGCAATTACTGGCGTCATCGATCGGGTTTAATGGCACGGCATATTGCTGCAGAGCGGATGAAACTGCGGCGAGGCGCGTGCCGCCCACATCTACATCGCCACTATTGTGAACCAGCCAGGCAATGCTTTCTGCCTGATCTTTAGCCTCGTCTTTATCATCACTGCTGAAGGGATAATCCCGCAGGCCCGCATTCACCAGCGCATTATCAAACAGGGTATGGATTTGCCTTGTCATAGGCAGCAGCTGCTTATGCACAATGGTGGCTTGCTCGCCAAGGCGCAGCTCGGCCAGTACGGGTAATTGCGCCAGCGTATCCTGCCATTGCAAGGGCACGCGTCCCCAGCGCTCGTCGCCATAATGCTGCTGCTTTTCCCAGTAAGGCGTGTAAGCATCCTGGCTGACTTCCTGCGTGCTGACCGGCTCTGGCACCGGCAGGTTTTCCCGCAAAAAGATCATGGCAACGGCGGCATAACCTGGTTTTCCCAGCCATTGATTCGCTTCTTCCTGATCGGCACCTGGCTCATCCCACTCGTCTTCCGGAATACCTCGCGTTAAAAGCGGTGCATCAGCGGCATAAACCACCATGCCAGGCAGGCCGGGGTCTTGCTGAAACAGCTGCTGAACGCGGCTCATTAATGCGCCGGAGCCAGGAAAGAAACGCGGCTCAGGGCTGGGTGAGTTTTCTTCGAAATCCTGATTAGCAATCGCTTGCAGCTGGGCCTGCTTCAGCATTTCCAGCTGCTCACGCCCTTCCAGCTGCGGGTTGGCTTCAAAATAATGCGGCAACCAGGCGGCCCCTGGCGCGGTAGTGTAAACATCGCTTAAAAGCTGCTGCAAAGTCTGCTGAACGGTAATTGTCAAGATAGTTGAGATGTTTTTACGATTTAAGCGACCTGTAATTCCTCGCTTGTTTTAGGCTCAATAGCCCGGTCGGGGTTCAATTGCACTTCATCTTGCCAGCTCCAGTTCCGA
>NZ_PDZG01000039.1 GCF_002735645.1 Iodobacter sp. BJB302
AATACCGTTTCAATCGTCGAGCAGACCTGTGCGCTCTGATTCCTCGATTACTCAAAGCCGTGATGCAGGCTAAACCTTGTCCAAGAGGGGTATTTCAAGCCTTAATTGAGCAAGAGACATAATCAGGAAAGTTTTTAAGCCTTTCTTATGATAAAGCGCAAAAGGAAGGCCCGCATGTACTGGCATAAAGGTGAGTGAGAATTTGCCTGATAAAAGTAATACCTACACTGCAGTAAGCACATTGCCGGTATACACTAGGGGTCAGCCTTTTATGATCTGTCAGCCATGAAACCACACTATCTTTCTCCTTTGTTTGATCCCCGCTCTGTGGCGGTGGTGGGTGCGTCTGAAACGCCTGGCGCGGTAGGCACTACTGTGTTTGCCAATTTGCTGGATGGCGGTTACACGGGGAAATTATTCCCTGTTAATTTGCATCACGAGCAGGTGCAGGGCATCGCGGCATTTAAATCCTTAGCTAAGGTGCCGATGGTGGTGGATTTAGTCATTATCACAACCCCCGCCAAAACTCTGATGGATTTAATTGAGGAAAGTGGCAGGAAGGGTATTAAAGCCGCCGTGATCATGTCTTGCGATTTTGTGGGGACAGATAAAAAAAGCCAGATTCTGCTGGAAAAAATCATGGAGCGGGCCCGGCATTATGGCTTGCGGATTATTGGCCCTACCGTTTTTGGCCTGTGCCGTGTCAGCGCTAAATTAATGGCGGGTAATTATCAGGGCAAGTTAAAAAATGGCAGCATGGCGCTGGTATCGCAATCATCATCGATTACCTCGGCGATTTTAGACTGGGCCGAATCGCACGATGTGGGTTTTTCTTCAGTGGTGTCTTTAGGCTCGGCCGTCGATGTGGATGTGGGCGAGGTACTGGATTACCTAGTGGCAGATCCTAAAACCCAGAGCATTTTGCTGTATATCGAAGACCTGCACGAGGCACGCACTTTTATGTCGGCGGTGCGGGCTGCGGCGCGCTCCAAGCCGGTAATGGCGCTGAAAGTAGGGCGCTATAACGATGCTTCTGCCGCGCATGGCCGTACCCATTCTGAGCGGCTGATCGGCCGTGATGATGTATTTGATGCCGCGCTTAAGCGGGCCGGTGTGCTGCGCCTGCGCTCAATTAATCAGCTGTTTACGGCTGCAAAAGTATTAAATGGTACGTTTAAAACCAAGGGCCGCCGTCTGGCTATCGTAACTAACGGCATCGGTGCCGGGATGATGGCGGTAGACCGGGCGCGTGATTTGCATGTGCAGCTGCCAGAGCTGTCTCTGGCTACAGTGGCCTGGCTGGCTAAAAATCTGCCCGCACAAGCCAGCCGTAATAATCCGGTCGATATCCTGGGGGATGCCTCACCGGAGCGATTCAAACTGGTGGTTGAAGCCGTACTGGCCGACCCAAATATTGATGGCGTGCTGGTGGTGTTTACCCCGCAGGCAGGCACTGATCATTTACGTACTGCCGAAGCGATGATTGCTCTGAAAAAAAGCAGCGATAAGCCGCTGCTGATGGCGTGGATAGGCGGCAAAAAAGTCGACGCCAGCCGCAAGCTGCTGGTGAAGGCAGGCTGTGCCAGCTTTTCTGCGCCTGAGCACGCCGTAGAAGTGTTTTATTCTTTAGCCGCATGGCAGCATAACCAGCAGCTCTTATTGCAAACTCCTGCCCCGCTGGGTGAGTGGGAAGCGCCGGATATGGAAACTGCACGCATGGTGATTGATAAAGTGCTGGCCGATGGCCGCAGCCTGCTGGATGAAATTGAATCAAAAGCAATTTTGCGTGCGTTTCATATTCCCGTCGCCATGACGGTGCGTGCCAATAGCGCCGATGATGCAGTCAATGCCGCTATGGGCATGGGCCTGCCGGTGGTGCTGAAAATAGACGCCGTCGATTTGATGCACAAAACCGATATCGACGGCGTAGTGCTTAATTTAAACAGCCTGATTGCAGTGGCCAGCGAAGCCAATAAAATGCTCAGCCGTGCCCACGATAAGCTGGGCGTTGAGCGTGTGCGCGGCCTGACGGTGCAACCCATGCACGGCAAAAAGTACGCCCGTGAGCTGATGGTGGGGGTCGTCAACGATTCGGCCTTTGGCCCGGTGATTAGCTTTGGTGCGGGGGGGATTGCGGTAGAAGTATTTAACGATATCGCGGTATCGCTGCCGCCCTTAAATGATTATCTGGCCGAGCATTTGATCCGCCGCACGCGGATTAAAAAAATGCTCGCCCCTTTCAGAAACCAGCCAGCAGTGAATATCGAGGCGGTTAAAAATGTGCTGCTGCGCGTATCGGAAATGGTTTGCGAATTACCGCAGATTCAGCAGCTGGATATCAACCCGCTGATCAGCGACGAAAACGGCGTGATAGCGGTGGATGCCAGCATTATTGTGGCTGCAGTAGATCCCAAAGCCCGCCGTTACGCACATATGGCGATTCATCCCTATCCATCGCATTTAATGCAGCTCACCCAGCTCAAAACCGGCATGCCCATGATTTTGCGTCCCATCCGCCCGGAGGACGCAGATTTGCTGATTCAGTTTGTCAGCCGCCTATCGGATGAGACACGCTATAACCGCTATATGAGCGTGCTTAAATCCCTGCCACAAAGCCTGCTGGCACGTTTTACTCATCTGGATTACGCCAGAGAAATGGCCATTGCCGCCACGGTGCAGGCAGGCCAGGGCGAGCAAATTATCGGCGTAGCCCGTTATACTGCCAACCCCGATAAAGACAGCTGCGAATTTGCCGTGGTGATTGATGATGCCTGGCAAGGCAAGGGCCTTGGTAACCGCCTGATGGAAGCCCTCTTCACCGCCGCCCGCGATATGGGCTTATCGACTATCGAAGGCGAAGTGCTCACCAGCAACAAAACCATGCTGGCCTTTATGAAGCACCTTGGCTTCACGATTCAGACTCACCCGGAAGACAATGGGCTGAAGTGGGTGGTGAAGGAGTTGTAGCAAAACCCAAGTCTTAAAACACAGAGGGCACAGAGAACATGGAGTTTCACGGAGAAAAGCAGGCATTGAATTAAGTTATTTTCTTTGGATCTTAGGGTCTGTTGACGTTTCATTCACGGCTGCGTTGGCTGCAGTTTTGGGGCTGAACAAGGCAAAAATTGCGACATGGCACGAGTACCATTAGCGATTTTTAACGATGTGCAGCCCCAAAAATGCAGTCAACCCGAAGGGCTGAGCCGGAAAACGGCCATTCACTGCGTTATGCTCCTCGACAATAACCAGTTATTGCCTTCGTCGCATGCCTTGTGCTTGGCCGTTTTCCGGCGCAGCGCAATTGTGAATGAAACGTCAACAGACCCTAGGCATTATCAAATTGACTAACCTTGGCTTCCATCACGGTTAGTCGCACGGGGCTTAAATCTCCCCTGAAGCACGCCGAAACGTGGAACAAGCGGGGCGGGGTTTCGGCGAGGATGTTTGAGCGAGCGAAGCGAGTGAGTCCCGCAGCCGCCGTCTCGATTGTCCGCAGTGAGGGGCCTTCGTGCTGTTCGGGGCGGCCTTCTTTGCTTCCTTTCTTGGCCGTTCAAGAAAGGGAGTCCCATGCGGGGGACTCCCGCACCTAAATCAACGTGCCGAAGGCACTAATAAAAATGATCTTTTTGATTGTTTGGTGCGCTGGAGCGAAATCCGCCGAACTTATAATCTCACAACAAGTCAGGCGGGTTTTACCCGCCCCGCAAATGATGCAATCCCTATAAAACACCGCACAATTGAGTAACTTTATGTCCTCCGCCGTATCCTGTAGTACCTGTAAAGCCTGTTGTTGCCAGCTGGAAGTGATGCTGATTGCCGGGGATGATGATGTGCCGCCGGAGTATGTTGAGAAGGATGCCTGGGGCGGCGAGATTATGCACAGGCTGGAGGATGGCTGGTGTGCGGCGCTGGATCGCCGCAGCATGATGTGTACGATCTATGAGCAAAGACCGTGGATTTGCCGGGATTATCAGGAGGGTGATTTTGATTGCATGGAGCAAAGAAAGCGCATCCCCATCCTGACCGCCCGCTGGCAGCTCAATCAATAAGCGCGCTTTCGCTAAAGAAAACCAGTTTAAAACCTGCCTCTATTCGTGATGCAGGTTTTTTTCAATTCTCTGATCCGGAATAAACCAGATCACGGCCACTGCAATATATAGACTAATCGCTATCCATACATTTAGGAAGGCGAGCGGGATGGCGAGCAGGTACATCAGCATCGATATTTTCCCTTTGCGGTCTTCGCCAAAAGCGATGGCCAGCTCGGATTGATTGCCGTGAATTTTAATCAGAAAGTGGGCCAGTATTGGCCAGGCCACGCTAGCCATAAAAAGTATAAAGCCATACAGAGCGACTGCTGGCGGGGCGAAGTGGCTTTCTTGCATCCATGCGGTGGTGACCGGAATCAAAGACAGCCAGAAAAGTAAGTGCAAATTGGCCCACAAAACCGGGCCATTTATTTTGTGCACGATATGCAGCATATGGTGATGATTATTCCAGTAAATCCCCACCATGATAAAGCTGAATACATAGCCTAAGAAAATGGGGATCATTGGCAAGAGCGCATGGGCATCTTCCCCGTGCGGCACTTTAAGCTCCAAAACCATGATGGTGATAATAATAGCGATCACCCCGTCACTAAATGCTTCCAAACGCGTTTTGCCCATTCTTGCTGTCCATTTAAGTCGTTTTTTTTATTCTAGCTGAATCAGGCCGGGCTTTCTCAACCGTCATTTGCAGCCCGCTTGTGCGTGTTGCAGAGACGTTCTTGCTATGATGTTTGGATAGATTTTGTGTATAGCAATTTTCAATGTGTAAGATTTAAACTATCAATTAGACCTGAGAGAGGCGGGGGCTTAAGATGACTTCACTGCTTCACAAACAACACTTTCTCTACTTAGGAGTTACACCATGTCTTTGATTAACAGCGAAATTAAACCATTTAAAGTTAACGCATTCCACGCAGGTAAATTTACTTCCGTGACTGACGCGGATCTGAAAGGCAAGTGGTCGGTTGTGTTCTTCTACCCGGCTGATTTCACTTTTGTTTGCCCAACTGAATTAGGCGACTTGGCTGATTTTTACCCGGAATTCCAAAAAATGGGTGTAGAGGTTTACTCGGTTTCTACCGATACCCAGTTCACCCACAAGGCCTGGCACGATACATCAGACACCATTAAAAAGATTAACTACCCGATGCTGGCAGACCCTACCGGCACGCTGACCCGCAATTTTGATGTGATGATCGAAGAAGAAGGCTTGGCACTGCGAGGCACCTTCCTGATCAACCCTGAAGGCCAGATCAAGCTGTGTGAAATCCACGATAACGGTATTGGCCGCTCTGCAGCAGAGCTAATGCGCAAAGTGCAGGCCGCTCAATATATTGCCAAGCACCCAGGCGAAGTTTGCCCGGCTAAATGGCAGCCAGGTGCAGAAACACTGGCACCGTCGCTTGATTTAGTTGGCAAGATTTAATGAGTTAATTAAATGCGTAGGGCGGTTTTCAACCGCCCTACGATGATCGCTTTTATTGCAAAAGCACTTTTTAAACTGGCGCCAGGCGCTTTTTCAATAAAAACTATTGTGGAGAATTCATCATGCTTGAATCCAATATCAAAACTCAACTTGCTGCTTATTTAGAAAAACTGCAATTTCCGATTGAGCTGATTGCCTCTGTGGACGAAAGCGCTGCTGCTCAGGAAATGCAAAGCTTATTGCAAGAAATTACCGAGCTGTCAGACAAAATCACCCTGCGATTTGAGGATGCCGCACTCAAGCCTTCCTTCGGGATTGCCCGTGTTGGCGAAGAGCCCCGCGTGCGTTTTGCCGGGATTCCCATGGGGCACGAATTTACGTCTCTGGTATTGGGTCTGCTGCAAGTGGGGGGCCATCCGCCCAAGATTGAAGCAGCACTGATTGAGCAGATTAAGACCTTGCCGGGCGAGCTACGTTTTGAAACGTTTATCTCGCTCACCTGCCAAAACTGCCCGGAAGTGGTGCAATCGCTTAATTTAATGGCGGTGCTTAATCCCAAAATCAGCCATGTGATGATTGATGGCGCGCTGTATCAGGATGAGGTGAACGCAAGGCAGATTATGGCGGTGCCTTCGGTGTATCTGAATGGCGAAGCTTTTGGCCAGGGCCGCATGGGCATTGAAGAAATCGTGGCTAAGCTTGATACCGGCTCGGCAGAGCGCCAGGCTGAAGCGATTTCAGGCAAAGATCAGTTTGATTTACTAGTGATTGGCGGTGGGCCAGCGGGTGCGGCAGCGGCGGTATATGCCGCGCGTAAAGGGATTCGCACTGGCGTGGTGGCCGAGCGTTTTGGCGGCCAGGTGCTGGATACAATGAGTATCGAAAACTTTATCTCTGTACAAGAAACCGAAGGGCCAAAGCTGGTCACCGCGCTGGAGCAGCATGTAAAGCAATACGATGTGGATATTATGAATCTGCAACGCGCCGAAGCGCTGAGCCTCGATGAAAACGGTATTAGCCAGATTCGCCTTGCCAGTGGTGCAACCTTAAAAAGTAAATCAGTGATTATTGCGACCGGTGCACGCTGGCGCGAAATGAATGTGCCAGGGGAGAAAGAATACCGAGGCCGTGGCGTGGCTTATTGCCCGCATTGCGATGGCCCGCTGTTTAAAGGCAAGCGTGTTGCGGTAGTGGGCGGAGGGAATTCTGGCGTAGAAGCTGCGATTGATCTGGCCGGGATTGTGGAACACGTTACCCTGCTGGAGTTTGGCGCAGAGCTGCGCGCCGATGCCGTATTGCAGAAAAAACTCTACAGCCTGCCGAATGTGGTGGTGATTAAGCAAGCGCAAACTACCGAAGTGCTGGGCGATGGGCAGAAGGTCAGCGGCCTGCAATATACCGATCGCCAGAGCGGTGAATCGCATCAGGTCGGTTTGGCCGGGATTTTTGTGCAAATTGGCTTGCTGCCCAATACCGACTGGCTGAAAGGCACGCTGGGTTTAAGCAAACATGGTGAGATTGAGGTGGATAACCGCGGGCAGACCTCCTTACCTGGTGTATTTGCCGCAGGCGATGTAACCACAGTGCCCTTTAAGCAAATCGTGATTGCCATGGGCGATGGTGCAAAAGCTTCTCTTGGTGCATTTGATCATTTGATGCGCAGTTAAAGTAGGCATCTTTCAATAAAACAGCCGCGAAAATCCTTGGGGTTTTCGCGGCTGTTTGCATTGCCTCTCACTTGCAAGCATTGCATTATTTTCAGGGCGGGTGAAACCTGCCAGGTTTATGTCTTAAAAGCTACGTAAACGGCGGGTTGCTCCCGCCGCCCTAAAAGATTTACTTCTTGCAAGCGCCCAAGTCTTGCCACACGCCCCACTGGCCACTTTTTGCGGGCTCTTCACCGACGGTCCACCATTTGTTTTGGTAGTTATGCAGGTTCTGGCTGACCCTCGTGTTGACCGTGGCATAGGTGCTGCCTGCCTTCCAATCAGGTGCGCAGCTTGTTGATGGTGGCGGTGTGGGTACTGGTGTAGGAACCGGGGTCGGAACAGGCGTTGGCACTGGTGTTGGTACAGGTGTAGGAACTGGGGTCGGAACAGGCGTTGGTACAGGTGTTGGCGTTGGTGTTGGCACAATCACGCCGCCAATATCCACTTTAAAGCTGTATTCCCCATTGTTTCTGACATACACACGGTTGTCTTGCACTGATTTAACCGGGGATACGCTGCCGTTGTTTGCCAGCACGCCTACGCTGATATAGCGCGAGTTGATATTCACTTTTTGCGCCAGATAGAAAGGCCAGTTGGCGGCTAAAGATGTATTTTCTCCGGTTTGGCTATCGTAGCCAGTGGTGACAGAGAAGCTTTCCACATCGCGGCCATCTTTATCAAACAGGCGGAAAGTGACCTTGGTATCGGCTTTTAAATCCTGCTGAGCGCGGATTTGGCCCAGCTCTTTATAGGTAGAGAGGCTGCCAGAGAAATTAACATCCGAGCAGGAGTAAAACGCTTCATCACTGTCGCTGCGTTGCCACACATTATAAATAATGTGCACGCCGGTTTTTTTAGGCAGCGGGCAGGTGAGTTTGTATTTTTTATCCACTGCTGCTGTATTGCCTAAGGTGCAGAATGGGGCGTCTTCCAGATCAGACCAGGCTAAAGGTTTGTTAGGATTCCAGCCATCTTTGGTAATAAAAAATTGCCAGTTGCGGGTTTGGTGTGCGGCGGGGGCGGTGTAAATAAAATCAAATTGCCCATTCGCATTAGGTGCAATGGGGGTTACCGGCCAGTCGGTACGGGCCAGGTTCATCCCCGCATAATTTGATTTTCCTCCGGCGCAAAGCTGGCCATCCGGTACAAAAGCTTTGTGATTACCATTGGGCAGCTGATTTACACCAGACCAGTCGTAAAGCATTTGCGGGCCGGATAGTGCCACTGCGGCTTGGCAGGCTGCCGTTTTGGGGTTTTCAGGGCCTTCATTAAAGCAGCTTAAGATGCGGCTGATTGGCACTTCCATGGTGCCATGGGCACTGGCAAGCGGGGCCAGCAGGCTGGCCAGCAGGGCTGGCAGAGCATATTTATTCATTGTTTTCTCATCCATTGTTTATAAGGGTTATGGTTTTTGATCTGCGCCAAATAACCATAATCAGCTTATTGAAAGATATGAGAAAACTCAATTGGGGTTTCGTGGATAAAGTACTTATGTTTAATTACAAATGTTGTTTGTTTTGTGCCTGACTGAATAGAAGATAAGCCTGCTTAATAAAAGTAAGCAGTATGGCTTCAGCCTCTCATTCCTGATTCAGCCGTTTGAGTGGCAACGCCAACCCAGCAAAATGCTGCGGCCCTGCCGGTTTTGCTTTGTTTAGCAGAGTCTGGGGATGGCTCTGTATGTGTATTATTTTTTCAGCCAGCCTTCAATTTTACTGATGATTTCTTTATCGTCAGGCTCGGTGATCGAGCTGTAGGCTGTGACTGTTTTGCCATCCGGGGCAATTAAATATTTGTAGAAATTCCACTTGGGTGTGGTATCGGCAGCAGTACTGAGCCGTTTAAACAGCGGATTTGCATTGGCGCCGCGTACGCTGGATTTCTCCAGCATGGGGAACTCTACAAAATAGGTGAGGCGGCAGAAATCACCAATTTCTTTATTATCGGCCAGCTCTTGCTTGAAATCATTGGATGGAAACCCCACCACAAGCAGCCCCTGGTCTTTATATTTGGCGTAGATTTTTTCTAATTTATCAAATTGCGGGGTAAAGCCGCATTTGCTGGCGGTATTCACCACTAAAATAGGTTTGCCGCTATAACTGCAAAAATCAAAATTCTCCCCTTTTAGCGTTTTACTTTGGTAATCAAGCAAAGGCGGGCAGGCGGCCAGGCTGACAGAGCTGCAAAAACCAAGCAGTGCGAGGATACGCATATAATAATCCTTGTGGCGTTAAGGAGGAGCCGTGGTAAGTAAACCGGATTGAGCTATCTGCTTATTGAATTTCTAATGAGTGATCGAGCAGATCCATATTTTTTAGCGCTGCACAGCTATGCTGAACATGTAATTTTAATTCTACGATTGCTTGCTTTAGCTCTTCAGAAGTGTGCTCGTTTTTCTCAAGTTTGGCGAGTAGTTCACCAAGTGGCAGTGCGCCCACCGTATTCGCTATGGCTTTAAGTCTGTGGCATTCTGTTTTAATTAAATCGGGCTGGTTGTAGGCCAGAGCGTCGTCAATGGTTGCAAGCCCGCCCTTCATGGCTTCTGAAAAACGTTCGCAGTATTTGCGCTGGCGTGTTATTTCTTCACCCAGCATACTTTGCAGCTCTTGGTGGTTTATCCACTGGCCTTCAGAAGCTGGGGTAATATCTTTAGGGCTTACTGAAGAAGGGAGCTCTGGTTCAGTTTGCTGCCTGAAGCAGATCATTAGCGCCAGATAGAGTTTTTCTGCCTGCACAGGTTTACCAATAAAATGGTTCATGCCTGCCTGGGTGCAGCGCTGACGGTAATCTGTTGAAATATTGGCTGTCATTGCAATAATTGGAACTGCGTCATAATCGGGATTTTTTCTTAAAATCTGGCTGGCGGTAATGCCGTCCATTTCAGGCATTTGTACATCCATTAATATGGCATCAAACTGGTATTGCTGTGCTAATTGAATGGCTTCTTGTCCATTGTTTGCCAATATTACTTTAGCACCTTTTAGTTCTAATAACTCGCTTCCAATTTGCTGATTAAAAGCATGGTCATCTGCCAGTAAAATTAGCTTGTCTTTAAAGAATAATTCATTGTCTTTTACTTTATCTGGCATTACTAATGTGGATGGGTCTGTTTTTGCTTTATTAAGCACAATATGGAAGGTGAATTCACTGCCCTTGCCTAATTCACTTTTCATTGACAATTCACCGCCCATGAGCTGTACCAGCTGACGGCTGATGGCTAGTCCTAACCCGCTGCCACCATATTTTCGGGTAATGGAGTTGTCCGCTTGTTGAAAAGACTGAAATAGTAATTTTTGCACTTCAGGAGTAATGCCGATGCCTGTGTCGATAATACTGAATTGCAAGGTGTAATGCTCTGTATAAGGATGAACAATGAGAGTAACACTGCCACTGTCGGTAAATTTAATACTATTGCTGAGTAAATTCAGCAGTACTTGTTTAATGCGTAAATCATCACCATGCAAAGCAAGCGGGGTATTTTTATCGATTTGAATATTGAGCGTAAGGCCTTTCTCTGTGGCCTTATGCTGAATAAGCCCGCTAATATGATGAATAAGGTCAGATAAATTAAAATCTACAGTGTTTAAATCGAACTTACCCGCCTCTATTTTTGAAAAATCCAGAATATCATTGATTAAATCAAGCAAAAGTGTGCCAGATAAAGTAATTTTTTGCAGATAGTCACGCTGTTTTGGCGTTAATTCTGTCAGCTGAGCCAGATGAGCCATACCCAGTACACTATTGAGAGGCGTACGAATTTCATGGCTCATATTAGCTAAAAATGCGCTTTTAGCTTGATTTGCATTTTCTGCCTGCAGCTTTGCTGCTCCTAGTTCCTGTGTCCGTTCAATAACACGCAGCTCTAAAGTAGCAGCAAATTGCATGAGTGCCTCATCAAGTAATTTACGTTCAGTGAGGTCGCGGATCATTGCGGTAAAAATAGGTTGCCCATTGTTTTCTAAATATGAAATTGCAATTTCAGCAGGGAAATCATGTCCTTGCTGATGTCTTGCTACTACAGGTCTTACAGAGCGGCCTTGCATTTGTCTTGGTTTTTCTTTGTTTTTTGCAAATTGTATCATTTCTTCCCGGTGCTCATTTGCAAGACCTATTGGAAGTAAACATTCAATCGGCTGACCCAGTATGTTTTTTGCAGAGTAGCCAAATAATTTTTCTGCTGCAGGATTAAATAAAATGATATTAAATTGTGCATCTGCACTTACAATGGCATCCATGGCAGTATTAATCATGCCTAAGAGTTGCTCTTGTTTGTTTAATTTTTCTTTTTCTGAGTTTTTTCTTTCGGTAATATCCCGGGTAATGCCTATGAAATTAGTTAAAACGCCATTTTCATTAAATACAGGTGAAATGCTCAAATCGTTCCAGAATGAATTTCCATCTTTGCGGTAGTTAATAATTTCGCCATTAAATTCTTTTCCGGAATTAAGTGCATTACGAATTGCATTGATAGTTTCAGGGCTGGATAGGGGGCCTTGTAAAAAATTACAATTGCGCCCGATGAATTCCTCCGGGCTAAATCCGGTAATGGCAAGCAGAGGAGGGTTAACTGAAATAATATTCCGACTGGCATCGGCGATCAGTACGCCTTGTGATATTGCTTTAAGTGCTGCGTCACTTAATCTTAATTGCTCCTCTCCTTGTTTAATTGCAGTAATATCAGTGAGTAATACAAAAAAACCTTGAATCTTTTCTGCCTGAAAATGGGGAATATATTGTGCCAGCAGATAAGCTTGTTTACCATCGGATTTGATTAATGAGCGTTCATAGTTTTGTTCTTTACCCTCCAGTGCCCCATGAATGTAATGTTTAATGGCTTGGAACAGCTCAGGGCCTAGTAAATCTTGCATGGCGATATTGTGGATTTGGGTCACACTATGATTAAACCACTGGCAGTAGGCTTTATTCGCAAAAGCGCAATGTAAATCAGGTGTCCAGTAAGCCAGCATTCCCGGTATGTTTTCGGTTACTGTCCGTATGAATAATTCACTTTGTTTCAGCGCGTCTTCCCGCTTGCCCAGAGTGGTCAGTAAGTGGTTAACGCTGCTGAGCAGGTTTCCAATTTCATCGTTTTTGACAATGGGAAGCAGGCGGGGGGGGGCGTCACTCTCCGCCATGGTATTGAGGCACTTAATTGCCGTGTGCAGGTGAGAAAGTTGTTGTTTTAATATCCAGGCAATCAGCAGGGATAAGACCAGCGTTATCAAAAAAATGATGCCCAGAAGATGCCGCTCTGCTTGTTGAATAGGAAAAAATGCTTCGTCAGTGGGAAGGGCCGCTGCAACATACCAGTCAGCCAAGTTTACTTTTTTAACCGAGGTGAATACTTCGGTTTGGAGTAAATCAACAAAAATGCCAGATCCTTCTTTGCCCTGCATCATCCGGTCAGCAATGAGATTTACGCCTGCGGGCGTTGGTTTCATGACCAGACGTTGATCGGTGGCGGCGATGATGAGGTGTTGTTCTGGTGCGATCAGGGCATAGCCCCCAGTTTTTCCATTGTTATGTTTAATTTTTTCACTAATAAAGTTAGGTTTGTACAGATTTATAACGCCGGATAAGGCTGCGATCACTTGCCCCTGATTATTTTTAATGGGAACCGTGATCACAAATATGGGGTTTTTTTGTTGCTGATCCTGTTGTGTATTAGAAATCGAATTGATCCCCTGTGCCAGCGTCTGCCGAACCGATGACTGGTAAAGGGCATAGCTGATGGGGTGCTGGGCAAGGGAAACAGAAGGGATGATTAAATTGTTTTCGGCGGTACTGATATAACTGCCTGCGTTAAATAACTCTTGCAGCATATTATGGTTTTCAAGCTCAGATTGAAGGGCTGGCGGGTTTTTTAAGGATTGTGCCGTTATTTTTTTTGCAAAGTACTCTAGTGCATTTATGTTTTCTTGTAAGTGATGGTCAATGTCATTTGCAATAATACTCACGCTGGTGAGCTGTTGATTGCTGACCAGATGCAGCATTTCTTTTTGAA
Source organism: Iodobacter sp. BJB302 (assembly GCF_002735645.1). Lineage (GTDB taxonomy): Bacteria > Pseudomonadota > Gammaproteobacteria > Burkholderiales > Chitinibacteraceae > Iodobacter. The sequence continues at coordinate 13,189 of NZ_PDZG01000039.1, forward strand.
AAACACGTTTTGCATAGAATGTCAGCAATAGAATCGAGGCAACAAAGAGCAACAGCATTAGTAAGATAACTCTGTTTTGTAGTGAACGCAGTGGTCTCAAGTTTAAAATCATAGTGCTGTCAACTTTGAGTAAGTATGTTTTTGTACAGAGCAAAGTGTGTCAATGATTGCTGGTACGCTATTGAAGCTGATTCATCATCTGATTAACTGTAAATGGTGTTCTGGAGCGCTTTGATTGCGCTGCTCAGCTGATCCTGAAAATCAGCATCGGCACTGATGGTATTGGAGACTTCTTCTAAGCCCCGGCTCACAATGTCGATTAATGAGCTTTCCTGGCGTTCGGTTAATTGCAAACCCACAAGGGCCGCTTCAATACGGGAAGTGACTGTGCTCAGAATAATGGCAATGGAGGTACGGCCGTTTCTTTGCTGCTCGTCTATTTTACTTAGTGCATCTGTGAGCGATTTAATCGTTGCCCCAATTGCAATATCCCGTTCTTTGGCCTTAACCATGATATTGAGTGCTTCAAGCCGGTATTCGGTCGATTCAATCAGAATGGCCAGATTGTCGCGCAGGCGGCCACAGCGGTCTTCATCATGCTCTGGCATATTGCTGATCAGTACTCTGATATGCGGGTAAGTAATCGCCATACGGCTTTTAAACTGAGTGATGCGATCCATCGTGGACATATGGTGCATGATCGAGGTTTCCAATGCGCTGGCGGGTCCCCGCGCATTGACGGCTAAAGAGCCTCCTTCGGGAAGAATCAGCTCAACAACGCTGTCTACCTCAAACAGGGCGATGGCGCTGATTAAAGCCTTGGCTAAATCGAGCGGGGCAGCGCAATTATTAAAACGCTTAATCCCTTCGATCAGTAAGCCCGTTTCACTCATACTGGCCATGGCCAGCATGGCGGTATTGGTAGCGTATTGAGCCTGAGATTTTAATTGCTGCCGCTCTTCAATCAGCTGCAGAACATGCGCCACTTTGGCTTGCAATACTTTGGGGTTAGCAGGCTTGAGGACAAAATCTTCTCCACCTACATCAAAGCCCTGCAGCCTGTCCTCGATACCATCCAGCGCTGATAAAAACAGTACAGGCGTATCGCTGATATCAAAATCATCTTTGATCTGGCGGCATAGCTCATAGCCATCCATCTCCGGCATTTTTACATCTGCCAATACCAGTTTGGGATGCTGCTGCTGCACCAGCTGCAAAGCTGCTTTGCCATTTTCTGCCGTAATCACATTACATGTTTCGCTGAGGGCATCAAAGATAAAATCCAGCATAAAAAGATCGTCGTCAACAATGAGTACCAGTGGCTTGTCGTTCATGATATTGATCCTTGGCTCAGGGCCTGAGGTTTTTAATGGATCTGCAGAATAAAAAAATTCATCGCTTTGCCGCTTATTTGATGCTGGAAAGGTGGCTTTCCCACATTTTTTTCCAGTGTATAAATTCGGTTGCGGGCATTGGGTGGCCGATCAGATAGCCCTGTACTTCGTGGCAGCCCATATTGGAAACCAAATCCCAGTCGGCCTGCGTTTCTACGCCCTCTGCTACCAGGTTAAGGGAAAATTTCCGGCCTAAATCTGCGCTGTGTTCCAGAATGGTTCGGGCGGAAGCATCGGAGGTGGCACCGCTGACAAAGGCCTTATCGATTTTTAATTCGGTAAATGGAATCTGAATTAAATGCTCCATGGTCGAAAAGCCCGTGCCAAAGTCATCTACAGAGAGGCCAAAACCCATAATCCTTAAGCGGGTCAGGATATCGAGGCTGAGCACGTAATCATGGGTCAGCTGGGTTTCGGTGATTTCCAGCGTAATCAGCTCGGGGCTGATATTGCTTTCGCGCAGTACTTCCTGAAACAGCTCTGGCAGCTCCAGCCGGTGCAGATTGCCCATCGATACATTAATCGATAATTTGATGTGCTCACCCTGATCGAGCCATATTCGTAGCTGACGGCTGGCCAGCCTTAATACACAGAGGGTGAGATCATCGATTAAGCCTAAAGCTTCAATGGCCGGAACAAATAAATGTGGCCCAAGCAGCCCACGCAGGGGGTGACGCCAGCGGGCTAAGCTTTCTGCCCCAAGTACGCCGCGCCCGTTGGTGCTAACTTTGGGCTGGTAATAGAGTTCCACCTCACCTGCGGCAAGGCCGTTGCGTATTTCATCTTCAAGCAGTTGCAACTGGGGCATGTGGCTGCCAGCGTGCTCTGTGCCTGAATGCGCGGGGTGTAGGAGTAATATTTGTGCCAGCTCTTCTTTTTTGACCGGCTTGGTGAGCGATCCGCCCAGCTTTAAGTGAAAAGAATGCGCCAGCCGTTCTGCCGCTTTTAATACCTGCTTATCCATTGCAGAAAGAATGGCGATATAGCCTTCGTACTGCAGCAAACCCAGCTGGCGCAAAAAGGCGACGCCATCCATATCGGGCATTTGTAAATCGCAAAAAATCCAGTCAGGCTGAGGGGGCAGGGCAAGTCTTTTAAGTGCATCTTCTGCTTTTAAAAATGACAGGATTTGCGTAATGCCTAAATCATTCAGATGTTGCTGGATGATTTCCAGAATAAAGCGGTCATCGTCTACTAAAAGGATGCAAAGCGGGCTGTGCTCCGGCACATGCGCTGCGCCTGGTGTTGGGCTGCCTGCTCCATCCAGCAAGCCATTTTTTTGCAGCGCTTCACAGCTTTGCAGAAATAAAGATTGCAGCTGCCTGATTTTTTCTGATTGCACATCGGATGGCGTGGTTTGATCGAGTTTTTCCATGGAGGCAAGCTGCAGGCCTAATGGCATTGCGCCAACCGTACGGGCGATGGATTTCAGTTTGTGGCATTCAGGGCCTATCAGGTTATGACTTTCATGGGCCTTCAGAATATTGCTCAGCCCTTCTTCAAAAGATTGCACAAATTTTGCACAATATTTGCGCTGGCGGTCGGTATCATCGCCCAGCATGCTGCGTAACTCTGAAAAATCGATAATTGGGGCAGTGAGCTCACCGCCGCAGCCGGTCAGGGATGCTTCTTCCCGGGGGGGCTCTGCTTCTGGCTGAGGGCGTTTTATTTCGGGTAGCTTTGCAGCGTGAGGCCCAAGCCAGTAAGCCAGTATCTGATAGATTTTCTCTGCCTGCACGGGTTTGCCGATAAAGTCATTCATACCTGCATTCAGGCAATTTTGGCGATATTCGCGTGATACATTGGCTGTCATGGCGATAATGGGTACTGAATCAAATGCGGGCATTGTTCTAAGGGCTAGGCTGGCGGTAATGCCATCCATCTGAGGCATTTGTACATCCATCAGTATTGCGTCGAAATGGTGTTGTTTGGCTAATTGCAGTACTTCAAGCCCATTATTGGCAATCACCACTTCTGCGCCGGCTATTTGTATTAGTTCGGCACCAATTTGCTGATTAAACGGATGGTCGTCTGCCAGTAATATATGCTTTCCTACAAGGAAATGATCCCTGATTGAATGATTCTGATGGGCCGGTGAAGGAGCAAGCGCATTAATTGTTGGCAGGCTGAGGCTGAATTTAAATTCACTGCCCTGATCCGGCTGGCTGGTGACGGTTAATTCCCCTCCCATGAGCTGTACTAACTGCCTGCTGATTGCAAGCCCCAGGCCTGTTCCTCCGTATTTGCGGGTAATTGAGTTATCTGTCTGCTGAAATGATTGAAACAATTGCGCTTGCGCGTTTGCGGGAATCCCTATTCCAGTATCGCGTACACTAAAAGCCAGATTTTCATTTGAATCTAAATTAACGGTTAAAGTTATTTTGCCATCCTGAGTAAATTTAATGGCATTACTGAGTAAATTAATCAGCACTTGCTTGATACGTAAATCATCACCCCGTAAAAATGAGGGAACTTGTATGCCAATTACAATATGGAGTTGCAGGCCTTTTTCTTCTGCTTTTTGCTGAATTAATTCACGCACATGGTCAATCAGCTCATGCAGAGAAAAATCATGGCTGCTGATTTCCATTTTACCGGCTTCAATTTTTGAAAAATCAAGAATGTCATTAATCAGATCAAGCAGGTGATTTGCAGATAGTGTGATTTTTTGCAGGTAATCGCTTTGTTTGGCATTTAAGGGGGTGAGCTGGGCCAAATGCGCCATGCCCAGTACGCTATTGAGCGGGGTGCGAATCTCGTGGCTCATATTGGCCAGAAATGCACTTTTTGCCAGATTGGCGTTTTCTGCTTGTTGTTTAGCCGCTTCCAGCTCATAAGTACGCTCAATAACACGCTGTTCCAGCGTTGTGGTTAATTGCAATAAGCTGGTTTCATAGGCCAGCCGGTCTGTAATATTGCGCACCATGGCGGTGTAAATGGGGCTGCCAAAATTTTCCAGGTAAGAAATGGCCACTTCGATAGGAAACTCATTGCCATCGGCTCGTTTGCCCATCACCTGGCGTGCTGAGCTGCCGCCCATTTTGCGATGGCCTTCACCCTGGCCGCCAAATTTGTGCATCTGCGCACGGTGCTGCACTGCCAGCTTAACGGGGATGAGTACTTCAATCGGGCAGCCCAGCATTTGTTGGGCCGGATAGCCAAACATATTTTCTGCTGCCTGATTAAACAGAATAATGTTGAATTCGGCATCGGTGGTGACAATGGCATCCATGGCCGAATCAATCATGCCTGCCAGCTGGGCCCGGTTGGCTAAGAGTGCATTTTCATTGTTTTTGCGTTCGGTAATATCATGGTGAGTGCCAATCACTCTCAGCGGCTGGCCCTTTTCATCACGGCTGACCACCATGCCGCGATCAACGATCCATTTCCAGCTGCCATCTTTGCTGCGGATACGGTATTCATTACTAAAAAATGGCGTGCTGCCTTTCAGGTGGGCCTTTACCTTATTAATGACTTTAAGCCTGTCTGCCGGATGTATCCGTTTTTCCCATTCCTGATGCGTATTGTTAAGTTCTTCGTCAGTAAAGCCGAGCATTTCTTTCCAGCGGCGGCTGTAAAAAACAGTATTACTGCCTATATCCCAATCCCAAAGCCCATCGCCTGATCCTTCAATCGCAAATTGCCAGCGGCTTTCGCTCTCTTTCAGCTCGCTGATGTCCTGAATACTTACCGGCACAATGCGGGCTTCTTCCTCTGTTGAAGGAATGGGGTAGGAGATCAGTGCCTGAAATGATCTGCCTTGCAGCGTTTTAAGATTAATTTCGCTGCGAAAAATGGCATCCTTGCGCCAGAAAGCCAGCAGCTCCTGGCGAATAACAGTGAGCGCACTTTCTCCAAATAAACTTGCAAAGCCTTGCATAAATTCAGCCTTACTTGTTCCTTCAAATAAGGCCAGCGTGGCAGGGTTGATATCAATAACTTTGAACATACTGATCATATTCAGTAAGGAAGACGGCGTTTCTTCAAGATAGGCCGCCAGATCAGTAATCCCCGCTTCACGCAGTGCGGTGAGGTGGGTTAAAAGGGCCGTCATATCCTGATTCCAGATAGACAAATCGGCCTTATCAAACAGCTGGCGATAGCGCTGAGCTTGTTCTTGTAAGTCTGCTTTTTGCTGATAAAGCTCGCTTAAATCGATCAGGGTGATCAGCTGTGCCTTCTCTTGCCCCAGTGTTAACAGAGTCTGGCTGGCTTTAACTGTTTTAAAGCCGCCATTTTTACAGCAAATTGTCAGCTCTGAAGCCGGGGAAACGGAATCTGTGCTGAGCTGGGCAGGCTGTATATTCTGAGCATTAACCCACTGCCAGCGGGCCTGATCGGGAAAGGCTTGCTCCCACCAGCGGCTTAGTTGAGGCAGATCTGTTTCCTGATAGCCAAAGCTGTTGCTAAATGCCGGGTTCAGGTAAATGATTTCGCCCTGTGCATTGAAAAGCACATGAGGGATGGGGGAAGTTTCAATCAGGTGCAGGCTGTGCTTCAGAGGGCTGTGCTCAAAGGTGATCTCCTCTATTGAGCCGATATAGCCGGAGATTTGCCCGTGTGCATCCCACAGTGGGCGGGTTTTGGCGCGGACATATCGTATGCCCTGATCCGGCGGCAAAATGCGAAAGGAAAGCTCAAAATCAGCTTGTGTACTGAGCGCCTGCAGCCATTGTTCGTGTACCAGCTTGCTGTCATCAGGGTGCAGACTTTTCAGCCATCCATAGCCCGCACATTCTTCTGCAGTAAGGCCAAACATTGTTTGTAAGGCTGAGTTGGTATAGCGGCATTGCCCGCTGGCATGACACAAGTAAATGCAGCCAGGTATCTGATCGATAAGTTGCAACTGGCTTGTATCGCTGAACACGGCAGGCATTAAGAGCGTCTCTTGAGTGATTTTTTTGTTATTTCCTTTTACAGCTTAGGTTAGTCTTGAAAAGGTTCAAGTTACTTGTAATTTAATGTCAATTTAAAGGTATGTTTTTAATTGGAAATTGGTTATTTTTTGTTTTTTTATTGTAAGAATAATTGAGAGGTCTTTGATGTGTCTTATCCGTTTCTGAAACTGCAAAGGTTTAAACGTAAAAAAACCCGGCAAGCCGGGTTTTTTTACTGCGCAAAAGAAATTATTTCTTTTTTTGCGGAGGCAGATCAGTACATACGCCTTTAAATACTTCGGCGGCCATACCAATGGATTCACCCATGGTTGGGTGAGGGTGGATGGTTTTACCGATATCCACGGCATCACAACCCATTTCGATCGCAAGGCAGATTTCACCGATCATATCGCCAGCGTGCGGGCCAACAATCGCGCCGCCGATGATTTGCTTGGTGTCCTGATCAAAGATCAGCTTGGTAAAGCCTTCATCGCGGCCATTGGCAATCGCACGGCCAGAAGCTGCCCATGGGAATACGCCTTTACCGTAGTTGATGCCGTTTTTCTTGGCTTCATCTTCGGTCACGCCTACCCAGGCCACTTCAGGGTCGGTATAGGCCACGCCTGGAATCACGCGGGCATCAAAGAAGGCTTTGTGATCCGCTGCATTTTCAGCGGCCACGTGTGCTTCGTGCACAGCTTTGTGCGCCAGCATAGGCTGGCCAACCAGATCGCCAATCGCAAAAATATGCGGCACATTGGTGCGCATTTGCTTGTCGACCGGGATAAAGCCGCGATCAGTCACAATCACACCGGCGTTTTCTGCGCCCACTTTGCCGCCGTTAGGTACGCGGCCAGTGGCGTGCAGTACGAGGTCGTAGCATTGTGGTTCTTTCGGGGCGTTTTCGCCTTCGAAAGTCGCCCAGATGCCGTCTTCTTTGGCTTCCAGTGCAACGGTTTTGGTCTTGAGCATGATGTTGTCAAAGCGGTGGGCATTCCATTTTTCCCATACTTTAACCAGATCGCGATCCGCGCCCTGCATCAGGCCGTCGAGCATCTCTACTACATCCAGGCGAGCGCCCAGTGTGGAGTAAACCGTACCCATTTCCAGACCAATAATCCCGCCGCCTAAAATCAGCATGCGTTTTGGCACGGCTTTCAGCTCCAGCGCGCCGGTTGAATCCACTACGCGTGGATCATTTGGCACGAAAGGCAGCTTAAATACGGAAGAGCCAGCGGCGATAATCGCTTTCTGGAACTTGATGATTTTGGTCTCGCCAGTGACTTCTTTGCCTTCACCGGTAGTGATTTGCACTTCCAGATGATGCGGGTCAATAAAGCGGCCAATACCGCGCACGAATTCCACTTTACGTGCCTTGGCCATACCCGCCAGACCGGTGGTGAGCTTGCCAATGACTTTTTCTTTAAAGCCGCGCAGTGCGTCGATATCGACTTCTGGCTCGCCAAATTTAATCCCGTTGGCTGCCAGGTGTTTTACTTCGTCAATCACCGCTGCATTGTGCAGCAGGGCTTTAGAAGGAATACAACCTACATTCAGACACACACCGCCAAGCTTTGAGAAACGCTCAACCACGATGGTTTTCATGCCAAGGTCAGCAGAGCGGAAAGCCGCAGAGTAACCACCAGGGCCACCACCGAGCACGACCATTTCGCATTCGTAGTCGGCAGCGCCGCTGTGGCTGCCAGCGACAGGAGCGGCTTGTGGTGCAGGGGCTGGCGCAGCTGCGGCCGGGCTTGGAGCCGCGGCCGGAGTTGCTGCTGCGCTGGCGGCAACCTCCAGAATCACTAGCAGGCTGCCTTCGGATACTTTGCCTCCCACGGCGACTTTCACTTCTTTAATCACACCGGCGTGGGTAGAAGGCACTTCCATTGTTGCTTTATCGGTTTCCAGCGCAATCAAGGACTCTTCAACGGCCACTGTGTCGCCGACTTTTACGAAGACTTCGATGATATCCACATTGTCATGGCCACCGATATCGGGGACTTTAATTTCGATTAGATTGCTCATCATTTATTCCATTAATGGTAGTAAGTGCATCGCAAGCTGGCTCACAGACTACAAAAGGATTGAAAACCCAGACCTTGAACCACGGAGGACACAGAGGACACGGAGTTTCACGGAGAAAAACTAAGTGAGGGTTTTCTCCGTGTTGCTCCGTGTTCTCCTTAACTCCGTGTTTTAAGATTTGGGTTTTAGCATTAAATTTTTAAGCTGAGGCTTACAACACCAAGCGGCGGATGTCGCTTAGGAGTTTGCCTAGTTGCACGGTGAAGCGGCCAGCCAGTGCGCCGTCGATCACGCGGTGATCGAAAGAGAGCGACAATGGGCACATCAGGCGTGGCACAAATTCTTTGCCATTCCAGATCGGCTTGATTTGAGATTTGCACACGCCAAGAATCGCCACTTCCGGTGCGTTGACGATAGGCGTGAAGCTGGTGCCACCAATGCCGCCAAGGCTGGAAATGGTAAAGGTTGCGCCTTGCATATCGGTAGGCTTGAGCTTGCCTTCACGCGCCAGGGCGGAAAGCTCGGTCAATTCTTTGGCGATTTGCTTGAGGCCTTTTTGATCGGCGTTTTTAATCACCGGTACAACCAGACCATTTGGCGTGTCTGCCGCAAAACCGATATTGTAGTACTGCTTCAATACCAGATTATCGCCATCGAGGCTCGCATTCACGGTTGGGAAGGCTTTCAGCACTTCGGCAGCGGCTTTAATGATAAAGGCCAGTGGCGAGAGTTTAAGGCCTGATTTTTCCCACTCTTTACCGATGGATTTGCGGAATTCTTCCAGCTCGGTGATATCGCACTCGTCGTTAAATGTAACGTGTGGGATAACAACCCAGTTGCGATGCAGGTTGGCGCCAGAGAGCTTCTGGATGCGGGTCAGCGGCTTGGTTTCGATCGGGCCAAACTTGGCAAAATCAACTTTTGGCCATGGCAGTAGATCCAGACCAGAACCCGTACCTACGGCGGCAGCGGCCGCATTTGGCGCTGCGACTGCGCCGCTCATGATGGATTTCACATAGGCTTGCACATCGCCATGCAAAATGCGGCCTTTAGGACCGGTACCGTTAACCAGGCTCAGGTCAACGCCTAATTCACGGGCAAAGCTGCGAATCGAAGGCGAGGCGTGGGCTTTTTTGAAGCCTGCTTCGTTGATGGTACGCGGAGCCGCTGCGGCTGCTACAGGGGCAGGCGCTGCTGCGGGTACCGGAGCTGCAGCAACAGGCGCTGGTGCAGGGGCTGCAACGGCTGCTGCCACTGGAGCCGCTGTTGATGCGGTACCTTTCAGTACCAGAATCAGGCCGCCTTCGCTGATTTTATCGCCCACTTTCAGGGAGATGCTTTCAACGACGCCCGCTTCCGGCGATGGCACTTCCATAGACGCTTTATCGGTTTCCAGTGTGATCAGTGATTGTTCTTTCTCAACCACATCGCCCACTTTTACAAATACTTCAATCACGTCAACTGCATCGTGGCCACCGATGTCCGGTACGCGCACTTCAATGCTGCTGGCCACGCTGGCGGCTGCCGGCGCTGCAACCGGCGCAGCGGCAGGTGCCGCTGCCGGAGCCGCTGCCGGAGCCGCCGCTGCAGGCGCTGCTGTGCTGGCGGTGTCGGCTGCTTCCAGCAGTAAAACGATGCTGCCTTCAGAGGCTTTATCGCCAATTTTAATCTTCATTTCTTTTACTACACCGGCGTGGGTCGATGGCACTTCCATCGTCGCTTTGTCGGTTTCTAATGTAATGAGCGATTGCTCTACTTCAATGGTGTCGCCAGCTTTTACAAAAACCTCGATCACTTCAACGCCCTCGTGGCCGCCGATGTCGGGGATCTTTACTTCAATCAATGTGCTCATATATACGAATCCTGTGAGGGGTATGGAGTGAGGAGGAGGGCGCTTGTCCCTCCCCGGTGCTTTGCCTTTCAGCCAGGTGCCTGAGGGCAAAGCCTCACTGCTTTACACGGTCCAAGGCGCTGGGCGATTTGCAATGCCGTACTTTTCGATGGCTTCCGCAACTTTCGCTGCAGGAATTTTGCCTTCGTCAGCCAAGGCTTTCAGTGCAGCAACCGCTACGTGGAAGCGATCCACTTCAAAGAAGCTGCGCAATGCTTTACGTGAATCAGAGCGGCCATAGCCGTCACAACCCAGCACAACGTATTTAGCAGGAACGTATTCACGCACCTGATCTGCAAACGCACGTTTGTAATCGGTTGCCGCAATCACAGGGCCGGTACGGCCAGTCAGGCAGCTCGTAACATAAGGCACTTGCTGCGCTGCCAACGGGTTAAGCATATTGTGACGCTCAACCGCCATACCATCACGGCGCAGTTCGTTAAAGCTTGGGCAAGACCAGATATCTGCATCCACGCCGAAATCGGCTTTCAGCAGCTCAGCCGCAGCAATTACTTCGCGGAAGATCGTGCCTGAACCCATTAACTGCACTTTCAGAGCAGCGTCTTTTGCGCCTTCCTGGAACATATACATACCGCGCAGGATGCCGGCTTCGGAGCCTTCTGGCATAGCCGGGTGGCTGTAGTTTTCATTCATTACTGACAGGTAGTAATAAATGTTTTCCTGGTTTTGATACATGCGGCGCATACCGTCCTGCACAATCACCGCCAGCTCGTAAGCGAAGGTTGGATCGTAGGACACGCAGTTCGGGATAAATTCAGCAAACAGATGCCCATGACCATCCTGGTGCTGCAAGCCTTCGCCGTTTAGCGTGGTGCGGCCAGCCGTACCGCCCACTAAGAAGCCGCGAGCGCGTAAATCGCCCGCTGCCCATGCTAGGTCACCGATCCGTTGGAAACCAAACATGGAGTAGTAGATGTAGAACGGAATCATGGTCACGCCGTGGTTGGCGTAGGAGGTTGCCGCAGCAATCCAGTCGCTCATCGCACCTGCTTCGTTAATCCCTTCCTGCAATACCTGACCAGTTTTGGATTCCTTGTAGAACATCAGCTGGTCGGCATCTTGTGGCTCGTACAGCTGGCCCACGTGCGACCAAATACCCAGCTGACGGAACATGCCTTCCATACCAAAGGTGCGGGATTCATCCGGCACGATAGGCACGATGCGATTTCCGATTTTCTTGTCTTTCACCAGGGTGTTCAAGATACGAACAAAGGCCATGGTAGTGGACATTTCACGCTCGCCAGTGCTGCCCAATAAGCCTTGCAGTGCATCCAAGCCTGGCACTTCGAGTGGCTCGTCAACTGGCTTTCTGGATGGCACAAAGCCGCCCAGCGCCGCACGGCGTTCGTGCATATGCTTTAGCTCTTGGCTATCGTCAGCAGGACGGTAGAATTTGCAAGCAATCGCTTCTTCGTCGGTTAGCGGGATATTAAAGCGATCACGCAGGTAAAGCAGATCGGTATCGGACAACTTTTTGGTGTTGTGCGCGACGTTTTGTGATTCGCCAGCCGCGCCTACGCCGAAACCTTTAACGGTTTTAACCAGCAATAGTGTTGGTTGGTTTTTGTGCTCAGAAGCGGCTTTATAGGCTGCGTATACTTTATAAAGATCGTTACCACCACGGGTCAGACGCCAGATATCGTCATCCGACATCGCTGAAACGAGGTCGAGCAACTCTGGGTAAGCACCGAAGAAGTGTTCACGTACATAAGCGCCGTTTTTGGATTTGTAGGTCTGGTATTCACCATCGACTACTTCCATCATGCGTTTTTGCAGAAGGCCTTTTTTGTCCTGAGCAAGGATGGCATCCCAGCCTGTGCCCCAGACTACCTTGATCACATTCCAGCCAGAGCCACGGAAGTCGCCTTCCAGCTCTTGAATGATTTTGCCATTACCGCGTACAGGGCCATCAAGACGCTGTAAGTTGCAGTTAATCACAAAGATCAGATTGTCGAGCTTTTCACGGCCAGCGAGGGAAATTGCACCTAGCGATTCTGGCTCGTCCATTTCGCCATCGCCGCAGAAGCACCAAACTTTACGATCGCCTTTTTGCTTAAAACCACGATCGTCCAAGTACTTCATAAAGCGGGCTTGGTAAATGGCCATCAATGGGCCAAGACCCATCGATACCGTTGGGAACTGCCAGAAATCGGGCATTAACCAAGGGTGTGGATAAGACGATAAACCACCACCATCAACTTCACGGCGGAATTTATTCAGTTGCTCTTCAGTAATGCGGCCTTCAAGGAAGGCACGAGCATAAACGCCAGGTGCAGAATGACCTTGGAAGTAAACTAAGTCACCACCGTGGTTTTCAGAAGGCGCATGCCAGAAATGATTCCAGCCGATATCGTATAAAGTGGCCGCGGAGGCAAATGAAGAAATATGGCCGCCTGGCTCTGCTTCATCACGATTAGCTTTAACCACCATGGCTGCTGCATTCCAGCGGGTGTAGGCCAGAATACGTTCTTCCAGATTAGGCTTACCTGGGTGCTTAGCTTGCAGGTGCGCTGGAATCGTATTGATATAGGCCGTGGTCGCGGTATACGGAATATTGACGCCGTCTTGGCGTGCATGATCTACAAGCTTTTCAACCAGGAAATGGGCGCGCTCTGCGCCTTCTTTTTCGAGGACGCTATCGAGTGACTCTAGCCATTCTTGCGTTTCTTGGGGATCGAGGTCATGAAGCTGCTCTGCCATTGGTCTCTCTACCTTGTGTGTGGGTTAATAACTCCGCAGATTTTGATGCGGAGGCAGGCCGGTTGTGTGGACCAGCCTGCTTTAAAAGGCCTGCATTGTAATAGGCATATAAAAATACATCCCGTTTAACGGGGGGTATTTCGCTTGTAATAATTCACCAGACCGTTGGTCGAAGCGTCATGGTTAGTGGTTAAACCTGGTGTAGTTAAATCAGCCTCAATCGCTTTTGCCAATTGTTTGCCTAATTCAACACCCCATTGGTCATAGGAATTAATATTCCAGACCGTGCCTTGTACGAATACTTTATGCTCGTACAAAGCAATCAGTGCACCTAAACGCCGCGGTGATAAACGCTGCATTAAGATGGTATTGGTCGGGCGATTACCTTCAAATACTTTATGCGGAACTAAAGCATCCTGTTCTTCGCCGGTAATACCCTGTGCATCTAATTCTGCGCGAACTTCCGATTCATTTTTGCCGCGTAAAAACGCTTCTGTCTGGGCAAATACATTCGCCATCAGAATGGTATTGTGCGGTTCAGGAATATCCGGATGTTCTATTGTGGCAATAAAATCGACGGGTACGATTTGGCTGCCCTGATGTAATAGCTGGTAATACGCGTGTTGGCCGTTAATACCGGTATCGCCCCATACAACAGGCCCGGTGCGATAATTCACGCGTTTTCCATTCAAATCAACCGTTTTACCGTTTGATTCCATATCCAGCTGTTGCAAATACGCAGGGAAGCGATAAAGCGATTGGTTATAGGGTGAAATAAGCTGGGTGGATGCGCCAAAGAAATTAACGTACCAAACCCCAAGCATCCCCATTATCACCGGCAAATTCTGCTCTAAGGGCTTGCTGCAGAAATGTTGATCCATGGTATATGCACCATGCAAAAGATCCTGGTAATTGTGTTTACCCAGATAAATTGCAATCGGCAAACCAATGGCACTCCACAGGCTGTAGCGGCCACCTACCCAATCCCAGAATTCAAACATATTTTCAATATCAATACCGAATTCACTGACAGCTTTGGCATTGGTTGAAACGGCCACAAAATGCTTGGCAATATGTTTTTCATCACCCGAAGCTTTTACAAACCATGCGCGTGATGTGCGGGCATTGGTCAGCGTTTCCTGGGTGGTAAATGTTTTGGAAGAAATAATAAAGAGCGTTGTTTCCGGATTAAGTTCTGCCAGTGTGGATACAACCTGGTCGCCATCAACGGTGGAAACAAAATGCATTTTCAGGCGTTTGTGGCCGTAATCTTTCAGCGCCTGACAAACCATCAGCGGGCCCAGATCCGAGCCGCCAATACCGATGTTTACAATATCGGTAATCGCCTTGCCGGTGTAACCCAGCCATTCACCCGAGCGGACTTTATCCGAGAAAACGCCGATTTTATCTTTAACGGCATTCACTTTAGGCATGACATCTTCGCCATCCACAATCAATGGATGCTTATCCAGATTGCGCAGCGCAGTGTGCAATACGGCACGGTTTTCTGTGGTATTGATTTTCTGGCCAGCAAACATGGCTTTGATGCGCTCTTGCAGGCCGGATTGTCGGGCCAGATCCATCAGCAAAGTCATGGTTTTTGCTGTGATGCGGTTTTTTGAGTAATCAAAAAACAGGCCGCCTGATTCAAGTGAAAACTTTTCAAAGCGCTGTGGATCGTCCTTAAACAGATCGCGCAGATGCAAAGAAGACACTTCATTGAAATGTTCTTCTAAAGCAAGCCAGGCTGGTGTTTGTGTCAGGTTTTGCATGTGTGGATAAGTCCTTAAAAATCAGCTGTAGTTGTCATGACCACGAACACGCTTTTCTTTGAGGCTGCGCTTCATTTTTTCGAGTTGGTCTATGAGTTCTGGTCCGCGCCTGAGTGCTACACCGACGGCAAGTACGTCAATAATCACCAGATGCACAATTCGGGTAATCATTGGGGTGTAAAGATCAGGATCTTCCATCGTGTCGGCAAAAAGGCAGAGCGAGCAACGCTTGGCCAGCGGTGATTTGGAATGGGTAATCCCAATCACATCGGCCCCGGCATCGCGGGCAATTTCTACTGAGCGCAATAAATCGAGCGTGCGGCCCGAGTTGGAAATAGCAACAACGGCGTCCCCCGGCCCTAGCATGGATGCACTCATGCCGTGCATATGCGGGTCGGTATAGGACACGGTAGGCACACCTAAGCGGAAAAACTTATTCTGTGCGTCTATTGCGACGGCGCCCGATTGTCCCTGCCCATAGACTTCAATTTTTTTGGCATTCGACATGATCGTAATGGCACGCTCCAGTACTTCGGTGTCGAGCTCATTACGGCAGCGCAGCAGGTGCGAAATATTGTTGTCGAATAATTTACGCGCCAAATCATGTGCTGAATCATCCGTGCTCACCATCGAGTGCACATAGGGCACGCCGGATACCAAGCTGCGTGTAAGGCGCAGCTTGAAATCCTGCAAGCCAGAGCAGTTGAGTGAGCGGCAAAAACGAATCACGGTAGGCTGTGAAACAAGCGCTAAGTCGGCAATTTGCGCAATCGGAGCATTGGCAACCAGATTAGGTTGTTCAATAACCAGCTCTGCCACTTTTCGTTCTGATTTGCTGAGGCTATCGAGTGCGGCCTTGATACGTTCGAGCATGTCTTTTTCTCACTCAAACACGAGTTTTATGGGGGTGAAGCCCTTGTGTAAAATCTTCCCGGCTGTGAATACCGGCCGGGAAAATTTTGCAAAAGCGCTTAGGTAGTTGAAGCATCCGAATCAGGCTGCCCAGAACAAGTGTTTGGCGCTTTCTGCCTTATCCAGAACACGGCGGATAGGGTATTGCTCTGTAAGTGGTTTTTGTTCAGAGAGTGCCACTTGCAATAATGCTTTTTTACTCTCGCCAGTGATATGTACGATTACCGACCGCGCTTTGGCAAGCGTAGGCAGGGTGAGCGTAATGCGCTGATGCGGCGCTGCCGGAGGGGTGATGGCTGCACACAGGGCACTGGATACACAGGCGCTTTCAAGCTCTGCAGCGTTGGGGAAAAGCGATGCGGTATGGCCATCATCTCCCATGCCCAAAATCAGTACATCCAGTGGCGAGGGCAGTGCAGCGAGGCGCGCTTCGATGCTTGGCTGGCCTTCATGGGCGGAGCTGGCATCCGACACTTGCGAAATAAAAGTCGCTTTGGCAGCCTTATCCTGCAGCAGGTTTTCACGCGTCAGGCGTTCATTGCTATCAGCATGGTCGGGAGCAACCCAGCGCTCATCCGCTAAGGTAACGATGACTTTTGACCAGTCTAATTCTTTTACGCGCAGCGCTTTAAACATGCCTGCCGGTGTTCTGCCTCCTGAGACAGCAATCCCCGCCTGGCCGCGTGCAGCAATGGCAGTGCTTAATTGCTCAGCAATAAAATCTGCCAGTTGATGATCTAATTCGTCTTTGGATGAACATTCGTGCCATGACAGTGATGACATGCTTTACCTCATGATAATGAAAGAGCGGGCCAGAAAACTGGCCCGCCTGATTCAAATACTTGATTTAATCTTCTTCGTGCCAGCACAGGCCGTCACGGGACAGCAGGGCGGATGAAGCAGCGGGCCCCCATGTTCCTGCCGTGTATGGCTTAGGGCCATCAGAGCTGCTTTCCCAGTTATCAATGATAGGCTCAACCCAGCGCCATGCGGCACGCTGCTCGTCGCGGCGTACAAACAGCGACAGATCGCCACGAATCACATCCAGCAACAGGCGCTCGTACGCTTCAGGGCTGCGTGTTTTGAAGGTTTCTTTGAAATCCATATCCAGATGCACAGGACGCAGGCGGCCCTGATTGCCAGGCTCTTTTGCCATCATATAAAGGCGCACGGATTCATCGGGTTGCAGCTGAATGACCAAGCGGTTTGGTGTGCTGGCAGTGCGGCCATAAATAGAATGCGGCGCTTCACGGAAATTAATCACGATCTCAGCAAGACGCTCGGATAAACGTTTGCCGGTGCGCAGATAAAACGGTACACCTGCCCAGCGCCAGGTTTGGATTTCAGCCTTCAGAGCAACAAAGGTTTCGGTTTTTGAGCCAGCCGGAACATCCGGCTCATCCAGATAGCCAGGTACTGGCTTGCCAGCCACTGCACCTGCACGATACTGACCGCGCACGACTTTGGTGTGCACATCTTCAGTAGAGAGGGGTTTTAAGGCGCGTAAAATTTTAAGCTTTTCATCACGAACCGCGTCGGCATCGATCGATGCAGGCGGCTCCATGGCGACAATTGTCAGCAGCTGTAAGAGATGGTTTTGTACCATATCACGCAGCGCACCGGTTTTATCGTAGAAATCGGCACGCGATTCAACACCTACCTGCTCGGTAACGGTGATTTGTACATCGCGAATCCATTCTCTGCGCCATAGTGGCTCAAGTAATGTGTTTGCAAAGCGTAAAGCCATTAAGTTCTGAACAGGTTCTTTGCCCAGATAATGGTCGATGCGATAAATTTGGTGTTCCTGGAAATATTCACCGACTTCATCATTAATCTTGTTTGATGAAGCTAAATCGTGTCCCAGCGGCTTTTCAAGCACCACGCGGGCATTGCCAGCGGCAAGGCCCACTTCAGACAGGCTTTTTGAAATAGGGGCGAATAAATCAGGTGCAGTTGACAGATAAAACACGCGAACGCGTTTTGGAAATGCATTCAGTGCATCGGCCAGCTTGGTGAATTCTGCAGGGTGATTGGCATCCAGTTGCAGATATTCAATCCGTTCAGCAAACGTTGCCCAGTCGGCGTCGTTGTAGTGTTTGCCCAGATAGCCTACAGCTAAAGCATGGGCTTTTTTGAGGTAAGCGGCAGTATCCGGAACGCTGCGGCCCAGACAGACGATGCGTCCTTCTTGGGGCAGATTGCCTTCTTGATGTTGATGGTAGAGCGCAGGAAGTAATTTGCGCATTACCAAGTCGCCAGTGCCGCCGAACAGCACCATGTCGAAAGCGTCGATCTGAGTCATCCGCGAGAGTCCTTATTCTTGAGTCGGTTTTCGGGCCTTGGCGGGCACGTAAGACTTTGTAATCTTACTACACAGCTAAATAGCGGCGCAAACGAAATTCGCCAAGGGCCCTGAATGGTGGGGGTTAACACGTAGCGCAGAATGGTAACCCTGTGTAAATGTTGACTATTGATGCAGCGCAATGAAACGAACAATCCACGCTGATGCGGTTGAAGTTATAGATGCTTTGTAGTAAAACTACGATCAATTTTATAGAAACGCACGTGGCGTGCTGTGATCGCGCCGTAACTCGGAGCCTTTGTCTATGTCCGTTCATCCCAAGCTTGCCGAAGTCACTGCGCGTATTATCGCAAGAAGCCAAGGCCCACGCTCCCGTTATTTAGCCCGCCTTGAAAAGGCGGCCAGTAAGGAGCCGCTGCGTAAAGGCTTAGCCTGTACCAATCAGGCTCATGCCTGGGCCGCAGCGCCAGAAAACGACAAAATTATGATGCGCGAAATGCGTCAGCCCAATCTGGGAATTGTCTCTGCTTACAATGACATGCTGTCGGCGCATCAGCCTTTTGAAGCCTTCCCCGCCATTATTAAAGAAGCCGTGCGTCAGGCAGGTGCTACCGCCCAATTTGCAGGTGGTGTTCCCGCCATGTGCGATGGTGTGACGCAAGGCCAGCCAGGTATGGAGCTCAGCCTGTTCAGCCGTGATGTGATTGCTATGTCCACCGCTGTGGGCCTTTCGCATAATGTGTTTGACAGCGTAGTTTGCTTAGGTGTCTGTGACAAGATTGTGCCGGGTTTATTGATCGGCGCCCTGCAGTTTGGCCACCTGCCAACTGTTTTTGTTCCTGCCGGCCCGATGACTTCGGGTATTGCAAATAGTGAAAAAGCCAAAGCGCGTCAGTTATTTGCTGAGGGCAAATGCGGGCGTGAAGAGCTACTGGCTTCTGAAGAAGGCTCTTACCACGGTGCGGGTACTTGTACATTCTTTGGTACAGCCAACTCAAATCAAATGCTGATGGAAGTGATGGGCCTGCATTTACCTGGCGCAGCTTTCGTTAACCCTAATACTCCCTTACGCGAAGCCCTGACTGTTGCTGCGGCACAACGCGCGATTGCAATTACTTATAAAGGCGATGAATTTACGCCGGTAGGTAAAGTGGTCGATGAAAAATGCATCGTGAACGGCATTGTTGGCCTGATGGCCACCGGCGGATCGACCAATCACACTATTCACTTGATTGCCATTGCACGCGCTGCGGGCATCATTATTGACTGGAGCGATTTTGACGATTTATCAGCCATTATTCCTTTACTGGCAAAAATTTATCCAAATGGCTCGGCCGATGTAAATCACTTCCATGCTGCGGGCGGAATGGGCTTTTTAATTCGCGAGTTGCTCGATGCGGGCTTGTTGCATGAAGACGTGCTGACGGTAGCCGGTAAGAGCTTGCGCCCGTATGCGAACGAGCCTTTCCTTGGCGAAGATGGCAAGGCGGTATGGCGTCCGGCTCCTCTTGAGCCTGTCGATGATAATGTGGTTCGCCATGCAAGTAACCCATTTAGCGCTGACGGTGGTTTACGTTTACTGGCGGGTAATCTTGGCCGCTCTGTCATCAAAATTTCTGCGGTTAAGCCAGAAAATCGCTGTGTAGAAGCGCCGGCGATTGTGTTTGATGATCAGGACGATGTGCTGGCAGCATTTAAGCGCGGCGAGCTGGAAAAAGACTTTGTGGTGGTTCTGCGCTTCCAAGGGCCGCGTGCCAATGGGATGCCAGAGCTGCATAAGCTGACACCTGTGCTGGGCCTCTTGCAGGATCGTGGTTTTAAAGTGGCTTTGGTGACCGATGGCCGTATGTCTGGCGCGTCGGGCAAAGTGCCTTCTGCTATTCATATGACGCCAGAAGTCTTGAATGGCGGCCCTCTGGGCAAGGTGAGAAATGGTGACATCATCCGCCTTGATGCGGATGCGGGTGTGGTTGAAGCGAAGGTCGATGCTGCTGAATGGGCCGCTCGTACCGTGGATACAGCGGATTTATCCGCTAATGAGCATGGTATGGGGCGCGAGTTGTTCGCCACATTCCGAGCTGCAGCAACTGGCGCTGAAGAAGGCGCAATCAGCATGGGCCTTGCCCATTAATGAAGTCATTCGGATTGGCTTGATTCCTTTGCTTTAAGGGCGGCTGAAGCAGCCCTTAAGTGTATAAAAATGGAATTGACCCAATCTGATCAATTAAATAATTTACGAGAACAGGAAGAACAACCCCATGCAAATTCGCGAAATCATGCGCTCTTGTCCGGTGATGCCGGTTTTGGTAATCGAGAAAGTAGAGCACGCAGTCCCTTTGGCCAAGGCTTTGGTTGAAGGCGGTATTCGTGTACTGGAAGTCACTCTGCGTACCGATGCCGCTTTGGCTGCTGTACGTGCCATTGTAGATAACGTACCCGGTGCTATTGTGGGCGTGGGCACCGTTGTTCGCCCGGAGCAATTTGCACAAGCTAAAGCTGCAGGTGCGGTATTTGCGGTGACACCTGGCCTGACACCTAAGCTGGCTGCTGCTGCCCGCGAAGCAAAAATTGAATTACTCCCCGGTGTAATGACACCATCCGAGGCGATTGCAGCACTGGAAGAAGGTTTCGATGCACTTAAACTATTCCCTGCCGAGCAAGCAGGCAGTTTAAGCATGCTTAAAGCAATGGGCGGCCCATTGCCGCAAATTTTATTCTGCCCGACTGGTGGCGTAAGCCCGGAATCAGCACCTAAGCTATTGGCCTTGCCAAATGTTGGGTGTGTGGGCGGATCATGGCTGGCACCTAAAGAAATGGTTGCTGCTGGCGATTGGGCTGGTATTACCGCGCTGGCCCGTGCCGCAGCTGCATTAGCTAAGTCATAAAAACCTGGCGGTTTGATTTGTGCCCGCGCGTCTTGCATCGTCCTGTGCGTGGGTATAAAAATTTGCCTGCCCTAAGATTTACATCAATATTTCATTATTTATAGGGAATAGCCATATCGTCAGCAAGACGACAGTTGGGTATTCTTTGTATTCAATTTTTTTATGCGCGCCTCTGTAGCGAGCGCGTTTTTTCTGAACTCTCTGAGGAGCACCAGGCAATGGCAGCAATTCGTATCGCAATTAACGGCTACGGTCGTATCGGTCGCAATGTACTGCGCGCTTTGTATGAGTCTGGCCGTACTGATGAATTCCAAATCGTGGCAATTAACGATCTGGGCGACGCTAAGACTAATGCTCACCTGACTCAATACGATACCGTGCATGGCAAATTTGCTGGCAAAGTATCGGTTGATGGCGATTTCATGGTTGTAAACGGCGACAAAATCCGTGTTTGTGCTCAGCGTAATCCGGCTGATCTGCCATGGGCAGAAATCGGCGTTGATGTCGTGATGGAATGTACCGGCTTCTTCGCCAGCAAGGCAAAAGCTTCAGCACACATTACTGCTGGCGCGAAAAAAGTCATTATCTCCGCTCCTGGTGGTAATGATGTTGATGCAACTATCGTGTTCGGTGTAAACCACGACACGCTGAAAGCAAGCGATACCGTTATTTCTAACGCTTCATGCACAACCAACTGCCTTGCGCCGCTGGTTAAGCCTCTGAACGATAAAATTGGTCTTGTTTCTGGTTTGATGACCACGATCCACAGCTACACCAATGATCAGGTTCTGACAGACGTTTATCACGAAGACCTGCGTCGTGCCCGTTCTGCAACGCATTCGATGATTCCTACTAAGACTGGCGCTGCTGCTGCGGTTGCACTGGTATTGCCAGAGCTGAAAGGCAAGCTGGATGGTTTCGCTGTTCGCGTACCAACCATCAATGTGTCTCTGGTTGATCTGACTTTCACTGCTGCTCGTGCAACGACTGTTGAAGAAATCAACCAAATCATGAAAGAAGCGTCCGAAGGCCCAATGAAAGGCGTGTTGAACTATAACGACCTGCCATTGGTATCGATCGACTTCAACCATGATCCAGCGTCTTCTACCTACGAAGCATCGCAAACTAAGGTTTCCGGTGGCACGCTGGTGAAAGTATTGTCCTGGTACGATAACGAGTGGGGCTTCTCCAACCGTATGCTTGATACCACTAAGGCTCTGTGGAACGCTAAATAAGCGCTTCTAAAGCTTTAACCGGTTTAAAAAAATACCCGCAGCAATGCGGGTATTTTTTTGCCTGCTGTTTCCTGGGGCTTGGAGCAGACGCCTCATACAGCGCTTATTTCGCGGCGCTGGGGCCGTTTGCAAGGCCTCATGCTAAGAGTGAATGGCGATGGCTAATCGCATGCCCTGTGCGGCTATCTGTGAGATTGGGCGCGTTATTTTGCTTTGGGAATGAGTGAAGGTCAGCCTGGCGGGGCCCGGTAAATTAAATCTGAGTATTTAAAGTGTCTGTTTTTAAGCAAAAACCATGTTGCAAATGTGCAACATGAATGCGCTTGCGAGCTGTTTTATTGCTGAATTGCTGGCAGATTCTGAGGCTTTTTTTAGTGTTCTATTAGTTGAGTCAGGGAAAATAATTACGGCGCGATTAAATGACATTTAAATAAATTGTTCATTTTTTCTGATTTACATATATTATTTTCGTTTAAAAAAAAGTTAAATATTTACTTAATTTTTGCATAAAATTTACAGCATGTTTTATATATTTTAATGTATTTTTGCGCTCGATTATTAATATATAAATTGTATTACCTAGTGTATGCCATATCGATATTTGGTTGGTATTTTTACGTATAGGGGTTTGGTATTTTTACAGCAGAACAAAATTAATCGCTGTGGTTATATACGGGCTTCGGAGCACTTAGCTCGCTCAATTTTTAATTAAGTAGATTCGGTTTTTTTACTGAATTGGCTTTAAATAAAATGCGCTGCTGAGTGGTCTTTCAAATCCTATGGATCCGAATTCAACTATGAATTCGTGGCTCTAAAATTGATAAAGGAATCTCAGTATGTTTAAGCGCGTTCTTATCGCTACTGCCGTATCCGCAATGTTTGCAGCTCCTGCTGCATTCGCCGATGTAACAATCAGCGGTTCTGCTGAAATGGACTTGATGTACAAGACCAACCAAGCTGGTACAGATGGTAAAGGCAAAGTTGCTGAAGAAATCGCTGTTGTTATCAATGTTGATGGTCGCGATAAGCTTGATACTGGCGATACACTGAAATGGCGCATCGCGCAAAAAGTAGCGACTCCAGATCGTTACGACAGCTTTGGCCAACGTGAAGCTTGGATCGGTTACGAAACTAAATTCGGTGAAGTTCGCTTCGGTAACCAGTTCTCTAACCAATACCTTGAGTTAGATGGTTTTGCATCTTCAGGTCAAGGTAACCTGTGGGCTGACTTTGGTTCACAACAAGTTCAATACGCGAACGGCGTAAGCTACTTCTCTCCTAAATTCAATGGCTTCAGCTTTGCTGGTCAATACGATTTAGGCAACGGCCGCAACACAGCACGTGCAATGGAATTGACAGCGAACTACACTGGTTACGGTTTCAATGTTGCTGCTGGTGTTTCTGAAGCTAAAAACGCTAAGAACCTGTCTTCCGAAGCCAGCACTTTTGGTCGTAAGGCTGGGGAAGGTTGGGGACATTCTGGTGACTTCACCGCTAATGACTCAGCAGCTGAAAACTCAGCACGTACTTACAACCTCGATGCTAAGTACAAAATGGGTGCCTTCGATTTAGCTGCTGGTTACAAACGTAATGAATGGCGTGGTGTAGTAAATCTGGGTGGTGTTGCAGGCGACAAGGCAGGCAGCAAAACTGCGGTTGATCAGTTCTTGCTGGTTGGTGGTTACACTATGGGCAAAAACAACTTCAACCTGGGTTACCAGCGTGTTCAAGATAGCAAAACTGACGGTGCAAAACGTGATGACGGTATGAACGTTATCAACGCTCAGTACAACTACACACTGTCTAAGAACACCGTTGCTTTTGCTCAAGTTCGTCATCACATGTTAGATACTGCTGGTCAGGCTAGCGTAATGACTGGTTCTTCTCAGCTTGATGGTTTTGCTATTGGTTCAGACAAGAAAAACTCCACTCGCCTGTTAGTAGGTACATGGACAGCGTTCTAATTCAGAACCTGCCATAAGAGTGACAGGCTGGCATTCAATGTTGGGCTGATGCTTTAAAGTATAAAAAAACGCCACGATGTAAATCGTGGCGTTTTTTCGTGCATGCCAGCATTTACGCCATTCTCATAAGGGGTATGTTGCATTTGGGATACACAATGTTGCAGATACGCGACGCAATATTGCATGGGTTTGTACCTATTGAGTATTCTTGCTTCGTAACACAAGCAAATATGCCTTGATGTACTGAAGTTAAAAAAAACCATATTCCCTTTTAGAGAGAGATGAATAATGTTTAAACGTGCTCTGATCGTTGCTGCTGTTGCAGCAGTATGCTCCGCTTCTGCTTACGCAGAAGTTACAATTAGTGGTTCTGCTGAACTGGACGTAATGTACTACTCTAACCAAACGACTGATGGTAAGGGTAAGTTTGCGATTGATACTCCAGTTATTCTGAGCTTTGACGGTGCAGATAAATGGGATAATGGCGCGTCCACAATCTGGCGCATCTCCCAAAAACCAGGCCCTGGCGGTAGCGACAAAGCGACTGGCTCAGCTGCTTTTGGTACTCGTGAAGCTTTCATTGGTGTGAAAGGTGGCTTGGGTACAGTTAAGTTTGGTCGTATTTTCCAACAAACTTACTTACAAAAAGACTGGCCTTACCTAACGGATGGCTCGGGTAACGCTGGTGAAGACCGTGGTGTGGGTTCAGCTGCATTCTTTGACAACGCGGTTGGCTACGAAGGTACTTTTGGCAACGTAAACGTTTTTGCATCTGTTGATCTGGGTAATGGCTTTACAGATAAAAAGAACGGCTCACAAGGTTATGAATTAGGTGGTGGCGCAACATTTGGTGCTTTCCATATTGATGCTTCTTACCTTGCACAAAAGAATGCAACCGAAGCAGAAAAAGCAACATTTAAGCTTGACGGTACAATTGACAAGGCTGGTAAAGCTGCACAGGCTGCAACAGGTTACGACAGCACATTCTTTGTTGGTGCACGTGGCGCGTTTGGTCCGGTTACATTGTCTTTGGACTGGGCTCACGACAAGTTTGACCGTACTGATGTGAAAGAAGATGCGATCCACGGTAAAGTGGGTTACAGCTTCAATGACAAATTATCTTTGAATGCAGGTTGGACTCACATCAAGGATAACGGTGGCGGTGATAACAAGGCTGATCAGTTTAGCACTCAGCTTGGTTACAATGTTTCTAAAAACACCATGGCTTTTGTTCAATATCGCTACATTAAATTGGGCGCAGCTGACAAAACTCCAGTTGGCTTTACATGGCAAAACCAAGGTATTGCGGGCGGTAAAGACAGCATGCAACGTCTGGTTGTTGGTACATGGACAGGCTTCTAATCTTAATTGTTTAAGTAATAAACAATATCAAAACCCCGCTTCGGCGGGGTTTTTTGCATTGTTGATGTTTGTTTTTGAGTAACAGGCAGTGGCGTACTTGAGGCGTATCTTTACGGGGAGCACAAATGAAAAAATCCCCTGATTTTCATCAGGGGATTTTTTTGAATCCTGGCGGAAGCGGTCGGATTCGAACCCACGGAGGACTTGCATCCTCGGCAGTTTTCAAGACTGCTGCCTTAAACCACTCGGCCACACTTCCTTGGGGTCTTTGTCTTGCGACTCAGACAGGAACGCATTATAGCGGAACTTTTTAGAATGTGTAAAGAAATTTGTTTAAATAGATAAAAAATAATGGCCAGGTGGTGTTTAGAGTTTTTCCAGCACTGTAAATTTGGCTAATACAAAGCTGGGCGTGTGTTCCAGAGCGGGGGAGAGGCGGATACGGTAGCTTTTTCCCTGTGCTGTAAATTTATATTCTCTGCTATCTGCAAAAATAGCCTGAGGAATAATCAAAAAACGTGCAGGGTTACTGCTCGGGCCTTCCGGTGCATAAATACATGCCGTACTTTCTTCGGCCAGCAAGGGGGTAAGCTCAACAATAATCGGGCTTTGAGTCAGTGTTTCTACGCCAACGCTGACATAGCCTTTTTGGCTGCGGTTAAAACGCCGCACAATGCCAATTGTAAATGGATGGTTTGTTATATTGTTCAGGCCCAATAGCTCACCCACTTCAATTTGAGTTTCACTATGGTAATTTAAGCCAAATCCGCTGCTGCTTTCATCTCCCAGTTCCCACTTTTCTGCATTGATCTGATCTGCGCTGTTTGTGGCTACTTTTCCCTGCTGGGCTATAAATGGCACGATGTTGTGTAAGCCTGTAATCACCCGGATTGATTTATTATTGCTTTGCCTTTCGTGCTTTCTTACAGGGGTAAGCGCATCACGGGACCACAAATTACGCAGCGTATGCAATAGTTCTAAATTGGAAGGAGAGTTCGATTCAGCCGGCAGGCCTAAGGCTGCAGGGGTTTGCCCTTTGCTGAATTGTTCAATTAATGGCGTGATTTGCGCGGTAATTGAATCTGCAGACCAGTAGCGCCAGTTTTCCCCAACCATATCCCGGCGAATTCTTTTGGGGGGCGTGCTGCCAGATATATTGATCGCAAATAAGTGATGATGAGGTTTGAGTTCTTTATCTAAAACCAGATCAGCAGCCCATTTTTTCAGCCAGATGGCGATAAGCTCAATTTGTGCAGATTGTATTTTTTCCGGCGCAGACAAAGATAGCATTAATGCTTGCACATAGATCTGATAAATACTGATATTGGCCGGGCTGATCTGGGGCTTATCTGCAAAACCACCTTGCTCGGCAAACAGATAAAGGCGGTTAAGGTTGCGCCAAATATGGTGGTCAATTTCTAAATGGCGCATATAAGCGTACTGTGCCTGGATCGCATAAAGATCCATTGCCCTGAGTGTGAAATATTCAATTTTTTGTGATGAGATAAATTTCTTCTGGCTGCCTTGCTTAATGCAGCTTAAATATCCCGTTGCCATTTCATACCAGAAATTCAAAATGGCAGGCAGCACCTGGTGAGATGTGGTGCCTTCTTCTATAACCCGCCCATGATAAATATCTAATAGGTGGCTTTGCAGTGGTTGGGCTTTTTCTTCAAGATAGGGAATCGTCTTGAAGCGTTCGTTCATGCTGATTTTAGGATTGCTATTGAGTTGTTTTAACGCTTTTACAATTTCTATTTGTGCTTGCAAAATATCGCTTTCAGGCAGCTCTTCCATAAAAATGGTGGCTGACTTTAAATCAAAAACGCCCTCTTGCGGGGTAGACTGAAAGAGTGAATTTACAAGGCCTTTGATATCAAACATTGCTTGTCCTACCTTGCTGCACAAAAGTGGTTAAAAGATATTTAATTAGTTTTTTTGAATGAAGACTCAGTAAGTGGCGATATTATTATGCTTAATATTTTATATTCTTAATATAATTGAAAGCTAATTGTGTTAATTATTCAGGCTAAATGCCGCGCTATTTTACATAAATAGAAAGCAATATGTTGTCGTCATTATTTTATGCTTTACAACAGCAGATGCTGCCAGTGATAAGTACCACATGAGTATAGGTAAATTGAAAGGAAGTCGCTTTAGTATAGCGTTGCAGCTCTGGCTGATTAAAGCTTTGCTTACGGAATTAATGCCGCTGCAGCTATTGTTTTCACCCTTTCTGTGCTGCATCTGATCGGTTGGTATGCATGGCATGGCGATCAAGTAGCCGTGCTGTGATAAAATCCCCACCTTTATGCTGGCGCAACAGGCTGCATAGCTTTGCGGTGGCGCATACCCGTTTATAACTCTTAATGATGCTTGTGCGCTGTAAAGAGGAAAATCAGTACATTGTGTAGGGCTGCTGTATCTAGCCAGGCAAAATAGCAAAAGATATTTTTCTTTAAAATACAATGATGTATCTGTATGGAAACAGGGTAGACAGCACTTGGCATGCTTGGCTGATTTATATAAATAAGCAAGGAGCAGCTTTGTGCTTGTTTTAGAAAAACAGCACTGTGTTTGAGCCATAGTCAACAAAGCAAAATGAGTGCTTTAAATATTACAGATTAAGAATCTGTGCGAAAGCGGCAAGCCATCATTTTTTTAAATAATACAACGGTGTTTGTGTGCAGCAATAGGGTAAACGAATCATGATCAGTACTTTTAATATTACAATGCAATTTGGTGCAAAGCCTTTATTTGAAAAGGTTTCAGTAAAATTTGGTGATGGCAATCGCTATGGTTTGATTGGCGCAAATGGCTGCGGTAAATCTACATTTATGAAGATTCTGGGTGGCGATTTAGAGCCAACAGCCGGGAATGTAAGCTTAGAGCCAGGTGTGCGCTTAGGTAAGCTGAAGCAGGATCAGTTTGCTTTTGAAGACAGCCGCGTCATTGATGTGGTCATGCAGGGCCACACAGAGCTGTGGGCGGTACTGGCTGAGCGCGATGCGATTTATGCAAATTTAGAAGCAACAGAAGATGATTATATGCGTGCTGCTGAGCTGGAAGGCAAAGTGGCCGAATACGATGGTTACACGGCTGAAGCGCGCGCTGGCGCATTGCTGTTGGGGGCAGGTATTCCGATTGAGCAGCATTTTGGCCCGATGAGTGATGTGGCACCGGGCTGGAAGCTTCGCGTATTGCTGGCGCAGGCGCTGTTTTCTAATCCGGAAGTGTTGCTGCTCGACGAGCCAACTAATAACTTAGATATCAACACCATTCGCTGGCTGGAAAACTCGCTCAATGAGCGTGATTCCACCATGATTATTATTTCGCACGACAGGCACTTTTTGAATCAGGTATGTACTCACGTGGCTGATGTGGATTTCCGTGAAATTCGCATCTATCCGGGCACTTACGATGATTACATGATTGCTTCTACGCAGGCACGAGAGCGTTTACTGACAGATAATCAGAAAGCCAAAGAAAAAGTGGCTGAGCTTAATTCCTTTGCTGCGCGTTTCTCTGCCAATAAATCCAAAGCTCGTCAGGCGACCAGCCGTCTGAAGCTGGCTGATAAGATTAAAGAAGGCATGGTGGATGTAAAACCATCCAGCCGTCAGAATCCATATATTCGTTTTGAAGTGGATGAAAAAGCCAAGCTACACCGTCAGGCTGTTGAGCTGTCCTTGGTTTCAAAGTCTTTTGATAAGCCTTTGATTCAAAATCTGGATCTGATTCTGGAAGCAGGCCAGAAAATTGCCGTGATTGGTGGTAATGGTGTGGGTAAATCCACGCTGATGAAGCTGCTGATGGATGTGATTAAGCCAGATAGTGGCAAGATTAAATGGGCAGAAAAAGCGCAGCTGGGTTATTTTGCTCAGGATCATGAAGCTGATTTCGAAGAAGATATCACGCTGTTTGACTGGATGAAGCAGTGGAGCCAGCCAGGCACAGATGACCAAGTGATCCGCGGTATTTTGGGCCGCTTATTATTTGGTGGTGACGATGTTAAAAAATCGGTCAAAGTGCTGTCAGGCGGTGAAAAAGGCCGCATGCTGTACGGTAAGCTGATCTTAGAAACACCTAATGTGCTGATTATGGATGAGCCGACTAACCATATGGATATGGAGTCGATCGAATCTTTGAATCTGGCTTTGGATTTATTCAAAGGCACTCTATTATTTGTATCCCATGACCGGATTTTTGTAAGCTCGCTGGCTACGCAAATCTTAGAGCTGAATGGTGATGGCACATATAACTACTATGTGGGTGGTTATGAGGATTACCTGGCAAGCCGTGGTCTTGATTAAACGCAGGTTCAATTGCAAAGATGTTATTTATTTGAAATCTGAAGCAAATGATGTGTAAGCATTTGTAGTAAAATAAAGGGGCGTTAATTCGCCCCTTTTTTCTGTTGTTTGTCCGGGTTTCATTCTATGTCTCGCGCTTTTCCCTTTGCTATACCGGCTTATTCTGCCCCTGTCTGGTTGCCGGGCGGGCACGCGCAAACCATTTATCCTGCCACGCTGATGTGGAAAAAAGCACCTGCATATCGCAGGGAATCCTGGATTACACCTGATTTGGATTCCATTGTGGTGGATTGGGTTGATGGCCGTGCAGGCACGCCTCTGGTGGTGTTGTTTCATGGGCTGGAAGGGAGCTCGCGCAGTCATTACGCCACCTCTTTATTTGATTTTCTGTATACACAAGGCTGGCGGGGCGTTGTGCCGCATTTTCGTTCCTGTGGCAATGTGATCAACCGTTTACCCAGGGCTTACCATGCAGGGGATTCTGGTGAAATAGACTGGGTGCTCTGCCGCATTCGTGCCCAGCATCCCGATGTGCCTATCTTTGCGGTTGGTGTTTCTCTGGGGGGGAATGCATTACTCAAATGGCTGGGAGAGCAGGGTGATGCTGCGGCGGCAGTTATTAATGCGGCTGCGGCGGTGTGTGCGCCCATGGATTTAACGGCCACAGGCAATGCATTGGATCAGGGGTTTAATCGCCGGGTCTATACGCGTGAATTTTTGCGCAGCTTACGTAAGAAAACCTTTGCTAAACTGAAACTCGTCGATAACCCTTTTCTGGATCAGTACAGCCTGCGTCTTGCCACAACGCTGCGGGAGTTTGATCATTTGGTAACGGCCCCGGTTCATGGCTTTAAGAGTGTAGAGCACTACTGGCAAAGCGCGAGCTGTAAGCCTTTTTTATCTAAGATCAGCCTGCCCAGCCTGGTCATAAACACGAAAAACGATCCCTTTGTCCCGGCAGAATCTTTGCCCGCGCAAAGCGATGTGTCAGGGCACGTTACTCTGGTACAACCTCTGGAAGGTGGCCATGTGGGCTTTGCATCGGGCGCCATGCCGGGTAAATTGCAATGGCTGCCGCAAACCCTGCATCGTTTTTTTCAGAGCCACTTGCCTTTACCCCGTTAAGGAAGAACACGTGCCAGTCATTTCTCCCCGGCTTTTTAAAGCCTATGATATTCGTGCGCAAACTTCACTGCTTACCCCTGAAGCTGCCCAGTTTATTGGTCTTGGTATCGGTGCAGAAGCACATCAGCGTGGTGTAAAGCAAATTGCGCTGGCAAGAGACGGACGTTTTTCCAGCCCCGCATTAGCTCAGGCATTGATTGATGCACTGCTGGCAAGCGGGATAAATGTGCTGGATTTAGGCTTGGCCGCTACGCCTTTGCTTTATTTTGCTGCGCGTAATTATGCCGCTGGATCGGGGGTGATGATTACAGGTAGCCATAATCCTGCTGACTATAATGGTATAAAAATTACGCTGGCAGGCGAAACCATCGATGGTGAAGCCTTGCTGGCTTTACGGCAACGAATTGAAGCCGATGATTTTGTCCGGGGGCAGGGTGAGCATACAATGCTGCATATTGCCGACGCGTATTATGCGGCCGTAATGGCTGCATGCCCCATTGCTAAGCGCTTTAAAGTTGTGGTGGATTGCGGTAATGGTGTTCCTGGCGCTTTTGCGCCGGATTTATACCGCGCCCTAGGCTGCGAGGTGCTTGAGCTTTATTGCAAGGTGGATGGCGCATTTCCAAACCATCATCCAGATCCTCAGGTTGAAGCCAATCTGGCCGATTTAAAACGGGTGGTGCAGGAGCAGCAGGCGGATATTGGCCTCGCGTTTGATGGTGATGGCGATCGTCTGGGCGTGGTTACCCGCCACGGTGAAAGTATTCCCGGTGATCGCTTACTGATGCTGTTTGCTGCGGCGCTGCTGGAAAAGCAACCGGGGCATATTTTATATGATGTGAAATCAAGTGGTTTAATTAGTGACTGGGTGAGCCGCAAAGGCGGCACATGCACTGCGATTCCTACCGGCCATGGACATATGAAGCGCCATATGTACGCTTCAAAGGCTTTACTGGCCGGGGAGTTATCCGGGCATTTTGCCTTTAAAGACTGGCCTGATGATGATGCGCTCTTTGCAGGTGCGCGGTTTTTAAGCATGATTGCCGGCCGCGATTTAGACCAGATGCTCGCGGCTTTGCCCCAGTCGGTTTCTACCCCTGAGTTACAAGTGGCTTTAGAGCAGGATGGCCATGGCCTTGTGGCTGATATTGCTAAAAATGCGGTTTTCCCGCGTGCCTTACGCATTTTTACGATCGACGGATTACGTATTGAATATGCAGATGGTTTTGGTTTGATCAGGGCGTCTAATACTACGCCCGTGCTTACACTCAGAATGGAGGCGAAAACGGCGCTGGGCTTAGCCAGAATTCAGCAAGAGCTGGCGGCCGCCATTGCCCCTTTAGTGCTTCCCTGTTGTGAGTAATTTATAAGGCCTTGAACCTGAACCGGGCAGCAAGGCCACTTATCCCTAAAGATTGAATGATGGAAAAACAATGATTCCTGCTTCTCACCTTATTGCCGCCCAAGTCTCTGCTGCTTTGCAGGAGGATCTGGGAATTTGTGACTGGACTGCTATGCTGATTGCGGACGATGTGCAGGGCACAGCCACAGTCATAGCACGGCAAAGCGCGGTGATTTGTGGCCAGGCCTGGTTTGATGAAGTATTTCGCCAGGTGGATGCCGGGGTAAAAGTAGAATGGCTGATCAAAGAAGCGGAACAAGTTGTTGCAGATCAGCCGCTTTGCCGTATCGAAGGTGCAGCGCGCAGCTTATTAACGGCCGAACGCAGTGCTTTGAATTTTCTGCAAACGCTCTCTGCTGTAGCCACTGAAACGCGGCGTTATGTGGAGTTAATTGCACACACTAAGGCAAAAATCCATGACACGCGTAAAACGTTGCCGGGTTTGCGGCTTGCTCAGAAGTATGCTGTCACCGCAGGCGGAGGAGAGAATCAGCGCATTGGCCTTTACGATGGCATACTGATTAAAGAAAACCATATTATGGCCGCTGGTAGTATTGCCGCAGCCTTACATGCAGCAGAAAAATTAGCACCTGTTGGTGTTAGTATTCAGATAGAAGTAGAAACCCTGCATGAGCTGGAGCAGGCGTTACATGCCGGGGCGAAATTAGTCTTGCTCGATAATATGAATCTGACCGATTTACGTGCAGCGGTTGCGCTTGCAGGCGATCGTGCAGTGCTTGAAGCCTCGGGCGGGGTTGATGAGACCACCGTCAGAGAGATTGCCGAAACAGGCGTACAGCGTATTTCTGTTGGCAAGCTCACTAAGGATATTCAGGCGATAGATCTCTCTATGCGTTTTGTGTAAGTAAGGAACTTTTGCGCTGTCTCTTAGCTTGTGTCAGTTTTTTTCTCATGTAGTTCTAAGGAGCTTTTCTTATGAATACCAACAGTGAAACATTACTCGATCAATCACAAGATATCTTACAAGAAGCAGAGCAATTGCTGGCTGAAGCTTCTCAGGCAGGGGGCAAAGATGCCGAAGCGCTGTATGCCCGTGCTGTAGAGCGTTTGCGTGCTGCAAAAACCCGCCTGTATGAAGTTGAGCAAGTTGCCGTGGCTAAGGCAAAACAGGCTGCAAAAGTAACGGATGAATATGTGCACGATCATCCGTGGCAGGCCATTGGTGTGGCTGCTGCGGTTGGTGCACTGGTAGGTATGTTGATTTCGCGTCGTTAATCGTGAAGTCTTCGCCTCCATTTTTAGCTGGCGTGCGGCGGATTATGGCGCAGGCTGCAGGCTTACTTGGCACGCATCTTGAGCTGTTTGGTCTGGAGCTGCAGGATGCTTTGCAGCGGCTGGTGCTTGATTTTATTCTGGGTGCGGTCGCTGTTGTGCTGGGGGGCCTGTGCCTTGCGCTTGCAGCTGTTTTGCTGCTGATTATTTTCTGGGACAGCCACCGCATTGCGGTCGCGCTAGGGCTAATGCTGGTCTATGGCGGCGGGGCAATTGCTTTTGCCTGTTATTTAAGACACCGCCTGAAGCATGCGCCGGATTTATTCCCCGCAAGCTGTGCCGAGCTGGTCCGTGATCGTAAGGCTTTGCTTCATATTGC
Source organism: Iodobacter sp. BJB302 (assembly GCF_002735645.1). Classification (GTDB taxonomy): domain Bacteria; phylum Pseudomonadota; class Gammaproteobacteria; order Burkholderiales; family Chitinibacteraceae; genus Iodobacter. The sequence goes on from NZ_PDZG01000039.1 coordinate 46,984, forward strand.
CGCAGAGGAAGACGCATGAAATTAGCGCGCTTCTACCGCAAGCAGTTTTTGCAGCTTAAAGCTGAGCAGCAGCGTCAGGCGCTCAGGCAAGAGCTTAAGTCTTTTGCTCAGCCTGTGAATTTATTGCAAGAAGGCCTGGCAATGAGCCAGCCAACAGGGGGCGTACTGGGCTGGTTAAAGCTGGCCAGATTGGCTCTGCGCTCTGAAGGTATTAAAAAGCATCTTGCCCTTGCTCTGGCTGCGCTGCAGATTGTGCGTTTTGTGATAAAAAAACGCAGGCAGCCAGATTGATAAAGTACTGATGAAAGCAAAAAGCCGGACAATGTGAACTGCACCCCAAAAGTTGGACACCCGTCCATATTTTTGGGGTGTTTTTATGTCCAAGTACTCAACGCAATTCAAGCTCTCTGTCGTTCAGCAATATTTAACTGGCGAAGCAGGTATCAAAACGA
>NZ_PDZG01000003.1 GCF_002735645.1 Iodobacter sp. BJB302
GTTTTGATACCCGCTTCGCCAGTTAAATATTGCTGAACGACAGAGAGCTTGAATTGCGTTGAGTACTTGGACATAAAAACACCCCAAAAATATGGACGGGTGTCCAACTTTTGGGGTGCAGTTCATTTGGGGCTTTTTTGATGCCTGACGATTGCATTAAGGCTGAATTAAATCGCTTAAATGCCGCCCCATTCTGCGGCCTTCGCGAATTGCGTAATTGGTGCCCCGGTCTTCGGGGTAGATTTGCGCCATCGAGGCTAAAAACAGGCCGCGTTTAGGGCTTTCGCAAGCGGGAATCAGCTGGCTGTAATGCTTTTCAACCACGGGTTGCGCCCAGCGGGCATGCCAGACATGGTGTTTTTTAATCCATGCTTCCTCAAATTTAGGGAACATGCGTTTTAAGTGCGGCAGGGCAAAAGCGAGCAGCTCGTCATCGCTCATTAAATATAGTGCGTCGGTGTAAGGCAGGTATTTAGATAAATAAACAATATGCTTGCCGTCGTAATTTTTAGTGCTCTGAAAATTGGTGTGCTCAATCACGCCTACAAAGGGGAAGCTTGGGTCGTTTACATTCAGCCAGTAGGTATCTGATAAGGAATGATCCAGCTCGAGCACAAGGCAAACATTGGCCAGATAGTTAATGCGGCCCAGTTTGGCTAAATACTCCGGGCTGGCCCAGCTTTCAATCATATTGGCGAGCAGTGGCAAGGCTGGGGTGGAGATCACCCTGTCTGCATGAACATCGCCATTAGCGGTTTTAATCAGCCAGCCGCCGTTGTCCGGTGCAACTGAAATTACCGGGCTGCTGGTTTGAATTTTGCCGCCAAGCTGCATGATTTTTGCGGCCAGTGCTTCAACCAGAGCAACAAAGCCGCCCTTAAAGTAGGCCAGCCGCTCTTCGCCGCCTTTACCCCGGCTGCTGCCGCGCAGTTTGAGCTTATTCCAGAACCAGACTGCTGAAATCTGATCAGCTACGGCACCAAATTTACCGCGCAATAATGGCTCCCAAACGATTTTATAAACGTTTTCCCCGCCTAATTCCCGCAGCCATTCTGCTGCCGTTTTATGCTCAAGCTCCTGCCAGTTTTCTACCTTGCGTGCTTTTAAGGCGAGTAAGCCGAGGCGGATCCGGTCTGGAAAAGCGAGGGGTTTAAATTTAAGTAAATCCCATGGCGTGGAAAGCTTGAAAAATTGATTGGCAAAATACATGCCGGTATTGCTGGGATTAATTTTTACTTTATCGCAAAGATTAAGCTCTTTAATTAACTGCATGACTTCCAGATCATTGGTGAACCAGTGGTGGTAAAAACGATCCAGTTTTTCTGACTGATCACCAATATCAAATGCGGCGGCCAGGCCGCCAATATCCGCTTCTGCTTCCAGAACAAGCACGCTCACGCCTGCTTTGCTGAGCTCATAAGCGGCAGCGAGCCCGGTAAAACCTGCGCCGATGATGGCAACTTGGGTGTGCTGGGTTGTCATTTTTTTCTCCGGGAAGGCAGATTGTTTTTTATCACTGAAAGACAAGAGAGGGCGATCATTTCTGATTGAGTAAATTCATCAGCAATGGCGTATTCCTTCATGGTTTCTTCCGCGAAATTAAGAGCCATATCCCGCCTGCCAGGGTAGGCGGGAGCCAGATCAGTAAGTGGGCGATAAGGGCAAAGGCCGCGGCGGAAATGCCGTCATTGTTCGTGAGTTTCATTGCAAGAATGGCAAAGTAATCAAAAGTGCCCACATAACCAGGGGTGCTGGGGATTAGCGTGGCCAGTGTGGCCAGCGGCAGGGCAAACCATGCGCCAGCACTATTGATTATCCCTGGTACACTTTGCGCTACACACCACAAAGTAAGCCCTTCTAAGCCCCATACAATCAGGCTGACGGCGATCAGCGGCAAAATGCGTTTCCCGCCAAGGGTAGCCAGCAGTTTGATGGCGTCTGCTGCTTCATCGGCCAGATGATTGCCACTACCGGGCGCTAATTTATGAATAAGGCGTAGGCAGGCATCAATAAGAATCTGTAAGAAGCGGGGAAACGCCAGTAATACAAAAATGAGCAGGGCGATGAGCGCTGCCCCGCCCGCGCCAATTTTTCCAAAGGTGGGCAGGCTGTGTATATTAAAAGCCCATAAGCCAAGCGCCAGAAACAGCAGCAGGCTGGCTAAATCGAGCAGTCTTTCTACAAAGATGGATGCGAGTACCTGGCCCGGGCCTGTGCCCAGCTCTTTGTTAAATGCAAAAGTGCGCGCCAGATCTCCGGCACGAAAAGGCAAAATATTATTGAGTGCCAGGCTGCTTAAGAAGGGCTGCAGGCAGGCGCGTGGTGTGGCTTTGGGGCTGTTGGCCCGCAGCATGCTGCTCCAGCGGGCTGCACGGCCGGCCAGCCCAAGCGAAAATACGATTAAGCCTGCAAGCAGCCAGAGCGGGTTGCTGCTTTTCATGGCCGCAATCAGCTGAATGCCGTCGGTTTTCTGAAAAATAAGCCCAATTAAAACAATGGCAATGATAAGTCCAATAATGGTGCGAATATGGCGTTTCATAAAGATTCTTTAAAAGAGGCGGCTGCAATCCGCCATGAGCTGCTTATGGCTGTTAAATGGATTATTTTCTGTCGGCCACGGGGCTGCGTGAAAAAGTGATCTCATCGCTAAAGCCACAATATTCCTGCACAACATAGAGTGGTCTTTGCTTGGATTCTGTATAGATGCGGCCAATGTACTCGCCTAAAATGCCGACGCAAATCAGTTGAACCCCCCCCAGGAACAGCACTGCAATCATCAGAGCCGTCCAGCCTTCTACCCAGATATTGGTAAAGATTCGTAAAAAGAGGGCATAAAAAATACCGATCAAGGCCAGAAAAGAGGCCCCCATGCCCATCGCCATGGCCAGCTGTAAAGGCTTGGCAGAGAAAGACATAATGCCATCGCTGGCAAAGCGGATCATTTTAGACAGGGGATATTTGCTCTCCCCGGCAAAGCGTTTGGCACGCTGATAAGGCAGCGCAACCTGTTTAAAACCCGCCCAGCTCACCATGCCCCGCACAAAACGATCACGCTCGGGCATGGCTTTGAGCGTGCTGACAACAGCACGGCTCATCAGCCTGAAATCACCCGTATCCAAGGGGATAGGCACATCAGACAGGCGATTAAGCAGGCGGTAAAAGCCTTTGGCTGTGGCGCGTTTAAAGGCCGATTCGCCAGGCCTGTCGGTGCGCGTGCCGTAAACTACATCGTAGCCAGCCCGCCATTTTTCTATCATGCCGTGGATGGCTTCGGGCGGGTCTTGCAGATCGGCATCGATCAGCACAACTGCATCACCCCGCGCGGCGTCGATGCCGGCTGTAACCGCGATCTGGTGCCCAAAATTGCGTGAAAAGCCAATCAGGCGAATACGATGATCGTGGGTGGCGTGCTGTTTTAATATGCTGCGTGTGGCATCTTTGCTGCCGTCATCAACAAAAATAAACTCTGTATCCAGGTTGTGTACTTCTTTGCTGAAGGCGCTCAGGCGTTTGAGTGTTTCAGCAATAACGGCTTCCTCGTTATAACAGGGCACGACAATCGACAGCAGCATCATCTCGTCATCCTCGGTGATATGGCCGTGCTTATGCCGGCTCATTATTATCGTTTAATCCAAAGCCCCATGCGGGTATCGGGCGTATCCAGGAAAGGGTGCCAGTCGTACCCGGGGCTAATTGCAGCATTGATTGTTTGCCATGCGGGCGATGTGCTTTCAGGCCTGCCCCAAACGATATATTTAACTTTGTTTTGTTGCAGCCAGGCGAGAGGATTATTTTGCGCGCCAGCGTAGAAATCTTTGATTTGCTGATTAAGCAGCCACACTTCCTGAGGCGCACCGTGCCACAGGCTGACGTGATTAGGCCAGCCAAGCAATGAAGGCTGTTGGGAATAAAGCGAGTAGAGTGTTTGATTGGTGTAAGCATCACCCAGCCAGTTTTCCAGCACGATGCCTTGTGGCGCTTGGTTTAGATAGCGGATGGTGTCTTTAACCGGGGCATCATTACTAAACCATTGCGTGCCCGCCAGTTTGCCCATATCACCCTTGGGGGTATGCCAGATATATTGCGCGGTATTGAGGGCGTAGCTGCAAGTGAGTAGTAAAACGCCAGTCGCGGTGTTGCGTACCCAGCGCTGGCCTGATCCTAATGCCATTGCGCCTGCCGTCAAAAGTGCCCCGCTCCACATCCAGCCCCACCATTTCATGGTGGTATTGGTGCGCTCAAATTTACCCACGCTTGGGTCGTCTACAAAAATAAACTCACCTAAAAGCAACATAATGGCAAAGGCCGTGACGAGGGCAATGGCCAGCGGGCGCTGGCGTTTTTCGGTCAGGGCCAGTGCAAACAATGCAAACAGCGGCCAGAGCAGCAGAATAAACTGGGCCAGCGGCGTGTGGTCAATGGAATGGACCAGGCGAATAGGCGTGCCGATGGCCTGGCTGGCAAAGCCGGCAAGGAAAGGATAAATCAACAGAAATCCAAGTGTGCCGCCTGTAAAAATGGCACCCCAGTCTGGTGGATTTTTGCAGTAATGCCGCCAGCCTGCCCAGGTAAACAGCAGCACAGCCAGCATGGGGGTGATCCATGTATTGGTGATCAGCATGACTGGCAGGGTGAGTGCCAGCAGGCCTTGGGCAAAGCGCCCGTACAGGATTTCTGCAGGCTGATCGCTGCGTTTTTGCTCCAGCCATGCGATCAGTGCCAGTGCTAAAAACAGCAGGAAAAAACCACCAAGTGGCGGATGGTAATCGCCCAGGAAAAACTGATAGCCAAAGTTTTCCAGCGGCAAATCACGTGCTTCAAAATCGGGAGTGGGTTTGGTTTCCGGGGTCAGCAAGGGGAAAAACTGTCGGCCCAAATCAGTATTGACCCGCGCATCATAGCTACCAATAAAACGCGCACTGGCCCACATTTGGTCGTTGGCCTGCCAGCTGATTGGGGTGTCGCTGACGGGGGTAACGAATAAATTTAAAAAGGGTGAAATACCGGTTCCTCCCAGAGCAAGGGCGATAATCAGTACCAGACGATGTATGCGCCCAGCAACAAAGCGGGTGGTGAATTCCCATGCAAGGCTGAGGCCCAGGGCCATTAATAGTGCAAAAGAGATGTTATAGGCGAAACCAATCTCCCAGCCAAACAGCCGCCCCACAAGGGCCGCACCGTAGTGTTGAAACGCATAATAGAAATCAAAACGATGGCCCGCAAACCAATGATCAGGCGGTGGTAATACGCTGCCTGAATAATAATTGGCCATAAAATACAGATCAGTAACCCGCTCGGATGTAGGATAAATCGCAGGGAATATAAATTTCCAAATCAGCCCATAGGCGAGAGCCAATAGAAAGGCTATTTCGGCGGCTTTAAAACGGCTGCTTCGTGCCTCTTGTTTAAACAGATAAAGAGACGCTGCAGCTAAAATAGCCGTGATGGGCCAGACGCCATTGAGATTACCTAAGCCAATAAAATGCTCAATAAAAAACAGGATTAGCGTAATCAATAGCACACCCGATGCTCTGGCTATTGCATAGGGCAGCCAGCGGCCCAGCACAAGGGTGAGGCCAGCCAGATGCAGCCACAGTAAGGCAAGGCTTGCGGCGAGGTGAATCATCGTCATTTGTGAGCATCCCTTCTTTTTATCTAGCAGCCTGTCGGGCCTAAGCTGTCCTACTGCGGAAACTCCGGACTTGGCCATATTTCGATAGTTTTTTCGTTAAATAGCCAGCTATTCGCCTCAAAAACCATCAAAATCTGTCTCAAGCCGGACATTTCCTCGCTACGGACGCTTAAGTCCGACAGGCTGCTGGGCGATGAGCGCTTGAGCCTCGTTTTTATCCTATTTCTGCATTAATTACAAATGGCAATCGTCTTTTTTTATTGATGTTGATTGCATATATTCATCCGGCTTTCGTTTTCTTGTAATAATTCTAATGGGGCAATTGGCTGGATAGTCATTCTTTATTACAGATCATCTTTTTTTAAGATTTAGTAACAGGGGATTGCTGTTGCCGGTAGCGTTCTGGAGAAAAACCAATTAATTGTTTAAACATGGCAATAAAAGCCGATGGTGTGCTGTAGCCCAGCAGCCATGCAATATCCTGGATTGTTTTGCCTTCTTTTAACCATGTCAGTGCATGTAATACACGAATGCGATTGCGCCACTGGCCAAAACTCATACCCAGTTCGCTTTGAAAACGCCGGGCCAGCGTGCGTTCGGTACTGTGTACTTCGCTGGCCCAGCTGCTTAAGCTGCGGGCATCGTCTGGGGCGGCTTGCAGCGCTTTTAAAATAGGGGAGATCAGTGTGTCGCTGCTACCGGGTAAGAAGTTTGGTGCACTTTTACACTGGCTTAAGCGGGTAATCAGCAGCTCTGCCTGATTCTGATCACTTTGATCCTGCATATGGCCCAGCTGCCGCTGCTCAAAGTCGCTGATTAAAGTGCTGATGAGCGGGGTACTGGTAAGCAGGCAGGCTTCCTTTGGCAGCAGCCGGGCTAAGCGGTCTGAAACATAGATGGATGTGTAATTGTGCGCATGGCGTGCATAGGCAGAATGCGGGATGTCTGCAGGCACCCAGATTAAGTAATTAGCGGGTGCTATTAGGTGCTGCTGTTCCAGCTCAAGACCCATAATTCCAAGGCTAATCCGGCTTAACTGGCCCCATGGGTGCTGATGGATGCTGTATTGGGTGTCTGCCTGCATCTGCTGGTAGCGCAAATACAGCGGATTGGGGGCTGGCAGGGTTAAGTCGGCAGCAAAATAGGCGTTGGGCATGGTCTGTTTATTTTAACTTGTCTGTTTCTGAATATGAATTGTCTATTCTGGCGTACTTGCATTAAAAAAGACACACTTATACTAGTGGCAATTTATTCATTCAGAAAGATAAGCGTAATGCCCATCCTTTTTCCTCTGCTGGCGGTCATGATCTGGGCCACTAATACCGTGGTCTCCAAAGCTGCGGCAGGCGTGCTTGATCCTGCCGCCATTTCTTTTTACCGCTGGTTTTTAGCGGCTTTAGTGCTCACACCTTTTTGCCTGAAAGCAGTCTGGCAACAACGGCTCGCCATTCGCCCCTATTGGGGTAAATTTTTAGTGCTGGCATTGCTGGGTATGGTGTTGTTTCAGTGCATTGCCTATTACGCAGCACATAGCACGACCGCCACTAATATGGGGGTGATTACTTCTTTGGTGCCGCTCTCATCTTTGCTGCTGAATGCTTTTATCACTAAAACCAAACCTAGTGCCGCTACCGCTCTGGGGATTTTTTGCTCGTTTTGCGGCGTGTTGTATCTGTTGGGTGAGGGGCATCCTGCAAGCTTGTTACTGAGCGGGGTTAATCATGGCGATGCCCTGATGCTGATCGGCACCGTGGCCTATGCACTGTATGGCATTCTTTTGCGTCGCTGGGCCTTGCCATTCAGCCACTGGCACAATCTGTACATACAAATTGTGCTGGCGGTTGTGATTTTGATTCCGGTGGCGTTTAGCGCGCAAACGATGGCGATTCCGGAGCAGGGTATAGGCCTGGTGCTGTTTGCAGGGATTGTTTCGTCTTTGATTGCTACCTATTGCTGGATGCAGGGTGTGCATCGCCTGGGGGTTGATCGTACGGCGGTATTTATGAATTTGCTGCCTTTATTCACGGCTTTGATTGCGATGTTCAGTCTTGGGGAAAAGATTCAGGGCTATCATTTATTAGGTGGCGGTCTGGTGCTGTCCGGGGTTGTTTTGGCACAAATTAAATCATGGCGATTTTTGTTGATTACAAAATAATGAAATAAAACGTGTTGGGTTTTATTCACAAAAACGCACTTTATTCTTTTGATTGCAAAAGAGAAAAGTGCGTTTTTCTTTGTGGCTCAGCCAGGTTTTTTTGCCGCGAAAGCTTGTATTTGCTGAGTTATAAGACCTTGCTGCAGATGATTGCCAGCACTTGTATAGCGTGGGTTTGGTGCCTGGCTGTGTGAGCATCATCGCATTGCGATGTAAGTTAAAACCCTGGGTGCTGATGTTTTTGGCATAATTCGGTTTTCGATATAAACGTGAAGCCTGAGCGATGTGTTCTAGTCAGGCTGCGTATTGGGATTTAAACCGTATTAGTTTCTTCTAATTTATTTAATGGTAATTAACTGATTAATTAAATTAAGTAAAAATTAATTATAGTTAAATAGCAGCTTGTTATAGTGTTTGGGGTTTCTGCGATCGTAATCCACAGAATGATACGGGCAGATTAATGTTTTAGAATAATTAAATACTTATTTCGCTTGCTTTTGGCTGATTGTTTTTGAGTTGTTTTTTAAAAACAATGCCTAAGCCTGGTGGGGGCTGTGTTTAGTTATGCGGCATGACTTAAGTTTGAAAATTAAATGGTTTGATGCGCTGGCATTAAGCCGGGGAGATATAAACATCATGCGAGTGACACATATTATTGCAGCGCTGGGTCTTACGCTCAGCGCGTACGCTCAGGCTGGTATTGTTGATTTTGGCGTTGCCAATGGTTACAGCGGCTTTTTCTTTGGTAATGTAAATGCCGCTTCGGACGTGGAAGGCCGTTTGGCTGTGGGCGGAAACCTGACTTCAGGGTTTGACATAGGCTATCGCAATCCCTATGGCTCCACTGCTCCTTCTTTGGTTGTACAAGGAAATGTATCTTTAACGGGCCCGTGGGGCAAAGTCGGCTCTGTTTACAATGGGCCGAAAACCAATATTGATACCAATACATCGATTGGCCCCAGCTCGATTGATCTCGGTTCGCTGAATAAGGGCAATCTTGTTTATGGTGGTGCATTAGCAGCGGTTGACTGGCAGTATGGACAGGCTGTAAAAAACGCCAGCTTTCTTGATTTTGCTGCAGCTAAGACGCAGTTGAGTGGTTTATCTTCCTTCTTATCCGGGCAGGCTCAGCTGGGTAGCTGGGTAAGCAGCAGCGGTGGCGTGGAATTAAGTGGCGATGGTAAATCAGATGTGCAGGTTTTTAATCTGGGCAATACGGCGCTGCAAAATATCTCACTGAAAAACGTGAAGGCTGGTGCCAACATCATCATTAACAGCACTCTGTCCGATGTCGTGTTTTCGGGTGATTTTGGCGGTAATTTAGCCGGATCCAAAGACCCGATGGCCCTGCATCGTGACCGGATTATTTACAATTTAAGTAATGCTAAGAGTGTAAATGTTTCGACCTTCTTAAATGGCAGCGTACTTGCCGTCAATGCGGACGTTGTTGGCTCCGGCCATCTTGAAGGTACGCTGATTGCCAATTCATTAAGTGCCGGAGCAAATGGCAAACTTGAATTAGGCTACGAGCCATATAAAGGCAGTGCATTGCCTGTGCCAGAGCCTGAAACCTACGCCCTGATGGGTTTAGGGCTGGTTGGCTTAGTGATGCGTCGCCGCAAATAAGCAGCATGATGAATAAAAAAACGGGGAAGCTTTGGCTTCCCCGTTTTTTATATGGCTGAATCACTTCAGCCCTGATGAATCGCTTACAGCCCCGCAGCAGCGCGCAGGACCTCGACTTTGTCAGTGCGCTCCCACGAGAAGTCTGGCTCTTCGCGGCCAAAGTGGCCGTAGGCTGCAGTGCGTGTGTATACCGGACGCAGCAGATCAAGCATCTGGATAATGCCTTTAGGGCGTAAATCGAAGTGCTGTTTGATCAGCTCTACAATTTCGTGCTCAGGCAATTTACCTGTGCCCCATGTATCCACCATGATCGATACTGGTTGTGCCACGCCAATTGCGTAAGACACTTGTACCAGGCATTGCTTGGCAATCCCGGCAGCAACGATGTTCTTTGCTACGTAACGGCCAGCGTAAGCGGCTGAGCGGTCTACTTTGGATGGGTCTTTACCCGAGAAAGCACCGCCGCCATGAGGGGCTGCACCGCCGTAGGTATCTACAATGATTTTACGGCCTGTTAAACCGCAATCGCCCATCGGGCCGCCGATCACAAAACGGCCTGTCGGGTTAATCAGGTATTTAGTGCCCACTAATAATTCTGGCGGGATCACTGGCTTGATGATTTCTTCAATCACGGCTTCAGAAAGCTGAGCGTGGCTGACATCCGGGTGGTGCTGGGTAGACAGCACAATGGTGTCGATGCCTGTCGCCATGCCGGTGTCTTTATCATAGCGAACGGTCACTTGCGATTTAGCATCCGGGCGCAGCCATGGCAGGCGGCCGTCTTTGCGTACTTCAGACTGCCGCTGCATCAGGCGGTGCGAGTAGTAAATCGGCATAGGCATAAGCTGCGGTGTTTCATCGCAGGCGTAGCCAAACATCAGGCCCTGATCACCAGCGCCTTGGTCTAAATCTAAGCCCTGGCCTTCGTTTACGCCCTGGGCGATATCCGGGCTTTGTTTGTCGTAAGCCACCAGCACGGCGCAGGTTTTGTAATCAAAGCCAATATCGCTGTGGTCGTAACCGATACGCTTGATGGTATCGCGGGCAATTTGAATATAATCCACATTGGCATGCGTGGTAATTTCACCCGCCAGGACCACAAGACCGGTATTTACCAGTGTTTCGGCTGCAACGCGGGCGTGTTTGTCTTGCGTCAGAATAGCGTCAAGGATGGAATCCGAGATTTGGTCTGCCACCTTATCTGGATGGCCTTCAGAAACCGATTCAGAGGTAAAGAGGAATTCTTGCATTATTGTTTCCCTGTCAATGAGGGGCTTACTAAGGGTTTTTTTCATAAAGTGATTTGTTACGTGCTTGCACAAATGACTTATTGTCCTAAACGCTTAGTAACAGCCTGTTTTGCCGGTAGAATCCGGAGCCTGCCCTTGGATGCGTAAAAACCTGATGCTGCTGCTTAAACCTATTGCTTACTTGCCCCTATGGCTATTTCATGGCCTTGGAGCCTTGCTTGGCTGGCTGGCTTGGCTGTTATCGCCACGCTACAGACAGCGTTTGGCTGCCAACTTGCAGCAGTCGGGTATTGCGCAAAATGGCGGAGATTATAAGCGATTGCACCGCTTAAGTGTGAGTGCCCACGGCATGGGGGCGTTAGAACTTTTACCAGCCTGGCTTAGAACGCCAGAGCAGGTTGGCCGTTGGGTGAAGGAACGCGACGGTTGGGAGCATGTTGAAGCGGCAATGCAAAGTGGTCGGCCCATGATGTTTGTTTCTCCGCATCTTGGTGGAATCGAAGTCTGTGGTGTGTATATAAGCACACAGATTCCCTGCGTGCTGGCCGCTTTATACCGGCCTCCCAAGCTTAAATGGTTAGAGCCTCTGATGGTGACAGGCCGAAACCGTGCCAATGGGCGTGCTGCTCCTGCCAATGCCAGTGGCGTAAAGATCTTACTTCGCACCTTAAAAGAGAAGCAAGCAATTTATATACTCCCCGATCAGGCTCCTGGGGCCGGGGAGGGGGCTTGGGCCCCGTTTTTTGGTAAGCTTGCTTACACCATGACTTTATTGCCCCGTTTAAGCAAATCTACTCAGCCCGTGATCCTGATGTGCTTTGCCGAGCGTCTGTCATGGGGGCGTGGATTTAAAATGCATTTTGCCCCGCTGGATGAAGCCTTCGTGGGCGATGCACAGGCTGATGCCCTTATTTTGAATCGTAATGTAGAAGCCATGATACGCCGTGCTCCCAGCCAGTATTTGTGGAGTTATAACCGCTATAAGCGCCCCGCAGGCGCACCCTTGCCCGAGGATGTATGAGTTACCGTTTGTTGATTGTTTTGTTCTGGTGTTTAAGCTGGCTGCCTTTATCTCTCTTACGCGGCCTGGGATCTGTGCTGGGCCGGGTGCTTTATTTTGCAGTAAAGAGCCGGCGTAAAATCGGGCTGACTAATTTACAACTCTGTTTTCCAGAGTGGCCCAAGGGGCAGCATGAGCGGGTATTAAAACAACACTACCAGGAGCTGTGCACCTGCATTTTTTACTACAGTAAGCTTTGGTTTTGTTCGCAGGCGCAAGTAGAGCGCCTGGTGCGCCGCGAAGGTTTTGAGCATTTTGTTAAGGCAGAAACAGAGCACGTTATTATTCTGGCCCCGCATTTTTTGGGGCTGGATTTTGGCGGTGTGCGGCATATGGTTGATCATCGCGGGGCGAGCATGTATTCCTCTTCCCACGATAATGCTTTTGATTTAATGCTGCTGCGCGGGCGCAGCCGTTTTAATGCGCCGCTGCTGGTGAAGCGCAGCGAAGGCATTCGCGGTATTTTGCGGGCTATTAAACAGGGCATCTGTTTTTACTATCTGCCTGATCAGGATCTGGGGCCTAAAGAATCTGTGTTTGTTCCATTTTTTGGGATTCAGACGGCCACGGTACCTGGCCTGTCACGTCTTGCTTTAATGGGCAAAGCAAAAGTACTGCCCATGATTACCACGCTGGAAAAAGATGGCTTTGTCAGCCGTTACTACCCCGCATGGGAAAACTTTCCCAGCGATGATGCGCTGGCAGATACGGCCCGTATGAATGCTTTTATTGAAGAGCGGATTCGTGAGCACCCTTCGCAGTATTACTGGCTGCACCGCCGCTTTAAAACCCGCCCTGAGGGTGAGGCAAGCTTATATTAAAGCCTTGAGTTGGCCTGTTGCTGCCCCAGCCGTTTCTTTGGGGAGAGTAAAGCCGGCCAAAGAGACTGGCCTTAACGGGCTTTTCCCGGGAAAGGGCTGTGCTGCGTAAAGCCTATGGTTTTGATGTTTTTTTGCAATAAGCCGAAGCGGCCATTTAATCAGTCATCCTGATGCAACTGCTGCAAAAGCTCACGCAGGCACTGGCTATCTTCCGCAATCAGCATTTTTTCTACCAATGGCTTAATTTTTTGCATTTCGCCGGTTAGAATTTCTTGCTTTACCTTTAGCAGCTGAATCGGCAGCATAGAAAAACGTCTTAAGCCAAGGCCCAGTAAGAGCCGCGTGAGCGCCGGGTCCCCCGCCATTTCCCCGCACATTGAAACTGGCTTGCCAAGGCGGTTGGCGGTGCTGATTACATGGTGCAGCAGCTGAATAACGGCCGGGTGCAGCGGGTCATAAAGGTGAGAAACCGAATCGTCGTTTCGGTCAACGGCCAGCGTATATTGAATTAAGTCATTCGTGCCGATCGAGATAAAATCCAGATGCGCTAAAAACTGGGCAACCTGTACTGCTGCTGCGGGCACTTCGATCATGCCGCCCAGCTCGATATTTTCATCAAAAGCGATATTATCTTCGCGTAATTGTGCTTTGGCTTCTTCAAGATGCTTACGGGTCTGTCTTACTTCGCCCACATAAGAGAGCATGGGCAGCAGCAGCTTGATTTTGCCATAGGCAGAGGCCCGCAGCAGAGCGCGCAGCTGGGTGCGGAACATCTGTGGCTCGGCCATGCAAAGACGAATACCGGTCAGCCCCAGTGCCGGGTTAGGCGTTTCACGCTCCTGCTGCCATTTGGGTATTTTGTCTTTACCCAGGTCTACTGTACGGATAATCACCGGCTGGCCTTTCATAGCTTCAGCGACTTGTTTGTAGGCGAGGAACTGTTCTTCTTCAGTGGGTAAATCGGATTCGGATAAGAATAAAAATTCGGAGCGGAACAGGCCGACGCCCGTTGCCCCGTTTTCTATGGACAAAATGCAATCGTCGGGTACTTCAATATTGGCAAACAGCTCGATTTCTTCGCCATCTTTGGTAACAGGGCGGCTGGTGCGGATATCTTGCAGTGCTTGTTGTTTTTTCAGCCAGTCTGCTTGCAGGTGGCGGTATTCTTTGAGGATGATTTCATCGGGGTCGATAATCACCACGCCGTTAATGCCGTCAACAATAATCAGCTCATCTTCGCGGATCAGCTCGCGGGCGTGGCGCAGCGCCAGCACCGATGGCAAATCTAAGCTGCGGGCCAGAATAGCGGTGTGAGAAGTCGGGCCACCCACATCAGTAATAAAAGCCAGGTAGGCCGTATCTTTAAACAGCACCATATCGGCCGGGCTGAGATCGTGTGCAACCAGAATGCAGTCGGGGGCAATTTCGGCAAGGGCGTGTGAATGGTTTTCGTGGCCTGCCAGCGTTTTAAAGACCCGCTCTACCACCTGAATCACATCGCTGCGGCGCTCGCGCAGGTATTCGTCTTCGATCTCATCAAACTGAGCGAGCAGTACTTCCAGCTGCAGCTTAAGCGCCCATTCCGCATTGCAATGCTGCTGTTCGATCAGATTGCGCGGCTCTTTGGAGAGCATATGATCATTCAGCAGCATAATATGCAGCGATAAAAATGCGCCCAGCTCGGCAGGGGCATTTTCAGGGATACTGCCCCAAAGCATTTCTAAGGATTTTCGGGTTACCCGGATGGCATCATCAAAGCGGGCCAGCTCGGCGGGGATGTCTGCATCAGTCAGTTGATAGTGAGCAATTTCGATATCGGCATGCGATATAAGGTGGGCCTGCCCAATTGCAATCCCACCCCCAATGCCAATCCCTTGCAGCGTAATGCTCATAAACCTTCCTCTTTTACCACCGTGCCGGTGATCGCGGTCGTTATTTTGAGTACAAAACTGATCTGAACTATCCCTGATAATGCCCGTTGTCTTGCTGTTTTAAATAAATATTTTATGACTATATGATGATGCAGAGCGTATAAGACAGAGCCTTATTCGCCTTCGCCAAACTTATCAGCGATTAAGGCAGAGATTGCCGTCATAGCGCTTTCTGCATCCGGGCCGTTGTCGGTTTCTAGCAGAATTTTGCTGCCTTTGCCCGCGGCTAACATCATGACGCCCATGATTGACTTGGCGTTCACCCGTTTTTGATTACGGCTAAGCCAGACTTCACACTGAAACTGGCTTGCCAGCTGGGTGAGCTTGCTGGATGCACGGGCATGTAAACCCAATTTGTTTATGATTTCTACTTCACTTGTTGGCATATCACTTATTCCTGAGCGCTGCTGAGCAGCTTATAGAGAATACCTTCCAAACCGCCTGAAATTACTTTGCTGACGGCCATTTATATATCACTTTGCTATCCCGCTGATTTCTGCATGCTGCCGCGCAGTATGCAAAAAACACGTTTTTACCTTTATTTCTGTTACTTATTCCTGAGCGCTGCCGGGCAGCATATAGAGCACACCTTCTAACCCCCCGGTAATGGCCTTACTCACAACAACTTCAAGCGCTTGGTGGCTGTAACTCAGTGTTCTGACCAGCATGGGCAGATTCACACCGGCAATCGCTTCTACTTTGCCTGCTTTGACTAAACGCTGAGCAACATTGGATGGCGTGCCGCCATAGATATCGGTGAGCAGCAGTACACCCGAGCCATCGTCTAATTGGCTGATCATTTCGTTGGCGCGTCTTACTACATCGTCGGGTTCATCCGCTTTGCTTACTGATAATTGCAGTAAGTTTGGCAGATCCCGCGCCATAATATGTTGGGCACACGAGACTAAGGCTTCGCCTAAAGACACATGCGTCACAATGATAATACCAACCATACCTTCCTACCTTAACGGGTGTAAGTTTGATGTTATTAAATACAAGAAAGCAAGATGCTCTAAATATACCGCTTTTGCTTGTTACCGTAAGCGGTAAATATGTACCGGGGGCTTGATCCACGTCAGCCGGCGTTGTAAATCTGCTGTCACATAGACACTGCCATCATTACCTACGATGAGTACATCTTGCAATCCAAAACGTTTGGCATGGCGTAATGTATTTCCTATGCCATCAATAAAAATAGGTTTAGTGGCTGCGTCAGAGATCGCTCCTGCTTCTAAGCTGGGCGGGGCAATTACGGTAGCCGCTTCCATGTTGGTGGCGGGCTGGCCGGTTCGCGGGTCGATTAAATGCGAGTAGCGCTTGCCTGCTACTTCAAAAAAACGCTGGTAATCACCCGAAGTGCCAATTGCTTCGCCATCCCTTAAAGCAATCGTCGCCATAGCTTGCGGCTCGCGCGGGTGTTGTATGCCCACAATCCATGGCGTTTGATCTTTTTTGCCCAATGCTAGTACATTGCCGCCGATGTTAATCAGCGCGTTATTTACCCGGTGTTTACGCAAATAGGCTGCGGCACGATCAAGCGCCCAGCCCTTGGCAAAGCCGCCGGTATCAATTTTTACTGCCGGATTACTGCTGCTCACCGTGGTTGCGTCAAAAGTCAGGTCGCTCATTCTTGGTTGGGCAGCCAGCAGATCGGCAATGATTTCACTTTTGGGCAGAGTGGCGGTGTAGTTGTCTTTATGAAAACCCCATGCTTCAACGAGGCCACCCATGGCTGGGTTAAACAGCTGCTCAGACTGATCAGCATATTGGCTTGCCTGTTTGAGCAGTGCTGCGGTTTCGGTATCGATCAGAGCAGGCTCGCCCCTGGCAAAGCTGGCATTGATCCGGGTGATTTCGGAGGGCAGCCAGGGGTGCAGGCGGGTATGAATTCGATCTAAATCAGCAAAGACTGCCGCCACATGTTTTTGCGCCACATCTTCGGGCAAGCCCCATACCGAGATCTGTACCCGCGTTCCAAATACATAGCTTTCTTGCTGATAAAGCGGCGCCCTGCTGCAAGCACTGAGCAGCAGGGCCGCGATAAGCAAGAGAAAGCGCTTCATGCTGCCGTGTGCTTTTTTAGGTCATCAATAAAAAGACCTGCAATCTTGATGTCTGATTGCGCTGCGTTTTCGGCGGGGAGATTGCCTGCTGGTCGTTTAATACGCATCAGTTTGCATGCTTTTCTAAAGCGTCAATAAAGAGACCTGCCACGTTGATGCCAGATTGCGCGGTGATTTCGGCAAAGCAGGTCGGGCTGGTGACATTTACCTCGGTGAGGTTTTCGCCAATCACATCCAGCCCCACCAGCAGCAGGCCTTGAGCGGCAAGCTGCGGCCCAAGTGCTTCGGCGATTTCCCTGTCTCTGGCCGTTAATGGCCTTGCCACGCCGCTGCCGCCAGCGGCCAGATTGCCGCGTGTTTCACCCGCCTTGGGAATCCTTGCCAGGCACCAGTCCACCGGCTTGCCATCGATCAGCAGAATGCGCTTATCGCCTTCTTTAATCGCCACAATATAGCGCTGCGCCATGATGGTCTGTGTGCCATTGGCCGTCAGCGTTTCGATAATCGAGCCTACATTCGGGTCCGCCTGTGTAAGACGGAAAATCCCGGTGCCGCCCATACCATCCAGTGGCTTAAGAATAATGTCACCGTGCTCTGCCAAAAATGCCCGCACATCGCTTTCTGACTGGCTGACCAGCGTAGGCGCAGTAAATTCTGGAAACTTTAAAATCGCCAGTTTTTCATTAAAGTCGCGCAGCGCCTGGCCACGGTTAAATACTTTTGCACCCTGTGCTTCGGCCAGCGTAAACAATTGCGTGGCGTAGAAATACTGCTGATCAAATGGCGGATCTGTGCGCATGATCACAGCATCGAAGTCTTTCAGGGCGGTAATGGCGGTTTCACTCTGGATATACCAATCGTGGCCGCTTTGTGTGTCGGTAAAGTGTAACTGCGCTGCCAGCGCTTCAACGATGCCGTCTTTGACTCTCAGGTTTTCAGCGCCGCAGGTAAACAGCAAATGCCCGCGCAAATCCGCCTCGCGCATCATGGCGTAGCTGCTGTCTTTGTAAATTTTTAAGCTGGCAAGCGGATCAAGCACGACAAGGATTTTCATAGCGGCCTTCATATTGGGAGTCGTGAGTCGGGATTGGTGAGTCGGGCCTAGGTTTACTCCCCACTCCCCAGTTGTTGGGTGAGTCGGGAGAAGAGAATCGGGTGTTGGGTTTACTCCCCACTCCCAAATCCCGACTCCCCACCTTTAGAAACTTATTCCAGCTCTAAAGACCCGGCCAGTAAGGCCAGTCTTGCCACTACGCCGTAGGAGTAGAAGCGGTTTGCTTCACAGTCTGGTGAGCCGTCGCAATCGGGGGTAGAGAGCGGGGAAGCAAAGGCTAGTGGTACAAAGTGCGCGCCCGGTGCGTTCAGATTTTCATCGATGCCACGGCCTGTGTGTACGCGGTAAAAACCGCCAATTACAAAGCGATCCAGCATATACACCACGGGCTCAGCAACAGCGGCGTTGATTTGCTCGAACGTTGGCACGCCTTCTTGCACGATCACATCGTGTACTTCCATGCCTTCTTTAATCACGCTCATTTTATTGCGCTGCTTGCGGTTTAATCCTAGCAATTCTTCGCCGGATTTCACGCTCATAATGCCCATGCCGTAAGTGCCGGCGTTGGCTTTTACAATCACAAAAGGCACCTGATCAATGCCGTGCTGCTGGTATTTGATGCGGATTTTTTCAATCATGGCATCCACGGTGGCTGCCAGCTTGTCTTCACCGGCGCGGGAGTGAAAGTCCAGCCCGTCTACGTGCTCAAAGTAAGGGTTAATCACCCAAGGGTCGATATTAATCAGCGCAGCAAACTCTTCGACCACTTTATCGTAAGCGGTGAAATGCTGAGTTTTACGGCGCACGGCCCAGCCTGCATTGAGCGGAGGCAGCAGCGTTTGCTCGATATCTTGCAAGATGGCCGGAATACCCGCTGATAAATCGTTATTGAGCAGTACTACACAAGGATCAAAGCCCGCAATGCCAACACGTTTGCCATTACGCACAATCGGCTCCAGCGTCACCTGGCCGCCATCAGGCAAATCAAGTGTGGTGCTGGTCGTGATTTCAGGATTCATGCTGCCTAAACGCACCACTAAGCCAGCCTGGCGCAAGATTTTGGCCAGTGCGGCCACGTTTTGCAGGTAGAAGGTATTGCGGGTGTGGTTTTCCGGGATCAGCAAAACTCGGCGTGCATCAGGGCAATAGCCTTCCAGTGCAATCATGGTGGCCTGCACTGCCAGCGGGTGGAATTCCGGATTCAGATTATTAAAGCCGCCCGGGAATAAATTCATATCCACCGGCGCCAGCTTATAGCCAGCATTACGTAAATCAACTGAGCCATAAAACGGCGGAGTGTGTTCCTGCCACTGGTTGCGGAACCAATGCTCGATTTCAGGCTGGGCAGCCAAAATTTTACGTTCCAGATCCAGCAGCGGGCCTGTAAGTGCGGTGGTCAGATGTGGAACGCTCATTTTGGGGTATTCCTTAGTGGTTTCATGCAGGGCATATGCGGGCGCCGGGCGTTGGATTCAACTCTGAAGGGCCGCTAATTCGCTTGCCTGCTGTTTATGCTTGGTTTTTCAGCCCGGAAAAACAGACTTCCAGCATGGATTCGATAATGGTTTCGTGATCCAGCTTGCTGTAAAGCTGTAAGTATTCTACGGCCGGATCACAGGTTCTTGCGTAATAGGCAAACAAAATCACATCAAAAGGCAGGGCGGGATTGAGCTGGCCTTGTTTCTGAGCTTGCTGAACAATGGCCTCTATCTTGCCATTTAATTTCAACACTCTCATGACGTATTTCAGGTTGCGTGTCAGCATTTCACGAACATGCGTACTGGTTGAAGGCAAAAAGGGCATGCCACCCTCCAGCCTGATTCTTAATGCCCATGCCAGCAAATCTTTTAGCTGCTGTATCGGGCTTAGCCCTGAGGGCATGGCATCCAGATAATCAAGTGCGCCATCTATCAGGCGAATCATCGCTGCACCCACCAGATCTTCCTTGGATTTAAAGTGCTTATAGAGGCTGGGTTTTGAAATGCCTACTTCCTGGGCAACATCGTCCATGGTCATCAGGTCAAAGCCCTTGCTGGCCAGTATGGCGGTGGTTGCATCGAGGATCGCCGTTTCGCGCAGCTTAAAGGCCTGATCTTTGAAGCTTAATTTGCTTAAAATACTCATTGGTAATTAAAGTTACTCTGTGGTAGATTTAATTGCATGGTGGTTTAGTTGCCATATTAGCCGCTGATGAGAGGAATGGATAGCTTGAATATTCAGCCTTTGCTTCAGCCCTTATTCAGGTGCTTGTTTTTTAAACCATTCAAAGGAAACCCCCGTGGCCCTGCAAGTCTCTTCTGGTTTCAGACAAAAAATCGCCGTGATTGGCGCAGGTATATCGGGCCTTGCCAGTGCATATTTGCTCAATCGCAAGCACGATGTTTGCCTGTTTGAGGCGGGAAGCTATCTGGGCGGGCATAGCAACACGGTGGATGTGTCTGTTAACGGGATCAGCCATCCTGTTGATACCGGCTTTTTGGTGCTGAATGATAAAACCTACCCCAATTTAGTGGCTTTGCTGGCCGAGCTGGATGTGGCAACGTACAGCACGGATATGTCGTTTGGCGTATCTATGGATAAGGGCCAGCTGGAGTGGGCAGGCACAGATCTTGATGCCGTATTTGCTCAGCGGCGCAATCTTTACTCCCCCCGCTTTTGGGGCATGCTCAAAGATATTTTGCGATTTAATAAAGCAGCAGAGGCAAATTTACTAAGGGCTGGCAATAGCGGGGAAACATTAGGGCAGCTGCTGGATGCAGGTGGTTACGGCCAGCTGTTCAGGGACGCATATTTGCTGCCCATGGCTGCAGCAATCTGGTCGAGCTCACCCAAAGATATTCTGGGCTTTCCCGCGCTGACCTTTTTGCGTTTTTGTATTAATCACTCTTTATTGCAAGTGAATGGGCGGCCGCAATGGCAAACCGTGCAAGGTGGCTCCCGCAGCTATGTGAAGCGTATCGCCGCCACTTTGCCGGATATCCGTCTTAATACGCCGGTGCTGGGTGTACGCCGGGATGCAAGTGGTGTGCGTGTTTTAACCGCCACTGGCGAATCACATTTCGATGCTGTGGTTTTTGCAGGGCATGCCCCCGACACTTTAAGTATTCTGGAAGAAGCCAGTCCCTGCGAGCAAAAGCTGCTGGGGGCTGTGCGCTACCAGCCCAATACCGCTTATTTACACCTGGATGAGCAGCAATTACCTCAAAACAAAAAAGTATGGTCGGCCTGGAACTACCTGGGCGGTGCTGCGGTGGATGGGCAACGCCCTGTTTGCGTGAGCTATTTGCTGAATCAATTACAAAATCTGCCATTTGAGCATCCGTTGATCGTGACGCTGAATCCTTTTAAAAAGCCAGATTTAGTGATTGCGCAGTTTGAATACCAGCACCCGATTCTGGATCAGGCCGCGATTGAGGCACAGCAGCGTTTACCGCAGCTGCAGGGGCGCAACCGCACCTGGTTTGCCGGCGCATGGACAGGCTATGGTTTTCATGAAGACGGTTTGAAATCTGCATTACGCGTGGCTGCTGATTTTGATGTACTTCCCGCATGGGCACAGCTCTAATGCGTGCCGCTTATTTATTAACCGGGCAGGTGATGCACGAGCGGCTCAGGCCGGTGCAAAACCGCTTTGTGTACCCAGTGTTTTGCCTGCGCCTGAATCTGGCCCGGCTGGGCGAGCTGAATAACCGCTGGTTTGGCGTTAACCGCTGGCGGCCTTTATCGATAGCCACACGCGATTATGGTGCCAGAGATGGCTCTGATTTGCAGGGCTGGATGCGTGGCCTATTAAAAGAAGCGGCTATCGAGGCTGATGGCGAAATTTGGTTGCAAACCTTTCCCAGAGTCTTTGGCTATGCCTTTAATCCGGTGAATTTTTGGTTTTGCCACGATAAGAATGGCGGCTTAAGAGCCGTACTGGCCGAAGTGAACAATACCTTTGGCGAGCATCATCGCTATTTATTACAAGCGGCAGGCGGCAGGGTGATTCTGGCCGATAGCGATTTACACAGTGTTAAAGCGCTGCATGTTTCGCCTTTTTGCCCAGTGGCAGGTCATTACCAGTTTTGCTTTAAAGATTCGCCAGACAGCGCCTTTGTGGCGATTGATTATTTTGATCAGGAAGGCCTGCTGATTAAAACTGCGGTTGCAGGCCGACGTGTCTCGTTTACCCCAGCGCATTTGCGCTGTGCTTTGCTGGCCCAGCCCTTTTTAACGCTGGGCGTGGTTGCCAAAATTCATTGGCAGGCGCTGCGTCTGTGGATGAAACGCGTGCCGTTTTACCGTAAGCCTCAGCCACCGTTACACCCTGTTAGCCATTCACTTCATTTGCGAAGTTCAAAGGAAAGCCAATCATGAGCCAAGCGCGCAGCCTGTCTGCTTTGCCCTCTGCCGCGCCTGCTGCGGCCCGGTTATTTATCCAAGTCTTGCAACGCTTGCAGCATGGGCATTTGCAGCTGATTACCCCCGATGGCAGCCATCTCACATTTGGCGATTTACACACGCCGCCCAGTGCCGTGCTGCATATCCATGACTGGCGCGCTTGCGGGCGGATTATCAAGGCGGGTGATATTGGTTTTGCAGAAAGCTATGCAGCTGGCTGGCTGGATACGCCTGATTTAACCGCCTTGCTGCGGCTGGCTTTAAAAAATGAAGCGGCGCTGGAGCGCTTTGTCTTTGGCGGCAAGCTGGCCACGCTTTGGTATCGGCTGAAACACTGGCTGCGCCCCAACACGCGTGAGGGCAGTAAACGCAATATCCACGCGCATTACGACATCGGTAACGATTTTTACCAGCTGTGGCTGGATAAAAGCTGGACCTATTCCAGCGCTATTTTTGCAGGTGATTTCAGCCAGAGCTTAGAAAGTGCCCAAGCCGCCAAATACCAGAGAATTATCGATACGCTGGCTTTAAAAGCAGGCGATAAAGTATTGGAAATTGGCTGCGGCTGGGGAGGCTTTGCCGAGCATGCCGCACGCTGCGGCGTTGAAGTGCACGGCATTACCATTTCAGAAGCGCAGCTGGCCGTGGCTCAAGCGCGCAATCAGGGTAATAGCGCCAGGCTTTGGCTCTGTGATTACCGCGATTTAAACGAGCAATACGATGCCATTGTGTCGATAGAAATGTTTGAAGCCGTGGGCGAGCGCTTCTGGCCCAGCTATTTTAATCAGCTGCAGCAATGCTTAAAGCCGGGGGCAAAAGCGCTGGTGCAAAGCATCACCATTGATGATGCGCGGTTTGAAAACTATCGCGCCAATACCGATTTTATTCAGCAGTATATTTTCCCCGGCGGCATGCTGCCCAGCCCGGAGCGCTTTGTGGCCAAGGCGACCGAAGTTGGCCTTAAAACAATCGATCAATACCATTTTGGCGCAGATTATGCCGAAACGCTGCGCCGCTGGAGCCAGGCTTTTAGCGCGTGTGAAGCGACCATTGCGGCGCAAGGTTTTGATGATGAATTCCGGCGTATCTGGCGGCTGTATTACGCCTATTGCGAAGCAGGCTTTGATGAGGGGCGAACCGATGTGGTGCAGTTCTTATTACAAAAAACTCGCTAGCGCACTGCTACTGATGACGCTAGCTAGTGGCACATTTGCCGCCGGCTGGCGGGAAGAGCTGCCTGCAGCTACGCCGCTTGGATCGGGTGAATTTCGCTGGTTGGGTTTCAGAATTTATACCGCCCGATTATGGAGCGAGCAACGGCCCTTTGTTGCCAGTGCGCCTTTTGCGCTGGAGCTGACTTATCACCGCAGCATCAGCCGTGAGCGTTTTGTCAGTAGCAGCCTCGATGAAATCAAGCGTTTATCCAGCAAAGAATATAGCAAGGCGCAGCTGGCTCGCTGGCAGGCAGAGATGGAGCGCGCGTTTAGTGATGTAGAAAGTGGTGATCAGCTGATCGGTGTGTATTTGCCCGGTGTGGGTTGCCGCTTTTATGGCAAAAAGGGCTTGAATGCCGAAGTGGCCGATGTTGAATTCGCCAAAGCGTTTTTTGCCATCTGGCTGGATGAGCGCAGCAAAGACAGCAATCTGCGCGCGCAACTATTGGGGCAAAAGTGAAGCCCGCGCTGGCCTATGGCCTGCTGGGTTTGCCGCTGGCGATGGCGGCCTTGCCGGTTTATGTACACGCCCCGGCCTATTACGCAGGGCAACTGGGCATGGCCTTATCCACCACGGGTCTGGTGTTGTTTCTGGCAAGATTGGTGGACACCGTCCAAGACCCGTGGCTAGGGCATCTAATTGATTTAAAGG
Organism: Iodobacter sp. BJB302; assembly: GCF_002735645.1. Lineage (GTDB taxonomy): Bacteria > Pseudomonadota > Gammaproteobacteria > Burkholderiales > Chitinibacteraceae > Iodobacter. Next base: position 23,842 of record NZ_PDZG01000003.1, read on the forward strand.
CAGGGCGCTTGCATGGCTGGATGCTCGCTGCTGGCCTGCTACTGGCGATTTCTTTTGCCGGTTTGTGGTTGCCACCAGTACAAGGCACGGCACTGATTGCATGGCTAGCGGTGATGCTGATTGTTATTTACACCGCGCATAGCATGCTGAATATCGCCTATCTGGCGTGGGGAGCAAGGCTGGGGAATGAGGCTGCACTGCTCAATGCCGCTGCTTGGCGCGAAGGTGCAGGGCTGATTGGCGTGGTGCTGGCAAGTATCGTGCCGGGATATTTGATGAACGGGCAGCAGGTGGAGCAAGGCATGGCCTGGTATGCCCTGGCATTTACCCTATTGCTGGCTGTGGGCATCGTAGCGCTGCTGTATCGGGCCTTACCCTGGTTGGGCGGGGGCGAAAAGCAATCGTGGCGCGAGCCGCTGGCCAATCCGGCATTCAGGTGCTTATTACTGCCTTACTTTTTAAACGCGGTTTCGGTGGCGATACCGGCCACGCTGGCGCTGTTTTATATCCGCGATCGCATCGCTGCCCCGCAATTATCCGGTGCATTTTTAGCCGCTTATTTTGTGGCTGCGGCTCTGGGCTTGCCGCTGTGGGTAAGGCTGGCTAAGAAAACCGGCACGGCAAAGGCGTGGCGCTTAGGCATGATTTTGGCTGTGCTGGCTTTTGCAGGCGCAGCTTTGCTTAGCGCTGGTGATGTGGCTGCCTATGCTGTGGTCTGCATTCTGGCCGGTCTGGCACTTGGGGCTGATTTAGCCCTGCCACCGGTGTTATTGGCCGGCTTGATTTCACCTCAGCATTCAGCCGCCAGCTATTACGGCATTTGGACCCTACTGGGCAAGCTGGCCCTTGCCCTATCTGGGCTCGCCTTGCCGCTTTTGGCTTTGGGCGGCTATCAGCCGGGCGTCGCGGGGGAGGGCGGATTAAGCCTTGGGCTGACTTATGCCGCCTTGCCATGCGCGATTAAATTGCTGGCAATGTGGCGTTTAAATGTAGTCATCCGGCAGCAAACCGATCTAAAAGGATCCATATCATGAAAGCACTGTTAATTATGTTTTGCCTGCTGCTTGGCGCTTGTGCCGGGCCGGATGTGCGCCATTACCAGCAGCAACAGCCTGCCTTAGATTTAGTGCAGTTTTTTAGCGGCCAGACAGAAGCATGGGGCACGTTTCAAAAGCGGGATGGCGAAGTGGTCAAGCGTTTTCATGTGCTGCTGACTGGTACCCTGCAGGGGGATCGTTTTGTATTGGATGAAGACTTCACATACAGCGACGGCAGCAAGCAAAAACGCGTTTGGACTTTACGCCAGCAAGCGGGTGGGCAGTGGACAGGCACAGCGGACGATATTAAAGGCGAGGCGCAAGGGCAGATTGCCGGTAATGCGCTGAACTGGAAATACACCATGCTGCTGCCGGTAGATGGCTCGGTTTATGAAGTGCAGTTTGATGACTGGATGTTTTTAATCGATCAAAAAACCATGATAAACCGCGCCAGCATGAGCAAATTTGGCTGGCAGCTGGGTGAAGTTACGCTGTTTTTCCGTAAAAAGGATTAGCCATGTTTGCCAGCCTTAATCCTCAAATTAGGCAGTGGCGCGCACAGCGTGTATGGCTGATTGGCGCTTCCAGCGGCATTGGTGCGGCGCTGGCCCGTGATTTAATCGGCAAAGGCGCTCGTGTGGCTTTAAGCTCGCGCAGCGAAAGCCGGCTGCTTCAAGTGGCTGCGGCGAGTGAGCAGGTGCAGATTATCCCCTTTGATGTGGCCGATGCAGCCGCCTGGCCTGGCGCTTTTCAGCAGATACAAAACGCATGGGGAGGCGTCGATCTGGTGGTGTTTTGCGCAGCAGATTACCGGCCAGAGCGCAGTTGGGAAGTGAAAGCCGCACAGGTAGAGCGCACGCTGGCGGTGAATTTAGCCAGTGTTTATTTTGGGCTTGAAACCATCCTGCCTGATTTACTTGCCAGGCAAGCGGGCAGCGTGGCAGTGATTGCCAGTGTGGCAGGCTATATGGGCTTGCCCAATGCATCTGTTTACGGCCCGAGCAAGGCCGCGCTGATTAATCTTGCTGAGCTGCTTTATGCCGATCTGCACCCGCGTGGCCTTGGCGTGTATCTGATTAATCCGGGCTTTGTAAAAACGGAGCTAACAGCAAAAAATAACTTCAGCATGCCCGCTCTGCAAACGCCGGAACAAGCCGCCAGCGCTATTTTGCAAGGCATGGAGCAAGGCCGCTTTGAAATCCACTTTCCCCGCCGCTTTACGCTGGCGATGAAATGCCTGCAAAAACTGCCCTATCGCTGGCGTTTTTCTTTGCTGCAGCGATTGGCGTGAGGGAGTTAAACAGCAAAACCCAAATCTTGCACCACGGAGCTCACAGAGAACACGGAGTTTCACGGAGCAAAGCAAACTTTGAATGATTCACTTAAGGCACACCATGCTGCTTGATGAAATGTTGCAGTGGTACGAGGCCATCAGCCTGCAAAATCTGGATGAAATCGAGCGTTTTTATAGCGCAGACGCTTGGTTTAAAGATCCATTTAATGAAGTGAATGGCGTGGTGGATATTCGCCGTATCTTTGCTCATATGTTTGAAACCACGCAAAAGCCACGCTTTGTGATGAAAGATCGCGTAATGCAGGGCGAAAGCGCGTTTATTACATGGGATTTTGTTTTTGAGCTGCAAGGCAAGGCGTACAGCGTGCACGGCGCATCGCACCTTAAATTAAATGCACAGGGCCAGGTGTGTTATCACCGTGATTATTGGGATGCGGCCGAAGAGTTATTCCAGAAGCTGCCAGTGATCGGCATGCCGGTACGCTGGCTGCGGCGGCAGTTTGCTTTGAAAAAGCCTGCTATTTAGCTTGCCATGCGTGTTTGATGTATCGCGCTTACAAATACGTGCACAGCCCTGTTCAGTGCTGCTGATATTTCTGTGTGGCTGACGATCCCCTCATGGTTTAAGCCGCAGCCCAAGAGTGGCACCGATATTGATGACTCTTCAATCACATTCCCCGACATGGTTTTAATCACTTCACGCAGGGCGGCCTGGGCATGGCTGGCTCTTGGCGATGTGTTGAACAGCGCAACCGGCATATTGGGGAACGATTCACTGCCGACCAGCCAATCCAGCGCATTTTTTAATACACCACTGATACCATGTGCATATTCAGGGCTGGCTATAAAAACGCCATCTGCCATGCTTAATTCTTGCTGTAAAGCCGCCAGTGCCTGATTAGGCTCATTCTCAAGATCAGGATTGAATAGCGGTAGTTCGCCTAAGTGATTAAACAGCCGAACTTCAATATGCTCAGGTGCTAATTGGCGGATCGCGTTTAAGAGCGCGGTATTGACTGAGCATTTTCTAAGGCTGCCCGATAGCGCCAGAATACGAATTTTTTTCATAATTAAGTGTTGGTGCTGCTGAAGTAAGTGGTGTGGCATTCACGTTAAATTGTGAGATCTTAAACATATCATATGCTGATGGCTTACTTGTGTTTTTATACCAGTGTAAAAAAACAGTTATATTTGTTGGCATTGTAGCCTTTGGGTGAACTTGTATGACCATGAAGTGGATCGTGATTGTGTTTTGTGCGCTGCTGGTGGGAAACACTCAGGCGACATCGTCGTCCAAAAGTTATAGCGGCGGGTTTTCTTCTTCTCGTAGCAGTAAACCTGCGCCGGGCAAGCCTGCTGCGCCGCAAAATACCGGCAGCAGTGAATCTAAAAAAACATCGTTTGGTACTTTTGGCAGCGCAAAGAAAACCGACACTCAAACCACACCCAGCCAGTCTGCAAGTAATAAAAGCATGAGCCGTGCGGCAGAAAAAGATAAAGCTTTAAAGACGCTGAACGAGCGGGAAGCCAGATCGCGGCAATCGGCTTCAAATATTTATATCCCTAATCCAAAACCTGATCAAAATCAGCAGGCTCCTGATCCCTACCGGCAGGCGGATTCAGAGCGCAATCCTAACCGTAATGGCTCGTTTGGCCAGTCTTTAGCGGGATCGGTGCTGGGCAATATGCTGGGCAATTCAATCAGCCGCTCCAGCCATCAGCAGGGTAGTGCACAGAATCAACAGAATCAGGCGCAAAAGCCTGAGCAGTCTTCTGGCTGGCTGGGGGTGTTTTTCTTTGGTTTGATTGTATTTATTATCGCTTTTTTAATTCTGGCTTTTTTCTTAAGAAAAAAAGCGGCGCCGCAGCGTTACTCATTAGGGGATCGTTAAGATCAACTTTATTCACTTATGGTTTAAACATCGTTGGTTTTGCAGCGGGCGAGTGCGCCTTGTAATGGATAGGGGATTGTAAGAATGGGCTGGAAAGACGCGTTTAATTATGGTTCTAAATTATTTGCAAAAGAAGAAGAGCGTCAGGATGCAGGTTTGCCCTTGGGGGCCAGAATTGGCAGCCTGATTACCTTGCAAATGTCGCCCTTTATACGCGCCAGTACCAGTGGATCGGTGATTGAAGCGCCTGCTAATTTAAGCATGCTGATTCAGGCGGTAAGCCGGGTAAAAATCAATTTATCGGGGCATTTATATCGCCTCTATATTGAAACCGGAAACGATGAAACGCCTGAAAAATTTATACAGGTCTTTCAAAACCAGGCAGGTGTGGTGGAAGAAATCATGTATTGCACACGCTTAACGCGTGTTTTTCCTGCCAGCGCAGAGGATCAGGAAGCCTTTACCGGTGAGGCAGGCTATGGTTTGGGTTGCCAGAGTTACGCTTTAGCGCGCGAGCAGTTTGTGGAGCTGGGTTTTAGTGGCAGCAGAATTGCGGAGATCTTTGGCGGGGAAGAGCAGCTGGAATATCAGCGTGATGCAGGCAGTGCCGATGCTGAATTTGTTCCCCCTTTTACCGGCTCAGAAGTGCGGATTGACGATGCAATGGGTGTGCAGGGATTAAGCCAGAAAATCTACTTTATGCCCTATGTGCGCCAATTGGCCAGTGGCCCGGAATACTTATTAATTAGTACAGAAGTCGTGACAAGCGAAGATGGCGATTATTCAAAACGCGCCATTCACGTTGATTTTATGATTGGTTTACCTTTAGAGCTAGAACGAATCACCGTGCAGTAATTGCTGGATGTAGCCTGGTGCTGAGCTTGCGAAGCCCAATATTTACGTGAAAGTCACTTTCTTTAATAAAGGAAATACTATGTCTTCAGGTTGGAATTTAACGGCACGTTTAGTTGCAAAACACTTTAGTGCGCTCGGGGACAAAATCTCTGGCGTGATTGCAAACTTTGATCCTGAAACTGCAACCGAAGCAGATCGTGATCAGCTGCGCAGCGTGTTGCAGGATTCGGCACAAAAATTAGCCAAGGCCAGAGCTGATTTTGCCAAAGAGCAAAAAGATGTTGATGATTTAAAGGCCCTGATTGCTAACGATGAAAAAGCCTTAGAAACCCTGGCTGCACGTTTATCTGCGGGCACGATTTCTGAAGCCACCGTGACTGTGTTTTGCGATGAGCTGGAGGCTAATAAAGGCCGCGTGGCGCAGGAAGAACAAGAAGCTGCGGATGCCCGTGAATTTATGGGCGAGTTTGAAGAAATCGTGAAGCAGCTTTCCCAGCAATTGGCTGATTTTGATGCTGCGGCGAAAAAAGCGTTGCAAGCGCTTGCTGCCGCTGAAGCACAAAAAGATTTGCAGGCAGCCCGTCAGGCAAGGCAGGAACAATTGGCCGGTTTTAAAGGCGTGTCGAATAATTCTAACGCTTTAAGTGCTTTAACCCGCCGGGCAGAAAAGGTATCGAATGAAGCGGCCGGGATGAAAATTATTACAGATATCGCGCAAAAGCCATTGGATCAGGCGGCTGAGATTGCGGCAATCAGGCAATCTGTGGCGGCCACGGCCAGCGGTGAAACGGCGTTACAGCGTCTACAGCGCTTGTCTGGCAAAGCTTAAGCTGGTGCTGTTGATTTAAGTAAAAGTGAGCGGAAACGCTCACTTTTACTGATCTACAGGCTGCTGGAGGCCGCGTTGCCAGGATTGGTTTGCATATTTAATTCATGCGCAAACAGGGGCTTGCCAAAGTAGTTGCCTTGAAAAGCCACGCAGCCAATCACCGTTAAAAAATCGCGCTGCTCCAGTGTTTCCACTCCTTCCGCAATCACTTTCAGGCCAAGGCTGTGCCCAAGCACAATAATTGCGCGGGCAATAATGGCGTCGCTTGGGTCGGACATAATATCCTGTACAAAAGACTGGTCGATTTTAAGCTGATCCAGAGGCAGTTGTTTCAGATTGGACATGGATGAATACCCCGTGCCAAAGTCATCCAGAGAGAAGCTGACCCCTTGCTTTTTCAGGTTATTCATTTTGTCGATGATGTCTTCTATATCGTCGATCAGCATGCTTTCTGTGAGTTCTAATTTCAGTTTTCTGGGGTTTACTCCGGTTTTTTTCAGGGCATAGCTGACGTGTTCAACAAAATTAGCCTGCGTAAATTGCAGGGAGCTAACATTGACGGCCATGCTCCAATTTGCGGTTAAAGGCTGCAGTGACCATTGATGCAGCTGATTGCAGGCCGTTTCGAGTACCCATTGCCCCAGCGGTAAAATGATGCCGGTTTCTTCGGCAAGCGGAATAAACTCGAGTGGCGCAACTAAACCCCGTTCAGGGTGACTCCAGCGCACAAGGGCTTCGGCTCCGGTTATCTCGCCGTTGTTATCCACCTGTACCTGATACTGCAGTACAAATTCCTGCCCGGCAAAACCCCGGCGCAAATCCCTGACTGACTCGTCATGTGCAGCGGCTGCGGCCTGCATCACGGGGTCAAAAAAACGGGCCGTATTACGCCCCGCACTTTTGGCCTGATACATCGCCACATCGGCTTTTTTGAGCAGCTCCTCCATGCTTTCCAGGTCTTCCAGAAATAAGACAATGCCAATGCTGGGGGTACTGGCGTAAACATGCTCGTTCAGCACGTAAGGCAGGCCAAGTTCTTCCAGTATTTTGCTGGCGATAAGTTCGGTTTGCGTAACCGCCTCGTGGGGATTGGTGCTGAGCTCTTCGAGCAGTACAACAAACTCATCCCCGCCTAGGCGGGCTACGCTGTCTCCTTCCCGCACACAATTTTGTAATCTTTCGGCCACCTGTTGCAGCAAGAGATCTCCCATGTCGTGGCCTAAATGATCATTAAGGTGCTTGAAGTGATCCAGGTCTAAAAACATCAGCGCCCCGTGCTGGCCGTTACGAGCCGAAGTAATCATGGCTTGTCTTAGTCTGTCTGCCAGTAAACGCCGGTTGGCAAGGCCTGTCAGCGGGTCATAAAAGGCAAGCCGGCGAATTTCTTGTTCGTTCTCTCGGTTTTTCGTTATATCCCTGACCAGACCAATAAAGGTGATTCTTCCTGTCAGATTGATTTTTGATACCGACAGGCTCATTGGAAACAGCTGGCCGTTTTTGCGCAGGCCTTCTACCTCTCGTGGAACACCAATAATGCGCGCCTCACTGGACTGATAGTTTTGCAGATAGCTGTCGTGGTGGCTGCGATGCGGCTCTGGCATCAGCAGGGAAATATTCTTTCCAGTTACTTCTGCAGATGAATAGCCAAAAATGGCGCTGGCCGCCTGATTAAAAGATTCAATGATGCCGCGTTGATTAATCGTAATGACCGCATCGGCCATATTATCCAGGATTGTTTGCGTGTGTAAGGCCGAGTCATAACGAACGGCTTCGCTGTGCTGCCATGCGTCGAGCATGGCGTTAAATTGCTCTGCAACGGCCTTGATTTCCAAAGGGCCATCCATACTGGCGCGGCTATGGGGATTGCCTTCTGCAACCTGCCTGGCCGTGCGGACCAGCCTGCTGATGGGCTGAATAATAAATACGCTGATGCGCCAGGCCAGCAGCAGCGCCAGTATAAGAAAACTGATGCTAAGGAGAAGGCTGCACCATAAGTATTGAGTGTATTCGGCAAAAACTTCTGACTCAGGAATCCTTGCAAATACGCGCCATTTTGTTCCCGGTATTGCAGCAAAGGAGTTAAGCCGGCTGATGCCGTCTTGATCTTTAGTCATACTGAGTTTATTGGGGCTGGCCGAGATTGCGTGTTTTGTTTTTTGGCCAATCCATGTTGCAGCATCCCCGGAGTGAAGCACAACGATATTGCGCTGATCGATTACCGTGATAATGGTTTGTGCGGGCGTGCCATGAAAAACATCGTTGCTGAATTTGAGTAAATCCAGAGGCAAAATCAGCAGTCCGCCCAGCGTGGGATTAAAAACAGGCTGAGCCAGTACCGCAATCCAGCGCCCGGAAGAGCTGCCCATATTGGCATCACCCAGGGTGAAATGCTGGGTTTGTATTGCTTCGGTAAACCATGGAAATTGCTCCAGCTGGCGGGTGCTTGGTGGCTGGCTTAAATAGCTGCAGATGGGCTGTGCATTTTTGTCCCGCAGAGACAGTGTGGTGAATTCGGGAGAGAGCTGAACAAATTCTTTGAGCAGCGGATCGCAGTGTTGTGGATCAAGTGCTTTTACCTGTGGCCTGCTGGCGATTCTAAGCAGTGTCTGCTGGTAGCGATGTAAGCGCATGGCAATGTCAGAGGCTGAGTTATTGGCAATGATTTGTACTTTTGCATAGGCTTCTTTATGTAACTGCTTCAGCTCATGATTCAAAAAGAGGCCCAGCATGACAACAAATGGCAGTGTAATGGCGAGCGTCAGCAGAAAAAGCTGGATGCGGATAGAGAGTCGCTGCAAAGAGGTAATCATCATAAGTCGTTCATCAGAGTCAGATAAAGCGAAATGCCGGATGATGTAAACATCATACTGCTGTTTTGTTCTTCAGAGCGCTAAAGCTCCTCCTGTTAAGAAGGTAGAATAGTAAAAACGGGGAGAAACTTGTTTTTGGTAATAGATAAGCAGCACGCTTGAAAACAGGCTTAGGCGAAAACGAAATAAATACAAGCATTCTTCCCGGAAGAAAGTGATCTTTTTGCCAGGATTTGTGTTTTGGGGAGACTCCTTTTTATCTGCATATTTATCCTTTAAATATAAGCTGCAGGGCGCTGAAAATCTCTGATGTTCACGCTGAGTATTTTGCAAAGAAATAAAGATATTATTTTGTATGCAATTTGCATTTTATTCTTTGCATGAAGGGCTTTATTTCATGACGCAGAATGGGCTAAACCCAAACTTTGCATAAACGTCATGGTGCGATGACGTGATAAACTCGCGCACGTCTTTTAACACCCTTCTTTTTGGAATTCCCGGCATGACGATAGTCACCCGCAAACAGCAAGAAAGCCTTCAGGAAAGCTTGCAACAGGTTGTGCGCCTGTTGGACAGGCATCGTGTTGTTGAAGATATGGTGCATCGTCAGGATATGGCTAAGCACGAGCTGGTTGAGCAGCTCGTGCATAAGCAGAATTTGGTCGAGCTACAAAAAAAGCTGGCGAGTTTGCACCCCGCAGACGTGGCGCACATCTTAGAGGCCTTACCTTTATTTGATCGCTTGCTGGTTTGGGAGCTGGTGAAATCCGAGCATGATGGCGAAATCTTGCTGGAAGTATCCGATGCAGTGCGTGAATCGCTGCTGGCCGATATGGAAAACTACGAGATTATCGCCGCGGCCGAGCATCTGGACGCCGACGAGCTGGCTGACCTTGTGCCGGATTTATCCAATGAAGTACGTTCTGAATTATTAGGCGGGCTGGATGAGGAGGAGCGGGCGCAGCTGCAATCGGCGCTTTCATATCCTGAGGATGAAGTTGGCTCCTTAATGGATTTTGAGATGGTCACTATCCGGGATGACGTCACCCTGGAAGTGGTGCTGCGCTATCTGCGCCGCTTTGACGAGCTGCCTAATCACACCGATAAATTATTTGTGGTTGATCACGAGCAGGTGCTTAAAGGCGTGCTGGCGATTAATCACCTGCTGGTTTCCGATCCCGATTTAACCGTGCACGATGCCATGGCCACCGATGTGGTGACTTTTCGCGGCCATGATGATGCAGGGGATGCCGCGCAGGCGTTTGAGCGTTATGACTTAGTTTCTGCACCGGTGGTGGATTCCAACCATAAAGTGATTGGCCGCCTGACGGTGGATATGATGGTGGACGTGATTCGTGAAGAATCCGACGCTGAAGTCTTATCCTTAGCCGGTTTGAAAGAAGAAGACCTGTTTTCCAGCGTATGGAAATCCGCTAAAAACCGCTGGCCCTGGCTGGCGGTGAATATTTGCACCGCTTTTGTGGCCAGCCGCGTGATTGGCGCTTTTGAAGAAACAATTACTAATTTGGTAGCACTGGCCGCACTGATGCCGATTGTTTCGGGCATTGGCGGTAATACCGGTACGCAAACTATTACTCTGATTATTCGCGGCCTGGCTTTGGGGCAAATTACCCCGAGTAATTCAAGCCGCCTGATTGGTAAGGAAGTGGGCATTGCGCTTTTAAATGGCCTGGTTTGGGGCAGCGTGCTGGGCGTGATTGCATGGCTGCTTTACCGCCAGATTTCGCTGGGGGTGGTAATGATGGCGGCCATGATGCTGAATCTGTTGGTTGCGGCCCTTGTGGGGATTTTAGTGCCACTCACCATGCAAAAACTGGGGCGTGATCCGGCCTATGGCTCATCGGTCCTGCTGACCGCCACCACCGATTCTATGGGCTTCTTTATTTTCCTCGGGCTGGCTTCGGTCTTTCTGATGTAATGGGCAGAGTATGCGTTTTTCAAAAGCACGGGAACAATGGTTTGTACTGCTGGCTTTAAGCAAATGGCTGTTGCTGGCCGTTTTGATTGGTATGCTCGCTGGCACGGCCTCGGCGTTTTTTCTGTTTGCTTTGGACTGGGCCACTACGACACGGCTCGATTATCCCTGGCTGCTGGCGGGTTTGCCCCTCGCAGGGGGAATCGTTGGCTGGATTTACTGGCGCTTTGGTAAGCAGGTTGAGGCAGGCAATAATCTGCTGATTGATGAGATCAATGACCCGCAAAAAATTATCCCGCTCAGAATGGCGCCTTTGGTTTTGGGTGGCACCGTGGTTTCCCATCTGTTTGGCGCATCGGTAGGGCGTGAAGGCTCGGCAGTGCAAATGGGCGCGGCGCTGGCTGATCAGCTTACCCGGCTTTTTCGCTTACAAAATGGTGACCGGCGCTTATTGCTGATGGCGGGGATCAGTGCGGGTTTTGCCTCTGTGTTTGGAACGCCGCTGGCAGGCGCTGTTTTTGGTTTTGAAGTACTGGCGATTGGCCGTATGCGGGTTGATGCCATCTGGCCCTGTCTTGTGGCTGCCGTTGTGGCTGATCAGGTGGGCCTCTTGTGGGGCGTGCACCATACGCATTATCTGATTGGGGCCATCCCCCCGGTTAGCCTCTGGGTTTTGGCTGCAGTATTGCTGGCTGGGGCGATTTTTGGTCTGGTTGCGCGCAGTTTTGCCAATGCCATACACCTGCTTGCAGCTGGAATGAAAAAGCTCTTTCATTATCCGCCGCTCCGCCCCTTTATTGGCGGGCTGCTGATCGCTTTAGTGGCCTGGTTTTCAGGTGCAGAGCGTTATCTGGGGCTGGGCATCCCAACGATTATCGAATCTTTTCAGCACCCGATGGCTAATTACGATTTTGCAGCGAAATTTGCATTTACCGTGGCGTCGCTTGGCAGTGGATTTAAAGGCGGCGAAGTCACGCCTCTATTTTATATTGGCGCTACCCTTGGCAATGTACTGGCGCCATTTTTAAATCTGCATTTTGCTTTTCTTGCAGGCCTGGGCTTTGTTGCTGTATTTGCCGGTGCCGCCAATACGCCCATTGCTTCTACGCTGATGGCGATGGAAATGTTTGGGGCGGAAGTGGGCGTGTATGCAGCATTAGCCTGTGTAGTGAGCTATTTATTCTCCGGGCACACCGGTATTTACCGTGCGCAGCGCATTGTGCACGGCAAATACCGGGCGGCTCCTGAGGGCATTAAACTGAGTGAAATAGCGGCTTATCGTGCCTCAAAAAAGTAATCAAATTAAATAGCTGATGCGTTGCTGCGAAAACCTGAATCTTGAAATACGTTTACCCAAGAGTGCGCGGCTTTTCATTGTGAAAGTCTTGCTGTGCTTTTCTCCGTAGCCTTCCGTGTTTTTCCTTTGTTCCAAGGTTTAATATTAGGGTTTCATCTTGGGGTGGAATTTTAGCTGCCGTGTATGAATGAACATGGTTTAGCCAACCGTTTTACGGAAGCCTTTATGAATTATTCAGCGTTATTGCTGCAAAGTGGTTTGGATAAGATTGATGCACAAGTTTTGTTTAGCCATTGCACGGGTAAAAACCGCGCATGGTTAATTGGCCATGGCCAGGATGAGGTTGATCCGGCCCATGCCAGCGTTTTTAATCCACTGGCTGCCCGCCGCAGAGCGGGTGAGCCGGTGGCGTATATTATTGGTTCGCGTGAGTTCTATGGCCGTGATTTTGTTGTAAACCCCAGTGTGCTGATCCCAAGGCCGGATACCGAGTTATTAGTAGAGCTGGCTTTAGAGCGGGCGGCGGACGGGGCCAGGGTGCTTGATCTGGGTACAGGCTCAGGCTGTATTCCGATTACGCTGAAGCTGGAGCGGCTGGATCTGGATGTGAGCGCCGTCGATTTATCCCCATCTGCCCTGATTGTGGCCCAGACCAATGCCAGCCGGCTGGATGCGGCGGTTCGTTTTTATCAGTCGGATTGGTATCAGGCACTGGGAGATGCACGTTTTGAGATCATCGTGTCCAACCCTCCCTATATCGAGAAAAATGATCATCATTTAAGCGAAGGCGATTTACGCTTTGAGCCACGCAGCGCCTTAAGTGATGAGGGCGATGGCCTCGTGCATCTTCGCAGCATTATCAGCGGCGCATGCCATCACTTAAAAGAGAGTGGTTGGCTTTTATGTGAGCATGGCTGGGATCAGTCAGCTGCTTGTCGTTCCCTGCTGGAAGACGCTGGCTTTCATGAAGTGCAAAGCTGGCGTGATTTATCAGGTATAGAACGTGTTACAGGCGGGCGCCGGGCCTGATCGTAAATAGATGTATTTGTTATTTTCGGGTGCTTTGGCCGGTAATTTTCCGGCAGGAATAAAGCCCGGGGTGGCCAGGCACATAAGGGCAGGCATATGGTTTGATCGGCCCCATCCAAAAGCCGCTCAGACGCGCGGGCATAAAAGCGGGGCTGTTTTACATCTCTTGCTTGCCGCGACTTTTTCATAAAAGTACAATACCTGAGTAAATACATCAGGTATCACAAAGGAAACTCAAAATGAATACGCAAGATCTGATTCGCCAGCAAGTGACTGAAAACGCAGTGGTTCTGTATATGAAGGGCACACCAACTTTCCCTCAGTGCGGCTTCTCTGCGGGTGCAGTGCAGTTGCTTAAAAACTGTGGCGTTTCTTTTGCTGCGGTCAATGTGCTGGCTGATGCTGATATTCGCCAGGGCATTAAAGAATACGCAAACTGGCCTACCATTCCTCAGCTCTATATCAAGGGCGAGTTTGTCGGCGGCTCTGACATTATGAAAGAGCTGTTTGCCACGGGCGAGCTGCAAAAAATGCTGGAAGGGATTGGCGAAGAGTAAGGCGCAGATCAGTTAAGCAATCCAGGCCTGCCAGCTTAAGCGTGGGGCAGCGCCTGGTTTTATACAGAATAAGGCGTGTTGGTGGTTTTACTGTTGTGTATATACCCTGCAATATCGTCTTAAAAACCGCTTCAGATCATGGGTGGAGCGGTTTCAGTAAAAGACGGGCGCTCATCCAGCCTGCTGTAAAATTTCTGCAAATTTGGATAGCGGCTCTGCCAGCCAAGCTCAGGCAGGCGAAAATCAAGATAGGCCAGTGTGCAGCCCAGCGCCACATCGGCTAAAGAAAATAAATCACTTCCCCACCATTTCTTCTCATCCAGCTCACTTGCAATTTGCTCAAGGCCGCGCTCTATTTTGGCTTGCTGATGCTCAATCCATTCTGTGGATTGTAAATGTGGCGGGCGGATGCGCTCTTGCCTGATTAATACCGCAGCATCGCTTATTCCATCGGCGAGTGCTTCGCGGCGTTTAATACTGATGGCCTGGCGATGATCACTGGGGATGAGTTTGCCAACCGGCGAGCTGTGATCCAGAAAATCCACAATCACCCTGGAGTCATACAAGGTTCTGCCATCGTCCAGCAGAAGAATCGGCACCTTACCCAGCGGATTCAGTGCGCTGACACTGCTTTCAGCGGCCCATGGATTGTCTTCAATCAGCTGACATTCAATGCGTTTTTCGGCAAGAACGATGCGTACTTTGCGGCCAAAAGGGCTGGTATACGAGGTAATCAGCTTCATGCCATCTGCATAGGTTGGGTCTGGGATTTCATCTTAGCCGTTTGTCAGGGGGGAAACCAGATTTGTGGTTTGAAAACAACGCAGATAATGGGGATGGGGCGGGTTTCACCCCAATCCTGTCAGCTTCAGCAAAACACAAATCGCAGGAGCGGCTTTCGCCGCGATGGCGCTGCTTTTAAAACATTCGCGGCTAAAGCCGCTCCTGCGCTGCTGATGATTAAATAGTCAGGATTGGGCTTCACCCGTCCTTATCAATCACCATTTTTTTGTGGCTGGCGTAATGCACTTCGCTTCTTAACGCCTTACACCGCTGCCATTACAGCCTCAACTTCCTCTGCAGTGCGGGCAATATGCGGGCCAAGAATGCGGCTGCCCGTTTCGGTGATCAGCACATTGTCTTCGATACGGATACCGCCAAAGTCTTTGTATTCATTAAATTTGGCGTAATTAATCATATCGCTGTGGCGTCCTTCTGCCTGCCAGCTGTCGATCAGGGCGGGGATAAAGTAAATGCCAGGCTCTACTGTAATCACCATGCCTGCTTTTAACGGCTTGCCCAGACGTAAATAGCCCATGCCAAACAGCGTGCTGCGTTCAACCCCTTCACCGTAGCCAACTAAGTTTTCACCCAGGCTTTCCATATCGTGCACATCCAGACCAATCTGGTGCCCAAGGCCGTGCGGGAAGGCGATGGCGTAAGCGCCGGATTCAACAATCGCGTCAGCGTCGCCAGTAAAGAAGCCCAGCTTGCTCATCGCTTTGACCATGACTCTGGCGGCTAATTTATGGGCCGTCAGGTAAGGCAGGCCGGGTTTTAATGCGGCAATGGCCTCGGTCTGCATGGCCAGTACAGCATCATACAATTCGCGCTGGCGCGGGCTGAATTTGCCACCTACCGGAATCGTGCGCGTGATATCGCTGGCATAGCCGCCGGATGAGGTGGCACCGGTATCGTTCAGTACCAAATCGCCTGTTTGCAGCACCTGATGATGATGATGGTTATGCAGCACTTCGCCGTTTCTGGAGAAAATGCTTGGGTAGGCCAGTTGCAGATCATGGCTGCGGACAATGCCTTCCATTAAACCTACAACCTGATGCTCCAGCACGGTAGCGTGTGATGCGCGCATCGCGGCATGGTGCACATCGCGGGTAATCGCCAGCACTTTTTCCATTTCGGCGATTTCTTCCGCCGATTTAATTTCACGTTGTGCAATCACGGCGTGGGTTAGGGCGCTTGAAAAGCCAGCTTTTACTTTTGAGCTGTCGGTGCTTAACAGCTTCGCCAGCTCCAGAATTGTTTCGCCACGATAGGGGGCCAAATATTGCACGGTAATGCCTGCTGCCTGGGCGGTAGCTAAGGCTTCGCCGAGTTTTGAGTAAGCCTGGCTCTGGTTTACACCTGCAGTAGCCGCGCGCTCGCTTAAGCTGGGCTGAGGGCCGGTCCAAACGATATCAGCCACTTCCGGCTCATTACCAAACAGCGTCACCACATCATTGGCGGTATCGATCAGGCCGGTAAGGCCGGGCTCGTTCAGGCCAAAGTAGTAGCGAAAGCTGCTGTCCTGAATAAACGGGAAAATATTATCCGAGTAATTCATGGGTGAATCGACGTTGCCTAGCAGCAAAATCAGGCTATCCGGCAAGCTGGCAGAAAGAGTGGCGCGGCGTTGACGATAGATTTCGGGCTGAAACATGGCGTTTTTCCATTGAATGTGTGGGGCGTATCTTTGTTGAAAGAGCGCCGTTTGTAAATGGGTGGAAGTGGTATTTAATCGTGCTGATGCCCCCTGAATGGCTTCTCTGCTGAGAAGTGAGGGTGCTGCTGCTAAGGCTCAAAAGCAGCAGGGCTTTTATTTGGATTTGTAATAAAGATTACAAATTATTGTTAAATTTACATATATCTTATGTGTTTGTAATGTTTATGCAAAATAATCAATTGGCCTGGAGTTATATTACTGCAGTTTTTAAAGCGTTTATGCCTTACAGGGCTGGTGGGTTTCTCTGTTTTTTATGCAGGAAATATTTTTGCGGCCACAGCGCCAGCGATTGAGGATTTCTTTCGTAAGCTGGGTATGGTTTAGCCTGTGATGTCGCCTTCGGGTAAGTATATTGCGGTGCTCATGTCGGTGGGTGCAGAAAAGCGTTTAAGGCTGGTTGTGCTCAATATGGATGATTTATCTAAACCCCGCGTGGTTGCCGGGTTTGCTGATGCGGATATCTCAGATGTGCATTGGGTGAATGATGATCGCCTCAGTGCCGATGATGGCCGGTCACCCTATGCCTCCCATCAGGGGGCGGGTTTGTATGCGGTGGATCGCGAAGGCAAAGGCATCGTCCGCCGCTTAATTAAGCGCAGCTGGTCGAAGATTTCTGAGGAGGGCGTGATTGATCACGAGTTATCTGCCCTGCATGGTTTTTTTGCACCCTTAAATGATGGCAGCGATGACCTCCTTGTGGCTCAATATAATTTAGATAATTTGTACGAATTAAAATCACTGACCTTACTCAGATTGAATACACATACAGGCCTGAACAAAATACTGAGTCAGGGTGGCTCCGCAGGGAGCGATGCATTGGGTGGTGGATGCCCAAGGCAATTTGCGGGTGGTGGTGGCGAGTGTCGGGGCTAAAGCGCGTTTGTACTGGAAGCCAAAACCACAGGATGAATGGGAGCTGGTGCAGTGTGGAAAATTTCTTGGATAAAACCTGAAGTTTTAAGAGCCTGTGCGTGCAAGTGACAGATATTTTTGATGCATGAATGCCTGCAAGCCGGAGGGGGCTGGGTTTAAATATAGCTCCCCGGTATCGTATTTGAATAGTGAAATATGCAGCACTTGATTGAGGGCTTTATTGTTGCTGATGCACTTCCTGCAGCGCCTGATTGAATTGCATTAAAAACTCACGGGCCCTAGGTTGATTGATGGGGGTAATCAGGTGCAGAGTAATTTTTTCCATGATACCGCCAACAGGCACTGGGATTTTGTGTAATTTTTTAGCCAGATTTGCGATGCTTTCTTTGCCTTGTGTTTGATCGGTAATAATAAAGTCGGCTTTGTCCTCGGCCATTAAGCGTATGCAAGCGCTCATATCGTAGGGCCGGATCGGGTGGAGTAATCCTTTTTTAATCATGATTTCAATTTGCTTTAAGTAGGCCCAGCCAAGGGGGTGGCAGTAACGCTTGCCGGCTAAGGTTTCGGGCTGTGTGCCGTCCAGATGGCTGCCTTCTAAGGCAAACACACGTATTTCAATCAAAAATAATGGATCGGAATAATTGAATAATTTACGCCGCTCAGGCGTGCTGATATAGGGAAAGGTGCCGGTATACGCGCCTTTTAGCGTTGAGCTATAGCCATTCGACCATGGACGCCATTCCAGCTCATAGGGTAAGCGGGCTTGTTTCATTACTTTTTTAACTAAGGCAACAGCCAGCCCGCCTTCTGGCAAGGAAGGATCTGTATAGGGAGCGTAATCCGGCCCTGTAACCAGCTTCACGGGCTCGGCTAGAGTAAGTGCGCTCCAGGTAAAAAGCATGATTGCTAATTTGGGCATTGAATCTGTTCTCTTGTCTGTTCAGGTATTTTAGACACAGATCGCCATGATGATGCCCAAGTTGATGATTTGCTGCAGACAGCCTGCCCTGAACGAGCAGGCTGCTGCGTTTAACTGCCTAAGTGTTTGGCAAAGAAGCGCTCCATAGCCTCATAAGCATCAAAGCGGTTTTCCTGATTATGAAAACCATGGCCTTCGTTTTGCTTAACGATGTATTCCACGTCAATATTGCGTTTTTTAAGCGCATCAACAATCTGATCTGATTCGGCGATATTCACCCGCGGATCTTTTGCTCCTTGTAATACCAGCAGCGGCGCCTTGATTTTATCCACATGGAAAACCGGCGAGGCCGATTGCATCAGCGCCTTATCTTTTTCTGGATTGCCCACCATTTCATACATCATTTCCATATAAGGCTTCCAGTAAGGCGGGATGGTCTTCATAAAGGTAAACAGATTACTTACCCCTACATAATCCACACCGCATGCATACAGATCTGGCGAGAAAGCCAGCCCTGATAAGGCGGCGTAGCCGCCGTAGCTGCCGCCGTAGATGCAGACTTTCTTCGGGTCTGCCACGCCTTGTTTAATCAGCTCTTGCACACCGTCGCTGATATCGTTTTGCATGGTTTTGCCCCACTGCTTAAACGACGCTTGCCAGAATGATTTGCCATAGCCGGTGGAACCACGGAAATTCATTTGCAAAACAGCGTAGCCACGGTTGGCTAAAAATTGCACTTCTGGGTTAAAGCCCCAGCTGTCCCGTGCCCATGGGCCGCCGTGCGGGTTGACAATCACTGGTAAGTTTTTCGCTTCTTTGCCCAAGGGCAGCGTCAGATAACCATTGATGGTGAGCCCGTCGCGGCTTTGATAACTGATCGGTTTCATATTTGCCATTTGCTGTTCTGGCAGCTCTGGCGAAATATCGGCGAGTTTTTCTAGCTTGCCGTTGGCGTAGTAATAACGGCTGCCCCGGCTGCGGTCGTTCCATGTGGAAACAATCCAGGCGTTTTCGTTTTTATTGCTTTGCAGGCGTAATTCGTAGCCGGGCAGCTTTGCTTGTAAGTCTTTAAGCAGGGCTGCGGTTTCTTTATCCAGCACATGGCGCTCTTCTTTCCATGTTTCAAAGGTAGCGGCCGTCAGTACTTTGCGCTTTTTGGAGAACAGTAAGCCACCCACATCAACATCATTGCGCTCATAAACCACTTTGAGCTCTTTGCCGGTGGCCGGGTCCAGCTCCACAATCGCCAGCTTATCGCGGCCAAGGTTAGACGTGGCGTAGAGGCGTTTATTATCAAAGGTAAAGAAGAGCGGCTGTACCGTGTCTTTGTAGCTGGTGGTGAGCACCACTTTAAACGGGGACTTTTCATCGCTGCGGTAAAGCAGGCTACTGCTTACTCCATCGGTGGTTTTAGCTGCACGAATCTGCCCTGTGTGATCGGTGATCCAGCCATCGATATTGCCTGGGTTTTCTGCCACAAGGGTTAGCTCACCGGTTTTGATATTCAGGCGGTAGGCATCAAAAATTTCCGGATTACGCTTGTTTAAGCCAATCAGTACATCGTTCGGATAGTCTTCCAGCTCATCGATCAGCTCGACGCGTACTTTTTCAAATGGGGTTAAATCTTTGGTGGTCTTGCCTTCTTTATCTACCGCAAATAAGTGGAAATTTTCATCGCCGCCATTATCTTTTAAAAACAAAATATGGTCGTCGCCCTTCCAAAAATATTGGCGGATATCACGGTCTGTAATGGCGGTAATGGCTTTGGCCTTGCCACCACGCGGCATGATATGAATATTAAGCCGGTCGGCTACAGGCTGGGTGAAGGAAATAAACTGACCATTGGGGGAGAGCTGGTAATTGCTGCTGGGCGGATTTTTAAAAAAATCGCGCATAGGAATCTTAGGCGTGATCACTTCATCTGCAATTGCAGTACCTGATAAAGCAAGCATAAGGCCGGCGGTTCCGGCGGCAAAAAGGTGTTTCATTGCTTCTCCCTGGCTGATCTGTGAATCAAAAACTATATCTAAGTATCCCTTTGGAATTGTCGTTAAATTGTAATAAGCACTTACATTCTGATGATCATCGCGATTATTTGTGTTTTTCTGCTTTTTAATTTTATTAAAACGCTGATTTTTCTTACTTTGGTTTTAAAAGGCAGTTTTCTGGCGAAAAGGGAGAAGGCTGAGGCGGGAAGGGTAAATGCGTTTTTCCGGGAATTGGGTGGGGACTGTTTATTATTTATTCCTGCGGAAAAATTGTTTTATCTTTTCCGCAGGGGGATTATTAATCAAAGCCTTTAATGTGCTCGCTGCGCAAAACAGGTAATTGCCAGCGTAAACGCATTGCTAATAATCTGAAACTAAAGCCCGCCACTAAGGCAATCATTGAGGCGGGGCCGGTTTCTACTTTTAAATAATGCAGCAAAATATATAAAGCGCCGGTAGCCAGAGACACGCTGGCGTAAATCTCGCGGCTCAGTACCATTGGTTGCTGATTGCACAGCACATCGCGCAGCAGCCCGCCAAATACGCCGGTTACAACTCCCGCCATAATGGCAATGCCGGGATGCACGCCAGCTTCCATGCCGATATTGCAGCCAATAATGGTGAAGGCCACCAAACCTAGCGCATCAACAATTAAAAATAAGCGCCGTAAATGATGCAAATGGCTGGCGATTAAAGCGGTTAAAGCGGCTGCCCCAATGGTAAACAGCAGATATTGCGGATGCGCCACCCAGCCCAACGGATAGTGGCCCAGCAGCATATCGCGTGCAGTACCGCCACCCAGTGCGGTGACCGTGCCTATAAAACAAATACCAAATAAATCCATATTGCGGCGCATGCCCATGAGCGCTCCGGACATGGCTTCGGCGGTAATGGCAATCAAATAAATAGTGTAAAGCAGCATTTCAAACTTCTTTTGTCAGGGTGGGGCATAAGTGCTTATGCGAAATAATTAGTTAAATGACATTATCCGTGGGTGTTTGGATATATTGAATATTATTTAATAAAAATAAGGTATGCTTAAAAATTCTTAATATGTGAAAGATACGCTGGTGAATTTAGACCCCAGACAAACCGAAGCGCTGCGTGCCGTGATTGAAACCGGCAGCTTTGAGCAGGCGGCATTACGCTTACATTTAACGGCTTCTGCGGTCTCGCAGCGGGTGCGGGCGCTGGAAAGTAATCTGGGTAATCCACTGGTAGTGCGCAGCCGTCCGGCCCGGGCCACGCCGGTAGGCCAGCGATTGCTGCAATATTTGCGCCGTGTGATGCAGCTTGAGGCCGATCTGGCTTCAGATTTAGCCGTGGAACGTTATTCGCCCCTGCTCCTGACGATTGCACTGAATGCCGATACGCTGGGCACATGGTTTTTCCCTGCGCTGGCGCAGGCACTGGTGAATGAAGAAGTGCTGATTGATTTAATTGTTGAAGATCAGGATCACACCTACACCCTGCTCGAATCCGGGATGGCCATAGGCTGCATTGGCAGCGAAGAAAAACCCATGAAAGGCTGCTTTGCCGATGTCTTAGGCGTGATGCGCTATCGCCTGGTGGCGAGCAAAAGCTTCTGCCAGCGCTGGTTTCCTCAGGGCATTAACCGCAGTGATGCGCGGCGTGCCCCGGTGGTGGCGTATTCTCACAAAGATACGCTGCAGGCGGGCTTTTTGGAAAACCACTTTGGGCTGCTGCCCGATGCCTATCCCTGCCACTATGTGCCCGGCACCGAGCCCCATCTGGCCGCTATTTGCCACGGCTTAGGCTATGGCATGGTGCCCGAGCTACTGCTGGCTGAATCCACTGGCGATCTGATTGATCTTGCGCCGGATTACCCTTGCGATGTGAAGCTTTACTGGCACTCATGGAAAGTACAATCGCCGCGCATGGAAGCACTGTCAAAACAGATTGTGGATGCGGCAAGAGTAGTACTGGACACGCATCTTTCAGAGTAGCTATATATGAATACCTGCCGGTGAGTGCCATGCAGGCAACGCTTGGTCAGTTTCATATCTTACAAAACGGGATGGCAGTGTATATTGCTTAAATTCTTTAGGTGTTTATTCCGGTCATAGAAAATTGCTATGCTTGTGAAATAAACGGGCACAAATAAGCGCGCAATGTCATTTAAATCATTAAGGGAGGTCTATGAAAAAAAATATAATCAGATTCTCCTGTTTGGGGTTGATGATTTATGCTGCATCTGCAATAAGTGCGCCACTGGAGCTGGTGACGCTGCAATATCCCCCCTATCAGTATGAAGAAAATGGCCAGACTAAAGGCTTTGTGGTGGAGATCGTAAAAGAAGTGTTTCGCCGGATGCAGCAGCCGGTAAACATCACTTTAATGCCCTGGACCCGCTCAATTAAAATGATTGAAGATGGCACAGCTGATGCTGTTTTTACTGCATATAAAACGGCAGAAAGAGAAGTATTTGCGGATTATTCTAAAGAAGTGCTGATGCCGCAGGCAGTTTCATTATTTGTTTTAAAAGAATCAAATATTAAGTTTGATGGTGATTTGCAAAAGCTGGCTAATTACAGTTTTGGTGCGGTAAATAAAGTTAGTTATGGGGATGTTTTTGATAATGCAGTTAAAAGTAAACTGATTAAAGCCCCTGATGTGACGTATACCGGTGAACAGAATGTGGAAAAATTATTAGCAAAGCGTTTTGATATTCTGGTCAGCAATAAGTATGGCGCATTAGATATTTTAAGGCGCAAAGGTGCTGAGCATAAAGTGAAAGAGCTTGCCCCCGAAGTGCAGGCTATTCCCAGCTATATGGCTTTTTCTAAAAAAAGAAACCTGAGAGCGATAAGGGATAAATTCGATGAAATTTTATCCGCGATGAAAAAAGACGGCAGCTATCAAAGAATGATTGCCAGCCAGAGCTCTGTTGAATTAAAAATTAAATAATGATTGCATGGCATATTTAAAAAACGGGAAGCCTTGGCTTCCCGTTTGCTATTTCAAACGATTAATATCTGCAAACCATCAATAGCGGTAATGCGCCGGTTTATAAGGCCCTTGTTTGGGTACGTCGATATAAGCCGCTTGCTCGTCGGTCAGCTCGGTGAGTGTTGCGCCGATTTTTTTCAGGTGCAGGCGGGCCACCATTTCGTCGAGGTGTTTGGGCAATACATAAACGCCAACCGGATATTGCTCGGTTTTAGTAAACAGCTCGATTTGCGCCAGCACCTGATTGGTGAAGGAGTTAGACATCACAAAGCTGGGGTGGCCGGTGGCGCAGCCCAGATTCACGAGGCGCCCTTCGGCCAGCAGGATGATGCGTTTGCCATCAGGGAAAATAATATGGTCGACTTGCGGTTTGACGTTTTCCCATTCGTACTGGCGTAAGGACGCAACCTGAATTTCGCTGTCAAAGTGGCCGATATTGCAGACGATGGCGTTATTGCGCATCTTGAGCATATGTTCGTGCGTAATCACACCTACATTGCCGGTGGTGGTGACAAAAATATCACCCTGATCGCAAATGCTGTCCATCGTTACTACACGAAAGCCTTCCATGGCGGCTTGCAGCGCGCAAATCGGATCGATTTCGGTGACGTAAACGGTGGCTCCCAGGCCGCGCAGGCTTTGGGCGCAGCCCTTGCCCACATCGCCATAGCCAAGGATCACGGCGGCTTTACCTGCGATCATGACATCAGTAGCGCGTTTAATACCGTCGACGAGGGACTCCCGGCAGCCGTAAAGGTTGTCGAATTTAGATTTGGTGACGGCGTCGTTGACATTAATGGCAGGGAAGGAGAGACGGCCTTCACTGTGCATTTTGTACAGGCGGTGTACACCGGTAGTGGTTTCTTCGGTTACGCCTTTAATATAAGCAAGGCGGGTGGAGTACCACTTAGGATCTTTGGCAAGCGTGGCTTTGATCGAGGCAAACAGCACGATTTCTTCTTCGTTGCCGGGGGCAGAAATTACCGAGGGATCGGTTTCAGCACATGCGCCAAGGTGCAGCAAAATGGTGGCATCGCCGCCATCGTCCAGAATCATATTGGCGTACTGATTATTGGGGAAATCAAAAATGCGGTGGGTGAAATCCCAGTATTCTTCGAGTGTTTCGCCCTTGTGGGCAAATACCGAAGTACCTGCTGCGGCAATCGCTGCTGCGGCGTGGTCTTGGGTAGAGAAAATATTGCAAGATACCCAGCGCACCTCGGCCCCCAGTGCTTGCAGCGCTTCAATCAGCACAGCAGTCTGGATGGTCATATGGATGGAGCCTGCGATACGGGCACCTTTAAGTGGCTGTGCTTTGGCATACTCTGTCCGCACAGACATCAGGCCGGGCATTTCTGTTTCTGCAATGCGAATTTCTTTACGGCCCCAATCTGCCAAAGATAGATCAGCGACTTTAAAATCAAGATTTGCCACAGTGGTGATTCCTATCTGTGGCCGGGATGGCATCTCCAACACGCATGCCGTACCCGGCGCGGGTTTACAGGAGAGCGCAGTTAAGAAATTCGAGCCTGGCCCCTTGGGGTTGCAGCGCCCCTCGAATGTGCTTTCATTATAGCGTTAAGAATCTGATGATTGTCTTGTTTACAATGCAGTATTTGCTTACATTAAGTAGCATTCGCACAAAGTGATGGCAGGGCTGGCTCTGCAGTTGGTAGCAAACTAGAAACAATGCGTTGCATTTATGCAGTGATTTTTAAAGTAAATTTATTTAGGGTCAGTTGGCATAATGAATTGTGCCGCTATCAACCAAGGTTGTGGAATGAAATTAAAACGATGCGCCATCTTGACCCTGGTCCTGGCTTTAAGTGCCTGCGGATCAATGCGTCAGTATCAGGCCGAATCGCAGGGGGCGATTGATTTTGTCCGCGCAGGCAAGCCCGATAGCGCCTTGGCCGTATTAGAATCGAATAATAGTGATAAAGACCTTTTGTATTATCTGGAAAAAGGTCAGTTGTTACAGTTAAAAAGTGACTGGCCTGGCAGCACCGGCGCCTGGCTGAAGGCGGATGCCAAAATTCAGGATTGGGAAGACGTTGCTAAAAATTCACCAGATAAATTAATGGGTGAGGTGGGCAGCTTTTTAATCAACGATAAAACCCGCCGCTACGATGGCTACGATTACGAAAAAGTATTGCTGTCTACTCTGCTGGCTATGAATCATGCAGCTGCAGGGGATTGGGCAAATGCGCGGGTTGAAGTCAAAAAAACGCATGAACGCGAAGCAATTATTGCGGAGTATCGCTCGCGTGCTTATGAAAAAGACGAAGCAGAGGCTAAAAGCAGAGGCGTAAAAACGACGTTTAAAGACTTAAAAGGCTATCCAACCGAAACACTGGATGATCCTGACGTTTTAGCTTTAAAAAACAGCTATCAGAATGCGTTTAGCCATTATCTGGCGGCTTTTGTTTATGAGGCGCTGGGTGAAAAAAGCCTGGCAGCGCCGGGCTATCGCAAAGCGATCGAGCTGCAGCCCAATACTAGGGTTTTAGAAGACGGCTTGTCTCAGCTAGACAGCAAAACCAGCAAGCGCGGAATGAGCGAGGTGTTGTTTGTGGTGAGCTCGGGCCTTGCCCCGGCACGCAAATCTGTCACTGTGCCCCTGCCCATTTATCGGGTCGGTTTAACGGCGATGTCTTTTCCTGTGATTCGCTCCGGCAACGATTTTGCGCCGTCGCAGCTTAAATTAGACGGGCGTTTTTTGCCGGTAAGCACCATCGCCAGCATCGATGCAATGAGCCGCCGCGCATTGCGGGACGATATGCCGGGCATTATTTTGCGCTCCACCATCCGTGCTGTGACAAAAGGCGTGGCGCAAAAGCAGCTGAATGACCGGGACAATAACGCCAGTGCAATTGCCAGCTTAGTGCTTGGGCTGGTCAGTGTGATAACCGAGCAGGCCGATGAGCGCACCTGGAGCACTCTGCCCGCGCAGATTGCCATCGTGCGGGCAACCTTGCCACAGGGGATGCATAAAGTATTGGTGCCAACGCTGCAGGGGCAGGAGGCGTTTGATATTAAAGTAAGTAGCCCATACCAGATTGTGCCGGTCAGGGTGATGGGTAATCAGGTGTATTTAGGAAAGACAGATTTGTCATCTGTGGTATTAGACACAGTGGTGACAGAGAGCGCAGACGCTATGATTCAGCCAGCTAAGCCTAAAAAGGTGAAGAAATAATCATCGTGTTTTCTACTTTGAATAAAGGAATAACCATGAAAAAGTATCTTGCCCGTGGCGTTTTACTGGCCGCTGTTCTTGGGTTTTCAGCCATAGCCCAGGCCGCTCCGATTTCACTCTCTGATCGCATCGAGCAGCTGGGTGAAATGAAATACATCAAGCTCACCGGCGGGCGCACCGCTCAGCGTAATGGCCTCTTGGCAGTGCAGCTTGAAATGCAGAATCAGGATAAGGGCGATCAGCAGCTTTATTATCGTTTCCGCTGGTTTGATGATGCCGGCTTTGTAGTGGGCGGCGAAGAAGTATGGAAGCCGCTTAAATTTATTGGTTTGCAAAAACAAGTTATCGACACCATTGCCCCCGTGCCATCTGCCGTGGATTTCAAAATGGAAGTCAATAGCCCGGACAACACAGGTGCAGTCCCTGCTGCTAAGTAATTTCTAAAGGATCAGATCAATGAAAACGATGAAACAAGCATTAAAGCTGAGCGCGGTATTGGCAGCGGTATTACTGGCCACTGGCTGCGCTTCCAGCTCATCACCTACCGTAGGCGGCGGCGATGTGGTTTATGGCGACAGCAAGGCGGTTGAAACGGTCACCAATGAATTTGGCTCTACCGATTTGCAAATGATTTCAGAATCAATGGCGCGCTCATTAATGCAGCACCCATCCATGGCTGGCCGCCCTTTAATTGTGGTGGCCGAAGTTAAAAACAAAACCACTGAATATATTGATACCCGCAATATCACCAACA
Source organism: Iodobacter sp. BJB302 (assembly GCF_002735645.1). Lineage (GTDB taxonomy): Bacteria > Pseudomonadota > Gammaproteobacteria > Burkholderiales > Chitinibacteraceae > Iodobacter. The sequence continues at coordinate 50,578 of NZ_PDZG01000003.1, forward strand.
GCATGAAAACGCAGCTGATGAAAAGCGGTGCTAAATTTGTAACCGACAGCAGCACATTAGATGCGCAGGTTGAAGAAATCCGCCGCCAGACAGAAAGTGGCTTATATAAAAATAAAGTAAAAGTCGGGCAAATGAAGGGCGCTAAATATTTATTAACAGGTGAAATTACATCGATTGTTAAAAAGAACGACAGCACTAAAGACGTTTATTATAAATTCACACTGATCTTAAAGAATATCGAAGAGGGTGTGGATGAATGGCAGGATGAAAAAGAAATTCGTAAAACATCCAAGCGTTAATTTGCAAGGCGGGCATATCACTGTGCCCGCTCTTTGCATTGCAATAAATGCTGGGGGTATTTAATGCATGGGCAAGGTAAAACCTTGCCCATTTTTTAATTACTCTTCGTCCGCTTTTTTCTGCGGATTGATTCGGGTGACCAGCAGCTGATCAATACGATAATTATCAATATCGACCACTTCAAATTTGTAATCACCAAAAATCAACAGCTCTGCTTTTTTAGGTATGCGCTTGAGCATATACATCATAAAGCCGGCAATGGTTTCGTAGTTTTCTTCATCTTTTAATTCGTCGATATCCAGCGCTTTCTTTACGTCTTCAATCGGCGTTACGCCATCAACCAGCCATGAGCTTTCATCCCGCTGCACAATCTGATCGGCACCAGGGTCTACCATACTGCCCATCAGCTGAATCGTGACATCGTTCAGCGTAATAATGCCAACCACTAAGGCGTATTCATTCAGAATAACGGCAAAGTCTTCGCGTGCTTCTTTAAATTGCTCCAGCACTTCAGATAAAGAAAGCGTATCCGGAATTGTCAGCAATTTGCGATTGCCGCATTGCTTTAAACCCTCAAGCAAATTAATTTCACCGCCTTTAAGCACTAATTGCAAAATATCTTTGGCGTCGATATAGGCAAATACGCTGTCGATGCTGTTTTCGCAAAGCAGAAATTTTGAATGCGGATCAGCCAGCATTCTGGCTCTTATGGTTTCTTCTTCTTCATTTAGCGAAAAGAAAATCACACTTTCACGCGCGGTCATCACGGATGTTACGGTACGTGTTTCTAATTCAAACACGTTTTCAATCAGATTGTGCTCTTTGCGGCGTACCGTGCCTGCCATTGCGCCAGCATCTGCCATTGCCACAATATCATCTGTGGTAATTTCATCCCGGCGTACTGCTGGTAAATTGAAGGCATTAAAAATCATATTGGCAATGCCATCAAAAATAAAGACCAGTGGGCGCAGCAGGAAAATACAAAATAAAATAGGCGAAACAACATTTACAGCAGTGGCCTCTGGTACGGCCATGCCAATTCTTTTTGGAATTAAATCGGCAAACTGAATAAACAACCCTGTAACTACGGTAAACGACAGCAGAAAACCCAGCGTTTCGGCGGTTTCTGCCTGCACACCCAATTGAATAAACAGTGCTTTAAAAACGGGGGAAAAAGTGGGCTCTCCCAATATACCGCCCAGAATCGCAACGGCATTTACACCAACTTGCACCACGGTAAAAAAGTCTCCCGGCCGCTCTTGCAGGGCCAGTACCAGATCAGCACGCTTATCGCCGTCTTCACTCATTTGTTGTAGCTTGTGTTTACGTGCTGCGGCTAGCGCAATTTCTGAAACAGAGAAAAATGCACTAATTAAAATAAGAATAAAAATAATAAGTAAGCCATTCATCATAATATTAAATCTCCTGCCGCTAGCTTAGCAGCTCGCCAGCTTGCTATGAAGCTTCTTATGCAGGCAAGGCGGGTGGAAAGGTTTGTATAAAATTAACAATCTGTGGCGCTTGCCCCCGGCGCTGCTCGTATTTATGCCGGATCAGTATGAGTCTGGAGCACTGCCTGCGTATGTTTGTGCAGATGTATTCTATTACGCTTGCATGATATGTATATTTTATTAAGAAATAGTGTAAGTGTTTTCCCGTGAATTATAGACAAATGGGCGTTTAAAAGCTGACAATGTGGCTTGGAATATTTTTCCAAAGTCGTACGTCTTCAGGGCGGGGTGAAACTCCCCACCGGCGGTAAGTGTGCTGTTTTCTCAAAAGATGATCACACAAGCCCGCGAGCGCCTGCGCTGTATTGATAAGCTCAGGGTCAGCAGATCTGGTTAAATTCCAGAGCCGACGGTGATAGTCCGGATGAAAGAAGATGCGTCGCTATAAACTGGTCATGGCTGCACCTGATGTTCAGGCTGCTTCGGCTTAAGTACTGAGTGAGCAAAATCCTGCACAGCAGAGAATACTGAGAACACCGCGTTTTACAGTGGAAGCTGCAGATTCAATGGCTTTTTCTGTGGCCCGGCTGTGCTCGTTTTATTCTGTGCTTCAGGCTGAGCGCCCTCAATGCTGGCTGAAGAGTCTTGCTCATCAGGCTGCTGCTTGCCTGCGGCTGTCCCACCCCCTGAACCGTTTTTCGCCTACCTGTTTTGCGAGAGCGTTTCTCTATGTTTACTGAAATTCTGAATCCTGTACTTGCCCCTTTTTCTGTTCGCTTTAAACAAGCGCTGGCCGATATGCGCCAGGGACGCCCGGTTTTATTAATGGACGATTTTGATCGCGAAAACGAAGCCGATTTAATTGTGGCTGCAGAAAAAATCACCGACCGGAGCATGGCGCAAATGATTCGCGATGGCAGCGGTATTGTTTGCCTTTGCCTCACTGACGAAGCCTTACAGCACCTGCAGCTGCCGCCTATGGTGACAGACAATCAAAGCCGTTTCAGCACGGCTTTTACCGTATCGATTGAAGCGCGGCACGGGGTAACAACCGGTGTATCTGCCGCTGATCGGGTCACCACCATTAAGGCTGCGATTGCCAGCGGAGCACAAGCGGGCGATCTGGCCAGCCCCGGCCATGTGTTTCCGCTGCGTGCCACAGCAGGCGGCGTTCTGGCGCGGCGCGGGCACACAGAGGGCTCGGTTGATCTGGCCGTTTTAGCAGGGCTGCAGCCCGCGGCAGTGTTGTGCGAATTGATGAATCCTGATGGCACAATGGCGCGTGGCGAAGAAATCAGTGAATATGCATCAGAGCATGGTTTGCAAGTATTAAGCATTGCCGAGCTGGTGGAGTACAGGCTGCAGCAGGCAGGCTAATCTGTTTTTAACCCGTTTATTAATTGATCCGTATTGATACAGAGTGAGTATTCAGATGAATAAAACTAAATTAGCTCTTGCGCTTGCAGTTCTGGCAGGCGCAGGTTTTGCAGGCGCAACCTGGTACGCAGGGAGCACCCTGGATCATAAAGTCAGCGAGGCAGGTGATGCGCTGAAAGACTACAAAATTGTAAAAGTTGTAAAACGTGATTTCAAAAAAGGGTTCTGGACCTCAACAGAGGAAGTGACTTACCAGCTGGGTTGTGAAGATGGGGGTGAAGCATCACCATTACATGGCGCAACAGGGCAAATCACTTTAATTAATACAATTGAGCATAATCCTTTTGGTTTGGCAATTAACACCAAAGTTGTTTATAGCGATAAAACCAGGGAAGAGCTGGCTAAAGTATTTAAAGGCAAAGAGCCTTTGGAAATCAATACCAAAGTCAGTTTATCTGGTGATTTACAAACCCGCATTTCCAGCCCTGCATTTACCGTTGACGATGAAAAAGGCAATGTAAACTGGAAAGGGTTTAACTCGCTGATTAAGTACGATAAACATGCCAGCTACATCGATTTTGATTTTGCAGTGAATGGTGCAGAAGGTAAGGAAAGCAATAATGCCACCCAGTTTAAGCTGGGTGCTATTAGCTACAAGGGAAACTATAAAAATGCGGCGGATGGTGTTTATGCGGGAGCTGAGTCTTTAACGGTTGAAGGCTTTGATGTTTCAAGCAAAAAGCAAGAGAAAGATATCCAGGTTTCCATGGGCCAGCTGCTGTTAAATAGTGAATCTAAACTTAATAATGGCTTGCTGGATTTCTCCGGAAAGGGCACGGCAGATAAAATTAAATTCAACTCAAAAGAGATTGGTAAATTTGAAATGAATTTATCAGTAAGCCAGATTGATCCTAAGGCCATTAAAGGGATTAATGAGTTAAGCTGGAAAAAAGGTATCTTGCAGTGTAATTTCGATGGCAAATCACAAGCTAAAGCAATGCAAGCCTTGCTGATGGATATTCTGAAGAAAAACCCTTCAATGAAGCAGAATATTAAACTGCATACGCCTGAAGGCGAAAGCATGATTGCGCTGGATTTAAGCAGCAAAGATATTAAACAGGAAGATTTGGAAAACCCGGGCCAGCTGATTAATAAAGTAAACGCTATGCTTGCCCTGCAATTGCCTAATGCTTTTGCTGAAAGAATGATTCGTGAATCAGCTGAAGAAGAAGCAATTGAACCCACGCTGGAAATGTTTCAATCCTCGGTTCAGCTTGGGGTTGAAGATGGAAAGCTGGAAAGCGATGGTAAATTACTTAAAACCAAAATTCAGTTAAAAGACGGAAAAATCGTACTGAACGGAAAAACGGTTGAATTGCCAGAACTACTTGGCATGCATTAATCAGCATTAAAATGCGGATGAGCCTGAGGCCCATCCGCATTTGCAAATATATAAATAATTCTAGTGCACGTTGATCTTTCATAATTTAATTATTAAATTTTCATATTGAGATTTTATGCTTGAATTTTTACCGGGTTTTTTAAAAAAAGGTGACACAATAGGTTTTTTTTCACCTTCGTGGCCGGCAACCTTTTTTGTTCCAAAGCGTTTCGAACGTGCAAAGCAATATTTGTTAAACCAGGGGTATAAATTAAAAGAAGGAAAATTAACAGGTCAAGAGCAGGGCTATCGTTCTGGTAGCATTGCGGCAAGGGCCGAGGAATTAAATGATTTAATTCGTGATCCGGATGTGCGTTGTATTATGTCGGTGATTGGAGGCAGTAATTCAAACTCACTTTTGCCTTATTTGGATTACGAAGCTTTTAAAGCTGATCCCAAAATTGTTGTTGGATATTCGGATGTAACTGCTATTTTGCTTGCTCTTTATGCAAAAACAAATGTTCCAGTTTTTTATGGCCCGGCGCTTGTTGCATCATTAGGTGAGTTTCCGCCTTTGGTTGATGAAACCTTTGGCTATTTTGAGAGCCTTGTCAGCCAACAATTCAAATTACCTCATGCATTTCCCACTCCATTGCAGTGGACAGAAACACGGATCTCTTGGGAAGAACAAATAAGTGCTAAACCGGTACAAGAGAACCAGTGGTTATCTCTAAATGGTGGTAAGGCGCGTGGCAGGCTGATCGGTGGAAATTTGAATACCATGCTGGCAGTTTGGGGCACGCCCTATATGCCAGAAATTAAGCAGGGTGATATTTTATTAATTGAAGACTCATTAAAAGACTCTGCAACGATGGAACGTTTGTTTTCTTTTCTAAAATTGCAGGGTGTATTTGAGCGGGCAGGTGGTATTTTATTAGGGAAGCATGAATTATTTAGTGGCAATTATCGGCCGCATGAAATATTACTGGAAGTAATGGGTAAACCCAATATCCCGGTCATTGCAGAATTTGATTGTTGCCATACCCATCCCATGTTGACAATGATGATTGGCAGCATGGTAGAAATAGATGCGGATATTTTGCAAGTGACCATGCTTGCGGAATGATGAGCTGCGTTACTGCTTTTGATTGCAGTAACGCAGCCTAGTTTATTATTTAATCATCTTTGCAACTTTCGCTTCAAACTCATCAAAGCGTTGTTTAAGAGCCTGTATTTCTGTGGCTTTTTCTGCTTTGCCCAGGAATGAATAACGAATGCTGTTCATGGCGGTGTTTTTTAGCTCGTCGTAGGATGGTTTATAGCGGCTGGCGTAGAGCAGGTATTCGCCGCTGAGATTATTGCGTGATACGCCCGGATCATCGCTGGATATTACAAAGGGCACACCGTGGCGGCGGTAAACCTGAACAGGGTGTGCTTCGTTTTTTACCCCAAGAATAAATTCATTGCTGGTGAGGTTAACTTCTACCGCAATATCTTTTTCTTTTAGCTTCTTTAAAAGTAAATCGGCATTTTTTTCGTGGATAATATCAATGCCGTGGCCAATACGATTTGCGCCTGCAATTTGTACCGCATCATTAATATGATTTTTTAACCCTTCCGGCGGAACCATACCAAGTGCTAATTCACCCGCGTGCAGGGCGAGCTTGCTGTCCGGGTAGCGTTTCTTAAAGAATTTAAACATTTGCATATGCAGATCATAATCGTGCATTGCAACGTGTTCATTTTCTGGCCCTACAATATTAACGGCCACAATTAAATCGCTGGCTTTATCTGCGGCAAAGGCGGAATACATTTGGCTAAAGACCAGAGAAGGCGAGAGATTACGTAATACATAGGCCTGCACGCGTAATTTAAAATCGCTGCTGTCTATGCCTTTGGCGGCATCTTCCATGGTTTTGATATAGGCGCTGATTTGCTGCTGGCTGGTGGTATCTTGCGCCATAAAATCAGCATAGCGGGCAAAAATGGCTTCAGCATCTTGAGGGTTTTGCACCAGCTGATTCATTTTTTCGTCTAATTCTTTATTACTGATGCCAGGGGCCAGATCGACCATGGTTTCCAGGTATTGCACGTTTTCTGCCAGAGCGCGCTCTTTTAAAGATTGAAAGCCTTCATGCATGGCGTAGCTGGCAACCGGCATAAAATAAAAGAAGGTATTAAAAAAATTCTGATCAGGCGCTGGCTGATCATGGCTGTGATTACTGAAATCTTTATCAGACCATTTTTGCAGTAATTCACGATAGAAAGCATTGTTCTGCCGCGTTGCATCGGCGCTCAGGCAAATTTTACTGCTGGCTTCAGCCGGGCTGGTATTGATATGAAACTTCTGTGCATTCAGTGCTGCGTTGTCTTCGCTGTAAATGCAAAATTTTTGCCTGCCTACCCATTCCAGATAAGTTTCAGCATAAATAGCGCCGGAATAATGGTGATGCAAATCTGCGCCTTTAGGCAGCATATTCATCAATAGCCCCAGCTCTGCCGTATTGGGTGTGGGGGCGCTGATTAATTGCGAATAGTACTGCCTGGTTTGCGTGTAGTTGTTATTAATATCTTTTGCGTGGCCAGTCCCGATGGCAAGCAGACAGAGTGCAAGTAGTTTGGTTTTCATCTTTATCATCTTTTATGAGTGTAATGCCGAATTATAGGCTGCAATAAAAGAATAGATGAATAAGGTGTTAGAACGCTTGCATTTTTTAAAATTGGGGCGTTGCTTAATGGCATATATAAATTAGCAGCAATAAATTAATGCTGTAAAAATGGCAATTATCTATTTAATGCGTAAATTGTTTTTTGATCTTTGCGAATAAGCAATAAAAGAAGAATATGTTTGATTAAACAGGGGGAGTAAAGGTGCGCAGCGGCCTGCACACCCTTTGAAGCGGGTTCTTTATAAAATACTGACTCTTATTTCAGCCTGTCGTAGCCTGGTAAAGTCAGGAATTCGACAAAGTCCTCGCTGGTGGTCAGCTCATCAAACATCAGTGCGGCCTCGTCCAGCGTGCTGCTAAAGCGGCCGGTCGTGTGGATTTTGGCAACTTCTTCTGGCAGCCACTGGCGGAACAGCTCCTTACTGACTTTGCGGCCATCGTCCAGTACGCCCTTGGGGGATCTGATCCATTGCCAGATTTGCGAGCGGCTGATTTCGGCGGTGGCGGCGTCTTCCATCAGATTATGAATCGGCACGCAGCCCAGGCCAGAAATCCATGCGGCCAGATACTGCACGCCCACGCTGATATTGCCGCGTAAACCGGCTTCGGTAATTGGCGCTTCAGGTTGGAAGTTCAGTAAATCGCTGCCTGCCACGCTGACATCCGGGCGTTGCTTGCTGATTTGATTGGGCTTCCCGCCAAGAACCGCATCCCATGCCGCCTGTGCAATGGCAACTAAGCCAGGGTGAGCCACCCAGCCGCCATCGTAGCCATCCGCCGCATCCCGTTCTTTATCCGCGCGAACTTGCTGCATGGCTTTTTCATTGGCCGCTTCGTCGTTCTTGATTGGAATCACCGCGCTCATGCCGCCCATGGCCGGTGCATTGCGGTGATGGCAGGTTTTAATCAGCAGCAGGGAATAAGCGCGCATAAACGGCACGGTCATGGTGATCAGGCTGCGATTGGCGAGGCAAAAATCTGTATTAACGCGGAATTTCTTAATGCAGCTGAAGATGTAATCCCAGCGCCCGGCATTCAGGCCTGCGGAGTGCTCCTTCAGCTCGTAAAGGATTTCGTCCATTTCAAAAGCGGCCAGAATGGTTTCAATCAGTACTGTGCCCTTGATGCAGCCGTGCGGTGCGGTAAGCTCTGCTTCGGCCCAGGTAAAGACATCGTTCCAGAGGCGGGCTTCTAAATGCGACTCCATTTTGGGCAGATAGAAATAACACGATGTGCCCTGGCTGAGGCGGTATTTCAGGTTGTGAAATACGGCGAGTCCAAAATCAAATAAGGAACCCGCGATGATTTCGCCGTCGACTTCAACGTGTTTTTCCATCAAATGCCAGCCACGCGGGCGCAGAATCAGCGTGGCAATTTCATCATTTAATGTGTATTGCTTGCCCTCGGGCGAGGTAAAAGACAGCTCTTTGCGATAGGCGTCTTTTACATTGATCTGGCCTTCGATCTGGTTTTCCCATGTTGGCGTATTGGAATCTTCAAAATCGGCCATAAACGATTTAGCACCGGAATTGAGCGCATTAATCATCATTTTGCGCTCTACCGGGCCGGTGATTTCGGTGCGGCGGTCGAGTAAATCGGCGGGCAGGGGCGCAATGCTCCAGTTGCCATCGCGGATATGCTGGGTGTCGGGCAGAAAATCAGGCACTTCACCGGCATCCAGCCGTGCCTGGCGCTCAATGCGGGCAGCCATCAGCTCACGGCGGCGTGGCTCGAAGCTGCGATGCAGCTCGGCTAAAAAAGCCAGTGCATCGGGGGTAAGAATAGGGGCAAAAGCAGGGCTGATATGGCCGAGAACCCGAATACCTGCAAGCGTGGTTGTCATGGTTTATCCCTTAGCATTAGGGGGAAACCCAAACCTTGAAACACAGAGGGCACGGAGGACACAGAGTTTCACGGAGAAAACCAAGGATAGATGTTTTCTCCGTGGTTCTCCGTGTTCTCCTTATCTCCGTGTTTTAAGACTTGGGTTTTGAGTCTTAGTGGAACTGTTCTTCTTCGGTTGAGCCTTTCAGCGCGGTGGTGGAAGACTGGCCTTGCTGGATTACCTGCGTAACCGAATCAAAGTAGCCTGTACCCACTTCACGCTGATGTTTCACCGCAGTAAAGCCACGGTCTGCAGCTGCAAATTCGGCTTCCTGCAGCTCAACAAAGGCACTCATGCCGCGGCGGGCGTAGCCGTGGGCAAGGTTAAACATGCCGTAGTTCAGCGCGTGGAAACCCGCCAGGGTAATAAACTGGAATTTGTAACCCATCTTGCCCAGCTCCGCTTGGAAGGTAGCGATGGTTGCGTCATCCAGGTTTTTCTTCCAGTTAAACGATGGCGAGCAGTTATAAGCCAGCAATTTACCTGGGAACTGAGCATGAATTGCCGATGCAAATTTGCGTGCGTATTCCAGATCCGGCTTGCCGGTTTCACACCATACCAAATCAGCATACGGCGCGTAGGCAAGACCACGGCTGATTGCTTGCTCAAGGCCCGGTGTAGTTTTGTAGAAGCCTTCAGGTGTGCGCTCGCCAGTGCAGAATGGCTTGTCGTTGGCATCCACATCGGAGGTCAGCAAATCAGCGGCTTCGGCATCGGTACGCGCTACGATCAGTGTTGGCACGCCCATGATGTCGGCAGCAAAACGCGCGGCAACCAGTTTTTCTACCGCTTCACGCGTTGGTACTAATACTTTGCCGCCCATATGGCCGCATTTTTTAACCGAGGCCAGCTGGTCTTCAAAGTGAACACCGGCAGCACCGGCTTCGATCATGGATTTCATCAGCTCGTGCGCGTTCAGTACGCCGCCAAAGCCTGCTTCAGCATCGGCTACGATGGGCGCAAAGAAATCGATGCTGTCGTCGCCTTCGGCGTGATTGATCTGGTCGGCGCGGGTTAGCGCGTTATTGATGCGGCGCACCACCAGTGGAACCGAGTTCGCTGGGTAAAGCGATTGGTCCGGGTACATTTCACCTGCGATGTTTGCATCGGCGGCAACTTGCCAGCCTGAAAGGTAGATGGCTTTCAGGCCTGCTTTAACTTGTTGCATCGCTTGGTTGCCGGTTAGGGCGCCTAAAGCATGCACATAGGGTGTTTCGTTAACTAAGGACCACAGCTTTTCTGCGCCACGGCGGGCTAATGTGTGCTCGACTTGCACATTGCCACGCAGGCGTTCAACGTCTGCAGCGGTATAAGGTCGGGTGATGCCTTTCCAGCGTGGATTAGTGTCCCAGTCTTGCTGGATGGCGGCGATCTTTTGTTCCTTTGTACTCATAACAATACTCCCTGAAGGGTGATGGGCTGCATGTTTAAGTAAAGCATTTTATGGCCGTGTTGCAGAGTTATTTTGCAGTGCACCATTCGATTGTAGTCAGTAATAATCGACTACATATTGGGGCTTTCATGTACTTTTTTTCTAGTAAGTATTTAGTCAACCGATGGTAATTAAGTACTTGAAAATGAAGATAAATGCTTGCTGTGTTTTTATTGCTTTAAACGACTGTTTTAATGGCATAAAGTATCATTTCGATTAAAAAATGTAGTTTTTTATAAATTTTTTTCTGTCAGCTACATCGCCAGTTATGCGGCTTACTTTAAGAAAAAATCTATAAAAAAAATTGTATTTATTGATACATCTGCTAAGGGCAGACGCCTGAATGCGGATTAAGTTGCTTGGTTTTTAACTAAAAAAACAGCCGGCACTGGCTTGGGCTGGGTTTAGCCTGCAGAAGTTTGGCTGCGGCTTGTTGCGATGCACTTGAAATGCACGGCGATAACCCCATCTGCCCTTGCATGTTTGAAATAAGTTTTGACTGGAGTTCCTGATGAGTAACGAAAACGTACAAGAGCAGACCAATTTAGATGTCGCCGCCGGGGCTGATGAAGCTGTTGTCGAAAGCACTGAAAATTCGCTGGAAGCGCAATTGGCCGCTGCAACTGCAGATATTGAAAAAGCCCGTCAAGACGTGCTCTATGCCAAGGCTGAGGCTGAAAATAATCGCCGCCGCTCTCTTGAAGAAGTCGACAAAGCCCGCAAATTTGCGGTTGAGAAATTTGCGATTGAGCTGTTGGCAGTAAAAGATTCACTGGAAATGGCGCTGGCTGATCAGACTGGTGAAGTTGAAGCACTGAAAAACGGTGTTGAGCTCACTTTAAGACAGCTGACTGCGGCATTTGAAAAATCGCAGCTCACAGAAATCAACCCGATGGGCGATAAACTGGATCCGCATAAGCACCAGGCTATTTCAATGGTACCTAGCGATGCAGAGGCCAACACCGTCGTGCAAGTCATGCAAAAAGGCTACGAGCTGGCTGGCCGCGTGATTCGCCCGGCAATGGTGATGGTTGCAGCAGCGAAGTAATGGTGCAACTGGCAGTCGCAGAAGCCAATACAGTCGTGCAAGTCATGCAAAAAGGCTACGAGCTGGCTGGCCGCGTGATTCGCCCGGCGATGGTGATGGTTGCAGCAGCAAAGTAAAAAATACGTTTTGAGGTGGTGGAGGATTTAAAAGAAGTCCTCTTGAAAATGCTCAGCGCATCCCCACTTTGTGAACATGGTTGTTAATTTACCGCTGCCTCAGGGCAGTGAGCAGACAAGGAAAAACTAAAAATGGCAAAGATGATTGGTATTGACTTAGGTACAACAAATTCTTGCGTGGCCGTATTTGAAAACGGTCAGCCTAAGGTGATCGAAAATGCAGAAGGTACACGTACAACGCCTTCCATTATTGCTTACCAGGAAGATGGTGAGATTCTGGTTGGTGCGCCGGCTAAGCGCCAGGCTGTAACAAACCCAAAAAATACTTTGTACGCGGTAAAGCGCCTGATCGGCCGCAAGTTTGAAGATAAAGAAGTACAAAAAGACATCGACCTGATGCCTTTCTCCATCGTTAAAGCCGACAACGGCGACGCATGGATCTCGGTTCGCGACAAAAAAATGGCGCCACCGCAAATCTCCGCAGAAGTATTGCGCAAAATGAAAAAAACCGCTGAAGATTACCTCGGCGAAGAAGTAACCGAAGCCGTTGTGACTGTTCCGGCTTACTTTAACGACGCACAACGTCAGGCTACTAAAGACGCTGGCCGTATTGCTGGTCTGGACGTAAAACGCATTATCAATGAGCCAACTGCAGCTGCGCTGGCCTTTGGTATGGATAAGAAAGAAAAAGGCGACAGCAAGATCGTTGTATACGACTTGGGTGGCGGTACATTCGACGTTTCTATCATTGAAATTGCCGATGTAGATGGCGATAAGCAATTTGAAGTACTGGCAACCAACGGCGATACATTCCTTGGTGGTGAAGACTTCGACCAGCGCATCATCGATTACATCATCGACGAATTCAAAAAAGACACTGGTATCAATCTGAAGCAGGATGTGATGGCGCTGCAACGCCTGAAAGAAGCGGCAGAAAAAGCGAAGATCGAGTTGTCTTCCACCACACAAACTGAAATCAACCTGCCATACGTCACAATGGATGCAACAGGTCCTAAGCACTTAACGCAAAAAATTACCCGCGCTAAGTATGAAAGCCTGGTAGAAGACTTAGTTGCACGCACTATTGAGCCTTGCCGTATTGCCCTGCAAGACGCTGGCCTGAAAATTACTGATATCGATGACATCATCCTGGTTGGCGGTCAGACCCGTATGCCAATGGTGCAAGATAAAGTTAAAGACTTCTTCGGTAAAGAAGCCCGCCGTGATGTGAATCCGGATGAAGCGGTTGCTGTAGGTGCTGCATTGCAAGGTTCGGTATTGTCGGGTGATCGTACTGACGTATTGCTGCTGGACGTAACACCGTTGTCCCTGGGTATTGAAACTATGGGCGGCATTCTGACTAAGCTGATCAAGAAAAACACCACGATTCCTACCAAGGCATCGCAAGTATTCTCTACAGCAGAAGACAACCAGACAGCCGTAACCATCCACGTGCTGCAAGGTGAGCGTGAACGCGCTTCGGCAAATAAGAGCCTTGGTCAGTTTAACCTGGGTGATATCCCGGCTGCTCCGCGTGGCGTGCCACAAGTTGAAGTAACATTTGATATCGATGCGAACGGTATCTTGCACGTAGGCGCTAAAGACAAGGCCAGCGGTAAAGAAGCACGCATTACCATCCAGGCTTCCAGCGGTTTGTCTGAAGCTGAAATCGAAGCAATGGTTCGCGATGCAGAAATGAATGCCGAAGAAGACAAGAAATTGTCTGAACTGGTAGGCGCACGCAACCAGGCTGACGGCATGGTTCACTCAGTGAAAAAATCACTGGCTGAATTTGGCGACAAGATTGGCGCAGACGAAAAAGCGAAGATCGAAGCCGCTATGGCCGAAGTTGAGCTGGTGCTGAAAGACCACGCAGACGATAAAGAAAAAATTGAAGCTGCAACAGCAACGCTGACTGAAGCATCGCACAAATTAGCCGAGCAAATGTACGCTCAGCAACCTGAAGGTGCAGCAGCAGGCGCGGCCGCAGGTGCTGAAGCTGATGCTAAGAAAGATGACGGCAATGTCGTTGATGCTGAATTCACAGAAGTAAAAGATAAATAAGCCACGCTTATTTAAATAAAACAGGCCCGCTGATGCGGGCCTGTTTTTTTGTGTCTGTGAATGTAAAACGCTGCAGATCTTTTTTCTAATCAGGATTCAAGTCAGCTTAAACCGGCTTATGGATTGTTTTAGGTCGTTGGCTACCTGAACTAAGTTATTCGAAGAATTGGCGACTTCTTCTACTGCGGCACGGTTTTCTTCGGCCATTTGTGCAATCCGCTCTACATTCTGTGCCAGCTCGGTGCTGACAGAGCGTTGTTGCGAAAGCGCTGAAGCAATATCTTTGATGGAGGTTTGTACTTTAAAAGAGCCCGCTTTGATCTGCTCCATCACTTCATTGGTGCGCTCTGAAGCCGTAGAAACCTGGCTTACGCTTTGCTGGCTCGATTGCATGCCGTTGACTGCGGCACGTGTGCCTTGCTGGATGGTCTGGATCATGCCGGTGATTTCTTGTGCCGAGCTGGTGGTGCGCTCAGCCAGTTTACGCACTTCATCGGCTACTACGGCAAAACCACGGCCTTGTTCTCCTGCCCGGGCGGCTTCGATGGCGGCGTTTAAGGCCAGCAGATTGGTTTGATCGGCCACGTCTTTAATTACGGTGGCGATATTGCCAATATGGGTAGAGCTTTGCTCCAGGCTGGCAATCTGTGTGCCGGTGCTGTTGACGTTTTCTAAAACATTATCAATCAGTGAATTCGATTTTTTGACTTCTTCGCTACCGGAATTAGCCAGCAGCCCTGCATCATGAGCCTGCTGATTGGCTTCGCTGGCGCTGGCCGAAACGCTGTCTATGCTCACCGTTAGCTCTTCCACACCGGCAGCCGATGAGGATGCAGATTCGGATTGGGTTTGCGAGCTGATGGCCACTTGCTGCGAGGCACTAGCCAGCAGATCAGACATGCTGACCAGCTCGGTACAGTTGTTATTGATGCTTTGAATGGTGGCTTTTAGATCGGCTTGCATTTTTAACAGATCGGCCTGCATGGCCGCCAGCTCGTCTTTGCCTTCTACATCAATGTGCTCGCTTAAATTGCCTTCACGGATTCTTTCTAAAGACGAGCGTACATGGCTGATGGGCGTGGTGATGCTTCTGGTTAAGATAATGCCTAAGGCCACCGCAAGCACCACAGCAATCAAAGTAAGGATGGTGGATTTAGTTTTGGTTGCGGCCAGCTCTTGCGTGCTGACTGCCATGGACTCATCGGATATTTTTTTATTCAGATCAACCAAGGCGCTTAATGCGTCGTCATAGGGTTGAAATGCGGCTGCAACCGAGGTGGACATCAGCTCTGCGCCAAGCTTGAAATCATTGGCTTTTCCTGCTGCCATTGCGGGTTTGGTGGCTTCTATATAGCGGGGCCACAGATCATCTACTTTTTTGAGCAGCTCAACTTCCGGCGGGGTTAAAGAGGTGGCTCTGTATTTATCCAGTAATTCTTTTAGCTTACTTTCATTGGCTTTCATCCCTTCTGCAAGTTTGGCCATTTTATTATCATCAGGCTCTCCCACAAAAGCATATAAGCCCCGGTGATGATAAATCGCCTGCATATTGGCATTGGCTAAATCCATAATCGGTACAAGCTGATTGTCGTGCATATCTGCGGTAAGTTCTTGCATGGATGCTGCACTATGAAAGCCAAGTACGCCTAGGATTAAGGTAATCAGCGCACAGGATAAGAAACCAGCAAGCAATCTGCCGCCTATTGAAAATTGATTCAGGATATTCATGACATGCCTTTTCAAAGCGGGTGTAAGAGAACTGATTTATTCATAGAGTGATAAAGGCCTCTGTACAAGTGAAATCTCATAAAGAAGAGCGGGGGGCTTGTAGATTGAATGCTTCGCCCCAATGTGCAATCCGTTGATGAATTCGTGGGGCGCGGCCTCCTGTGCAGGATTAAAAAGATGGCTAAAAAAGATTTTTACGACACGCTGGGTGTGAACCGCGATGCGGGTGATGACGAAATTAAAAAAGCGTATCGCAAACTGGCAATGAAATATCATCCGGACCGTAATCCGGATAGCAAAGATGCGGAAGAAAAATTCAAGGAAGGCAAAGAAGCCTACGAAGTCTTATCTGATGCGCAAAAACGCGCTGCTTATGATCAATATGGTCATGCTGGCCTTGATCAGCAATCAGGTATGGGCGGTGGCGGCGGTGCAGGCTTTGGTGACGCCTTCTCTGACATCTTTGGCGATATCTTTGGCGCGGCAGGTGGCGGTGGCCGTGGCGGGCGTTCCAACGTCTACCGTGGCGCTGATTTGCGTTACAACCTGGAAATCAGCCTTGAAGAAGCCGCGCGGGGTGTAGAGCGCCAGATCAAGATTCCATCGCACGAAGAATGCAGCAGCTGCCATGGCAGCGGAGCCAAAGCAGGCACGCAGGCTAAGACTTGCCACACCTGCGGCGGCCACGGCCAGGTTCGCGTTTCACAAGGCTTCTTCAGCCTGCAACAAACTTGCCCAACCTGCCACGGCAGCGGCAAATATATCCCTGATCCATGCCGCCCTTGTAACGGCACGGGCCGCGTGAACACGCATAAAACGCTGGCAGTGAAGATTCCTTCTGGTGTGGACGAAGGCGATCGTATCCGCTTAAGCGGCGAGGGCGAAGCCGGTGTGAATGGCGGCCCTTCAGGTGATCTGTATGTGGTGATTCATGTTAAAGCGCACTCGGTATTCCAGCGCGATGGCAATGATCTGCACTGCGAAATGCCAATCAGCTTTACCGTAGCGGCACTGGGCGGCGAGATTGAAATCCCGACCCTGGATGGCAAAGCACGCATTACTATTCCACCAGAAACGCAAAGCGGCCAGCAATTCCGCCTGCGCAGCAAGGGGATTAAAGGTGTACGCAGCGCGATCACCGGCGATTTAATGTGCCATGTGATTCTGGAAACGCCAGTTAAGCTGACTTCGCGTCAGAAAGAGCTGTTGAAAGAGTTTGAAGAAATCAGCCAGGGCGATTCAGACAAGCACAACCCACGTGCTAAATCGTTTATGGATAAAGTAAAAGACTTTTTCGCCTCATAAGCCCAGGCGGGCCTTGCTCTGATCAGGAGTAAGCGCTTGCTTGTATCGGCAAAAAAAGAGCGATGGCTAAGCCATCGCTCTTTTTTTATCTGCGGTATTAAACAGCGCCCCGCAAAACACATCCAAGACTGAGGAAAAACGGATTATTGCTCCGGGTGTGCTCAGTGTTGTCTGTGGTTCAGGATTCAGGTTTATTTATTTAATCAGACGAATCGCAAAAGGCAGGCGGTAAGTGTCGCCCCTGCTGGCACTGACTGCCGCAATAATACAAAACACCAGATTAGCGATGCCCAGTGCAAATGCAGTCAGAAAGCCAACCAGAATCAGCATCAGTACCCATGAAATGGCATAGCCAATCATAACGGTGATCGACCAGTTGAGCGCTTCCTTGGCGTGATCCTGCACATAAGGGTCTTCTTTTTTAATCAGGTAAACCACCAGCGCAGGGATAAAACCAAAGAAAATGGTGCCAATCCAGGTGAGGATCGCAATGGTGTTGGAATCCGAATTGCTGGTTTTTACAGGGAATTGGCTTTCATCCATCTTGGTTCTCTCGCGTAAAGGGGATGCCCATTCTAGGTGGCTTTATAAGATAAGAGCAATAATCTCGTATGACGTTGTCGTTAAGGCGTAATTTTTACATGCGCTTTGTGAGCATCGGCCCAAAATTAACCAGTAATACCCCTGCTGCAATCAGGACCGCACCCAAAATCCGCAGGCCGCCAATCTCCCGCACCGGCAAGCCCAAAATGCCAAAACGATCGAATAAGAGCGAAGCAATAATCTGGCCGCTGATAATTAAAGACACCATCGCCGCCACGCCAATTTTGGGCGCTAGCAAGGTGGTACCAAAAACAAACAGCGCCCCCATTATCCCGCCGGTCAGCATCCACCACGATGCATTTCCCAAATTAGCCAGCCCCGCCCATTTTTGCCCGCTGAGTAAAGCAATCAAAGCCAGGGTCAGTGTGCCAATCGAAAAAGACAACAAAGCCGCCAGCAGCGTACTGCCACCAATTACACCCTTGAGCTGATTATTAACGGCAGACTGCAGTGGCACGATCAGGCCAATGATGAGGGCGAGTAGGAAGTAAGGAAGCTGCATGGGAATTGTGAGTAAGGAGTAAGGCGGGTGAGATTAGCATGTTTTTTTGGGGTGAGGCGGGGAGTCGAGAGTCGACAGTGGGGAGTAGGGGCGTGGCGGGTTTGATTTTCCGACTCCCCACTCCCCTGTTCTCCACTCCCTATGCTCTTTTAATTAAGCCTTGTGATAAACCTCGGCACCTTTCTTAATAAATTCAATCGACTTGGTTTGCATGCCGATCTGATTTGCCTCTGATTCGGCCACGCCTTGCTGGGCTGCAAACTCGCGCACATCCTGAGTGATTTTCATCGAGCAGAAGTGCGGGCCGCACATGGAGCAGAAGTGCGCCACTTTGCCGCTGTCTTTAGGCATGGTTTCGTCGTGGAAAGAGCGGGCGCGATCGGGGTCCAGACCCAGATTAAACTGGTCTTCCCAGCGGAATTCAAAGCGGGCTTTGGAGAGCGCGTTGTCGCGAATCTGCGCGCCGGGGTGGCCCTTGGCCAGATCCGCTGCGTGGGCTGCCAGCTTATACGTAATGATGCCTTCTTTTACATCGTCTTTATTAGGCAGGCCTAAGTGCTCTTTAGGCGTTACATAGCAAAGCATGGCGGTGCCGTACCAGCCAATTTGCGCCGCGCCAATGGCCGAGGTGATGTGATCGTAGCCGGGGGCGATATCGGTGGTCAGCGGCCCGAGGGTGTAGAACGGCGCTTCATGGCACCACTCCAGTTCCTTATCCATATTTTCTTTGATCAATTGCATAGGCACATGGCCCGGGCCTTCGATCATCACTTGTACATCGTGCTGCCAGGCAATCTGGGTGAGCTCACCCAGTGTTTTCAGCTCGCCCAGCTGCGCTTCATCATTGGCATCCCAGATTGAGCCAGGGCGCAGGCCATCGCCCAGGCTGAAGGCCACATCGTAGGCTTTCATGATTTCGCAGATGTCGGCAAAGTGGGTGTAAAGGAAGTTTTCTTTATGATGCGCCAGACACCATTTGGCCATAATCGAGCCGCCACGGCTGACAATGCCGGTCATGCGGCCTGCGGTCATAGGCACATAGCGCAGCAATACACCTGCGTGGATGGTGAAGTAATCCACGCCTTGCTCGGCTTGCTCGATCAGCGTGTCTTTGAAGATTTCCCATGTCAGGTCTTCAGCCTTGCCGTTTACTTTTTCTAGTGCCTGATAGATAGGCACGGTGCCGATTGGTACCGGGCTGTTGCGTAAAATCCACTCTCGGGTTTCGTGGATATTCTTGCCGGTGGACAGATCCATGATGGTGTCTGCACCCCAGCGAATGCCCCATGTCATTTTTTCTACTTCTTCGCTGATGCTGGAGCTGACGGCGGAGTTGCCGATATTGCCATTAATCTTAACCAGGAAATTACGGCCAATAATCATCGGCTCGGATTCTGGGTGGTTGATGTTGTTCGGAATAATGGCGCGGCCACAGGCGATTTCGCTGCGTACAAATTCAGGTGTGATTTCATCCGGCATCACGGCGCCGTAGTTTTGGCCCTTATGCTGGCGATTCATCATGGCCAGCATTTTTTCGCCGGTTGGGCTGCTGTCCCGCAGGCTTTGCAGATAGACCGCACGGTTCATGTTTTCGCGGATTGCAACGTATTCCATTTCTGGCGTGATAATGCCTTTACGGGCGTAATGCATCTGGCTGACGTTGCAGCCTGCTTTGGCTTTGCGTGGCTGACGTTTTAGCTCAAAGCGTAATTCATCCAGTTTGGCATCGGCTTCTCGCATACGGCCATATTCGCTGGTGAGCTGGCTGAGCAGCTCTGTGTCATCCCGCTCGCTAATCCATGTGCTGCGAATCGCTTCAAGGCCTTTACGCACATCAATTTTTGCCTGTGGGTCGGAGTAAGGGCCGGAGCAGTCGTAAACAAAGATAGGCGGGTTTTTTTCTGTCGCGCCGCTGATGCTCATTTGAAGTGGGGTATCAGCTTGGCTAATTTCACGCATAGGCACGCGGATATCGGCGCGTGAGCCAGTGACATAAATTTTGCGTGAATTGGGGAGTGGCTGGATGGCTGCGTCGTCAACGACGGCGGTGGATGCTAAAAATTGGGCTTTTGCGTTCATGCTCTACTCACGGAAAGGCGCGGGTGAGCTAAACGAAGTATCTAGCTCGCTTCCCTACGCCGGTATTAACCGAATCAGGTTCAGAGGGTATCTCTCATCCGCGCGATTGGCGCAGAACCCCTAGCGATAAAAAATCAGCCTAGACGGTATCGAAAAATCAGGAAAACAGCAAATTTAAGATGCAATGAGGATGATTTGCATCAATGTTTAGTTGGGAGTAGGGAGTAGGGAGTGCCGGTCACTAACGGCTCCCACCTCCCCAAACTCACGCTATAACCACACTGGGCCTAGTCTGTGGGATAATTGCCAAAATTTTCAAACGCTGGGCTTACTCCCAGCTCGCTTTGAGGTAATAAAAATGGATTGGGAAAACGCGCGTTATTTATTGGTAGAACAGCAAATCCGCCCATGGGATGTGCTGGATCAAAAGGTGCTTAACCGTGTGTTGGCGGTTAAGCGCGAAGAATTTGTGCCCGCAGATAAAAAAGAGCTGGCTTTTGTAGACATCGAGCTGCCTCTGGCCAATGGCGCACAAATGCTGGCGCCAAAAATGGAAGCCAAGCTGCTGCAGGATATTGATCCTCAGCCGAGCGATAAAGTGCTGGTGGTTGGCGCAGGTACAGGTTACCTGATGGCCTTGGCTGCAGGCTTAGTGGCACATGTTTATGGCGTAGAAATTGATGCTGCGCTGGCGGAGACTGCCCGCGCTAATCTCGCGGCGGCCGGGATTAAAAACGTAACGGTAACGCAGGGTGATGCACTTGCTGCAGCCCAGGCGCAAGGCCCGTTTAATGCCATTATTGTGACCGGCTCTTTGGCTGAAGTGCCAGCCAGCCTGAAAGATCAGCTGGCTGTGGGCGGACGTTTGATTGCGGTGGTGGGCGAATTGCCGATTATGTCGGCTACGCTGGTGAGCTGTGTGGACAAGGGCAGCTTTGGAACCACAAAATTGTTTGAATACAATTTGCCACGCTTAAAAAATGCAGTTGAAAAAACCACGTTTGCATTTTAAAAACGCCATAACCGCCATAAGCCCAGCCTGTTTTTTGCTCCCCTGACTGAGGGCGCTAAAAAGCCTTTGCTTACATCATAAAATCGCAGAGAAAGGCATAGACCAGATGCTTTTCCCTGCGATTTAAGCCCGGCTGCGGCTCTGTGTGCTTGGGATAATGATTTTCTTATTTTGCTATCAGGGCTTCTAATGCAACAGATTAATCCGATTGAATTATCTCAATGGCTGAACGACGCAGAGCGTGAGAGCCCCATTTTGCTTGATGTGCGTGAAACGGGTGAGTATGAGATTTGCAATATTGCAAATAGCCAGCTTATTCCCATTAATACCATTCCCCACCGCTTTGCGGAATTAGATGAAGACGCAACGATTGTGGTGATTTGCCATCATGGTATGCGCAGCTATCAGGTAGCTTCCTTTCTGGAGCGCCAGGGCTTTGCCAATGTCATTAATTTAAATGGCGGAATTGCGCGCTGGGCAGAGGAAGTTGATTTAGCAATGGCAAAATATTAATAAGCCTTACCTGAAACAGAGTGAGAATAAAGACGTAAAAACAATTTGATATATGTCATATGAATTGTTTTTAAGTCTCAATGGCTTCCATAGAGTAGCTTGAGTTGTTATAGTCTCCCCGCTTGTTTGTCCGCACCCCTTGCCTTTCATAAGACATTACTAACCATGAAATTATCCAGAAGCTCCGCTGTTATTTCACTTTCGCTGCTTTTAGCCGGCCCTGCGTGGTCTGCTGCCTGTTTATCTGGTTCTGGTGATTGCCAAACAATGCCGGATGACCCGTCTGCATTAATGAATCAAAGTGCATTGTCAGGCCAGGGGACTACCCTGGGCTACCCTCAGCAGGGTATGCCGCAGAATCAGCAGGGGCAGCAAAACCAACAGAGCAGAAATTTCATCCCACAAATGCCAATGGCGCCGGTGAGCTGTGATGATGTGAGTGGCAAGCTCACTTTGGATAAAAATAGTAAATATAAAACACCCGCACTGCCGCTGAATGATTTCCAGAAATACCTCTGCAGCAGTGCCAATTTGCCGCTGCCAATTTTTGGCCAGCAAATTTTTCAGATGCAGCAGGCTGCTTACTCGCCTTTTGAAGCCGCACCGGTGTCGGCTGATTACCTGATTGGCGTGGGGGATAATTTCTCTGTACGCCTGTGGGGGCAGCTGGATGCGGATTTGCAGCTCAAAGTAGATCGCTCTGGCGCGGTGTTTATTCCCCGTGTGGGCAATGTCAGCGTGGTAGGCATTCCTTTTGGCGCACTTAAGCAGCATTTAAGCCGTGAAGTGGGCAAGGTTTATCGAAATTTTGATCTGGCTGTTACGATGGGCCAGCTGAAAAGCGTACAGGTTTTTGTGGTGGGTTTTGCGCAAAACCCTGGCAGTTATAGTCTGGGATCGCTTTCTACCGTGGTCAATGCCCTGTTTGCCGCGGGCGGGCCTTCTGCTAACGGCTCCTTGCGTAAAATTCAGGTGAAGCGCGCTGGCAAAGTGGTGAATGAATTCGATTTATACGATTTGCTGCTGAAAGGCGATAAAAGCCATGATCTGATGTTGCAAGGCGGTGATGTGGTGTATGTGCCACCAGTGGGCGGGCAGGCGGCTATTTCTGGCAGCGTAAAAGTACCGGCTATTTATGAAGTGAAGCCAAGCGAAAACTTACAAGATTTAATTAACTGGGCCGGGGGCGCAGGTAATTTTGCGCAAGATGGCAAGGTATCGGTTGAGCGTGTGGTTGCGCAAAAATCCCGCAAGGTGGAATCAGTAGAACTGGCCAAGGCAGCTGGGTTTGCTGTGCGCGGCGGTGATGTGGTGCAGCTTTATGGCCTCAGCCAGAAAATTGACAATATGGTTTCCCTGCGCGGCAATGTAGCGCAGTCGGTGCGTATGCCCTGGTTTGAAGGCATGAAGGTGAGTGATTTAATCACCAGCAAAGAGATGCTGATTGCACCGCGCTTCTGGGAAAACAAATATCAGGATAAAACCGCAAGCAGTAAGGATTTGCAGGAAGAGGAAGATCAGCAGTTCCTGCTCAGCCAGCAAAGCTCAGTCAATCAGCAAAAGCCACAGCGTAAAGTGGATCGCACCCTGCTGGGGGCTTTACATAGTAATCAGCAGGAAATTAACTGGAATTACGCAGCGATTGAGCGCACCAATGAGCTGGACAGCACAACAACGCTTGTACCGTTTAATTTGGGCGCGGTTATTTTAAAGCGCGATGCATCGCAGGATAAGCTTCTGGCTAAGGGCGATGTGATTCATGTGTTTTCTAAAACCGATATCCGCGTATCTACCCAGCAAAAATCACGCTTTGTGCATATCGAGGGAGAGGTAGCAACGCCAGGTATTTATCAGGTGAGCGAAGGCGAAACGCTGACTACCCTGATTGATCGCATCGGCGGTTTAACCTCCAGTGCCTATCTGTATGGTGCAGAGTTCTCGCGTGATGAAGTACGTAAAAAGCAGCAGGACGAGTTAGAGCGTTTAGCTGACTATGTAGAGCGCAATGCTCAGACATCGGCTGGGCAACAGGCGCAAAATGCATTGAATGGCCAGGGCGTGCAAGCTGCAAATATTCAGGCCGAGCAGCAAAAACTGCTGGCGCAGAAAATCCGTACGACCAAGGCAGATGGCCGCGTGGTGCTGGGCTTAAGCCCGGAAAGCCGCAAACTGGAAGATATCCCTGAAGTGGCGCTGGAAGATGGTGATCGCGTCTTTATTCCTTCCCGCTCTGCTACTGTTGCGGTAATGGGCTCGGTATTCAGCCGTAATAATGCCTTTATATTCAGCAAAAACCGCAGCGTGGGCGATTACCTTGCGCTGGCAGGCGGGCCTACAGAAAGTGCAGACAGCGATAGTATTTTTGTAGTGCGTGCAGATGGCTCGGTTGTCAGTGCCAAGCAGTTTGGCTGGATTTCCCGCTCTTTTAATAGCGTGGCGTCTTTGCCTGGCGATGTGATTGTTGTGCCTGAGAAGTTTGATCGTACTGGTTTTGTGAAGAATGCGCTGGATTGGACGCAAATTCTGGCCAACTTTGGTACTGGTTTAGCTGGGATTAAAGTATTGGGTAATTAATGAAGAGCGCATGGGGCACAGGCCCTGTGCGTTTTTTAACTTTGATTAAACAACAAGATAATTGAGCGCAATGGAAAACAAAGTAATGACCCAGGAAAACGATCAGGATGATGAAATCAGCCTGGTTGATTTATTAATAGTACTGGCCAGGCACAAAAAGCTGATTTTTGGCCTGCCTCTTGTATTTGGTATTTTAGCTTTAGTGTATGGCTTAGTCGCTACGCCCATCTTTGAAGCAAAAACTACTATTTTGCCGCCGCAGCAGCAGCAATCCTCTGCATCTGCCATGCTGGCACAATTAGGTGGACTGGCGGGGG
Source organism: Iodobacter sp. BJB302 (assembly GCF_002735645.1). Taxonomy (GTDB): domain Bacteria; phylum Pseudomonadota; class Gammaproteobacteria; order Burkholderiales; family Chitinibacteraceae; genus Iodobacter. The sequence goes on from NZ_PDZG01000003.1 coordinate 74,934, forward strand.
GCGCAGGTGCTGCTTTGGGAATGAAAAGCCCGAATGATATCTATATCGCCATGATGCAAAGCCGCCGTTTGGAAGAAAAACTACTTGAACAGTTCAAATTACAATCTGTTTATGAGGCAAAAACCAAGGGCGATGCATTACTTACTCTGGAAAATAACAGCAAAATTGTGGCGAGTAAAGATGGCTTGATTTCGATTACGGTAGAAGATAAAGATCCAAAACTTGCGGCTGCAATTGCTAATGCTTATGTTGTGGAGCTGCGCAATTTAAGCAAGGTTTTGGCCGTAACAGAAGCGGCGCAGCGCCGTCAGTTTTTTGAAGCGCAGATTGTAACGGCTAAAAAAGATCTGGCTGAAGCCGAAGTCGCTTTAAAACAGCTACAAGAAAAAACCGGCGTGTTGCAGCTGAATGAGCAGGGCAAGGTTGCGATTGAAGCCTTAGCCAGTTTGCGTGCCAAAGTATCGGCTAAGCAGGTGCAGCTGAATGCCATGCGTAATTTTGCCACTGAAAATAACCCGGAATTACAAAGAGCCAAGGCAGAGCTGGATAGTTTGCAAACTCAGCTGACGGATATGAGTAAGGGCGGGGAAGAAAACGAAGATGTGCTCATAGCCAGGAGCAAAGCGCCGGGAATTGGTCTCGATTACATCCGCAGAATGCGCGACGTGAAATATCAGGAAACATTATTTGAGCTGATGTCTAAGCAGTATGAAATTGCTAAATTAGACGAAGCCAAAGATGGTGCCAATATTCAGGTATTAGACAGTGCTATTGCGCCGGAAAGAAAAGCTAAGCCTAAGCGTGCCATCTTGATTTTATTGGCCTTATTTGCAGGATTCTTCCTGGCTATTCTGGCGAGCTTTATTTTAGAAGCATTTAATAAAATGGGTACAAATCCGGAGCAAAAACAACGTCTGGATTTATTAAAGAATACATGGAAGGGTGTAGCATGATTTTAGTTACGGGTGGTGCAGGTTTTATTGGCGGTAATTTTGTATTGGATTGGCTGGCCCAGTCTGATGAGCCGGTTATTAATGTGGATAAGCTGACCTACGCTGGTAATTTGGATACGCTGGCCTCATTAAAAAACGATGCCCGGCATATTTTTGTGCGCGCAGATATTGGCGATAAAGCAGTGATTTCTGAATTGCTGGCTAAATATCAGCCACGCGCCGTGATCAATTTTGCCGCCGAATCGCATGTGGACCGATCAATCAGCGGGCCTGGTGAATTTATCCAGACCAATGTGGTCGGCACGTTTAATTTGCTGGAAAGCGTGCGCGGCTATTGGACTGATTTAGCAGCTGAAGCCAAAGCAGCATTTCGCTTTTTGCATGTATCGACAGATGAAGTTTATGGTTCTTTAGCCAGTGATGATCCTGCCTTTACTGAAACCAAGACTTACGAGCCTAACAGCCCCTATTCCGCATCGAAAGCCGCATCTGATCATCTGGTCCGCGCATGGCACCATACCTATGGCCTGCCGGTATTAACCACCAATTGCTCGAATAATTACGGCCCTTATCATTTCCCGGAAAAACTGATACCGCTGGTAATCCTGAATGCCCTCGCTGGCAAAGCCCTGCCTATTTATGGCGATGGCCAGCAAATCCGTGACTGGCTGTACGTAAAAGATCATTGCAGCGCTATCCGCCGCGTATTGGAAGCTGGTGTGGTTGGTGAAACTTACAATGTGGGCGGCTGGAATGAAAAGCCAAATCTGGATGTAGTGCACACTATTTGCCAGATGCTGGATGAGCGTCAGCCACGCAGCGATGGCAAGGCTTATGCTGAGCAAATCACCTATGTAACAGACCGCCCTGGCCACGATAAGCGCTATGCCATTGATGCGGGTAAGCTGGAGCGAGAGCTGGGCTGGAAGCCTGCGGAGACTTTTGAAACCGGTATTGCTAAAACGGTTGATTGGTATCTGACTCATCAGGATTGGGTGCAGAATGTAACATCCGGCGCTTATCAAAACTGGATTGAACAGCAGTATGCGTAAGGGCGGGGAGTAGGGATTAGTGAGTGGGGAGTGGGGGATGAGCTGATTGGGAGGGGGCTTGTGGAGGTGTTTTGCTTCGGCGGAAAATTTATAAACTCCCCACTCCCAGCATTAGTCTCTTTGGAGCTTCGATATGGATAAACCGCATAAATCGTTGGAAACTTGGCAGCAGTCGATGTTGTTGGTGAAGATGGTGTATCAAATGACGGCTCAATTTTCTCGTGAAGAGGTATATGGCTTGAGTAGTCAGATGCGGCGAGCTGCTGTCTCCATTCCTTCAAATATTGCCGAAGGTGTGGCGCGTGGAACTTCCAGAGAATATCTACGCTTTCTCAATATAGCCCGTGGTTCTTTAAGTGAGCTTGATACGCAAGTCGAAATTTCGGCAATGCTTGCTTATGTGCAAGCGGATTGTTGTTTATTTGGGCAAGTAGATAAAGTTGGAAAATTACTCAGCGGTTTACATAGAAAAATTGCTAAGAAAGTACACGATGATGAGTGATGGCAACGACATGAATAAAAATTGTAAGCATCAATCTCAATGACAATAAACGTAATGTATATGAACTTGACTCCCCACTCCCCACTCCCCACTCTCCGCATTTTGCTTACCGGCAAAAATGGCCAGCTGGGGTTCGAGCTGCAGCGCAGTCTTGCCGTGCTTGGCTCTGTGATTGCGGTTGATCGTGAAGACTGTGATTTAAGCGATCCGGATGCGATCCGTGCGCTGGTTGCCAGAACACAGCCGCATGTGATTGTGAACCCAGCAGCGCATACCGCTGTAGATAAGGCTGAAAGCGAGCATGAGCTGGCGCACGCCATCAATACTATCGCTCCGCAAGTATTGGCAGATGAAGCTGCCAAGATAGGCGCACTGCTGGTGCATTACTCCACCGATTATGTTTTTGATGGCACAAAAGACGGTTGGTATAGCGAAACCGACACGCCCAACCCGCAGTCTGTGTATGGCAAGACCAAGCTGGCTGGTGAGCTGGCAATAGCGGCAGCGAACCCACGGCATCTGATTTTCAGAACCAGCTGGGTGTTTGGCGCGCATGGCGGTAATTTTTTAAAAACCATCCTGCGCCTCGCTGGCGAGCGTGAAGAGCTAAAAATCATCGCAGATCAACACGGTGCACCAACTGCGGCCAGCTTATTAGCCGATGTAACTGCGCATGCGATTCGCCAGGTTTTACAGACCGAATCAGTTGCCGAATCAAAATCCTGTGATTTATATGGCACCTATCATCTGGTCGCAGGTGGAAGCACCACGTGGCATGGTTATGCGCAGAGTGTAGTTGAGCTGGCAAAATCTGCGGGCGTGGCAATTAAAGCCGCACAAATTCTGCCTATACCGACTAGCGCCTACCCCCTGCCCGCAGTAAGACCGGCAAATTCGCAGCTAAGTACAGAAAAGCTGCAAGCCGCATTTGGGCTTTGTATGCCGGATTGGCAAAAGGGCGTTACGCAGGTCATGACTCTGCTGAGCAATAAATAATTCAGCTGCGACGTCTGCAAAACGCAGGCCTTTAAAATGTGAAGCAACGGACTCTTTGGCGAGTACAAGCCGCCAGAAAAAGATAAGCGAGATCAAGATGACAATTTCTAATTCTTCCGAATCAAGCCGTAAAGGCATTATCCTGGCAGGTGGCAGTGGTACACGTCTTTACCCTGCCACGCTGGCCGTCAGTAAGCAGTTGTTGCCTATCTACGATAAGCCAATGATCTACTACCCACTCTGTACCCTGCTGCTGGCGGGTATTAAAGAGATTTTGATTATATCTACCCCGCAAGACACCCCGCGCTTTGAGCAATTGCTTGGCGATGGCAGCCAGTGGGGTGTTCAGCTGCAATACGCTGTGCAAGCCTCACCAGATGGCCTTGCCCAAGCTTTTATCATTGGCGAAGAATTTATTGGAAAAGATAATTGCGCCCTGGTGCTGGGTGACAATATCTATTACGGCCACGATTTTGCCGGCTTACTGCAAGATGCATCGGCCAAAACCAGCGGTGCCAGCGTATTTGCCTACCGTGTTACTGACCCAGAGCGCTACGGTGTAGTAGAGTTTGACGAGCAGGGCAAAGCTGTAAGCCTGGAAGAAAAACCTGCAAAGCCCAAATCAAACTATGCCGTTACGGGCCTTTATTTCTACGACAACCGTGTAGTAGAAATTGCGAAGGCGATTAAACCATCCCCTCGGGGGGAGCTGGAAATCACCGATGTGAACGCAGCTTACTTAGCCATGGGCGAACTGGACGTACAAACCATGGGTCGTGGCTACGCATGGCTGGATACCGGCACCCATGAATCGTTACTGGAAGCCAGCCAGTTTATTCAGACCATTGAATCGCGCCAGGGTTTAAAAGTTTGCTGCCCAGAAGAAATCGCCTACCGCTCTGGCTGGATTGATGCCGCTCAAATAGAAAAATTAGCCCAGCCCTTAAAGAAAAACGCTTATGGCCAGTACTTATTGAACATGCTAAAAGACAAAACATTCTGATGATTTTTTGTAGCAAGCGTGCTTTACTGGCCTGCTACTTGTTCTTATCGCTTTTTGACCGATAAAAAAATCATTCTTACATAGGAATAACAGCCGAAAGGGGCTACGCCCATCTTTGGCTTGAAAAGTGCAATATGAAAATCATAGATACCGAAATTGCCGATGTGAAAATAATTGAGCCGCAAGTCTTCGGAGACGAGCGCGGTTTCTTTTATGAAAGCTTTAACCACGCCAAATTTGAGGCCGCCATTGACCGCAAAGTTGAATTTGTGCAGGATAACCATTCCCGCTCTGCAAAAGGTGTATTGCGCGGCCTGCACTATCAAATTCAACACCCTCAGGGCAAACTGGTGCGCTGCACCGTAGGTGAAGTGTACGATGTAGCGGTAGATATCCGTAAATCCTCGCTTACTTTTGGTAAATGGGTGGGCGTTACACTGAGTGCGGAGAACAAACGCCAGTTATGGATACCAGAAGGCTTTGCCCATGGTTTTGTAGTTGTTTCTGATGTGGCAGAGTTTTTATATAAAACTACTGATTATTGGTTTCCAGAATTCGAGCGCTCAATTTTATGGTGTGATGAGTATTTGAATATAGAATGGCCTAAAGTTGATAATCTCCAACTTTCAAAAAAAGATGAACTGGGTAATGGTTTTTTAAAATTACTAAATTTGAGTGATTAATCATGTCTAATAAAATAATTTCAGTAACACAACCATTTTTACCTCCATTGGAAGAATTTATTCCATACTTGGAACAAATATGGGATAACAAGTGGCTGACAAATAATGGCCCATTTCATCAACAGTTGGAATCTGCGCTTTGTGATTATTTGGGTGTTGAACATATTTCATTGTTTACCAACGGAACAATTGCTCTTGTTACAGCTCTTCAGGCTTTAAAAATTACAGGGGAAGTTATTACAACTCCTTACTCTTTTGTCGCGACGGCTCATTCGTTGCTTTGGAATGATTTAAAGCCTGTGTTTGTAGATATAGATCAGCAAACTTTTAATTTAGACCCTAAAAAAATTGAGGCGGCAATTACACCGCAAACAACGGCAATTATGCCTGTTCATTGTTATGGGAATCCATGTGATGTAAAAGCTATTCAAAAAATAGCGGACAATTATGGGTTAAGAGTTATTTATGATGCGGCACATGCTTTTGGTGTGAATTATCAAGGCCAGAGTGTTTTACGTCATGGGGATTTATCTGTGCTAAGCTTTCATGCCACTAAAGTATTTAATACTTTTGAGGGGGGGGCGATTATTTCTCCAGATGCAAAGACAAAGCAACGAATCGATTATTTGAAAAATTTTGGCTTTGCTGATGAAGTGACCGTTACCGCTCCCGGAATTAATGGCAAGATGAGTGAGTTTCAAGCTGCATTTGGTATGCTGCAATTGAAATATATTGACACGGCAATAGCCAAACGTAAAAATATTGATAATCAATATCGTGAATCATTGGCCAACATAGTTGGAATAACAATTCCTGATACCGTTATGCAAACAGAAAATAATTACTCTTATTTTCCTGTTTTGATTGAGGAAAGCTACCCATTGACACGAGACGAGCTTTACTTAAAGCTGAAAGAAAATGACATTCTTTCACGTAGATACTTCTTCCCTCTGATTAGTGACATGCCCATGTATAGAGGCATGCCTTCGGCTGCACCTGGATCTCTGCCTGTCGCTAAGGAAATGGCCGATAAAGTGCTATGTCTACCAATATTTACGGAGCTTTTATCCGCAGATGTAGAACGCATTGTTTCTTTTTTAAAATAATTTAATTTCTAAGGTAATTTGTGATGGATAACTCAAAAAAAATACGGCAGGCATTTGCTAAATCGCTAAATATTGATGTTGACACGATTAAAGATGAACTGGCTTATAACTCTATTCCAGAATGGGATTCTATTGCTCATATGGTTCTCGTTGCAGAACTGGAAAATATTTTTGATGTGATGCTGGATACGGATGACATTATCGATATGAGCTCTTTTGCAAAAGCGAAAGAAATATTGGCTAAATACCACGTTGTGTTTGATTAATTATGCTATTACAAAATAATATTGCGCTTGTTACAGGTGCAGCTAAAGGCATAGGCTTTGCTGTAAGTTATTTATTTGCGATGCAAGGTGCTCATGTTTTTATGACGGGGCGTAATATGAACGCCCTCACTTTAGCAAAGGATAAGATATTAGTTTCCTTTCCAGAAGCTAAAGTTAGTGTTATTGAAATGGATGTTACAAATGCGGATAGCGTGCGCAATGCTTTTCAACAAATTTTCAAACAAACTAAGCGACTGGATATTTTAGTATCTAATGCAGGTATTTTGGACGATGCACTAATTGGGATGGTTACTCCATCACAATTGCAGCACACTTTTGAAACAAATACATTCGGTGTTATTTATTGTGCTCAATATGCAAGTCGTTTAATGGCCCGCAACAAAAGGGGGAGCATAATTAATCTTGCATCTATTATTGGCACTAATGGAAACATAGGGCAAACGGTGTACGCGGCTAGTAAATCTGCAGTGATTGGTGTTACAAAATCTTTATCTAAAGAACTTGCTGCTCAAAATATACGGGTAAATGCAATCGCTCCTGGGTTTATTGATACTGATATGGCTCGCTCAATTGGTGAAAGTAAATATCAGGAAAGATTGGATTCTATTGCAATGGGGCGTATTGGATCTGCTGAAGAGGTCGCGCAAGTTGCCCTTTTCTTAGCGTCAGATCTTGCCTCATATGTAACTGGGCAAACGATTGGAGTTGATGGAGGAATGTTGATTTGAATTTTGCGACAGAGTTGGAGCATTTTGGGGATCGGATTGCACTCGTTTCTGATCAGGGAGAAAAATTAAGTTATACCGAATTAGCGGCGCTGTCAGATTCGATATTTACGAGTAACTCTGCACCTGTTGCTCCTGCTCTGGTTGCTATTGAGTGTGATAATTCGCTGGTTAAAATTGCAGCGTATTTGGGGGCTTTGCGTGCAGGGATTCCTGCATTGCTAGTAGATGGAAAGTTAGATGTTTCGCTAAAAGAAGCACTATATTCCCACTATGGGATTACTTATATTTGTTTAGGTCACCACTGGCTTGTTCGGCCGGAAGTGAAATCAATTGACGTGCATCCGGATGTAGCATTGCTATTATCTACATCTGGCAGTACTGGTTCACAAAAATTAGTAAAGCTTTCAAATCAAAATTTGCATTCAAATGCAGTATCGATTGCCGAGTATCTTGGAATTACTGCTGATGAACGCCCAATTACAGTATTACCTATACACTATTCATATGGGCTATCTGTAATAAATAGCCACTTAGTGGTTGGCGCAACGCTGCTTGTTACTGGTGAGCCAGTAACATCTAAGCATTTTTGGTGCTTTTTTAAAGAACATGCCGCGACCAGTTTTTCCGGGGTTCCTGCGACATATAAAATGTTAAAGCAATTACGTTTTGAACGTATGGATTTACCGTCGTTAACTCATTTCACTCAGGCTGGAGGGCGTTTATCCCCAGATCTGGTTGAATGGTTTAATCATTATGCTGTTAATACAGGGCGTCGATTTTTCGTGATGTATGGCCAAACAGAAGCAACTGCACGTATTTCTTTTGTGCCATTTGAATTATTAGGTGAAAAAAAATCTTCTATTGGAATTGCAATTCCGGGAGGTGTCTTGTCATTGATTGATGAAGCTGGGAATGTAATTGACAATAGCCATGTTAAGGGTGAGCTTTGCTATTGCGGTGAAAATGTAATGATGGGCTATGCTACTGACATTTATTCGCTTTCTGAGCCTGATACGCAGAATGGATTTTTAGCTACAGGTGATTTAGCTTGGCGTGACGAAGATGGCTACTACTTTATTGCTGGCAGGTTAAAAAGATTTATTAAAGTTTTTGGTAATCGTATCGGTTTGGATGAAGTTGAAGCTCAGTTGCATTCTGAAGGTTATGATGTTGTAGTTACCGGTGAAGATGATGGACTTATGATTGCAGTGCGGAGTAATTGTAACTTATTAGATTTAAAGACTAGTATTGCTCAGCGATATCACTTTCATCCATCGGCTATTCATTTATTTAAAGTTGATGATTTTCCTTTGTCATCAGCAGGGAAGGTCAGATATGCTGATTTGCTTGAACAACTTAAGTTACAAAAATGAACGCTAATATGCTTAATAATTTACATAGTTATTTTGATTTGCCTGTATATGGTTTACCACAGGCTAAAAAATCAGAGCTACTCACGCAGGCTCTTTGTGGGCTAACTGAACACCATAAAAATCATTGTGAAGAGTATAAAAGAATTTTAAGTGCGCACCAATTCGGTTTAAATGCGATAGAAAAGCTGGAGCAAATTCCATTTTTGCCTGTTCGCCTATTTAAAGATTATGAGTTAGCTTCTGTAGTAAAAGAAGATGTATTTAAAGTATTAACATCATCTGGTACCACTTCGCAAAAAGTTTCAAGAATAGTTTTAGACCGCCAGACATCTGCTGCACAAACGAAAGCTTTAGTGAAAATTATTCAAGATTTTTTGGGGAAAGATCGTCTTCCAATGTTAATTTTGGATCACCCTGGTGTGATTCGAAATCGCCAAACTTTTTCTGCCAGAGGCGCGGGAATATTGGGGCTATCAACTTTTGGCCGTGATCATACTTATGCTTTGAAAGATGACAGCATGGCTCCTGATTTGGAGCTAATACGAGCATTTGCAGAAAAACATAAAGGCAAACGTATTTTTATTTTCGGCTTTACTTTTATGGTGTGGAAGTATTTTTGTGAAGCACTAAAAGATGATCCTTTAAGACCTGTATTCGAAGATGCAGTATTAATTCACAGTGGTGGCTGGAAAAAACTGCAAGATGAAGCGGTAAGTAATGAAATGTTTAAGCAGACTTTAGCTCAACAGTTCGGTATTCATTCGGTACATAATTTCTATGGAATGGTGGAGCAGGTCGGATCTATTTTTATGGAGTGTGAGCACGGGCGTTTACATGCCCCTGTATTTGCTGATGTACTCATAAGAGATGCGCATAACTGGTCTGTATTACCTATTGGACAAGCAGGGCTAATTCAAGTTGTCTCAGTCCTGCCAACGAGCTATCCAGGGCATAGTTTACTTACTGAGGATGTTGGCGAAATGATAGGAATTGATGACTGTCCATGTGGCCGAAAGGGAAATTCTTTCCGTGTCCATGGACGCATCGCAAAAGCAGAAGTGCGCGGATGCAGTGATACACATACTCAACAATAAGCACAAAACGAATATGAAACAACAATATGAAAATTTAGTTTCTGCATCCCCTTCTCTGGATGATCTGAGTGTAGTGGCGCCATTAAAGCCATTTGCACAACAGACCTTAGATTTTATTGATGCGCTCTCATCATCAATTATGCAATCTGCTTCCGCGCGGAAGCACCCCGAATTAATGGCTCTTGCATTTTGGATGCGTAAAGCGAATCTAACTCGCCTGGCAGAAAGCTTTTACAAAGAAATTGGCGACAGATTGTATGTACCGAGAGGTACTGTATTTCACGTTGCACCATCAAATGTAGACACAATATTTGTTTACTCATGGTTTTTGGCTATGCTCAGTGGCTGTCGGAATATTGTTCGCTTATCCAGCAAACGCACTGAACAAGCGATAGTGCTTACTGATTTAATATCAGATTTACTGGAAAATTTAAAACATCAGGATATTGCTAAGCGCACCTTATTAGTACGCTACCCTGCCGATAATTTGATTACAGCTGATTTTAGCGCTGTTTGTGATGTAAGGGTTATTTGGGGCGGAAATAGCACTGTGGAGCAGATTAGAGCAATACCTATTCCCGCTGCAGCAATGGATATTGCATTTTCAAATAAGTATTCAATTGCACTTATTCATGCTGAACGTTGGCTGACCCATAATGAAGGGAAGCGTGATGCGGAAGTAAACGAGTTTTGGAATGATGCGTATTGGTTTGATCAAATGGGCTGCTCATCTCCACGGCTGGTGTTGTGGGTTGGCGAAGTAGAGTTTGTTCAGAAAGCAGCTAAAGATTTTTGGTCACGGCTCGATGCTTTACTTGCTAAAAAACAGACACGATTTTCTGATGCTGATTATGTAAATAAGCGAATGGCTGCTGATAGTCTTGCAATTGATAGTAGCGTAAGAATTGATACTGGAACTGCAAATAATTTGGTAAGAGTTTGGCTGGATACCCCAGCTTTACATATTAATTACCACTGTGGGGCAGGGCTATTTTTTGAGAGTCAGTTGTCGTCGCTTGCTGAAATAAAAGGACTCTTATCTCGTACAATCCAGACGGTTAGCTATTGTGGCTGGACTAAAGATGAAATGAGAGGTTTTGTACTTGAAGCACCATTAGTTGGTATTGATAGAATTGTCCCATTTGGGCAAGCCTTAAATTTTGCTACCGTTTGGGATGGCTTTGATCTTACGCGGGTATTTTTGCGTGAAATTACAATTTCATAAAATTATATATTATTTAAAAGAAGAATCAGAATGCCATTTATTAGCGAAGACCCAATTTTTTCAGTAGTGATCGCAGGAGCAGGAGGGTTTGGCTTAGAGATATTTGATTATATCAATGAAGAAATAAAAAATGGTGGGCCTGCTATTGCAGGTTTTATTGATGATACACCTGGAGGAAAAATCCCCGAGGGTATTGATTTGCCTTGTTTAGGCACTATTGGTGATTTTAAGCCTGAGCCAGGGCAGATTGTGATTGTGGCACTTGGAAGTGCAAAGGGCAGACGAATTGTTTTAGAGAAGCTTTGGGCCAACCAAGTAAAAACCCCTGCTTATTATCACTCATCAGCAGTTTTGTCACCAGCTGCAAAGTTAAATCGTGGTGTGGTTGTTTGCCCTTTTAGTATTGTTAACCGTAATGCAATTTTAGATAAAGGCTCTGTATTGAATGTACATTGCAGTGTAGGGCATGGTGCCTTTGTTGGTGCCTATTCAGTTTTATCACCTTATGCTGCATTAAACGGAGATGCAAAAATAGGCTCCGCGTGTTTCTTGGGAACAAGAGCCACAATTTATCCGAGAGTTTCTATTGGTGATGATTGTATTGTTGATACAAATACAGGAGTGAGGAGCAATACAGAAAATAAAAAAATGATCACATCTCGTGGTGATTATAAAGTGCTTAATATAAGGGTGTAGTTTATTAATAAATTGGTTTCTTAATAAAGAATATATAATTAAAAGACATTAATGGATTGTTTTTAGATTATAAATAGTTCTCTTTTATAAAAAGTTTGCTAAATTATGTGTAGTTATTTAGTTGTAATGAAATCGGATTTTTAATGTTAAAGCATAATTTAATCACAGGTTATTTGTCTCAGATATATGTATCAGCAATTGGGATTATTATGGTCCCTTTTTATATAAAGTATCTTGGGGCAGAGGCATATGGTTTAGTTGGTTTTTTTGCTATGCTCCTTGCATGGTTTCAACTTCTTGATATGGGGTTGTCACCTGCATTATCGCGTGAATTATCAAGGTTTAGAGCAGGAAGTGTAAGTGCCCTATCCATTCTTAACTTATTACGTTGTTTAGAATGGGTTTTTTTAATAATTTCATTTTTTGTCACAGTTGCTATTTATCGATGTAGTTCATGGATTGCAAATTCTTGGTTGAATGTGCATACGATAAGTGTTAATCAAGTTGTATCCTGTATTATTATAATGGGGATGATTGCCGGAACTCGATGGTTTATTACTTTATATCGAGGTGGGCTGATGGGGTTAGAAAATCAAATTTTATTGAATAATTTAACAGCTATTGCAGCAACTGCAAGGTCTATAGGGGTGTTTTTTGTCTTGCATTACATCTCTCCGACTCCCTATGCTTTTTTTATTTACCAGCTAATAGTTTCTGTTTTTGAATGTATATTGTTTCGGTTTTTTTTATACAAAGCAATACCTTCAAGTCCAATAAAACTTCTTCCACAGTGGGAATCTCTAAAAAGTATTTCTTCGAATGCTGGTTCATTGGCATTTGTTGCTGTACTTTGGGTCGTGTTATCACAGACAGATAGATTGTTACTTTCTCATTATATTAATTTACAGGATTTTGGATATCTTACACTTGCACTAACAGTAACAGGTGCTATTAGTATGGTTAGCGCACCTTTACAGCAGGCTATTCAGCCTAGATTTATTATTCTCATTGAAAAAAAATCAAAAGATGAATTTAAAAAATTCTATATATTAATGTCTCAGTTATCAGCAATTTTAATGTGCGCAATTGCAGGGACAATTGCCATTTTTTCAGAAACTCTTATATTTGCTTGGACTGGTAATTCCAATACCGCACAAAATGTTGCTCCAATATTGTTATGGTATGCGCTAAGTAGTGGTGTAATGGGAATGGCTGCGCTTCCATTTCTTTTTCAGTTTGCGCTTGGAAACTTAAGTTTACATATTAAAGGTAATATTTTACTAACCATTGTATGGTTGCCTCTATTGTATTTTGTTGCCCCAACGTATGGGGCGGTAGGTACGGGTTTGGCGTGGCTTATTTGCAATTTAGTCTTTATGTTTGTATGGATTCCTTTCGTTCATAAAAAATATGCAACTTCTTTGGTATGGTCCTGGCCTCTGAATATACTTAAAATTTGGGCTGCAGGAGCAATTACATTATATGGATTATCAAGTATTAATTTGATATCTGATAATAGATATGTGCTTTTTTCTTGGCTGGTATTTGTTTCAATGGCCACAACATTTGCATGCATTCTTGTGACACCAAAAATTAGTTGGAAAATTGTAAATTTACTGAGAAATAAATATGGCCGTTAAAATTCTACATTTGATCCATGATAATCGGGTATTCGTGCCTTTTATTATGGATGTTTTTAATCGTAATGAAAAATGTACAAATAAATACATCATGATTAAAGACGGTTTAGGCGGGGCTAGTTCGGATGGTTTGATTAAAGCTGATCGTATTATTGATGATAGTTATGTTCATTCGCTTGAGTTTATTGAGGATATGGCATGGTGTACATGTATAATTATTCACAATATGACTCCACTCGGGGCTAAACTCGTGCAGAATGCTGCAGCTAATACTGTGATAGTTTGGAGTGGTTGGGGCGGGGATTATGTTAGGTTTTTAGTTGGTGATGACAGATATTTCATCACGCAAGAAACGAATAAATTGCTAAGGAAAAATAAATTAATGAGAGTTAAATTTATTTTCTCATTAATGTTACAACCGGGATTGTTTTATAGAAAACTCAAAAATAGGTTTGTACCAGATAATACACTGGATAAAATTTTACCAAGAATTAATTACTTTTCTGCTCCAATTCCACAAGAATATGACTTACTTGTGTTAGCTCTGGGACGGGACAGATTTAAAGCAAAGTATGTACAATTGAATTATGGAAGCTATGAGCAAGCTTTTGCTACAGGGCCTGCTGCAATCTTAGAAGATAATATTCTTGTTGGTAATTCTGCTATGGTCAGTAATAATCATGCAGAAGTGTTTCGCTTGCTAAGTAGTTTGGATTTGGGTGATAGAAAAATAATTGTGCCTCTTAGCTATGGTGATTTTAATTATAGGGATGAGGTAGTAAAACTTGGTATGAAGTATTTTGGAAATAACTTTGTTCCCTTGCTCGATTTTATACCTCTGTCAGAATACAATAAAATTATTGCTACGTGTTCTGTCGTAATTATGAATCAAAGAAACCAGCAGGCATTGGGCAATATTGGTACTGCGTTATATTCAGGAGCTAAAGTTTTTCTTCAGAGTAACAATGTGGTGTATAAGTTTTTTAAACAAAAAAGTGCACATGTTTTTGACTTAAATCGAGAGTTGTCTGCATGCATGTTTTCACGGTTGACTTTCAGAGAAATTGAGCAAAACAGAACTGTTTTAAAAAGTTTTTGGGGCGAAGAAAAAGTAAAAGAAAATGTAAGCAGCTTGGTTGAGTTACTAGAAAAGACAACATTAAGTACAATTTAAATATCATGGAATAAAATGAATAATTATCAATACAAAGTTAGTGTATGCATTTTTGTTTATAACCATGAAAATTATATTTCAGACTGTTTAATGAGTGTGCTGTCGCAAGATATTGATGGTGATATTGAAATTCTTGTGGGCGATGACTGCTCTACTGATGCTACTGAACAAGTTATTAGAGGGATACTTCTTAAGTATCCAGGGCGGATTACTTACTTCAGGCATGAAAAAAATATTGGCTCAGGGAATAATATAAAATTCTTGGTTCAGCAAGCAAGCGGTGAGTTTGTTGCTCATTTAGATGGTGATGATTATTGGCTTCCTGGGAAGCTGTCAGCACAAATTAAAGTTTTAAAATGCAAAGAGACTATTAAGGCAGTATTCAATAATTCTTTAGTAGTAACAGAGAAGAAAGCTCATTTTGGTTTTTTCAATAATAAAATACCTGAGATTTTTGATTTAAATTATTTGCTGGAGTGTGGTAATTTCTTGCACCATAGTACTTTATTATATCGATTGAATGATGCGAAGGTCGTTTTGGATATGCCTTCAGAATATATTGACTATCGAATACATCTTGGCTTTGCCATGCTAGGTGATATTGGTTTTGTGAATGAAGTAAATTCTTGCTATAGGTTGGGGTCATTATATTCTTTAGTTAGAACTGTTCCGAATAAAATTAGAATTTTATATACTGACTCAATTTTATCTGTGGGAAATGTTAAGGGCAAAAATAGAATTTTAGCTTCTATTCTTTCAGAGGTAATTCTTAGTTCTATTAAGTGTCATAAAATTAGTATTGTTCAAGAGTGGTATTCAAAATTTAGAAGCCATCTTAATTATTTTATGCTGGTGGTGTCGTTCTTTATCGCGGCAAAAAAAGGGGCTAAATTGATAATGAATAAATTCTTTCTTAAGAAAGAATTAATTTTTCTATATTCCCGTGGGCGGTAATTTTTTATGTCGATAAAATTTATTGAAAATAAGGTGCTTTCCAGTAGATATTATGCTGAGTTACCTTAGGGCGGTATAATGCAAGCTATTCCATCATTATCAGTGTGTTTGCTACTATATGGTATTTACTTTCATAGTAAAGTTAACACATCCTTTTTGAAGTTAATTTCACTGCAATGGTTTTTAGTTCTTTTGCTTTACTGGGTTAATGACAGTGTTTTTGTTAGTTTCTCCCCTAGGTTTGATTATATTTTTATTTTGTTTTTCATCACGCTTGTGATTACATATTTAGCGACTTTTAAAGTTTTTTGTATTTTTGATATTTTTACGTTTAAAAAATATTTTTCTGTTAATGTTTTATATTCATTATGTTTTATTACATCATTTTATAGTTTATTTTTGTTTTTTACTTATTTGTATGATGTTGGAAGCATGAAAATTTTTAGAGCTGCATTGTTAGAAGATGGGCTTTCTTTACGGGTTGGTATTTCATTTCCTTTGTGTGCAGCGGCATATTTATATGCGTCTTTTTATGATAAAAAAAAATCTAAATACTTTGCAACCATATTATGGTTGCTGGCAGTGGTTTCTACATCAAAAATTTTTATAGTACTTAGTATGTTGTATGTTTCTGGATTTTATAAAAAAGATTTTAGATTGAATTATAAAAAAGTATTTATTTTTGTATCTGCTGGTTTTTTATTGTTCTCAATTGTTCATTTGTTGCAAGGCAAAATTGCTGGTGGCTCTGATAGGTCATTGTTTGGATCGTTGTGTTTTACCCTACTTGGATATACTCTTGGTGGTCTTGCAGCCTTTCAAAGCATATTGGATGGTGATTTTATACTGAGAGGTGATGTTGTCGCTATTACATTGAATAAATTTAATGTTCTTGCAAGTAGTAAGCTAATGGCAGCAGATGTTACCCTTGCTGATGGTTGGGTCAAAACAGGTGAGTGGCTAGGTAATGTCTATACGGGTTTGGCTACTTGGCATATGTGGAATAATACTTATGGTGTTGTTGTATTTGGGGCGGTAGTTGGTGTTACTCATGGAATTATTAATGCATTTACAGGAAATGGTTTTTTATTTTTAAGGGTTTTTTCATATTACCCTCTTATATTCATAATTTTTGCTGAGCAATACCTTATGGGGGTTGATATGTGGATTGCTTTTTCTTGTGCGGCAATTATTCTTGGACTAACAAAATTGCCTAAAGGTTGCGAATGAAAAATAATTTTGTTTATGGCGTTGTAATAACATACAACCCTGATGTTGATCTTCTCATGCAGCAACTAGAATCATCTATTTTTCAATTAGACTATATATTCATCATTGATAATGGTTCAAGTAACTCACATTTAATTGGAAGTTCGATAAATAGATTTGATTCTTTAAATAAAATTGAATTTATAAAATTAACCCAGAATGTTGGGCTTGCTGCTGCTCAAAATATTGGGATAAATAAAGCTAAAGAAAAACATGCATCGCACATTGTTTTGTTTGATCAAGATAGTCTGCTTGAAAATAATTTTATTAATGGCCTGCTTGAATGTGAGAAAACGCTATTGGCACAAGGAGTTGCTGTTGCGGCCATTGGTCCCTCTTTTTATGACCCGACAACAGGCATTGATTATCCTGCCACGGTTTACCGAGGCCCTTTCATTAAACGTGTTAGTTTTGAAAAAGAAGATTATCTAGAGGCTACTTTTATTATTGCCTCTGGCTGCATGATTCGGATGGATGTTCTAGACAAAATTGGTTTAATGTGTGAAGAACTATTTGTTGATTACATTGATGTTGAATGGTGTTTACGCGCTAAATCAATGGGTTTATCAGTTTTTATTACAAAAAATGCGAGAATGGCTCATACCGTTGGAGATAAGCGAATTTCAGTATTGGGTCGTACAATATCGGTTCATAGTTCTATACGTCGATATTATTTGATTAGAAATAGTTTCATGATGTTAAGGAAAAATTATGTACCATTGGGATACAAAATTAGGGAGCTTATATTTAATTTTATTCGTTTTTTTATCGGATTATTACAAACGTCTGAAAAAATGACTTTTATACAATACTGGTATAAAGGTTTAGTTGATGGAATATTAGGTAGGTTTGGTCCTTTTAATAAGTGATCATTTATTAAAAAATGTATCTTATTATATTTTGTGGATTATTTACCTAGGGGTGATGCAGCGTGAAAGTTTTACAATTTGGAAAATTTTACCCTCCAGTTGTTGGAGGTATCGAATCGGTTATGTTTAATATTACTGAAGGCTTGAATATTCACGGTATTAAAACAGATGTCTTATGTTCTAATACTATTAGAAAATCTACTTCTCTTACTGCTACTCTTGGTTATCAGATATCAAGATCTAGTTCTTGGGGAAAGTTGTTTTCAACATCTATATCACCTTCTATGATTTCGATGCTGGCAAAGTCTATTTCTCAGTATGATATATTGCACGTCCATTTACCTGATCCTATGGCTAGTTTAGCTATTTGGTTCGTTCGCCCAAAGTGTAAAATAGTTATTCACTGGCACAATGATATTGTTAAGCAAAAAAAATTACTGAAATTGTATTTACCTTTGCAAAATTGGTTATTGGGACGTGCTGACGCAATTATTGCAACATCACCAGTTTATATGAACTCATCTGTATGGCTAGCTCCATATCTAAATAAAACACATGTTATTCCAATTGGGATCTCTGACCCATTGCCTGCTACTACTATTATCAAGCCCAATCCATATGAGGGAAAAAAAATAGTTTTTGGACTTGGGCGACTAACCTTTCAAAAGGGATTTAAATATCTTGTTGAAGCTGCTAAATATTTACCAAATGATTTTGTGATTTTGATTGGTGGTATTGGGCCTCTGTATGACGATTTAAGTAAAATTATTACTGATAATAAATTGACTGAGAAGGTTGTACTATTAGGTGAAATTCCCCACTTTAGTACTGATTTGAGTTTCTATTTTCAAATTGCAGATGTTTTTTGTTTGAGCTCAATTACTAAAGCGGAATCTTTTGGTGTTGTATTACTTGAAGCTATGGCATTTTCACTTCCATGTATTACTACTAATATTGAAGGGTCAGGCGCACCATGGGTAAATGTTGATGGTGAAACTGGATTTAACGTCGCCATTATGGACCCTGAAGCATTAGCGACTGCTATCATTAAAATAGTAAGTGATAAGTCTTTGATAAAAAACTTATCTCTTAATGCTCGAAATCGTTATTTGGAAAATTTTACATCTGACAAAATGGTCGACTTAACAATTGAACTTTACAATGAAATTGTTTGATTTTTCTATCAAAGTTAATTTATAGGCAAATGTATGCTTTATCTTGTATTGGCATTCCTCGCCTCTGTCATTGTCACCATGCTTGTGATCCGTTTTGATCACTTGCACAGCCATATCTCCGGTGATCATGATTTAGGCGGGGTGCAGAAGTTTCATGCGCATTCTGTGCCGCGGATTGGTGGGCTTTCTATCATGATGGGGATGCTGGCGGTTTTATTGGCGGGGGCGATTAAAGAGACGCAGTGGTTTAATTCTTTTGCTTTGTTGATTGTGGCTAGTTTACCTGCTTTTTTAGGTGGATTAATTGAGGATTTGACTAAAAAGGTAGGGGTGTTAATGCGGCTGGGCTTAACCATGCAGGCGGCATTATTAGGGTATTTTCTATTGGGCGCGGGAATTGTTCGTTTAGATGTGCCTTATATTGATCTGATTATGCAGTTTACTGTTGTTTCATTGTTTTTTACCATGTTTGCAGTGGCGGGCGTGGCAAATGCTTTTAATATTATTGATGGTTTTAATGGCTTATCTGCAGTTGTGGCGATGATGATTTTTGCTGGTCTGGGCTATGTTTCTTTTGCTTTAAATGACTGGTTTTTAGTGATTGCCAATATGGGCATGATTGGTGCTTGTTTGGGGTTTTTGCTCTGGAATTACCCACGGGGTTTAATCTTTTTGGGGGATGGCGGGGCTTATTTTGTAGGCTTTATGATTGCAGAGTTGTCGGTCTTGTTAATGGCGCGGCATCCTAATGTTTCTATCTGGTTTCCATTTTTGCTCTGTATTTATCCGGTATTTGAAACGCTATTTACTATTTATCGTCGTAAATTTGTGAAGGGTGTTTCACCTGGCCTGCCGGATGGCATTCATTTGCATACGCTGATTTACAGGCGCGTAGTGCGTTTGCAATTAGGTGAAGATGTGGCGCGTTATAAAGTTCAGCGCAATGCGTTAACTGCACCTTATTTATGGGCGTTATCATCTTTTGCAGCTATTCCAGCCGTTGTTTTTTGGGAAAGCCCATATATATTATTAGGTTTTGTTTTGTTGTTTATTGCCAGTTATATTTTGCTGTATAAAATGATTGTTAATTTTAAAATTCCACAATGGATGGTCATTAACAAAGACAGCTAGTATAGCAAGCTTGATATTGGAAGAGGGGAGGAAGGCAAGATGCTTTCCTCTTTGTTTTTTACCTTGTGCATGCCATTTTTAATTTCTTTGTGGTATTTTTCTGCCAAACTTTGCCAGCATAGTTCATTTTTTATATATCCTGCAGTTTTTCTTGTTATTTGATCTAATTGGCTCTCTGATAGTTTTAGCGTGTTTTTTATTGTGCCAGTAAGATTTTTTGCATTAAAATAATGCACCCCCGCCTCAAATCTCGTTCCCCTCACGCCAAATTCTGTACTGATAATTGGCAGGCCGGCTGCTGCATATTCAATTAGTTTTAAGTTTGATCCGGATCCATTTAGCATTGGGTTTAATGCAATCGAGGCAATTTTAAGCCAGAGTTGTTTTTCTGCCTGGCTGACTACACCTAAAAATCGTACATTTTCCGGGATGTTTTTTTTCTTAAAAGCATCTGCTACGCTGCCCAGAATAATATATTGCAGTGATAAATTTTGCTCTGCTGCGATCAGGATTTGTTCTGCTGCTTCTATATTGGGGCCGTGATTGCTGCCCATAAAGAGCGATATATTATTTGTGGGTTCCAGCCCCATTTGTATGCGTATTTCTTTGCGGCCAGCCTGATCCAGGTACTTAATATTTTGGGTGTCAGCGCCATTGGCAATGATGCTGAACTGATGATCAGGGATTTGATACAGGGCTTGCATACGCAGGCTGTCTTCATTGCTGCAGCAAATAATATGCTGTGCGCCCATGGCGCATTGGGATTCTAATTCTTTGATTTTTTGCGCTTCATTAGGGTGCTGCTGATATATTTGCGCTTTAAGGTCGGCTTCTACATTATGTGCTTCATAGAGCCATTGCTTCACGCCAGCCTGTATCATTGCCGGATATGCATAAGGATGGCTGCAGATCACCAGGCTGGCCCATGGGGCGCGGCGTTTAATCTCGGCTTGCCATTCTGGTAATAACTCAGGATGTGCGGCTGCCAGCCAATCAACGCAGGATATATTTAATCTTTTTTCTTCTGTGCTTAATTTTTTTCTAAATTCATCGCCTACCGGTATTAAGACTTCAACAAAGTTCTCATTTAAGTTTCTATTTTTAATGACTTTGGTATTGAAGTCTAAGTTAAGTATTTCTACCGAATAGCCAAGCATTGATAGCTCTGAATACAGATGATAAAGCCGTGCCTGCCCGCCACTGACAACGGGGTAGATGGGGTAGGTATTCAGCACCAGTATTCTGGGCAGATATTGTGCGTTTTTATTTAGAAGCTCTTTTACTAATGCAGGCCAGTTTATATCTTTTACCGTGTTATATGCTTGCTGGCCAAGCTGATAGCTAAGTGATGGATTATCGCAGAGTTGTTTAATTGCTTTTGCTATCTCATCACAATCTGGTTTTATAATCAGGCCGTTTTCCATATGCCTGATTAATTCTGTTGCGCCTCCGCTATCTGTGCAGCTTAATACCGCTTTGCCTGCAATCATGGCCTCATAGCTAATCAGGCCAAAGTCTTCGTGCTCGGGAATAAAAGGCACAAAAAGTGCATTGGCATATTCTTGTGCTAATTGCTGCTCGGATATATGCCCAAGCAGGGTTATTGCAGCATCGGGGGGAATCAGTTTTTGTAATTCATTGCTTTGTGGGCCTGTGCCTGCAATTCTTAAAGGCGTTTTAACTCCTGATTTGCAATAGGCTTTAATCAGCAGATCAATTCGCTTGGGTGCATCAAGGCGGCTGGCGGTAAAAATGGCCGGAGGGATGTGTACATTGCCTATAACGCCAGCCTGGGGCAATGAGCTTGGATGGTAAAGTACATCAGGTTTAATGCCTTCAGGAAAATATTCTTTGCGATTAGCAACTTCATGGGCAATCGCTGTATAACGAAGAATTTGCTCTGGAGCTAAGGCGACAGCATCAAAAAAATGAATAATCGCACGTAATAGCGGGCCGGGCAGAGCAATATCTTGCTGGCTTAGTATTTGCAATTCTTTAATACGTTTTAATTCTGCAAAGCATTCGGCAAGATGGGTTCTGCCTGGTTTTTTTATACTTAGCAGGCGGTATAGGGCAGGCAATTTTTGTGCTAAATGGTCAATATTTTTTGTTAAATGTGTGGGATAAGTATCGTATAAGCCGCGCAGTGTATGCTGCATAAACAGAATATGCCGGGGATGGGAAACCATCCATGCCGGGTATTTAGTGCTGATGACTAAATCAAAATGATTGAGATCCAGCTCAGCAAAGTTCTGATAACTTTGAATAATGGCCCAAAAATCATGCTCCGGGCTGGGCAATTTAATCAGCTCTGCCGTCATGTTTTCCTGCTGATTTAATGTTAGCCACAGGCCTTTCCAGATGTTTTCTGCGCCGCCCCAAATAAAGGGTACTCCGCTGGGTGCAATAATCGCAACTTTCAATTAGGTCTCCAATAATTGGCTGACTACCTTATCCCAGCTTATTCCAAATTTGGGCCATGCTGCTTTTGCTGCCTTGCCCATTGCTTCTGCTTTATTGGGATATTGGCTGATCCAGTTTAATACTGTGGCAATGCTTTCTGGCGAGGGCGGAATAATCCAGCCTGTATGCTCATGCTCAATAAATTCTAAAGGGCCGCCTGAATCTGTGCAGCTGATAACCGGCTTGCCGGAGAGCATGGCCTCGTGGGTGATATAGCCATAGTCTTCATCAAATGGTGCAAAGAAAACAGCGCTACAGTGGGCGTAATAGGCTATTTTTTGTGCTTCACTGATTGCCCCCAGCATTCTCACTTTTTCATTTAAACCCAGCTGATTAATTAATTGTTTTAACGATTCTGATTGCCCGCCAGCACCTGCAATTACAATGGGTAAAGATTTGGGAGCCAGTGCAAGTGCTTTGATTAATAAATCTTGGCGCTTTAGTGTTTCAATCCGGCTGGGGCAAAAAATATAGCCCAGATTTTCAGCTGGATGAAAAGCCTGATATGCAGGAGGCGGATGGTAAAGTGCGCTGGCATTTAAATCATTATATTGATAAAGCCGCTCTGCCACGCGTTTGGAATTAGCAAAAAGCTGATGGCATTGTTTTAATGATTCCTGATCAAACTGCCCGACTGCATATTTAAAATGCGCTGAAGCGGTTTTGTTTTCTTCATATAACTCATACACGGCCCTGTGCTGATGCATAATCCAGGCGGTGTGCTTATTATGCTGTATGCCATAACATGGAAATTGCAGGCTGATCAGCCGGTCAATCCGATAGCCATTGGGCTGATTTAAATCTAATTTTTTGCACCATTGCATTAAATCCAGAATGGATTGTTCTGGTGTAAAGGTAAAAGGCAGCCTGAGTATTTCTACATGGCAGCCTGCTGCAGCTAATGCATTTGCTGTGCCTTGGATATGGTAATCAGCACCGCCATGCAAAAACGGGGTTATATTTGCAGCAAGCATTACGCGCATTGAATACTCCTTGCGGCTGGTTTAATGTGTTGGCACTCTGTCACTTGCTTATCGTTTTGCAATCAGAGCGTAATCCTGGGGGCCACAAAGATGCCCGTTAACACGTTCTGTTAATAAATCATGGCCAGGTACTTTGGCCGATTCAGGATAAGGGTTTAATCTTAAAATTTCACAATCTTTAAAACCATGATATTCAGCCAGAAATTGCAGGCTGGTAGGGGTAACAGGGTTTTTATGGCTGAAGTCATGGTAGAAGGTATGGCTGCCTACCAATACATTTTCTGGGTTAGGTGTTTCTAAAATCAAAAGACCACCGGGCAGCAGTGCACGATATGACTCTTTTATCAGCTTAAATAAAATATCAAAAGGCAGATGTTCAACCACATGAAATGAACTAATTGCCCCTAATGATTGCTCCGGCAGGCTGCATAAATAATCCAGTGCATCAGCATGAACTACGCTCAGCCCCATATCCCGGCAATGGCGTATCATTTCGTCGCTCTGATCCACTCCCTGTGCTTTTAAGCCTTTATGACTGATCAGATTAATCCACTCCCCTCTGCCCATACCAATATCTAATAGGGGGGCCTGGCTGGCTTTAAGAAAAGGCTCTACATAGGGAATATATTTTTCCAGCTTTACTTTAATTTCATCTTCTGGTCCTCTGAATTTTGATTCAAATGCCAGATAATATGCATCAATGGCGGGGTCTGCTGCCAGTGTGTGGGGGCTAATCATTTGAGCTGTGGCAGGTATATCTGCTGCATTACTGCTTTTTAAATGCTGCAGCATTTTTTCTTGTATATAAAGCATGGCCTGGCTATTGCTGCTGTTTGTATTGGCTATGATTGCAATTTTTTCAGCACTATCAGCTAATGATTTTTGGGCAAGTTCAGTATTTCGGTCCAATGCTTCTTGAATGAGATATGTGTTTTTTTCCTGCTGCTGATGAATATAATCAATTTTTTCTGCCAGTTCATGGCTGATTGTGAAAAGCTGCTGATTAATAAAATCTGAATAATGAGCAAATCGCTGCTCAAGCTGTTGGCTGCTATGGGCCCTGATATCATCGCTGCTTATTGCCAGTTGCTGGCTCAGGTTAATCTGCTGGGTTTTTAATGTGGATAAAATAACTTCCTGCCGCGTTTCAAAATCATAGCTTTGTTTTGCAAGAAATGCGTTTTGTTGAATGTGCTTTGAATTTATGCTGCTTAATCTAATAAACGTATCATGAATACGGCCAATTAAACCTGCACCTCGCCTGCCACTCCATATGGATAATATTTTATTTTCTAATGCAATAAAGTAGCGGTCTATTTTATTTATTTTAATTGAAGAATTTGAATGTACTGATTCGGTGCTGGATAACATTTGCAAAGCAAATTTTCTAAGGCTTAAGCGGCCTGATGAAAGTAATTCATGATAATGACCTGCGCCATCCTGATCAGGGGCCCGGCCTAAAATAGCCTGATACGAGAAAAAAATAAATAAATTGGGATTACGAATAGAGATAAGCTCTCTGAATGACTGCGGAAGCCAGAGCAGCTGACTGGATGCTGCTGTGGGCTCTATTTTATAAACAACAGGTGCTGCGGCCTGATTCAGAGCATAAGATTGAACACAGGCAATAATATCGTCTAATGTTTTCATATTAACTCACAGTATTGGGTATCAAGCCGGACAACACCTGCAAATACATGCTCAGAAATGACTGTAATTGTGGCAGCATGATCCCACCAATCATAGTTATCAGATAAATGATGGTAAGAGGAGTGCAATGCCACACTAATATTATAGCTGCCCGCAGCAAGCCTGAAATCTGGCAATTCAAAGACTACCTGATATTGGCCGCCCTGTACAAATGGCGGGGTTTTTTGTAATAAATAGGTGTTTGATCCGAATACTTCATTCCCGACCCGGTCTTTAATTAAAAAGCCAATGGTCAGATCGTTTATTTTTTCTAATACTTTATAGCTGACAATGATTTTTACCGGGCTGCCAGACAGTACAACCTGGGCGGGTTCATTTTGATTAAATACTTCAACGGCTATTAATTTGGCTTCGCCACTGCCAGAGCGCACGCCTTCATGCAGGCTTATTTTATTATTAGCGGTATTAGCAATCAGCGCATTATAGTAATCCAGAATAGCAGCGGGGTGATCATCCGAAAGCATGATGCCCTGATCAATTAAGATAGCTCTGTCGCATAATGTTTTAACGGCAAGCGGATCATGGGAAACAAAAAGTAATGATGTGCCCTGTGCTTGAAAGTCTTTTATTCTGTCAAAGCATTTATGCTGAAAATAGGCGTCTCCTACTGACAGGGCTTCATCTACAATTAATATTTCTGGCCTGATGGCCGTTGCCACGCTAAAGGCCAGCCGCATTTGCATTCCGCTGGAATACTTTTTTAATTGCACGTCGATATATTCTCTCAGCTCAGAGAAATTAATAATTTCTTCAATCCTGTCATCTATTTCATGCCGGCTCATGCCAAGTAATTGGCCTGAAATATAAACGTTTTCTCTGCCGCTTAATTCTTCATGAAAGCCAATGCCAAGCTCTAAAAGTGCACCAATCCGGCCATTAACTGTTATCTCACCTTCGGTCGGGCGCAATGTCTGGCAGATCAGCTTTAATAGCGTGCTTTTTCCTGAGCCATTTCGGCCAACAATGGCGACAGACTCGCCGGGTTCAATTGAAAAAGAGATGTTATTCAGCGCCCATTTCTGCAGGCAATGGCTATCCATACCAAATAAAGCAGCCAGCTTTTGACTGCGCGAAGAGTAAATTCGAAAACACTTGGACAGATTTTCTACTTTAATCAGCGCCATGATTACAGGTCATCCATTATTTTTTGAATATTTTTAGCATAAAAAATATAAAAAATTAAAAATAGCGCAATAGATAAAAGCAGGGCATTGAGTAACCAATTCCAGGCAAGCGGCCAATCCAGCACAACTTGCTGGCCCAGCTGGGATACCCAATAAACGGGGTTCAGGTAAATATATTGAGCCGCCCACTGGGGCAATATCTGTGGCGCGTAAACAATGGGTGTTGCCCAAAATAAAATCTGCATAAAGGCATCTACAAATTGCCCAACATCTCTGACATAAGCATGGGCAAGCGCCAGTAAGCCAGCAATACTGAATGAAAACAGAGTAATAACCAATATTTGTAATAAATATACGACCAATATTTGAAAGCTAAATAAGTTTAAAGTGATTAGAAATATAAAATAAAAACCCGCTAAAACCAGGCTATTGACCAACGCAATCGTGACGACTGAAATAAGTGGAATAATTTTTGATATATTGTTTTTTCTGAGTAAACCCGCATTTTCTACAAGAAATAATTTGCCTCTGCCCACGATTTCTGCAAAGTATTGCCACACCAGCATGCCGCTGGTCAGGTACATGGTATAAGCGTAATGACTATTAACACCCGGCAATCTTGATTTCATTAAATCTGCGAAAACCAGACTGTAGGTAAGGATCATTAAAATGGGGGCAAAAAATAGCCAAAATATACCAAGTACAGATCCACTGTATCTTGATTTAATTTCGCGGCTGACCATGGCATGCAAAAGCCAGCGGCCTGCAAAAATCCTTCTAATAATTTCCAAAAAAAACTCCCCAAAGATGGATTAACAGGATGGAAGAAATAATCCCTGAGGTATTGGCTAATTGATCATAAACGCAACATTTTCTGCCTGCTAATGGCTGAATGACTTCGATACTCCCTCCCATAAAAAATAATAAAATAAATATATTCATGTTGCTGATATAGGGGGTTAATAAAGAGCTAAGAATAAAATAGGCAAGAAAGTGAATAACTTTATCATTCTGTATGGGAATGTATTTCTGGAGGTTATAAAAAGACCCTGCAATAATAAGCAGAACAGTACTTGCAATTAGCAAAGAGATTAATAATGACTGGCCCATACATCCCTGTAAGTGCTTAATGTTCTGGATGCACATCTGTCCCATGTAAAGTAATTTGATCGGATTAATCCTTCAGTAATATGATCACAGGCGCATTCGGGTGATAAGGCAAGGTTGGTCATATGCTCGGCGAGACCCTCTATATCGCCATTATTAAAATAGAAAGGGGCTGAGCCACCAATTTCACCAATAGCACCTCCTGCCGTTGTAATGACGGGTGTGCCTGTACTCATGGCTTCTAATACGGGTAAACCAAATCCTTCATAAGCAGATGGATAAACCATACACCGTGCCCCTGCCAATAGAGCAGGCAGATCTTTTTCCGGGACATATTGCAGCCAGCGTACATTTTTGCTGTGTTTTATCCGGTCTAAGATTTCTTCACATTTCCAGCCTACGCCTCCGACAATAATTAACGGGAGCGATGTTTTTTTATTTTGTACCAGCATTTGATATGCGGAAAGTAAATCTTCTATTTTCTTTCTTGGCTCGATTGTGCCCAAAAATAAAAAATAATCTTTACTGGGTAAATGATATTTATCCAGAATGCTTTTATTATATGATTCAGTAGAAAATTTGCTGTGGTCTACGCCGTTATAGGTAATATGCAATTTATGACTGACTTCCGGCATCCATTGTATCAGCTCTTTTTTTACTGATTTTGAAACAACAAAAATAGCATCTGCTTTTTCTAAAGTGAGCGGTAAATGCTCGCTTAAAAAGCGGACTCTTTCAATGGGATGCCATTCCGGGTTAATAATATGGGATAAATCATGCACCGTAACCAGATAGGGGTATTGCAGCACGGTGGGAATATAATTGGGCTCATGATAAATATAGTTTTTTGCTTTAATGGTGTGCGCGCCGCGATTGGCGTGATATTTTTTTCTAAGATAAGATTTAAGCGCGGGGAAGCGATTAACCATATTTCTTATTTTTGAAAGCAAAAATTCATTGTTGGTTTTCTTACTTACACGGCCAAACTGGTAATAATCAAGATCAATATCTGTGTCAAACTGCTGCATTGCTCTGGATAAACTGGTTGCATAGCGGCCTATCCCCGTTAACGGGGGAATCATTCCTTGTGCGGAAAACAGGATATTCATCTTGTCCATTTTTATCTTTATATATAGATGATGTTCGATTCAGATGGATAATGATTTAATTTGCGCTTTCTTTTTGCTGTATTTGCCTGGCGCTCAGCGCGGGTTCATTATTAAACAGGGCTTCAATCCGTTCTGCTCCAAATATAGCCGGTTTATTTTTTTCGAATACAGGCATTTTTTCTGTATACATACGGATTGTTTTTTTTACCATTTTTTCAGCCGTAAGCTCTTGTTCAAACCGATGCCGTGCATAAAGTGCCATTTTGTTTCTCAGTACATCGTCTCCACATAATTTATTAATTGCATTTGCTAGTGCCACCGGGTCTGACGGGGGTACAAGCAGGCCTGATTTTTCGTGCTCATTGACCCATGAAACGCCTGAACCTGAAATGTCGCAGGAAACAACGGGCTTAGAAAAGCTCATTGCTTCAACCTGCACGATGCCATAGGCTTCGGAGCGGTAAACAGAGGGCAGGCAGAATATATCGCAAGCTGCATAATATGAAGCTAATTGTTGATCGGCGATTGTGCCTAATATTTTTATTTTATATTCTAAGCCCAGTTTTTTAATCAGATCACTGAATGTCTCTACGCCTGGACCGCCAATTAAAACCACAATATCATCGTTGGTATATTTACATGCTTCTATTAGATAGCTTATTCCTTTGTATGCTGCAGAGCGGCCAATAGATAAAACGATTTTTTTGTTTTTATGCTCTGACCGTATTTTATGCACTAAAGCGGAGGATATATTTTTAATTCTGTCTGCAACGCCAATCGGGATAATGGATACTTTTTCCATATTGGGGGAAAGCCATTTAGATGAATCAGCATATTGTTGTGATGTTGCAACAATGCCATCTGCGCGTTTTATCAGCCAGCGTAGCCATGGTGCATAAAGCTTTAGCATATGTTTTTGTTTAACAATATCGCTATGCCAATGCAGGTAAACCTTACAATCCGGCCTGATCAGCCAAATAGCTAGGTTAGCCATCGGATTGGGTAAATGGATATGTATTGCATCGTATTGATGGATGCATTTATTTAACTCGCTGATCAGCTTTAGCGAGATGGATGTTGAATTAATAACCGCCAATGTACCTGCTCTGATCACCTGATAGCCAGAGTTAATTAAATCAACTTTTGTTTCTGTTCCCTTATTGCTACACAGTACATCTGTTTTAACACCTTGGTTGTTCAAGCCTTCAACTAAGTCAAAGGTAACAGTTTCTATTCCGCCGTACTCAGGGGGGTAGAATTTTCCAAGATGAATTATCTTCATAAATATAGCTCTTATAAGGTTGTTATTTTATTAAAGCTGCTATTTGTATTCTTTTTTTGAATGGGCATGCAGAAGGGGTGGTTTCTTACAAATGATGGCTCATGGCTGGGTCTTGTTGTGTTGGCCGCTTGTTGGCGTGGCAGAATATTTTGTTTTTTTATACTAGTAATTGAATTTAATAATTACAAGAAAATTTCCGCAGTTGCTTTCTGCGTTTTCTGTTTTTTTCTGCGTCTTTGTTTATTTTTCTTAAATTTTTATTTTGCTTAGTATTTGTTTTATAAGGTTTTTATGGCGGATAGTTAATAATCAGCATTTGGCGCTTATTGGCCGGGCTTGCCGGATTATTCTGTGGTGATTTTGCCCTGCACAATGTGTTGTAAGCGCTCTGGCTCACGCACAATCAGCGTTTTTCTGTCTTTTTCTGCAATACCGGCATTCAGCAGCTGGCCAATTGCTCTGGAAACGGTTTCCCTGCTGCAATTGGTCATGCCGGCAAGTGATTGCTGAGGCGGAAGCTCAATAATTTTTAAATTGCCCGGCAGTGTGCGTATCAGTGTGGTGAGCACCGTACAAATCCGCTGATAGGGATTTTGAATGCTGAGCATGGCGCGGTTTTGCGATGAAAGCCGGACAAGATAGGCCAGTTTTTTCATTAAACGTTCGGCCAGAATGGGGTGGGAATAGATCAGCTGCAGTGCAGTATGACGGCTCATTACCATCAGCTCGGCATCGCCAATAGAGACCACGCTGGTAGAGCGCGAGCCACCATCAATCACGGCAAGCTCACCAAAGTATTCGCCTTCGTTAATGATATAGATGCACAGCTCTCTGCCATCTTCGGTTACATCAATAACTTGCAGCCGGCCTTTGATCAAAAAGAACAGTTCATCACCCAGCGAGCCTTTGGTTATCACTTGCTGGTTGCGTACTGCTGTCCTAAGCTGAGAGTCGGATGCGATGGACGCTAAAATACTTTCCGGAATTCCAGAGAAAAACTCTAAAGAATAAATGGGATGACGTGTCATAAGCATTTCCCGATGATGATTGGCCTGAGGAGGGAAAATCATGCTGAAGCGAATCGATCAATATATTTTTGTTTTGGCTGCTTTTTTGCTGGCACCGCATAGTGTTCTAGCACAAGAATCGGCAAATATGGGGACAGTTGTTGCAATTATTGGACAACCGCTTCTGCACCGTGATGGCCAGGTGAGCGTGATTGCTAAGGGCGATGCGCTGCGCGAAGGTGACGAGCTGCATACCGCAGAGCAAACCAGCGTGTATTTACGCACCTTTGATAAAGGTTTTATTGCTGTTCGGCCCAATAGTGTTTTGTTTATCGAGAAATACCATGCGGGCAGCCAAGGATCTCAGTTTAAGCTGCAGCTTAAATCAGGGCTGATGCGCTCTGTTACCGGGCAGGAAGTACAAAAAGATAAAGGTAAATATCGCTTAAATACACCTGTTGCGGCCATTGGCTTACGTGGTACAGATTTTGTGGTGTTTACGGATGACCATGCCACGCAGGTGGCGGTGCAAAAAGGTGGTGTGGTGATTGAGCCTTTTTCTACAGTTTGCAGCGTAGAAATGGGCGGGCCATGCCAGGGGGCGAATTCTCGTGAGTTATTTGCCTCAACAGCCCATATGCTGGAAGTGATTCGTGGCCAAGCGGTGCCGGTGCAAAAAGACTCATCTCCCGTGCTGCAAAAAGAGTTACTGAATGAATTACCTAAGGACGTATCAAAAGAAGCGCCCAAAGATGCGCCTAAAGTGGCCGGGCTGGGTGCCGAGCAAACTCAGATAAATACGGCTGATTTAAGTAATGCCAGGGTGGTTGCCAATAGTAATAGCGTTATTGATGGCTCTTTAGCCACCAAACCTGGCGTGATCAAGCCTGTTGAAACACCGCCTTCACCCACGCCTGCCCCTTTGCCTGAGGTGCCTGTTGTTCCACCAGTGGTTGTGGTTCCTACAGAGCCTTTACCGCCCGCCGTGATCGTGCCCACAATTCACTGGGGGCGCTGGCAGGCACTGGCCAGCCTTCCGGCCACGGCTAATTTCAGTGATGTGTATAAAGAAGGGCAGGAAGTTGTCAGCGCTGGGATTTACTATGTGATGTCCCGTGATAAAAGTGATGTCCGTTATGGGCCTGAGCTGGGCGCCGTTAATTTTCAAATGGCAAAACATGATGGCATTATTGTAAATACGCTTAGCAATGCTGTTTCTGCTACTACGGCAAAAGAGTCTTCATTACAAATCAATTTTGCAGCGCAAAGTTTTAATACTCATTTATTGTTAAGTGCCGCCGGCAGAGATATACCACTTAATGTAAAAGGAGCTATTGAGTCTAATGGGCTTTTTATTAATGGTGCGGTGAGCGAGGCGCAGCTGCGTGGTATTGTTTCTGGTAAAGATGCGGCAGAGGCTGCTTATGTTTATTATCTTCCCACAGGTAATAATGAAGTATTGAGCGGCGGGACTTATTGGCTGCGTAAAAAGTAAATGATTCAAATTTGATCTGTTTTTTATGAAATGACAGGCTGTTTTTTTCAGCCTGTCCATGCTTTTTTCATTGTGTTCATGTTGTTTTTTCAATTAATAATAAGAATTGGGTATTAGCCGCTTAAACGTGGTTTCTTGTTTTACTCCTTTTATACATTGCCCCGTCCGTATTTTAACGACTGTTTTATCGGCGCTGCATGATCATTCTCAAATCGATTTGGCAAAAGATTCATTTAATCTGGCTGGGCCGGGTTTTATTTTTTTTGCTCAGCACTTTTCTGGTTATTTGGGTGGCGATGCCGCGCGGCCATGCTTATCCTTTTCCCTTTGATCTTTTAGATCGTCTGCACGATCAGCTAATAAAACAAAGATTAACTGCTTATCCGGAAAAGCGAATTGTGCTGGTGGATATTGATGAGGCTTCGCTTGCTCAATATGGGCGCTGGCCATGGTCCAGGCAGCAAATGGCGCAATTACTGCAGCAATTAGATCAGCATTACAAGGTGGCACATATTGGCCTTGATATGATTTTCCCTGAAAGCAGTGATTTATTTGGCGATCAGCAAATCGCACAATTGGCGGCTTCAGGCCAGCTGACTTTAGCGCAGACTTTTGGGTTTGATCGCAGCCAGAGTATGCAGGTTGGGCAGCTGAGTGCGGCTATGCCATGGGCTGATATTCCTGCCACCCAGGCTTTTGGTTTTTTGGCGAATCATCCTAAGCTTGCCGCGCAAGCGCCTTGTGTCGGGCATATTGCGATTACTGCAGATCCGGATGGTGTGGTGCGGCATCAGAGCATGCTGGTGAAGTATCAGGCAAAGCTTTATCCAGCATTTGCACCCGTTTTATTGCGTTGCTGGCTGGGGCAACAGGGGCCACTGCAGGCCAGCAAAGGCAAAATTGAATGGCTGGAAGGCTTATCGGGCCAGCAAATTGTGGCTGAGGATGGAATGGCGGCGATTCCTTTTCTGCGCCGTACAGAGGCTTATATTGCGATACCTGCCAGCGATATTCTGGCAGGAAAGGCCGATGTGGCGCTGCTGCAGAACAGGCTGGTGATTGTGGGGTCAAGTGCTTTGGGCCTTGGGGATTATGTGGCGACAATCCTGGGGGGGCGCACACCGGGTATGTTGCTGCATGCGCAATGGTTGTCCAAGGCGCTGGATCAGCTGGAGCAGAATAAGCCCGTCGTGGCGATTGGTTTTGTGGCCATTATGGCGGTTTGGGCTGTGTTATTACTGGGCGTTGTTTTGCTGCACAGGCGAAATAATGCTTTACGCCTTGCATGGGGATTTTTTGTACTGATGGCCTGGTTGCTGTGGCTGGGCAATACCCGGCAGGAGGTGGGGGCTAACACTCTGGCGCCACTGCTGGGGGGCGTGGTGCTCCTGATTTTAGAAGGGGGTCTGGAGTGGTGGTATGCCCAGCTGGGCAGACGCCAGCTTTATCTGGCTTTTCATCAGTATGTGCCCCCCGCAATTATTGATCAGCTGATTGGCAATAACAGTCAGGCGATTATGTTGCCCCACCGGGCTGAAATCACCTGCCTCTTTGCTGATCTGCAAGGCTATACGGGGATTGCCGAAAGGCTGCCGCCTGAAGAGCTGGCACATTACACCCGCCATGCCCTGATGCTGCTGACTCAGGCCGTATTAGATCAGCAGGGCACTTTGGATAAATATATGGGGGACGCCTTGTTTGCATTCTGGGGCGCCCCTGTTGTGCAGGAAGACCATGCGAGCCGGGCGCTGAATGCCGCAATGGCGATGCAGCAGGCGGTGGATAAGCATAATCAAAGTGCAGCACCGGATAAGCAGATTAAAGTGCATATTGGGATTCAGACAGGCCTTGTGGTGGTGGGCGATATGGGCACACCGTTTCGCAGCACTTATACCGCGATTGGCGACGCCGTGAATGTAAGTGCCCGTTTGCAAAATCTGGCCAGTCTGCATAATGAAAAAATACTGGTAGGGGAGGATACCGAGCGGCAGCTGCTGTATTCACCCTTGCAGCTCTACGGCTCGGTATCGCTAAAAGGGCGCAGGGGTGTGCAGCAGGTTTATCGCCTGCCTTAGTTTTTCATGCAGCCTACAGCAGACTAACTTGCTGTTTCATATATGTAATCATTTACTTACAAATCATCTTGTTGCTATAAGCGGAATCAAGCAAGCAAATTTCTAGATTTGTGATTCTGAGCATATACAATCAAGGTATGCGACTCTTTCCCTGTGTGTTGATTGCCTTTTTGCAAGCGGCTTATCTGCCAGTGGCCCATGCCCAGGCGGGTGATGAGCTGTACCAGCAGGCTATTGATGATATTGCACAGCTGCAGTGGCAGGAAGCGAGCTGGCTGTTGGAAGAAGTGCTGCAGCTCAACCCCAATCATCAGGGGGCGAAAGTTGATTTAATGCTGGCCTATTGTCAGCTGGAAGACTTTAGCCGGGCAGGGGCTTTACAGCAGCAATTACGCGCTTTGCCGGTATTGCCGCAGGCCATCAGTGATCTGATCAGGCAAAAAACAGAACAAGGTTGCACTGAAAAAACACAGTGGCAGGGGCAGCTGCAAAGCTGGATCGCCAGTGACAGCAATTTAGACCAGGGCAGCTCCAAGCGTTGGCTGGAAGTGACATTGCCAGATGGGGTTTTTAATCTGGAAGTGGATCAAAGCAGCCTGCCCAGATCTGGCTGGCTGGCCGGGATTGAAGCACAGGCCATGGCTACTCCGCCCGGAGGGAGCCAATGGGCATTGCATGCCGGAGGCGTGCAAAGCTGGCCGCAAAGCGGTCAGAGCATGCGCTGGTTTGGCGGATTCTGGCAGCCGCAGGCCCGCAGTGACTGGGGGGTGGGCGTGCAGCAATTCTGGCTGCAGAGCGAGCCTTATCAGAGCAGCATTTTGCTTGAATACCGTGGCCTGCCATCGCTTGGCCGCCTTGAGTCTCTATTACGTTTACGTGCGCAATTTGTGGATATCGATCCGCGCTATCAAAGCCTGCATAGTGAATGGCGCGGTCAGCATATCAGCCAGTGGCGGTGGCTCTGGCTGGATAATCGTGCCCAGCTGGGGTTTGAGTTTTCTCCGCAGCGCCCGGGGGGAAATCAATACAGCGGCGAGCTGAGCAGCAGGCTGGTTTATCCCTTTGGCCCGCATAGCTTAGAGCTGCAGCTGCGCGCCAGAATAGCCCATGATCAGGATGGCTACAGCCCGCTGCTGGAATACAACCAGGCAAGGCAAAGTGTGCAAAGCCAGGCGGCTTTTGCCTATCAGTGGCAGAGCCTGTGGCTGGGCAAATGGCGGCTGGAATACCAGTATCAGGAGCAAAACGACAGATTGCCGCTGTTTTCATGGCAAAAGAAAATGATTTCTTTGTCTTATAAGCAGGATTTTTAAAAGCGGGTGAAACCCTTTAATTTATTTAACATTATTTCAGGGTTTCACTCGCTTCTGCAGATGGGCTGAGACCCGTTCCTGCTATGCCGCCGCCAGCGCCTGCTCCAGGTCATCCAGAATATCGTCGATATGCTCGATGCCAATCGACAATCTCACCATATCTTCGCTCACCCCGGCTTTTGCTAATTCATCAGGCGTCAGCTGGCGGTGAGTGGTACTGGCTGGGTGGCAAGCCAGAGATTTGGCGTCGCCGATATTCACGAGGCGGGTAATCAGTTTCAGCGCATCCTGGAAGCGCGCTCCGGCCGCTGCACCGCCTTTGACGCCAAAGGTCAAGAGGCCCGATGCCTTGCCGCCAAAGTATTTTTGCACCAAAGCATGTGATGGATGATCGGGCAGGCCTGTGTAATTAACCCACTGCACCTTGCTATGACCCCGCAGGAATTGCGCCACTTTCAGGGCGTTTTCTACATGCCTGTCCATGCGCAGCGCCAGTGTTTCTAAGCCTTGCAGAATCAAAAAGCTATTAAAGGGCGAAATCGCCGCGCCCATATTCCTGAGTGGCACGGTACGGGCGCGGCCGATAAAGGCGGCGGGGCCGAATGCTTCGGTGTAAATCACGCCGTGATAGCTGACTTCTGGCTCATTCAGGCGGTTAAAGCGTTGTTTGTGATCCGCCCAAGGAAATTTACCACTATCCACAATCATGCCGCCAATGCTGTTGCCGTGGCCGCCGATATATTTGGTCAGCGAATGCACCACAATATCTGCGCCATGCTCAAAGGGGCGGGTGAGATATGGCGTGGGTACGGTGTTATCCACAATCAGCGGCACGCCGCCTGCATGGGCCACTGCGGCAAAAGCGGCGAAATCCACCACATTACCCAGCGGGTTACCAATGGATTCGCAATAGATGGCCTTGGTGCGCTCATTAATCAGCGCGGCGGCCGCTTGCGGATCATTGGCGTCAACAAACTGCACACTAATGCCATATTGCGGCAAGGTATGGGCGAGTAGATTGTAAGTGCCGCCATAGAGGGCGGTGGTGGCGATAATATTGTCGCCCGCCTCGGCAATGGTCATGATGGCGTATGTAATAGCGGCCAAGCCTGAGGCCAGCGCCAGCGCGCCAACGCCGCCTTCCAGTGCTGCGATACGTTGCTCTAATACATCGGATGTCGGGTTCATGATCCGTGTATAGATATTGCCTTTAACTTTTAAATCAAATAGATCCGCACCATGCTGGGTATCGTCAAAAGCGTAGCTGGTGGTTTGATAAATAGGCACCGCCATCGACTTGGTGGTGGGATCAATTTCATAACCAGCGTGTAGAGCAAGCGTATCAAATTTCATGCAAAGCCTCCGAGGGGGTGGAAAGTGCCTTGGAAACTGTAGCATTTTTATTTAGACCAAAAATCAATTTTTATTATTTTCTTTAGACTAAATTAAGCTATAGATAGCGAGCTTACGCTTTAAATATTAACGTTGCTGTCAATTTTTCATGGATTATTTGTAATTAATTTTAAAGCTCACCCAACAACCAGGAGCTTGCAAAAGCAAAGTACTCGCGCAGCCATGCGTTATAGCGGATGGCCAGCGGGGTGGGGGCCGATGCAAAATCTACAATGGGAAACCCTTGTTTTCTGGCAATTTTGGATGCGCGTAAAGTGTGAAAATCATTGGTGATAATGAGCACTGGCCCGGCTGCTTTTTCTTTGAGCAGGCGATAGCTGAACAGCAGGTTTTCTTCTGTGCTGGTGCTCTGGTTTTCCTGCATGATGCGCTGCTGAGCAATGCCGTGGGCCAGCAGATAGCGCTGCATGGCATCGGCTTCACTGATTTCCTCGCTGAAACCCTGGCCGCCAGAAACCACAATCTGAGCCTTGGGATATTGCGCCGCATAAATCAGGGCGGTATCCAGGCGGGCACGCAGCATGGGGCTGGGTTGGGTTCCATCGAGGCCAGAGCCCAGCACAATCAGTGTTGAGGGCGGGTTTTGGATGCGGTCTGGTATGGCCAGTGTGCAGAAAAAAGCCAGTAAAGAGATCAGCCATAGCGCTGCCAATAATTTAAACCAGGGCCATAACCGCAGCCGGTAGCGCTTAGCGGCCAGCCAGCGCTGCCAGCTGGTGTGCTTCAGGCTGTAGCTTAATAAACCAAGGCCCAGGATGGCAGGCAGAACCGTGCCAACATTAAATTTAGCCGTGCCAAACAGAATCAGAGCATCGATCAGTAAAATGCTGCCGGTGAGTATTTGTAATCGTGCCAGCCATTTATTTTGCATTTTGAGGCTTACTCAAGCGATAAAGACAGTGTTCTTGCAAAGGATGGCCCTCTGCCAC
This sequence comes from Iodobacter sp. BJB302, assembly GCF_002735645.1. GTDB lineage: Bacteria > Pseudomonadota > Gammaproteobacteria > Burkholderiales > Chitinibacteraceae > Iodobacter. Next base: position 112,854 of record NZ_PDZG01000003.1, read on the forward strand.
TTTGGGGTGCATAAAGGTTTGGGGATCTCGCTGCATACCCAGCTTTTGCATCAGGCTCTGTGAGCGCAGATTAGGCAGGGCGGTGAAGGACACAATCTCATCCAGTTGCAGAGCATTAAAGCCAAAGTCTAAAGCGGCCCTTGCCGCCTCACCAGCATAACCCTTGCCCCAATAATCAAAAGCCAGCCGCCAGCCTATTTCTACACAGGGTGAAAACGGCAGCTCAGGAATCGGAATATGCAGGCCGGTAAAGCCAATAAATTGCTGCGTTTCTTTCAGCTCCAGCGCCCAAAACCCCCATCCCCTTTCTGTAATGAGATCTGCAATCCGCTTTTGCAGCACTAGGCTGGCCGCTGCATCGACAGGGCCCAGCAGATATTCCATCACCCGTGGGTCGCTGCTCATTTGAGCAAAAGTTTCAGTATCCGACGCCCGCCATTGGCGTAAGCGCAGGCGCTCGGTGGAGAGTTCGATGATTTTGGGCATGGGCACTTTTTGAAATGAGTTTTGTAGGGCGTGAAACGCCGTAAGCGTTGCATAGCGTTTTGTCAGCCCTTATTTTTCCATAAAAAAACCGGCCTTCACAGGCCGGTTTTTACTTGGGCTGTGCAGCGATCAGCCAACAAATTGACGAGCATTACGGAACATGCGCATCCATGCGCCGTCTTCCGCCCAATCGCTTGGGTGCCATGAGTTTTGCACGGTGCGGAATACGCGTTCCGGGTGCGGCATCATGATGCTGAAGCGGCCATCAGCGGTGGTGACACCAGCAATCCCCTGCGGGCTGCCGTTTGGATTAGCCGGGTAGGCTTCGGTGGTTTTACCATGGCTGTCCACATAACGCATGGCCACCAGTGCCTTGCTGATATCGCCCTGCTGGCTGAAGTTGGCAAAGCCTTCGCCATGCGATACCACCACAGGCATACGGCTGCCGGCCATTTCGCTGAAGAACAGCGATGGGGATTTTGTTAGCTCAGCCATCACCAGGCGTGCTTCAAACTGCTCGCTCTGATTACGGGTGAATTTAGGCCAGTGCGCAGCGCCGGGGATAATGCCGGAGAGATTCGCCATCATCTGGCAGCCGTTACACACCCCTAAACCAAAGGTATCTGAGCGGCCAAAGAAGGCTTCAAATTGTGCGCGGGCTGCAGCATTAAACAAAATCGATTTTGCCCAGCCTTCGCCCGCACCCAGTACATCGCCGTAGCTGAAGCCACCGCAAGCGGCTAAGCCCTGGAAGCCTGCCAGTTGCACACGGCCAGAAATCACATCGCTCATGTGTACGTCTACAGCCGTAAAGCCTGCACGGGTAAATGCGGCGGCCATTTCTACATGGCCGTTCACGCCTTGCTCACGCAGTACGGCGATCTTGGGGCGAATGCCGCTGGCAATAAATGGCGCTGCAATATCTTCGTTCTGATCAAAGCTCAGCTTGGCGAATAAGCCTTTTTCCTGCTTATCGCTAAGGCGTGCGTATTCTGCATCGGCACCGGCCGGATTATCCCGCAGGCGCTGAATACGCCAGCTGGTTTCCGACCATGCTTTATGCAGATCAACACGCGATTCTTCCAGAACCAGGCGATTACGCGCCTTGATTTTGAGCTTGTCGTCGTGGTTGGTACTACCGATCACATGCAGCTCAGAGCGAATATCCACATTAGCAAATGCGGCAATCACGGCGGCTGTATCGGTACGTTTCACTTGTAAGACTGCACCCAGCTCTTCGTTAAACAGCACCCCCATCACGCGGGCATTGGCATCACGAACTACGTCTTCAGCGGTAATTTCATCTTGCTGACGCTGACGGCGACGACGCTCGATACACAGCTCGTCTACTTCCAAGGTCACGCCCACATGGCTGGCAAACATCATTTCAGCAATCGTGGCAAACAGGCCGCCATCAGAGCGGTCGTGGTAGGCCAGCAATTTGCCTTCTTCATTGAGCTGCTGAACCGTAGTAAAGAAGGATTTAAGGTGTGGCACATTCACGATGTCCGGCGCGCTATTACCAATCTGCTTATAAACCTGTGCCAGTGCAGAGCCACCAAGGCGGCATTTACCATCGCCCAAGTCGATCAGAATCAGATCGGAATCAACACCAGTCTGTAGCTCAGGGGTCAGCGTCTTGCGTACATCGGTCACCGGTGCAAAGGCAGAAATCACCAGGGAAAGCGGAGCCACAACTTGCTTTGCCTTGCCTGCCTCATCCCAGACGGTCTTCATTGATAATGAATCTTTACCCACCGGAATCGATACGCCCAGCTCCCGGCACAGCTCCAAGCCGACAGCTTGCACGGTGTCATAAAGATTAGCGTCTTCACCTGCATGGCCTGCAGGTGCCATCCAGTTTGCAGACAGTTTTACATCAGACAGCTGACGAATCGGTGCAGCCGCAATATTGGTCAGCGCTTCACCGACGGCCATGCGGCCGGAAGCCGGGCCAGAAATCAGCGCCAGCGGGGTGCGCTCACCCATCGCCATGGCTTCGCCTAAATAGCTGTCATAAGCCATTGCGGTAACGGCCACATCGGCCACCGGAACTTGCCATGGGCCAACCATCTGATCGCGTGCGGTAAAGCCGCCCACGGTGCGATCGCCAATATTAATCAGGAAGGATTTATCGGCAACGGAAGGCAGACGCAATACGCGGTAAGCGGCTTCTTTCAGCTCTATGTCAGATGCGTCAAAAGCAGTCAGCTCTGGTGTAATGCGGCTCACGTCGCGTGTCATTTTTGGTGGTTTGCCGAGCAAGACATTCATCGGCATATCGACAGGCTTGTTATCGAAATGATCGTCAGCCAGCACCAGTTGTTTTTCATCGGTAACACGGCCAACTACGGCAAACGGGCAGCGCTCGCGTTCGCAAATCGCTTCAAAGGCCAGCAAATCTTTAGGATCGATCGCCAGTACATAACGCTCCTGGCTCTCGTTAGACCAGATTTCCTTAGGCGCCATGCCTTTTTCTTCGATATTCACTTTGCGCAGATTAAACACCGCGCCCTGGCCTGCATCGTTCACCAGCTCAGGGAAGGCATTGGAAATACCACCCGCGCCCACATCGTGAATCGACAGGACCGGGTTATTTGCACCCAGCTGCCAGCAGCGGTCGATCACTTCCTGCGCACGGCGCTGGATTTCCGGGTTGCCGCGTTGTACGGAATCGAAATCCAGATTGGCGGCATTGTCGCCAGTCGCCATCGAGCTGGCCGCGCTGCCGCCCATACCAATCAGCATGCCGGGGCCGCCGATCTGGATCAGCAGCGAGCCATCTGGCAGGCCGTTTTTCTTTACGTGCAGGGCGCTGATATTGCCCAAACCACCGGCAATCATAATGGGCTTATGGTAGCCACGGCGCTCGCCGTTCAGGTCTTGTTCAAAGGTGCGGAAGTAACCACAGATATTCGGGCGGCCAAATTCATTATTAAATGCAGCAGCGCCAATCGGGCCTTCGATCATGATATCCAGCGCGCTGGCAATGCGATCTGGCTTGCCGTAAGGCTGCGCTTCCCAAGGCTGCTCAGCGCCAGGAATATTTAAGTTAGATACAGTAAAGCCAGCCAGACCCGCTTTGGGCTTAGAGCCACGGCCGGTTGCGCCTTCATCGCGGATTTCACCGCCAGAGCCAGTAGCGGCACCGGCAAATGGCGAGATCGCTGTTGGGTGGTTGTGCGTTTCCACCTTCATCAGAATATGGGTTTGTTCGCTGCTGAATGCGTATTCTGCGCTGCCTGCCTGTGGGTAGAAGCGGCCGATTTCTGCGCCTTCAATCACCGAGGAGTTATCCGAATAAGCCACAACCGTGCCCGCTGGTGCGGCTTTATGTGTTTCGCGGATCATGCCAAACAGGCTGTAATCTTGTTTTTTGCCGTCGATAATAAAATCGGCGTTAAAAATCTTGTGGCGGCAGTGCTCAGAGTTAGCCTGGGCAAACATGGTGAGCTCAACATCGCTTGGGTTGCGGCCCAGCTTGTTGAAGTTTTCTACCAGGTAATCAATTTCATCGTCGCTCAGAGCCAGGCCAAATTCGCTATTGGCTTTAAGCAGAGCGGCTTTGCCACCACCGAGAATATCCACAGTCAGAAAAGGCTTAGGCTCAAAGTGGCGGAACAGCTCACGGCCAGCTTCTAAGCTGCTGAAGACTTCTTCAGTCATTCTGTCGTGGATTAATGGCAACAGAATATTTTGTTCTGCTGCAGACAATGGGCTGCCGTCTTCCTTGCTGGCGTAAATTACAACGCCGCGCTCGATGCGGGCGATTTTGCCAAGGCCACAGTGTTGGGCAATATCGGTGGCTTTAGATGACCAGGGAGAAATGGTCCCCAGGCGCGGCAAGACCATCATCAGGCTGCCGGTGGCCAGCTCAGGCTGAGCAGGTTCGCCATAGTGCAGAATCTTGCTGAGGATCGTGTTTTCGTCCTGCGTAAGCCCGGCGCTCGTTTCGGCAAAGTGCCAATACTCAGCGTAAATTTGCGCAGAAATACCTTTCACAGCCAGAGCGGCGGTCAGTTTTTCGACCCGGAAAGATGAAAGCGCGGTACCGCCGCGCAATTGGAGAACGTCAGCCATGTCTTTGATCTTTGATAGGAAAGCCTCGGGAAGTCGCAATGATACCCAAAAACGACTCATTTCGCCTCGAATATCGGCAAAGTGATCTAACTATATGGGATTTTTAGCAGGCTATACTGACTTGCGAAAGGTGTTTTCTTGGTTTTGCTTACTGTTAGTTTGGTTGAATATTTTAATATGCTGAATGTAAAGATAGGATTTGGGGATGAGTGCAAGCATAGCTAGAGTAGGAATTCATGACGAAAACAGCTAAGGATTAGATCTTGCGGCAAATATTCTTATTTCCTGATGGCGGGCTATTTACTTTTCATAAACTGTTGATTAAAAAAACGTACAGACAATAGTCTGTACGTTTTTAATACACTAATACACCATATTACTAATTAAAATTTATAAGTTACATTTACATAGGCTGATCGGCCAGTGGTGCCTGCAACATACTCATTTAAGTACACAGAGAAAGGTCCGGCACGATCGAGTAAATTATCTATACCAGCTGTAATTCTTAATGTTTTGCTGGCTTTATAAGAACCAGATAGTCTAACCATGGAGTAAGAGCCAATTTCACGCCCTTCGTTAGTTGGTTTAGCTACGTCACCCTCGTCCAATACGCTTGCATAAGTGGTTGTGGCTGCTGAAATATCCCATACAGGGGTCTCAAAGCCAACAGTAAATACATTGCGCCATTTTGGGGTGTATAAGCCACCTAACTTATCCAGCGGTGCTGCATCTGCGATATCTGAGCTTTCATTAGTCAACACAAAATTGGTTTGATTGCGTAATGTAAACTTGCCTATTTCAAATGCTTGCTTAAAGCGAAGATCCACATCAATCCCACTTACATTCAGCTGCCCTACGTTAACAAAAGGTGTTTTAAATGCAACGATACGACCTTTGTTCAAGCCTGGATACTGAGCCTCTAAAGCAGGATTACGAGCTGCACGCTCAATGAGAGCGGCCATTGCAGGGTCTTTATCTTCATTGTCGAGAATGTACTGGGCATTTAATGTTTCGATAGCATCTTTTGTTGCAAAGCTATACCAGTCGATTGTTGCTGAAACTTGCTCAATTGGCTGCAATACCATACCAAAAGTATAATTGGTGGTTGTTTCGGGTTTGAGATCTGGGGCTCCATCCACATATAACTTGGCTGAGTATTTACATTTAATTGGTTTGTCTGGCCCATAGCCTAAAGGTCCGCAACGAGCTACATCATTGATATTGTTGTTGTATGCCGTTGCGCCACGCATATTGGTTTGTTGCAGTGTCGGCGCTTTAAATGTGGTGGTTGCGGTACCGCGCAATTTCAACCAATCTATTGGCTGGTATGCAAATCCTAGCTTAGGATTTAGTGAACCACCAGCATCACTGTAATGGTCGTAACGCAGTGCGGCTTGAATTTCAATATTTTTTAATACTGGTAGCGCTAATTCACCATAAATGGCTTTGACGGAACGGCTGCCAGCCGCCTCTGAAGAGCCTTGGTTTTCAATATTGCTTTTAAATGTTCCATTTGCTTGCAGTACTTTAGTCATGGCATCGGGCGTGTCTGAAGCGGACTCATGCATATAACTTAACCCAAATGCAATACCGGCATCTCCGCCTGCAAGGGTAAACAAATCTGCACGTGTGGCTTTTACTTCGGCGGTGAATAGGCGGGCATCACCTTCACGATTGCTTCGATACAATAGTTTTTGAACTTCACTATCTGGGTTGCTGGCAATCCAAGGATTGTAACCACCCTTTTGATAAGCTTCATCAATTTTATCAACTAATAGCACGTCGGACTTTTCGTTTGCTTTGCTTTCACTTATGGTCAATGCCGTTTCAGCATCCCATCCGGCTACAGTGCCACGTACACCCCCTGTGTCAGGATAGTTGAGATACTCCCTTTTCAGGGATTCTAACTTACTCAGGGGGCTGGTTACTTATCATGTCGCGTATTCCCAAGGCTCGTAAAGATGCCATTTTAAGCAAAATGCTTGC
>NZ_PDZG01000040.1 GCF_002735645.1 Iodobacter sp. BJB302
AAGCGTCGCCAGTTTGAGGTGGTGCAATCGACAAAAAGCACTTTGCGACAAGCCGCTCTCCCGCCACTGAGCCACGCGCAGTAGCCACTCCCCGCGCCGCGTCTGCAAATCCCCCATAAATCCTCCTTGATAAAAACCTCAGCATGACGAAAAAAGGAAAGGGCGTTTAGATGGGAGGGCTAGGCGCTTACGTTCCACAGAGAAAACCTAAGCTCTGTTTTGAATTTCCTCTGTGAAACTCTGTGCTCTCTGTGCCCTCTGTGGTTCAAGATTTAGCAAGAGATAAACTTCAACGGCCAAACTTAATATTTTCTTTTTGGGGACTCTGTGCCTACATATTTTTTTAATTCACCGCACTCCAAAGCTGCGGCTTGCTGGCCACGTATTCCAATACTCGTTTTACTGCTGCAGTCACCGCGCGCGGGCTGATGGTGGCGCCGGCCATGTAATCAAAACCACCGCCGTCTTTTTTAACTTTCCATGCCGCTGCATTTTGGGCGGTCAGCTCTTTGCCTTTAAATTGCTCTATCCAAGACGATTTAGCCGCATCGATATAGTCCCCTAAGCCCGGTGTTTCTTTATGCGCCACAACCCGCACGCCCAGCACCTGGCCATCAATATCCACGCCCACCAGCAATTTGATCTTGCCTGCATAGCCATCTGGTGCAGTGGCTTCAAATACGGCAGCGACGGTTTTACCGGCTTTTTTTGCCAGATAAAAAGAGCTATCGCCATCGTTACCCAAAGCTTTGCCATCCGCTGCCGACAAGGCGTGGGCGTCTTTCAGCAGATTGTTATCAAAGCTTTTGGCGGGCAACACCTGGGCAATCAGCGCCACTTTGGCTTTTTCTTCATTAAACAAGACTTTCTTGCGGGCCAGCTGATAAGTGCCTGCCATTAAGGCCGTAAACACCACCGCAAACAAAAACAGCGTCGCCGCACCTCGCACCCCATTGGCAAACATGGTTTTCATTTAATTCTCCAAAATATCTACAAGCGCAACCCAAATCTTGAAACACTTAACTCTTACAGACCACTAACACAGCGAAAATTATAAAACCCACACATTGAACCACGGAGGAAAAGGAGAACACGGAGTTTCACGGAGAAAAACAAATCATATTCATAACAGTCAGTTTCATTAAAGAAACTCGCCGTTTAAACACAGAAGGAATGCAATTGGCATTAACTCTTGTGTTAACTCAAGGAATCGATTTTCTCCGTGCTCTCCGTGGTTCAAGATTTGGGTTTGTTTATTTCGCTTTACGCCCAAAGACTGGGGGTTGGGTGTATTGGTCGATAAAGGGCGTAGCGATATTCATGATCAATACTGCAAACGCCACACCATCCGGATAAGCACCAAACACACGGATCATATAAGTCAGCACGCCCGCCAAAGCGGCAAAAATCAGCCTGCCGCGTGGTGTGGTTGGCGCGGTAACAGGGTCGCTCACAATAAAAAATGCCCCCAAGATGGCCGCGCCGCTAAACAGATGAAACCAGGGCGGGCTGTAATGGGCGGGGTCCACCCCGTAAAACAATGTGGCGGTCAGCATAAATGCGCCGAGAAAACCCACCGGAATTTGCCATGGGATCAGCTTAGACCAGAGCAAATACAGCCCCCCCAGCAAAAATCCCGCCGCGGCCCATTCGCTGCCGACCCCTGCTACCGCACCAAAAATAGGCTGCTGAAAAATATCGCTTAAAGCATGTTGCTGAAGGAGCGCCGTTTTAACCGTATCGAGCGGTGTAGCCGAAGCCATGGCGTCAAAAGCCTGTGGCAGCTGGCCGCTAAAAATGGTGAAGATCTGAGCCAAGCTGTCCAGATGCGGCATATCCAGCGGCAAAGGTGCTGCCCAGCGCGACATTTGCGCGGGGAAAGACACGATCATCACCGCAAAACCCACCATGGCCGGGTTAAACGGATTCTGCCCCAGGCCGCCATAGAGATGCTTGGCTAAGCAAATGGCAATTAAAGTGGCCAGCACCACCATCCACCAAGGGGCGAGAGGCGGCATAGAAAGCGCCAGCAAAACCGCAGTCACCGCTGCCGAGCCATCGCTGATAAATGGTTTAACCGGATAGTTACGCAGCTTTAAACAAGCCGCCTCGGCCAGCAAAGCTGTGCCAAGAGCCAGCGTAATTTGCACCAGCACGCCCACGCCAAAAGCCCAGGTCAGCGCAATAATCCCCGGCAACAAAGCCGCCGCCACTTTAAGCATGACAACTTGCAGCGGCGTCGGTTTAATAAAAAACGGCGATGTGTTCATTTGATTCCAAAAAAGTAAAAACTCAGGTACGCCAGAAAAACCTAAAATCTGTAGACACGGAGAACACAGAGTTTAAAAACAGAACACGGAGAAATCATAAGTAGAAAACTAGCGTTTGTTCGCACCTTATAGCTCTGAAAATATTCAAAGCACAAAAAGATTTTTAACAAATGCTTTTCTCCGTGAAACTCCGTGTTCTCTGTGCCCTCCGTGTTTCAAGACGTGGGTTTTATTCGCATCACACCTGCTAATAAGGCAAATCATCCGCATCGATGCCGATAAAATCGGGCTCCGGGTCCTGGCTGAACTGTACGGCCTTAATTTCTGCCATGCCCAGCATTAAGGCTTTAGCCACCCGGTGCATGCCGTCCATTACCCTGCCGTTTTGCGACAAAATAATAGGGAAGCGCAGATCGGTTTCATTGATTAATTTGGCGTGCTCAGAAATAGCCCGGCAAGTGGGCGCGGCTCCGCCCTCATCAAACCAATAGCTCTGATCTAACTCAGCAATCTGCTCCAGCGGCACGCTGATCTCGGCAAACTTTACGCTCAGCTTAATCAGCCGGTGCACGTCCCAGGCCTTTAAGCCCTGCTCTGATGAGCGTAAATGATATTGCTTTCGCATTGCCTCAAGATCATTCATCTTTCGCCGCCTTAGCTGCTTTTGCCGCCATCGCTGCATCAATACGCGCCTGGCGCTCTGCGGCCAGTGCTGCTTTTTCCTCAGGGCTCATTGCGGCAAGCCGGGCTTTTTCTGCATCTCTTTTGGCCATAGCGGCCCGAATTTTGACGGCTTTTTCTTCGTCCAGAGAAGGCGCTGGCACTTCTGCAGGCACAGCGCTTTCTGCTTTTCTTAATGCAGCAGCGGCTTTGGCTTCGGCGATTTCGGCTTGCTTGGCCGCTTCCCACGCACTGCGCTCTTCCGGGCTCATCGCGGCAATACGGGCACGCTCTTCCCGCCGCTTATCCAGGATTTCTTTGGTGCGGTCAGTTTTATCCAGGCTGCTGGCAGGCAGGGTTTGTGATGGTGCCACAGGCTGCGCTTCGCTGCGCACCGCCGGTGCAGCGGCTTCGGCCTCGGCTTTTTTCGCGGCTGCTCTGGCCATTGCAGCGGCAATTTTGGCTTTTTTCTCAGCCGCTAATTGCTCGGCCTGATCCGCTTCTGGTGTAGCTGTACTGTCACTTACAGGCGCTTCGCTGGCCACCGCGGCCTTAGCCATCGCCGCTTTAATTTTGGCTGCGCGGATGGCGGCGTCTTCCGGATCATCTGATTCCACCGCTTGCGCTAGTTTTTGTGTCGCTTTAGCGGCCAAGCGTTCGGCTTTTTCTTGTTTCTCGCGCTCAGCCCTGAACTCTCTGAATTCGAAACGCTCGCGCGCTAAATCAGCGGCCTGTTTGGTTTTTTCAGCGGCCCAAATTTCAGATTTTGCAAAGCGGTAGTAATCCACGAGGCGGATATTACTGGGGCAAACATAGGCGCAAGCGCCGCATTCGATGCAATCAAACAGATTGCGCTCCTGCGCTTTACCAAAGTTTTTGCTTTTAGCAAACCAGAATAAATCCATAGGCTGCAGTTCGGCAGGGCAGGCTTCGGCGCATTTGCTGCAACGAATACAGGGCATTTCGCGCGGTGGCGCGGGGAAATCTGCAGGCGTTTTGGCGATTACACAATTGCCCGCCTTGCTCAGCCCCACGGCTAAAGACGGCAGCTCAAAGCCCATCATCGGGCCGCCATAGATATAACCGCTGCTGCCTTTATCTCCCGCAGCTTTTAATAGCTCTGCCAGCGGCGTACCAATCAGCGCCTCGTAATTGCCTGGGCGCTCTACATTGCCGGTAATCGTTACCACACGGCGAATCACCGGCTCGGCATGGGCCAGCGCGCAGTAAATACTGTGGATGGTAGCCACGTTAAAGCACTGCACGCCCAAGTCTGTAGAGCGCATGCCGCTTGGCACTTCGATATTGCACAATAACTTGATTAACTGTTTAGCACCTCCCGATGGATAAAGCGTAGGCACTTGCACCACTTCAATAGCTGCAACAGCCTGGCTGCGGCTGGCTTTAATCGCGTCCCGCAGCGCTGCTGCAGCTTCAGGTTTATTGTCTTCAATACCAATCAACACCTGCTTCGCATTGAGCAAAGACTGCACCATCAAAATACCGGCGATGATTTCGGCAGCGCGCTCCTGCATCAGCCTGTCATCACAAGTGATATACGGCTCGCACTCTGCGCCATTAATAATCAGGGTATCGAGTGGCTTTTTTCCATCTAAATTGCTGCTTAATTTAAGATGCGATGGAAACACCGCGCCGCCCAGACCCACCACGCCCATATCGCGCAAGTAAGTGCGCACCGCATTGGGCTCTGCATTGCGCCAGTCAAACAGCGGGCGCTCCTGCCACTGATCCTGGCCATCGGGGATCAGCACAATGCAGTTATCGCTTAAGCCCGAAGGATGGGCCACCGGCTGCAACTCTATCGCTTCAATCCGCCCCGAAGTCGGCGCGTGTAAAGCGGCCGAGATCATGCCGTCTGCCGCAGCAATCAGCTGGCCCTTAGCGACTTGTTCCCCGGCTTTAACCACGGGCTTGGCGGCGCTGCCTATGCTTTGTTGCAGGGATAAAATCAGCCGTGCAGGTAGTGCTGCTGTTCTGATCGGATAATGGCTGGATTCGGCTTTATGTTCGGGCGGATGTACACCGCCGTGAAAGGTGATGATTTGCCTGGTCATGAGCCACTCGGATGTTTCATAAATTCGCACGATGATCGCGCAGGAATTTGTTCGTAATGGGGATTTTGTGAAGGAGCGGCGTAGTGATTCATACGCCCGACTGAGTAAAACGCCCCAGTACGCACAAAGGACAAGTGAGGACGGGTGACCATTTATGAAGCATCCGAGTGTAACTTAATGGGGATAACAGGATAGCGCCAGCGCCAGTTATTCACTGTGGTACCAAGCGGAACAATATCAATGCAATCCACCGGACAAGGCGCTACGCATAGCTCACAACCTGTGCATTCAGCCGCAATCACGGTATGCAGCTGCTTGGCCGCACCCACAATGGCATCCACAGGGCAGGCCTGAATACAGAGCGTACAACCGATGCAAACGGCTTCATCAATCAGCGCTACGGATTTGGGTTTTTCTACGCCATTCTCTGCATTAAGCGGCTTAAATTCTTTGCCCAGCAAATCGGCCAGTTTACGAATGCCATCCTCACCCCCTGGCGGGCAGCAGTTGATATCGGCTTCTTCATTGGCAATCGCCGTGGCATAGGGCTTACAGCCAGGGAAACCACACTGGCCACACTGAGTTTGCGGCAGGATGGCGTCGATCTTATCCACCAGCGGATCTTCATCCACCTTGAACTTGATCGCAGCAAAGCCCAGCACCGCACCCAGCACCAAAGCAAGAACAGCCATTAACAAAATGGCCAGTAAAAAAGACATAGCTTTCCTAATAATGATTACAGATCACAAACCCAAATCTTGAACCACGGAGGACACAGAGAACACGGAGGAAACCTAGGAATGAATGGTGTGATAATAAACAAAGGATCTCCCGAAGAAGGCGTAGATTGAAAAACAAATCCATTCCCATGTAATACCTTCATCAGGTCTTGATATCGTATTGGTTTTCTCCGTGTAACTCTGTGTCCTCCGTGCTCTCCGTGGTTAAAGATTTGGGTTTTACCGGACCAAGCCAGCAAACCCCATAAACGCTAAGCTCATCAGCCCTGCGGTGATAAAAGCCACCGGTGTGCCTTTAAAGAATTCAGGGATATCCGCGCCTTCCAGCCTTTCGCGCATGGCGGCAAACAGGATCAGCACCAAACTAAAACCCACTGCCGAGCCAAAGCCAAATAATAGCGATTCGACAAAATTATATTTTTGCGCAGAGCTGATCAAAGGCACGCCCAATACCGCGCAATTGGTGGTGATCAGCGGCAGATAAATGCCCAGCGCCTGATACAACACAGGGCTGGCTTTATGAATAAACATTTCAGTAAATTGCACAATCGCGGCAATCACCACAATAAAAGCCAGCGTGCGCAGGTATTCCAGCTGCCAGAAGATCAGGATCTGATCGATCATCCACGAGGTGCCTGAGGCCAGCGTCAGCACAAAAGCCGTGGCAAGGCCCATGCCGATCGATGCTTCCAGCTTTTTAGACACGCCCATAAACGGACATAAGCCCAAAATACGCACCAGCACCGCATTATTAACCAGCACCGCGCCCAAAAGCAGCAGCAGGTAGTGTTGAAAATCCATGATTTAAAATCCTTCCGCAGAGCGGGTGAAAATCCAATCTGCTTAAGTACACACGCCATTGGAGCGGCTATCCGCCCCAGATCGCTTAAAAAACGCTTTCGCAGCAGGTACCACGGGTGCAAAAAATCCGGCTTTTTTACTTAAATAGGCAGGATGATGGATAAACCGCAGTAAAGCTTTCTGATCAGGCGGGCTTCCAGCAGTGGCTTTTTCCCGCCTGCCAATTTATGGCAGCTTCAAAGCCCTCACCATTTACGCTTTTAATTCATCAAGCCGTAAGAGCCGCAATCGCCTCGACACAATCACTGACCATCTGCGGGCCTTCGTAAATCAGGCCGCTGTACACTTGCACGAGGCTGGCACCCGCACGGATTTTCTCAGCCGCGTGCTCGCCCTTGAAAATCCCACCCACACCAATAATAGGCAAAGCACCATCCAGTGCCTCAGCCAGATCACGGATCACCTTGGTTGATTTGGCCCTGACCGGCGAGCCCGACAAACCGCCCGCTTCATTGCCGTGTTTTAAGTGCTCTACACCCACCCTGGATAAGGTGGTGTTGCTGGCAATCACGGCATCAATGCCGCTGGCCACGAGGCGCTCGGCAATATCCTGCACCTGATTGCTGTCTAAATCGGGCGCTATTTTGAGGGCAAGGGGTACATAGCGGCCATGACGGTCCGCAAGTTCTGTTTGCTTTTGCTTTAAAGCCTTCAGTAACCGCCCCAATTCATCCGCGCCTTGCAGCTGGCGCAAGTTTTTTGTATTCGGGCTGGAGATATTAACCGTGACATAGCTGGCGTGTTCGTACACTTTATCCAGGCAGATAAGATAATCATCAGCCGCACTCTCAATCGGAGTGTCGAAGTTTTTACCAATATTGATGCCCAGAATGCCTTGATAATTACTGTTTTTAACGTTCTCGATCAGCTTATCCACGCCATCATTATTAAAACCCATACGGTTAATAATGCCCTCGGCTTCTGGCAGACGAAACAGGCGTGGCTTGGGATTGCCCGGCTGCGGGCGTGGTGTGACGGTTCCGATCTCCAGGAAACCAAAGCCCAGCTCAGCCATCGCATCGATATGATCGCCATTTTTATCTAAGCCTGCGGCCAGACCAACAGGATTAGGGAAGTCCAGCCCCATCACAGACACAGGGCATTCAGGCACCGCAGGCGTAAACGTGCGCAAAAATCCCAGGCTGTGTAAGGCATGCAAGCCGGTGAATGCTGCAGCGTGCGCTTTTTCGGCGTCGAGCAAAAAAAGAAAAGGTTTAGCTAACTGATAAGACATGAGGCAGGAAATCCGGCAATTGATAGGCAAAACTGCACTAAAGGCGCTGCTGGCTTCCCTTTTCCAATGTGCAATCACACAGGGGAAAAGGGTTACACAGATAAGACTAAATGCTCAATCAACCCTTGCGGTTGACGCAAGCATCAAAAGTGTTTTGCATCAGGGTAGCCACAGTCATCAGGCCCACGCCACCCGGCACAGGAGTAATCCATGCGGCCTTTTCTTTGGCCACATCAAATTCAACATCACCACAGAGCTTGCCATTTTCTAAGCGGTTAATACCCACGTCGATCACAATCGCGCCCGCCTTAATCCAGTCCCCCTTCACAAAATTAGGGATGCCTACGCCGGCCACCACAATATCTGCACCGCGAACTTTGCTTTCTAAGTCTTGCGTTTTGCTATGACAGACCGTGACGGTAGCGCGCGCCAGCAACAGCTCTAAAGCCTGCGGGCGACCTACGATATTAGATGCGCCCACAATGACAGCGTCTTTACCAACGATATCAATACCGGTGCGCTCTAATAAAGTCATCACGCCACGAGGGGTGCACGGGCGCAGCAAAGGCATTTTTAAAGCGAGGCGGCCAATATTATAAGGATGGAAGCCATCCACATCTTTTACCGGATCAATCAGCTCGATCACTTTCTCTGCATTGATATGTTTAGGTAAAGGCAGTTGCACCAGGATACCGTCGATCTCATCATCCTGATTAAACTTGGCCACAAGAGCCAGCAAATCTGCTTCTGAAGTCTCTGCTGGCAAATCGATATCAATAGAGCGAATACCTGCATTAGCACACTGACGCTTCTTATTACCTACATAAACCTGGGATGCAGGATCTGCCCCAACCAAAATTACGGCAAGTGCAGGAGCACGCAAGCCACTTGCCACACGGGCATCTACTTTGGCACGAACATCACTAACAATTTCGGCCGAAATGATTTTTCCGTCGAGAATTTGGGCTGTCATGGGTAAAACTCCTGCTGTAACGATCGCAAAAAACGCATTTTCTCATGCAAAAGCCTCCAGCCCAAACATTTCCTGCATATTTTTCAAACTAAGCCTCATTGAACCAAGTAAGAAATATCAAAAAATTTAGTCTAGAATTAAAATATTTTTCCAGGCAAAAATCATCTTAAAAAACAATAAGTAGCGTAAGAAAAACCCCCGTTAACCCATGATTTTTTCCCCACCATCATGAAAAAAGATCGCGAAGGTGCTTGACGCAAAAAAATCCTCACAGTATATTGCGTCCTCTGTTCGGGGCGTAGCGCAGCCCGGTAGCGCATCTGCTTTGGGAGCAGAGGGTCGTGAGTTCGAATCCCACCGCCCCGACCAGAACTTATCCTTATGCGATAAGTTGTTTTAAAGTAAAATCTTATCCACCCAGATAAGAAGATTTATAGTACGGTTGTACAGTGTGCCCGTAGCTCAACTGGATAGAGCAACGGCCTTCTAAGCCGTAGGTTACAGGTTCGATTCCTGTCGGGTGCGCCAAGTGTGTGATCGACTATTAAAACGAACCAAATTTTTTGTTTCAGACTTGTAGTATTTTTAAGTCTTAAACGCACCGCTCAGCGGTGGCTGTAGCTCAGTTGGTAGAGTCCAGGATTGTGATTCCTGTTGTCGTGGGTTCGAGCCCCATCAGCCACCCCAGTAAGAAAGCAAAAAGCCCATCCGCAAGGTTGGGCTTTTTGCTTTGCTGGTTATTAACCAGATAATAAACTTAGGCTGCTGCTTTGCGACGACGGGCAGCGCCTAATAATCCTAACAAGCCCATTCCCATCAGTGCATAGGTTTCTGGCTCCGGCACCGGGGTCACGGTATCTACCCCGCTTAAGTGCACGCTCCACTCTTTTCCTCTGTTCAGACCATTTGCCGGCTGATCCCAATCTTCAAGCCGAATCGGCGCCTGGCCATCAAATAAAAAGCCATTGCTTAGCAACGGGCCAATTGCAGAATTATTATATGTTGCAATTGTAAACAGATAATCACCCGCGCCCAGACTTGTAAATTTCAAGCCAGAGTCGTAGCGGGTTTGCCCGGCTGCAATGCTGCCATCATCATCATTCTGTTCCAGCAACTTCCATTCCTGACCTAACTTTTTCCAAACAGCAGTGATTGGATCAAAATTCACACCATTACGAAACGAATCGGTCCAGACTTTTACGTCTGTATTCGTCTGATTCAGGGTAAACCCGAGCTTTACAACATCTTTGTGGAAATTAATGGTGCCATTGAAGTCAAACACAGCAGCATGTGAAGCAGAAGAAACAAGTAAAACTGCAAGCGTTAGTTTTTTTATCATGTAAAAGCCCTCATAAATATTTTTTCAGAGAATAAACGCTACCACAGACAAGTTAAAACCATAGATTTTTAAGAATAAGAAGACATTAATATAAGCATTTCAGCATTCAATAAATTGGGGGCATTTGTGTCCTTCCGAAGTTTATTTTTTTACCAATCCGCAACAAAATTGCTTTTTTAATAGTAAAAAATAATAAATATTCATATTTAAAATAACCATCAGTTCATTTCCTCAAATTAAAAATGATATGTCTTTGTTGCATATACGCTCACAGGCTTAAAACTGATTCCTTTCTTAAGCAGCTGGTATTCCAACTTTGACTGACATAACATCGCTCTCATTCAAAGATTCGGACCCCCATATCGTGAAGCCACTGACCGGCCTTTTTTCTTTGCTTATTTCTGCATCGCTTTGGGCCGCGCCACCCAAATTGCCTTTTTATCAGCTCAATGCCAGCCAGCTGGCAGTGGTGGTGAATCGTAACGATACGCTCTCTGCCGAGATTGCCCGTTATTACGTTCAAAAACATGGTTTAAAAGCGGAGCAGATTATTGAAATCAGCCTGCCGATTGATCGCACCTGGGTCAGTGAAGGTGAATTTGCAGTGGCTAAGGCTGAGCTGGATGCAGCGCTGCCCGCGCATATTCAGGCACTGGCGCTCGCATGGGCCAGGCCTTATCGGGTCAATTGCCTTGGGATGACCTATGTCTTTACGCTGGGATATAAAGAGGGGCTTTGCCAGGAAAGTGGCAAGCCTACGCCTGCCTCTCCTTACTTTAACCACGCCAGTACCCTGCCTTTCAGTGATCTGGGGATACGGCCCAGTATGATGCTAGCGGCCAATAATCTGGCAGAGGCAAAAAAGTTGATTGACCGGGGCAATGAGGCATGGGGGAATTTCCCACGGGGCACTGCTTATTATTTAACAACCAGCGATACAACGCGCAGCGCCAGAGCGCCCTTATTCCCCAAAAACCAAACCCTGCAGCACCCGCCAGTCAGAATAGAAAATCTGCCCAGTGATGCCCTTAGTAATAAAAAAGATGTACTGATTTATCAAACAGGGCTGGCAAAGGTTGATAAGCTGGAAACCCTGCAATTTTTACCCGGCGCACTGGCCGATCACCTGACTTCTTATGGCGGCATGCTGACCGACAGCGGCCAGATGAGCAGCTTAAAATGGCTGGAAGCCGGCGCTACCGCCAGCTACGGCACAGTAAGCGAGCCTTATTCGTATCCGCAAAAATTCCCTCACCCGCAGGTTTTGCTCTTTCACTATCTGGCCGGAGCCTCTGCCGTTGAGGCCTATTGGAAAAGTGTGGAATGGCCTGCTCAGGGCGTATTTATTGGTGACCCGCTGGCCGCGCCGTTTCGCAGCCTTAGCCCGCGCAAGCAATAAATCCCCATAGTAAGGTCACGCTACTCACCCCAACCTTAAGCCACGGAGAAAAACACAAACAAGTTTTTCTCCGAGGAACTCCGTGTTCTCTGTGGACTTGCGGTTTCAAAAACAGGTTTTGCACAGGGATGGCGCTTCCGCTGTGGCGTATTCGTTTACAGCGCCATGCAAAGTCAAAAGCCTTATAATCGGACAGCGATTCTTTGAGGCTTTATCTATATGCATACCTTTTACTGGCACGATTACGAAACCTTTGGCATCAACCCGCGCCGTGATCGCCCTTCGCAATTTGCCGGCATTCGCACCGATGCAGCGTTAAATGAAATCGGCAAGCCACTCAATATTTTCTGCAAACCCGCCTCCGACTACCTGCCCGACCCGGAAGCCTGCCTGCTGACCGGCATTACGCCGCAGCATTGCTTAGAAAATGGCATGGATGAATTTGAATTTGCCGCCCGTATTGAGGCGGAGCTGGCCACGCCCGAAACCGTGTCTTTGGGCTACAACACCATTCGTTTTGACGATGAAGTCACACGCTTTATGTTCTGGCGTAATCTGATCGAGCCCTACTCGCGTGAATGGCAAAATGATTGCAGCCGCTGGGATTTACTCGATGTGGTACGCACCACCTATGCGCTGCGCCCTGAAGGAATCATCTGGCCCACACACGACGATGGCCGCCCTTCCTTCAAATTAGAACACCTCACCCAAGCCAACGGCATCAGCCACGAAGCGGCTCATGATGCGCTGTCTGATGTACGCGCCACCATCGCTCTGGCACGGCTGATCCGTGAGAAACAACCCAAACTATTCGACTTTTGCTTTTCACTTCGTAAAAAAGACAAGGTGCTGGAGCAAATCGGCCTGCCTAACAGCAAGCCATTTCTGCATATCAGCGGCATGTTTTCTGCCGAGCGTGGCTGCATTGCGCTGGTCTGGCCTCTCGCCATGCACCCCAGCAATAAAAACGAAATCATAGTCTGGGATTTAGCCTTTGATCCAAGCGAGATTTTCACTTTAGATGCGGAAACCATACGCCTGCGCATGTTCAGCAAAACGGCTGATTTGCCCGAGGGTGTCACCCGCCTGCCGGTTAAAAGCATTCATATTAATAAGTCCCCGATTGTGATCGGCAACCTCAAAACCTTAAGCAGCGAGCGGGCAGCCCACTGGAATATCGATGTAGAGCAGGCCTTAGCCCACGCCCAAATCGCCGAAAGCGCTCCCGATATGAGCGCAATCTGGCAGCAGGTATTTACCAGCGAGCATGCCCAAGCCGATGTGGATGAAGATTTATACGGCGGGTTTATCGGCAATAACGATAAGCGCCTGCTGGCCAAACTCCGCCACTTCAGCCCTGAAGAGCTGGCAAAAGAGCGGGTGAGCTTTGAAGACCGCCGCCTTGAAGAAGTGTTTTTTCGCTACCGCGCCAGAAACTTCCCGCACAGCCTTAGCCCTGCCGAATTGCGCCGCTGGGAGCAGCATCGAGCGGCCAGATTATTTGACGGCGCAGGCGGTGCGCGTACCTTAGAGGCCTTTGGCGATGCAATTGATACGCTATCGGAAAACGTCAATGAGCAGCAGGCTGAAATTCTTTCTGCGCTCTTTGATTACGCCGAAAGCATTATGCCGGACGAGGAATAAGCCACGGGAGGTTGTTGGACCGGCATAATGAAAACCATACGCAGGTGCAACAACACGAGGCAGCCGGTGAGGCCGCAAACACCGCAGCCTGCCTGCAAAATATGGCGCAGGATATGCAAAGCATTGTCTCCCGCTACCGGCAGGATGAGGTGATCATCTGAGCGTTCTGCAGAGCAGCGATAAAACTGAGGCCAGCGTACATTCCCGCAGCGTTCTGGCTTAAAATAGGTTTTTTGCTTCCAGCCGAAACCCATCCGATGAAAATCGCCCTTGCCCAGCTCAACTCCATCGTCGGCGATCTTGCCGGCAACACGACCAAAATCTTTGCGGCCGCCGCCGAGGCAAAGGCCAAAGGCGCTGATATTTTGCTCACGCCAGAGCTGGCATTAAGCGGCTATCCACCGGAAGACCTGCTGCTGCGCCCGGCCTTTTTAGCCGAGTGCGCCCAGTGTGTTGGCCGCTTTATTGACGAGCTGGACGGCATTACGCTGGTGCTGGGCTATCCGCGCGCCAGTGGCGACGAGCGTTTTAACAGCGCCATCGTGATTCGGGATGGCAATGTATTAGGCCGCTACGACAAATTGCTGCTGCCTAATGATCAGGTATTTGATGAAGTACGTTATTTCTCACCCGGCTATTCGCCCTTTGTATTCGAACAGGATGGCGTGCAAATTGGCTTAGCCATTTGTGAAGATATCTGGGATGTAGAGCCTGCCTCAGCCGCAGATGACGAAGGCGCTGAATTATTACTGATACTGAATGCATCTCCGTACAACCAGGCCAAGCAATCCACCCGCCGCGAAGTAGTCGGCCAGCGTGTGGACGAAACAGGCATGGCGATGGTGTATTGCAATATGGTGGGCGGGCAGGATGAGCTGATTTTCGACGGCCAGTCTTTTGCCCTGAATAAATCAGGCGAACTGGTTGCACAGCTACCCGCATTCAGCGGGCAAGTGGCAATCGTTGAATATCAAAAAGGTGATCTGCAAACCGCTGAAATTACCCCGGATTTAAGCGATGAAGCCAGCGCCTATCAGGCCCTTGTTTTGGGCGTACAAGACTATATCGGCAAAAACCGCTTTCCTGGCGTGCTGCTTGGCTTATCTGGCGGCATTGATTCTGCACTCACGCTCGCCATTGCTGTGGATGCCTTAGGTGCAGATAAGGTGCATGCGGTCATGATGCCCTCCCGCTACACCGCGGATATCAGCGTGAATGACTCGCGCGAGATGATTAAAATCCTGGGCTGCAAGTATTCAGAGATCGAAATCTGGCCGATCTACAAAGCCTTTATGAACGGCCTTTCTGCTGAATTTGAAGGCCTGGCAGCGGATACCACCGAAGAAAACCTGCAAGCCCGCGCACGTGGCACACTCCTGATGGCGCTTTCAAACAAATCAGGCAAGCTGGTGCTCACCACGGGCAATAAATCCGAAATGACCACCGGTTACGCTACGCTCTATGGCGATATGGCGGGTGGCTTTGCCGTGCTGAAAGACGTGGCAAAAACACTGGTTTACCAGTTATCCAGCTGGCGCAATACGCAAGGCGTAGTGATTCCGGAACGCATTATCACCCGCCCGCCATCAGCGGAACTTCGCCCGGATCAAACCGATCAGGATTCATTACCTGCTTATGAAGTTCTGGACGCGATTTTGCAAGCCTATGTGGAAGAAAACCTGAGCCGTGCCGACATTATTGCCAAAGGCTTTGCTAAGGCGGATGTGGATCGCGTGGTGCATTTACTCACCATCAATGAATACAAGCGCCGTCAGGCTCCGGTAGGCCCGCGTATTACCCACCGCGCTTTCGGCAAAGACTGGCGCATGCCGATTACCAATCGCTTTTCGATGTAGCTTTTGGTGAGCAGGGAGCGGGTGGCCTCAACGGCGGCCCCTCCCAAAGCCATCCCCTCACACTTAACCCGATCTACCGACTCCCGGATTAAATCATGCTCAAGCTCGACCGTTACTCGCGCATTGCCAGTTATTTTATCATCGGGCTATTTCTGCTCTTAGTGATGCTCAATCACTTACTTCCTGCCTTGCTGATTGGTCTTTTAGTCTATGAATTAGTCGCCCAAGCGGCACAAGCCCCCCTTGTTTCACGCCTCCCCCCTAAACACGCCAAACCTGTGGCACTGATTATTTTTTCTGCAATCATCATTCTGCTTCTGGTCTTAATGGGGTTTAGCCTAGCGTCGGTGTTTCATGGCGAGTCGGCATCCATGCCCAGCATAATGCGAAAATCGGGCGAGATCGCCGAAGCACTGCACCTTGAGCTGGCCAACTGGCTGCCCGCCTGGATGCTGGAAAGCCTTCCGCAAGATGTAAGTGCATGGAAAACCGCGTTCTATCAATGGTCAGATAAGCATATCGCCCAGCTGCAGCAAATTGGCGCACGCACAGGCCATACACTGGCACAAATGCTGATTGCCATGGTGATTGGTGCCATGCTGTCTTTACATCACAATAGTGATGACAAGGCCCCCTTACTCGGCGCACTGCAAACACGTTGCTCCCGCTTAGCCAATTCTTTCCGGCAAATTGTTTTTGCCCAAGTTCGCATTTCCGCGCTGAATACCTTTTTTACGCTGATCTATCTGGCCGTTATCCTGCCCTCGCTCGGCGTATCGTTACCGCTGACTAAAACTTTGATTGTGATTACCTTCCTGGCAGGGTTATTACCTGTTATTGGTAATCTTCTTTCTAATACCGCCATTGTGGCCGTCAGCATGAGTGTTTCGGCATCCGTCGCCGCAGGCTCACTGGCCTTTTTAGTGATCATTCATAAATTAGAGTACTTCCTGAATGCCCGTATCGTTGGCGGACGTATTCATGCATTTGCATGGGAGCTTTTACTGGCCATGCTGTTAATGGAAGCGATCTTCGGCTTACCCGGCCTGGTAGCGGCTCCCATTTTCTATGCTTACTTAAAACAAGAGCTTAAAGCTGCCGAATTGATTTAGTTCATCTAAATTACCGGATGACTGGCTGGAGTCATCTGTAACGCGAACGTAACTCACCACTGTTATTCTTACAATTCACGTTGCATATTTGGCTTCATATGAATGAATCACCCTGCCTTGAGTCGCTCAAGCACGAACTTGAAAATATTATCAGCCAAAACCAGTTAACGGCTCTTTTTCAACCTATTGCATCAACCCGGGACGGCGAAATTTTTGGCTATGAAGGGCTTATCCGTGGCCCTTCAGCCAGTTTTCTGCATTCTCCTATCAATCTTTTCCGCGTTGCCGAAGAGCTGGGCTGTTTGCATGCACTGGATTTTGCCTGCCGCAAAGCCGTAATTAAGGCATTTGTAAAAGAAGAATTATCCGGGCGGCTGTTTCTGAATGTGATTCCATCCTGTCTTGCCGGGCAAGACTTTGAACCAGGCGCAACGCTGGCCCTATTAACCGATGCAGGCCTTACACCACAACGTGTTGTCATTGAGCTCACCGAAACCCAACCCACTCACGATTACAATCTGCTTAAAGAAGCGCTGCTGCATTACCGGAATATGGGCTTTAAAATTGCGCTCGATGATCTGGGAGAAGGGTTTTCTTCACTCCGGCTGTGGTCAGAGCTCAAGCCTGAATTTGTTAAAATTGATAAATACTTTATCCAGGGCTTGGCAGACGATGCGCAAAAAAGGCAGTTTGTACGATCTATTCAGCATATCGCGCTCAATACCGGCACCCGCGCCATTGCCGAAGGCATAGAAAACCAGCCCGATTTACAAGTTGTGCAAAAAATTGGGATTGGCTATGTACAGGGTTATTTTATTGCGCGGCCTAATGCCCACCCGCCAAGGCAGCTCAATCTTAATCTGCAGGAAAAAGACCACCGGCCTGGCGGGCTCAAAGAACAAAGCGCCGGACAGCTGCTCGTTGAAGTACCTACCGTGGTCCCCAAACAAAGCGGCACAGAAATCTGCCGTATCTTCAGCAAATATCCTCAGGTTCATGCCCTGCCAGTGATTGATGAAGGCCGGCCTGTCGGGCTTTTGCGCCGCCATGAAGTTATTGAGTTTTTTGGACGGCCTTTTGCCAACGAGCTGTATGGCAATAAACCCTGCAAAGCATTAATGGATTGCACGCCTCTGATTGTTGAGCACTCAACCAGCCTGCAAGAATTATCCCAGCTCGTCACCGCAGCAGATCACAGGCACCTTGCCGATGGCTTTATCATCACCGGACAGGGGCATTATTTAGGGATGGGAACAGGCCATGATTTGATGCGTGCCATTACCGAATTACAAATTCGGGCCGCACGCCATGCAAACCCGCTTACCTTATTACCCGGCAATGTACCTATCGAAGAACAAATAGAAATTTTACTTACAGAACAGCGTAATTTTACAGCCGCCTACATCGATCTGGATCACTTCAAACCCTATAACGATGTGTATGGTTATGCCTGCGGTGACAGAATGATACGCATGCTGGGAGAGTTGCTCCTCAGCGTGGCCGATCCTCAAATGGATTTTGTCGGGCATATCGGTGGGGATGATTTTATGATTCTGTTTCGTTCAGAAGACTGGAAGCAGCGCTGCCAGAATTTACTCAAAGAATTTGAGCTTAAGGTGCAAAGCTTATTTAAGCCCGAGCACCAGCAGCAAAATGGCTATAGCAGCACAGACCGCCGCGGCGAGCTGCAGCATTTTCCACTAAGCAGCTTATCGATCGGAGTAATTGAAGCGCATACCGGCGTGTATTTAACGCACCATGAAGTTGCTGCAGCCGCGACCCATGCCAAGCATCTGGCCAAAAGTAAAATGGGGAACAGCTTATTTGTTGAGCAACGCCAGTTGGCCCATCAGGAGGCGCAGCTGGCCTAACCTGAACCTGGCTTTATGCCTGATCACTGACCGCCTCAGCCTGCTGCAAAAAATCAAGCGACCAATCCAGGCCGTATTCTTCATTCGCCAAATGAATCAGTGGCGCGAGCCCTGCTAATAAAGCAGGAAGATGCGGACGCACTTCTTCCTTATGCCCTTTATGCAGCATCAGCAGCGCATCAGACAGCGGCAATAAAGGCAGGCGGTTGACGTTCTCATCCGGCATTAAAATCCGCCCTTCGCCTGAAGAGCCATAAAGACGTGTAATCGCCTTACTGAATAATGCCGGTGCCAGATGCGTATCGTCATGCCAAGAGTTAGCAACCGCAACGCTGGCACTAACCTCTAAACGCTCATCACGAAAATTAATCCGCGCAGCCGATACGCATTGCCTTAAACGCTCGGCCATGACGCGTACTTCGCTTAATGAAGTACCAGGCGCCACAATAGCAAACTGCGGCCCTTCCACATGGGCCAGCGTATCCTCACGGCGCAATTTTGCCGCCAGCAGCTTAGCTAGCAGGCTGAGCATCTGGTCTGCCAGCCTATCACCCAGCTTTTGCTTTAACGGCTGATAATGATCAATCTCTAAAAGTAAAAGAGTCACTTCAGAATTATGGCGCATGGCGTAGGCCATGGATTGCTCCATTTGCAGCATCAGCAAATGCGAGCTGGCCACCCCTGTGGTGTGATCTCTGGATGCAACCTGAGCCTGTTCTGTGCGGACTATGGCCAGCTCATGCTGCATGGCAGCAAGATGAATATTCGCAGCCACACGCGCCAACAGTTCTGTTCTGTCTGTTGATTTAGAAATAAAATCTGTCGCGCCACATTCAACGCATTTTTGCTTGATTGCGTCGTCTTCTTCACCAGAAATAATAATCACCGGCAGCAAATACAGCCGGCCATCCCCGGCGCTCCGTGCGCGGGCCAAAAGGCCCAGCCCATCAAGCTCCGGCATACTTAAATCGGAAATAAGCAGCTGAATCGTTTCATCGGCCAGCAGCTGCTGCCAGCCCTCTTCGCCATTGGCCGCTTCGACCACGTCATAGCTGGTGGCAAGATGCTTCTTGATTGTCGCCCGCACAATGCGGGAATCATCCACAACAAGAATGCGGGGTAAATGAAGTTGTTCTGAATCCACTTGCGACATCAAATCATGCTCGTCTTGCATCGTTGATAAAATTTAGCATAAACGCGTCAGCTCTGCCGATATACGGTCAAGTAAGCAGCGATAAATCCGATAATATTCAAGCATCCACCGGTTTTAAATTGGGCCCCGAAAGGAAACCCTGCTGTAACCTGCTGCAGTTTTTTCGTTTGCCAGCGGTAAGCTACCTCTAAAGCGCATAAAATTAAGCGAATCCTCCGTCCCCCCGCAAGCATTGCATTCATATCACAAGCGGCCAGCCCATGTAAGGAGCGAGCTTTATGTCTATAAATTTGCAGCTTCAGTTAAGCATTGCACCGCTTTCTTGCTTTGAAGCTCAGCGCTGCCTCACTCAGCTTGCGCGAGAAGGCATTGTAACGCTATGGCAAGATCAGCGCCCATTAAGTAATGATACTTGCTTACTTAATTTAAGTGCAGAGTGCGCAAGCTCTGAAAGCCCAGAGTGGCTGAGCGAGCGCTTAGCCGCCGCCGTATGGAAAGAAACAGGCCGGTTTGTGCGCCTGAGCTGTCTTGTTGATACCGAAGCAGCAGAGCATCTTTTTACCTTTGAAGAACCAGACTATCATCGGCTTATGCCTGCCTTCCGCCTGCGAATGCCACCTTTACGCCGCTGATCTGTAAATAGCGGGCAAACAAAAACCCCAGCCGAGGCTGGGGTTTTCTTCACTCGAACATCCGTAGAATCAGGCCATAGCCTTGATTGCTGCAGACAAACGGCTCTTATGACGAGCTGCTTTGTTCTTGTGGAAGATTTCTTTGTCAGCGATACGGTCAATGATACTGACGGACTGTTGGAAGACAGTCTGAGCCGCAGCTTTATCACCTGCTTCCACAGCCTTCAGCACCTTTTTGATCGCGGTGCGGAAAGCGGAACGCTGGCTGGTATTGTGCTGGCGGGCTTTCTCAGCCTGACGTGCACGCTTGCGAGCTTGGGCACTGTTAGCCATGTTTTGAAACTCCTGACGGGCTTGCCCAAAAAGCGGGCTAATTCGGAAACCGGCGATGATAGCGCCACTTTTACGTTCTGGCAAGCAATGATCAACTTGATTCTGCTCAGAGTACGAAAAAACCTCATTTTTCCCATAAATTCAGTGAGTCACCGCCTGGCTTGCTACAGGGATAAGATACGGCCTTATAATTGCGCCCTCACTACTCAGACCCTCCGGTATGAACCTTCTTAAAACACTGGCTGCAGTCAGCTCCATGACGCTGGTTTCACGCATATTAGGCTTTGTCCGCGACACCATTATTGCCCATGTATTTGGCGCAGGTGCTGCCACGGACGTCTTTTTTACTGCTTTTAAACTGCCGAATATGCTGCGCAGAATTTTTGCCGAAGGTGCATTTTCACAAGCCTTTGTGCCGACTCTGGCCGAGTACAAAACGCGCAAAGGTGAAGAAGCAACCAAAGATTTTGTCGCAAAAATTGCCGGTATGCTGACTTTAGTTCTGGTTTTAGTCACCTTGCTGGGTGTTTTAGCGGCCCCTGCAATTATTTATTTTTCTGCGGCTGGTTTTGCCAAAAATCCGGATAAATTTAATCTGGCAGTCGAGCTGCTCCGCTATATGTTTCCCTATATTTTGCTGATTTCGCTCTCTTCTTTGGCCGGCAGCATTTTAAATACCTACAACCGTTTTTCTGTCCCCGCCTTTGTTCCCACGCTCTTAAATATTTCATTTATTGCCTGCGCACTCTGGCTTGCCCCGCTGATGGATCGCCCGATTTTTGCACTGGCTATTGCCGTGCTGATTGGTGGCGTAGCCCAGCTTTGTTACCAACTGCCCCACCTCGCTAAGCTGGGGATGCTGATGTGGCCCAAGCTGGATATGAAAGACGAGGGCGTATGGCGGGTTATCAAGCAAATGGGCCCGGCCATTTTTGGCGTATCGGTTGCACAAATCAGCCTGATTATTAACTCCAACCTTGCCTCTTTTTTAGCTTCTGGCAGTGTTTCATGGATTTACTATGCCGACCGGCTGATGGAATTCCCGACGGGCGTGCTTGGCGTGGCCTTAGGAACGATTCTGCTGCCCAGCCTGGCCCGCAGCCATGCCAGCGGCGATCAGGCCAGCTACGACCGCTTACTGGATTGGGGGCTGCGCCTGTGCATCATGCTTTGCCTGCCTGCCACCGTAGCTTTAGCCATCCTTGCTGAGCCTTTAGTGCTTACCCTGTTTCAGGGCGGCAAGTTTTCTATGCACGATGCCCTAATGACACAGCAGGCGCTGGTGGGCTACAGCGTGGGCTTAATCGGGCTGATCCTGATTAAAATCCTCGCCCCGGCGTTTTATGCCCGCCAGGATATTAAAACCGTGGTGCGTATCGGCATTATCACGCTTCTGGCCACCCTGGCGATCAACCTGATCTTCTTGTACACCCTGCCATTTAAACACGCAGGGCTCACGCTGGGGATGAGCTTAGGGGCGTGTCTGAACGCAGGCTTGCTATACCGCACGCTTCGTTTACGGGGCTACTACGCCCCACAAGCAGCATGGAAAGGTTTTATGCTGCGCATCGTTCTGGGCGTCGCCACCATGAGCGCCCTGCTCTTTGTGCTGCTGCACTATATGCCCGCCTTTGCAGGGATGCATAAGCTGCTCAGAGCAGGCTGGCTTAGTGTATTGGTCGTCACCGGTGCGGGGGCTTACTTTGCAGCACTCTTTGCCCTCGGCTTCAGACCAAAAGACTTTTCACGCAAAGCGATTACGGATTAGTGAATAACTTATCAGGCAGGTTTAAAAAACTTCACCTGCTGACCCTATACTCATTTCAAGCTAAACAGAGGTCTTAATGAAACCACTCAGAACAATCATGATTGGCATGATATTGGGATTGATTGGCCATACGACTTTGGCAGCAGACGAATTTGCTCTGCTGCGGGAAGAAAAAATAGGCAATCTGCGGATTGATCTTCCTGAAAAAGAAGTCATAAAAACAATCAGCTGCAAGGAAAAACGCGGGCCTGATAAATTGTGGGATGCAGACGGGGCCTATCATCAGGAGTGGTCTTATACCGATTGTGGTATTACGCTGGATATGGTTTCAGAGAAAAAACGCGGCGCAAAAAAAATAGCAGCAATTACCATATTTGCACCCAGTACTTTAAGTACCCGCCGTGGCATCAGGATTGGCAGCAGCATGCAGGATGTAATGAAAGCCTACAAACCCTATTGGAATAAAGAGGAGAGTGACGCCAATCATTTTATAGCGGGCAGCATCTATGGCGGACTCATCTTTAGCCAGGAAAAAAAGAAAGTGGAAAGTATTTTTCTTGGTGCGGCGGCTGAATAAAAAGCCTTGCAACAAGGTCCAAGCCATTACATTTTCCCAATAAAAAACCCACGAATCGCTTCGTGGGTTTTTATTAGGTGCCCGCTAAATTACAGCACTTTAGCAATCGCATCCGCTACATAATCAATGTTTTTTGTATTGAGTGCAGCAAGGCAAATTCGGCCAGTTGAAACCGCGTAAATACCGTATTCGTCTTTCAACACTTCAACCTGCGCCGCTGTCAGGCCGGTATAAGAGAACATACCGCGCTGAGCCGCTACAAAACTAAAGTCTTGTGCTACGCCGCGCTCTGCCAGCTTAGCAACCAGGCTGGTACGCATGGCACGAATGCGATCGCGCATACCGGCCAGTTCGTCTTCCCACTGCTGACGCAATTCCGGGTTTGCCAGTACTGCAGCGACCACAGCACCACCGTGAATTGGCGGGTTGGAATAATTGGTACGAATCACGCGTTTCAGCTGGCTTAATACCCGGCCCGCTTCCTCTTTACTTTCTGTCACGATGGACAAAGCACCTACGCGCTCGCCATACATCGAGAAGCTCTTAGAGAAAGAGCTGGAAACAAAGAATTGCAAGCCAGAAGCAGAAAATAAACGCACAGCAACCGCATCCGCATCGATGCCGTCGGCAAAGCCCTGATAAGCCATATCAAGGAAAGGCACCAGATTACGCTCACGGCAGGCTTCAACCACTTCGGCCCACTGTGCATCGCTCATATCTGCGCCAGTCGGGTTATGACAGCAGGCGTGCAATACGATGATGGAGCCAGCAGGCAGGCCTAGCAGCGCCGCCTTCATGGCAGTGAAATTCACACCGCGAGTGGCTACATCATAGTAAGGGTAGTTTTCTACCTTGAAACCCGCTGATTCAAACAATGCGCGGTGGTTTTCCCAGCTTGGATCGCTGATATAAACGCTGGCATCTGCATTCAGACGCTTTAAGAAATCAGCGCCGATTTTCAAAGCGCCCGTGCCGCCTAAAGCTTCTGCAGTGACTACGCGGCCGGATGAAACCAGCTCGCTGCCCGCACCAAACACCAGATTTTGTACGGCCTGATTGTATGCACCCAAGCCTTCGATGGCTTGGTAGCCACGTGGTGGCTGGGCTTCCATACGGGTTTTTTCTGCCGCTTTTACCGCAGCCAGCAATGGAATCTTGCCATTATCATCGTAATACACACCCACACCCAGATTAACCTTACCAGCACGTGTATCGGCATTGAAGGCTTCATTAAGACCCAGAATCGGGTCACGAGGTGCCATTTCTACTGCGGTAAAAATCGAGGATGTCATCCTGTACTCCAGCAAAAGTAATTGGGAAGGCGTGAAAGCAATCTGGCTCTCTAAACAGCATGGTGACAGTAAGAAAGCAAGACGGCTGGCAATGCGCTAAAAGCACACTTTACAGTTAGCAATTTTAGCATGGTCAGGCCCACACACGGCCTTTTCCTTGTAAGCAAAAGCACTGCACGCGCAAAACTTTGCCCATCTTGCAGACCATCGGTCATGATTTTTATGCAGTGCAAGCGAGCCTATCCGCTCGCTTTTAATAAGCATCCCAAAGCTTTAATTTACAGCTAAAGGCTCAACCAGCTTCACAACCTGACGCACACCCGAAACACGGCTGGCAGCACGGGCAGCAGATTCGGCGATATCAGGCCTGCTTACGCCCATCAGATAAACCACGCTGCGCTCGGTAATGACTTGCAAATGCACGACATCGGCATCGTTGGCATCCGCCAGCAAGGCGGTTTTCACTCTGGCGGTCAGCTGCGTATCGTACAGACGATTAGCGGCAGTGGAAGGCACAGACACAACGGTTTCGTTGTAAATTTTACGGGCCCTGGACTGGCGCTGAGCAATTTCATACACCTTTGCCTTAGCCGCCTCATCCGGCACTTCGCCTGTGAGTAATACCATTCCATTAAATGCAGTGACATTAATATGGGCTTTTTCTTTCCATGTATCGATGATATCGCTGCTAATTTTTGCGCCTAAATCAAAGTCTGTTTTGATGACTTCTGACTTACGCGGATCCGATCCCACCATAGCGCCTACTGCTACGCCGCCAACCAGAAGAATGGGTACGCAGGCGGATAAAGACGCTGCCAGCCCCAGGGCGAGTAGTGCGCTTTTTAGCCGCATCATTCGCCGCCCAGCAGCATAAAATCAACTGCGTCGCAAAGAGCATGAATCATGGTGATATGTACTTCCTGGATGCGTGCCGTGCGCTGCACCGGCACACACAAATGCACGTCATCACCCGACAGGATTTCACCAATCTGGCCGCCATCCCGCCCGGTAAAGGCAATCACATTCATTTGCCTGTCGTGTGCTGCATGAATTGCTGAAATCACATTCGCAGAATTACCCGATGTAGAGATCGCAATCAGCAAATCGCCAGGGCGGCCCAGGGCGTGCACTTGCTTAGAGAAAACCAGATCGTAATCGTAGTCATTGGCAATGGCGGTAATCGCCGAAGTATCGGTCGACAAAGCTACTGCGGCCAAGCCTGGGCGTTCACGCTCGAAGCGGCCCACCATTTCTGCGGCAAAGTGCTGCGCATCAGCAGCCGAGCCACCATTGCCGCAGGTTAAAATCTTGCCGTCCGAGATAAAGGTTTGCACCATTTTCTCGGCACCAATACGAATCCCTGGGGATAGCAGCTCCATGGCCATTTGCTTGGCGTCAATGCTATCCAGAAAATGCTGTCGAATACGTTGTGCTAAATCCATTTTTATCCCTCAGTGGCGTCTATACAGTTTTTGAGCCAGTTGATTGTTTCCCCTTCAAAGCAAATTGCATCGAAGCGGCAAGGCGGTAAAGGAGAAACATTTATTAGGTAATATTGTGCGGTCGCACGCAGTTTAGCGCGTTTCGCAGGGCTTATGCTGGCCGCCGCCCCGCCAAACCGCGCATTTCGCCGCTGCCGCACTTCCACAAATACTAAGGTATTACCATCCTTAGCGAGTATGTCAATTTCACCACGCTGGCATTGCCAGTTGCGCCCGATAATTTTTAAACCCTGTTGCTGCAAGAAAATCACGGCTGCATTTTCTGCGGCAAGGCCCAGCTTGTTCATGGTATTGGGGTTGCCGGAGCGCTCTCTTCTGCGCTGCTAAAAGTATTAAGCGTGAGCTCCCGCTCAATTAATCCGCCGCTTCCCAAGGTGATGTGCCCGCTCAAACCATCAAAATCAACTTCTGCCTGTTTACTTAATAAAACAGCCAGCTTCCATGCATCAACCCCCAGTGCAAATAAACGCTCAACATCATTCGACTTTGAACGATTCCGATTCAGTAAAGCGTATTCACTGTTGCCCGGCTGCAAAATCCACGGTGTTTCTAAATAACGGATTCCATTCATATCCACACGAGCAGTCCTGCTTAAAGCACCCGGATTAATCTGGCTGGTGGCATAAACCGGCCGCTCGTTACCAACAAATGGACGGGAAATCCGTGTTTGCCTGGAGCCAGCGGCAAAAAAGACCGAATCATGCCCGCCGTCTTTCAGCTGAGCCCTCAAAGCCTGCGCCTGGCTGCGTGCATCTTTTAAGGTGAAGATCGCGGGTTGCGTGCCATTTGCCTCTTTCCAGCTATCCACAAAGCCCTGCACCATCCTGCCAGCTAGAGGGCTGTCCCCTTGCAAAACTAAAGGCATACGCAGCCCATCATCAAACATTTGTCTGGCAATTTGCTGGGCCTCCTGCTCTATTGATAAGGAAAAACTATAGAGCTGAGCACGGCGCAATGTTTTTTCATCAAAAGAATTCAAGCCAATGACAGGGATATCAAAATCACCCACATCGGCCAGATAATTAATTGAAGGCTTGGTAAGCGGCCCGATAACCGCTATTGCGCCCTGCTGATGCAGCTGCTGAAACTGCTCAAAAACCTCAGAGGGCACATCATCAGTGTCAAAAATTCTGACTGCAGGCACATCAACACTGCCATTGGTTTTTTCAGCGGCCAATACGCCGGCTTTAATCGCATCTACCGCAGGGCGCATCGCCTTACTTTTACCTGGCAGCAATACCGCAATAAAACCATCGCGCCGAACCGGCTTAGCCTCAGCAGGCGCAAGGGGTAAGATCTGTGCCGGGCTGGCCGCAGAGGCCGCCGCCTGCGAGGCAATGGTAAACGCGGGTTTAACGGCCGCAGGGGCAATAACAGGCGCAGCAGCACAACCGGCTATGGCAGTAAGCAGTACAGCACCGTATAGTACGGACCCTAGCGCACTGCGCCATTCCGAAGCAAAAAGGAGAGCCTTGGCGTGCATACAGAATCCAATCCTATTATTAAGTCCGCATTATATGTGGTAGCCACCCCAATCGGTAACCTTAACGACATGACGCCCCGCGCCATTGCCGCACTAAAAGGAGCCGATGTGATTGCGGCCGAAGATACCCGGGTTACCGGGCAGCTGCTTAAACATTTTAATATTTCAACACCCATGGTGTCTTTGCGAGAGCACAACGAACACAGCATGGCTGAAAAGCTGGTAGCCCGCATGCTGGCCGGGGAAACAATCGCGCAAGTATCCGATGCCGGAACACCTGCCGTTTCTGATCCAGGAGCCCTGCTTGCAGCAGCAGCACACGCAGCGGGCTGCAGGATTATCCCGGTTCCTGGCGCGTCTGCACTGACAACCGCATTATCGGCCAGTGGCTTTAACTGCCCGCACGCTTTGTTTTATGGCTTTTTACCGCCCAAAACCAAGCAACGCTGTGATGCTTTGACTGAGCTGAAAGAGCAAAATTTCATCAGCGTGTTTTATGAAGCACCACACCGTATTGTGGATTGTTTAAACGATATGGCCAGTGTATTTGGCCCGGATCGTGAGGCCGTACTCTGCCGTGAAATCACCAAAACCTTTGAAACCATCCGCCGCCTGCCACTTGGCGAGCTGGCCGCATGGGTTGCCAGCGACAGTAATCAGGAGCGTGGCGAATCGGTTGTGGTGGTGAATGCTGCGCCCCGTGCAGAAAAAGCCGATGGCGCCGATTACGACAGCGTTTTATTGCCCTTAATTGCTGAATTGCCGCTCAAACAAGCCGTGGCGCTGGCCGTTTCCATTACCGGCGCACCTAAAAACGCCCTGTATGAACGTGCTTTAACGCTTAAAAAAGAAGCATAAACCTTTTTCTGCCGGATAAAGCACAAGAGGTTTGCTGACAAATCCATCAAGCTATACGATTTATGTTCAGCCTGATGTATGAATCTGCAAACCCTCTAATAATAAATCTGCCTTAAATAACAATAATTTATGTAATATTCCAGAAAATATCCGCAATTAACGGCAGATAATACTTGCCAAGCAAGACGGGCTTCTACATAATTCGACTCCTGCACTGAACGAGCCCGGGTGGCGAAATCGGTAGACGCAGGGGACTCAAAATCCCCCGCCGCAAGGTGTGTCGGTTCGAGTCCGACCCCGGGCACCACTCGTTAAGTACTGATAAATAAAGGATTTCATGGCATCAGCCTGAAATCCTTTTTTTTCGTCTGTGCTCCGACTCCTCGCAAAAAAACCGCACTTTTTAAGCCATCCCCTTCAGCGCAAAGCCTCAATCCACGCCCTTGCTGCATGCGATAAATACACATCCTTACGCCAGCCCAGCGCGATTCGCCACGGAATTTCAGGCTCGTTTAAAGCGGCAATCACACAACGGCCAGCCGGAATACGGCGGGCAACGGATTCGGGCAGTAATGCCACACCCAGACCGCTTTCAACCAGAGCCACCATAAACTCCCATTGCCCGCTTCGCCCCGCAATTTGCGGGTTAAAACCCTGAGTCTGGCAGGCAGCCAGCACTCTGTCGTTCAGCGAATAGGAAGCACTATAAAGCACAAAATGCTCCATACTCAGCTCGGTCAGGCACACCTCAGACCTTCCCTGCCATTTGGATGTGGCAGCGGCGACTAAAACTAAGCGGTCATCCGACAGCGGCAGTGTTTCAAAACGATTTTCATCGACGGGCAGCAGCAATCCGCCAATCTCCAGCTCCCCAGAATCCAGCGCAGCTTCAATGGCTTTGCCGCCTTCTTCACGCAGGCTCAGCTCGATCTGCGGATGAAGCCGTTTGAAATTAGCAATCAACGGTATAAATAACATACCGGCCAAAGGCGGCACCCCCAGCGTCAGCTCACCCACGGCCATGGTATTTAAATCGGCCAGCTCGGCTTGCAAACGAGCCTCTGCAGCTAATACGTCCAGGCCCCGATTCAGCACCACACGCCCTGCGTCAGTAAGATGAAAACGGCGGTATTCACGAAGCAGCAGCGGCGTTCCCAGCTCTTCTTCCAGATTTTTAACCATTTTGCTGATGGTTGGCTGAGTGACATTCAGTGCTTCTGCTGCGGCTGTAAAACTTTGTAAATTCACGACTTCGATAAAGTAGCGCAGTGCTTTGATATCCACGACACATGCCAAATTGGAATAGATATCATGATAATAAGTCATTTCAGCTATTTATCCAGAGGGCGTAATATCAAGGCTTATGACAAGGAGTTGAAGTGGTGTCTGACAAGCTGTTTTCCTTTTTCCGTGTGCTCGCCCAAATTGGCCTCCTGATTGCCATTTGGCTGGTATCCGACTGGTTTGTGCGACGTACCGGCTTACCTGTACCTGGCGGCGTATTAGGGCTGGGTATTGTCTTTGCACTCCTGCTTTCAGGCGTGCCGCTTAACTGGGTTAAAGATGGCGCTCAGTGGCTATTGGCCGAAATGCTGCTGTTTTTTGTGCCTGCAGTGGTTGCCATGGTGAAATACAAAGCACTCTTTATCAGTGAAGGCTGGCAGTTATTGGTGGTGATTTTCTTAGGTACGGCACTGGTGATGTGCGTGACCGCCTTAGTGGTAGACCGTTTTTTTAAAATTGAACATCAGCTGCGTTTGGCAAAAGCCAAAAAGCGATCGGCATCATGACTCTGTCTGTCTCTGCACTTGCTTGTCTGGTACTGACCATTGGTGCATACGCACTGGCTAAGTTTTTATATGCGCGCCATCAACGCTGGTGGCTGGCACCACTGGTGTTAACACCGGTACTGCTGGTAGCGTTTATGCTGCTGACGCATACCCCTTACGAAACTTATTATTCCGATACCCGCTGGCTTTTATGGCTGCTTGGCCCTGCCACGGTGGCTTTTGCGGTGCCCCTCTATGAATACCGCGCCCTGATGGTCAAACACTGGCTGGCTTTATCTGCAGGCGTCATTGCTGGCTGCTTTACCGCGTTGCTGAGCTGCGTTCTGCTGGCAAAACTATTTCATTTATCGCCAGAGCTGACCCGCAGCCTGTTGCCCAGATCCATCTCCACGCCTTTTGCCCTGGCCGTATCTGATACTTGGGGCGGATCACACGAGCTGACAGCCTTATTTGTGGTGATTACCGGCCTGATGGGCATGCTGTTTGGCGAGCTAATGCTGGTGCTGTTACCGCTGCGCTCCAGACTGGCACGCGGTGCTTTATTTGGCGCAGCCGCCCATGCGGTGGGCACAGCCAAGGCGCGGGAGATTGGCAATGAAGAAGGCGTGGTCGCCTGTATCACCATGATGGTTTCTGGCGTGGTGATGGTGCTGATTGCCCCCTTACTGACTCCCCTATTTGCCTGAGGCGGGCATGTTGCTGCGTGTTGATTACAAACAAAGACAATATTTTCTTATTCGCCTGCTCCATAGTCATTATAAGATATGAAAATTATTCTCATTTTTAACCATCAATGCCTAAATTATCTCCAATCCTCTTGCTTGATGTAATTCAACAGCAACGGTTTGGCGTTGAATATCAACCATTAATTCATACACAAAATTTAGAAACAATTGCCCACGAAGCGCTTGCCCGGTTTTATCGGGCAGATGAACAGCTGCTTCGTACTGATCATTTTTTTAATGCGCTGCATGAAAGTCCGCTAACCTTGTTTCAGGTGGAATATCAGATGAAGCAATTGCAGCTGGAAAACGCCCCCAGCGGTGAATTGTTTTTAAATCTTGATCCCGATGCCTATGCTGTGACCGAAATAGCCGGTGAAATCAATCCCCTGCTGGAGCTGATCCATTGCCGCACCCATATCGTGCTCGAGATCATAGAAAACAGTAATATCTCTGATGCACGCCAAAGCGCGAATATGGCAAAAGCATTTCATGAAAAGAATATTCAACTGGCATTGGACGATATTGGCTCGCCGCATTCCATGCTTTCGCTCCCAATATTAATTACCGTAGATTGCTTAAAGTTTGACCGAAGCTGGTTTAATGAGCTAGATCAGCCTAATCATCGCACCGCCTTAGAAAACCTGATTCGCTACGCCAAAGACACCGGCAAACGCACCGTATTAGAAGGAGTAGAAACCATTGAACAGCTGGAAATAGCACGCCAGCTGGATGTTGATATGGTGCAGGGCTTCTTGTTTAAAGAACGCTTTATCCGCGTACGGGCATAAAAATAAGTAATTAATTCAATTAATTAAGAAATAATCACCTATTAAGCTGCTTTTACTTCCTGTAAAAACATTACACCATCGATTTCATCTCATAAAATGCACCGCATTTACCAGAGGCTGTACGCCTCTGTGTTAATTCGCCAATCGCCCAATCATCCGCATAGGAATAAGCCCAAGCAATGTCGTTGAATAAAAAACACAGCATTTATGCAATTGCCATAATTATTCTGATTTCTAGTTTAAGCGCTTGTGACGATAGCAGCATGGCTCAAATTGAGAAAATAGCCCATAGCCAGGAGGCCAAAACACTGGCCAAACTGGGTGAAATAGCAATTGATAAAGCGCTTAATCAAAAAAATGAAACCGAATCCAATCCATCCCCGAACGAACCGGTTGAATTAGTCACTGGCCGCACCGCCACGGGCCAGCGGGATTTCAACCGTGCCAAGCAAGTATTGCCCGATGTATTTCGCGGCATGGAAAGCGATTTCTACTGCGGCTGCGCCTATAAGGGCAAAGAAATGGATTTGGCCAGCTGCGGTTATACCCCCAGAAAAAGCGAAACACGCGCCTCGCGTTTAGAGTGGGAGCACGTGGTTCCGGCCTGGGTATTAGGCCATCAGCGTCAATGCTGGCAAAACGGCGGGCGCAAAAACTGCAGCGATAACGATCCGCAATTTAAAAGTGCCGAAGGCAACTTGGTGAACTTGGTGCCGTCTGTGGGCGAAGTCAATGGCGATCGCAGCAACTTTGCCTATAGCGCATGGACCCGCAATCCCGAGCCTATGTATGGCCAGTGCAAGACGATAGTTGATTTCAAAAACAAAAAAGCCCAGCCACGGGAAGAAGTGCGGGGCCGAATTGCCCGCATTCATTTTTATATGTACGAGCGCTACCAGCTCAAACTATCTAGGCAAGACCAGCAGCTGATGTGCGCATGGGCCAAAACCTATCCGGTGGATGATTGGGAAGTCAAACGTGATCAGCGCATTGTGAAGCTGCAAGGCGATGGCAATCATTTTGTGAGTGAAAGAAAAACAGCGGATTATTGCGCCTGACAAACATGCCTTGCCAGCCTTGTGAACAGGGCCGGGTTAGCGGTTTTAGCGCCTAACCCGGCCCCACCCATCACTCACTTAGCTGAAACATATGCCTGCAAACGCTTAAGGCAGTGTTTTTAATGCAGCTGCAGCAGGTTTAGAGAAGTTATACCCGTCGTGCTTATCCCAGTTAACCGACCATGTCATTACCCCACGGTAATCGGGATACGCTTTGGCGGGCTTGATACTGCCGCAGTTTTGTAGCTTAGTCAGGCAAGTCAGCGAATCGGCCACCACTTTTGCGGTAACAAAACCACGCCCTGCTGAATACGGCCCCGACGGCACACCAAAAGCCACCTGATCCGGGCGCAAGCCTTTGAAAGTCCAGCCCGTGCCATAGCTAACAGAGAAGCCTTCGATCAGCATCATGCTGCCTGCCACCAACGCATCCACCGTGCCTTCGTTCAAAGTGGCGGTTGAATAGGGCGAGGTAAAGCCGCCATTATTGTAATACTGCACATGCAGCACCGTCAGCTCATCCCGCAAGCCATCAATAATCGGCAGGTAAGCGCCCCAAATGCTGCCATAAGAGATATACCCACCCTGCACATAAGGATGCTCAGGAGCCATTGACAGGTAAAAACCTGGCCCCACCTTCGCTTTGAGCTGTTTCACGCCAGTAATTAGGTTATTAATAATCGGCGCGCCAATCGAAACACCACTGCCGCTCTCCAAATCCAGATCAATCCCATCAAAGCCATATTTAGTGATGATGGCGTAGAGGCTATCCACAAAGTGGCTGACATCGGAAGCGCTGTTTAATGTGATCGAGCCATCCTGCCCGCCTAAAGACAGCACCACTTTCTTGCCCTTAGCCTTCAGCGCCGCCACATCGGCAATAAATTTCGCCTCGCCTCCGGCATTTTTATCCAGATTAAACGCCACATTGCCGCTGCCGGCATTATCTGCGAAAGCGACCACCACCACATTCCAGTCATCACTGACCTGAGCCAGCGGAAAAGTATCGCCAGCTGGATTGGTAAAGTTATGCCAGTAGCCCACTAATGCATGCTTGGGCAGCGTGCCTGGTGTTGGTGTTGGTGTTGGTGTTGGTGTTGGTGTTGGTGTTGGTGTTGGTGTTGGCGTTGGCGTTGGCGTTGGCGTTGGCGTTGGCGTTGGCGTTGGCGTTGGCGTTGGCGTTGGCGTTGGCGTTGGTGTTGGCGTTGGCGTTGGCGTTGGCGTTGGTGTTGGCGTGCCTGCAATTTCTTTCCACAAGGCAGGTGTTGCCGCTGGATTCCAGTTGGCCCCCACGTAGGCAGTGTGCGTTACCAGGGCCTGATAGGTTTTGCCCGCATACGCCACCTGAGTGCCGCTGCTATAGGTATTCCCTTCTTGCCAGTTATCCTGAGCGAAGGCTGAAATACTCAGCATCAGCGAGGCAATTAGCATGGCAACACGGGTAGTGCTAGTCTTTTTAGTCATAACTCCATCCTTATTAAGTATATTGAAAGTGCCCACTACTTTCTATGAAGCAGTTATAAGCACGGCGTCAGCATACAACAAGCAAACAAGCAGCTAAGCCTTTGAATTCAAAAAAATAGTTCTTGAAACCTCGTTAACCGTCATCTATATGAAGCGGCTATTTTTCGGAAAAAAACATTAATTTCTTTCATGCTTTTAATGAATAGCCTGCATGCAATGCATACACCGCCAATGTTAAGATGAAACGATTAGCGCCCAGGATAAAAAACAATGACGCCCTCCCCGATCAGCTTTGAATTTTTCCCTCCGAGAACGCCAGAAGGCGCAGAAAAACTACGCACCACTCGCCGGCAATTGGCGCAATTTAAGCCCGAGTTTTTCTCAGTCACCTTTGGTGCTGGCGGCACAACGCAGGAAGGCACACTGAACGCCGTGCTGGATATTCAATCCGAAGGCCATTCTGCTGCGCCACACCTATCCTGTGTAGGTTCGTCCAAAGAAAGCATCCGCAAGATTGTGCAAAACTATAAAGACCACGGCATTCGCCATATTGTGGCTTTGCGTGGCGATATTCCTTCGGGGATGGGGGATTTTGGCGAGTTTCGTTACGCCAATGAATTGGTGAGCTTTTTACGCGATGAATTTGGCGATTGGTTTCATATTGAAGTGGCTGCCTATCCCGAGTTTCACCCGC
Organism: Iodobacter sp. BJB302; assembly: GCF_002735645.1. Lineage (GTDB taxonomy): Bacteria > Pseudomonadota > Gammaproteobacteria > Burkholderiales > Chitinibacteraceae > Iodobacter. Next base: position 34,152 of record NZ_PDZG01000040.1, read on the forward strand.
AAGCCCAAAGCGCCGAAGCCGATATTCGCAATTTCGTAAATAAAGTGCGCGCTGGTGCTGATTCGGCCATTACCCAATACTTTTTTAATGCCGATGCTTATTTCCGTTTTGTGGATGAAGTGAATGCGCGCGGCGTAACGATTCCTATCGTGCCGGGCATTATGCCTATCCAAAACTTCAGCCAGTTGGCGCGCTTCTCTGATATGTGCGGAGCAGAAATTCCACGCTGGCTGAGGCTGCGACTGCAAGCCTTTGGCGACGACACGGCCTCGATCCGCGCCTTTGGTTTAGATTTTGTCACCGAGCTGTCTGACCGGGTATTGGCCGGTGGTGCACCGGGGCTGCATTTTTATACCCTTAATGCAGCCGGTGCCGTTTCTACCGTTTGCCAGCGCCTTGGTCGCTGACCGGCTCAAGCACCTGCACCTGATTGCCGCTGCGTTTGGCACGATAAAGTGCCTTATCCGCCAAGCGTAAGAAGTTAGCTGCGCTGATTTCTTCTGCTCCCGAATAAACGGCAAGGCCCTGGCTAATCGTCAGGGCTGAGCCGTCTTCCTGCACCAGCCCAAGCTTAATCATCGCAAGGCGAATACGTTCAGCCAGCAATTTCCCCACATGCAAATCGGTATTAGGCAATAAAAGCACAAACTCATTGCCATCAATCCGCGCGGCACAATCACCCGTACGCTCAGCAAATTTAGCTAAAACTGCAGCCACTTTCTGCAAAGCAATATCGCCCTCATGCCGGCCAAAGCTGTCGTTATATTGCTTAAATGAATCTACATCCAGGACGATTAATAATAGCGGCTGCTGCTCCCGGATGGCATTCGCCATTTCTTGCTCAAGCCGCTCATCAAAAACGCGCCGGTTTGCAATTCCGGTTAAAGCATCATGGCGGGTTAAACGTTCTAATTGGGAATTTGCGGCCAGCAAAGCATTCTTTGCTTCTTTCAAAGATAATTGCTGACGGCGATGCGCTAATACATTGGAGCACAGACCCGCCACGAGAGGCAGTAAACGCATTTCCAGCTCGGAATACGCACGGTCCTGATCAGATACCCCCGCAAATAAAAGCCCTAAGCGCTCGCCGTTAAAATCAAGCTGTAGCACCGCTAATTGCGTTAAATGCAAATCGCGGCATAACGCAGCCTCATCGCCCTCATCAGGTAAATCACCACCAATACCCGTTATAAATGCAGACTGCGAATTAAGATTCTGCTTACTTAATTGAAATAAACTACGCTTGCCCAAATTAAAATCAGTGCGGATATTTTTATCATCTTTATCCCAAAAATAGATATCGCCTTTTTGGCTGTCATCGGCAAAATGAATGGCAATCAAGGCATCAAGCCCCATTAATTGCCCTGTTTCTTTTAATGTCTGCTCTAATCCAATTTTGGCACCATCTAAAGGCATACTCAAATAACGAGCAGCGTCTTTAGATAACAACTGTAAAAAACCAGATAAATAAAATGATTCATCAGTGCGCTGTGCCACTTCAACTTCTAACTGATCACGGCTCTCTGCCAGAGCATGAATCAGCTGGCCACGCTGCTGCTGCTGATGTAATAAATTATTTTGTAAATTAGCAAAACCTTGCAACAGATTATCTAATTCATCACGAACCGGGCTTTCAAATAAAGGCGGAGGGGGAGCTGTATCTAAATGATCGGGCCGCAAAAGATGAGTATGAATGGTCAAGGCATCCAGCCGCCGTAATACCACTTTTCGCAAAAAAAGTTGTAAAGCAAAGAGCAGACCGGTTACAAAAAGTAATTGCGCCAGCGCAAAAGGAAAAACACGATATGCAACCTGCTTCCAGATTTCATAGCGATCGCTGATTAAAGTCAGGCTGCCTACAGGAATAACGCTGCTTTTATGCATTAATTCAACTGTATAGCTTAATTCCTTGGGGGCCTCACTGCTATCCCCCCTTAAATAACGGGCGCCACTGGGGGTAGTCAGAGCAAGACCAGCCACACTGCTTACAGCCGAAAGGGTATCAATTTCTTCGGTAATACCAATGGGATCAATATCCCACAGAGCGGCGCTCAGACGGGGCCGGTGCTCCTGGGCCAGGCTGACCAGCTGAGCATGCAAATTCTCAGCCACATCAAAATAACTAAGCACCGCATAGACCATTACAATCACCAGCATCAGCAAAAAGCCAATGCGATATAAAATTTTAGTCAGCCGCTGTGCGATTGGCTGAAAATGCTTACGTGCGCTCATTGTAATAAGGACTCTAAAGAAAAATCATACTGCTTTACTTTGGGATTCAGCACTTTGCTGTAACGGGCAAAATTAATCTTTTGCACGCCTTCCTCGCTAAACCGATCCATAAATAAATTAGCTTTCGATGCGCTCACTAAACCCAATAAAGGCAATTGCATTTGTGCGCCCTGCTGACCACTAAAATCCTGACCATGGGCATAATCATACAGCAGCACCATACTCCACGCCCCCACCATAAAATGCCCCGCCGATAAAGCGGTTAAACGGCCATTCTTGATCATTGAAATGGCATCATTGGAGTAATTAATTGCAGAAACTAATACTTCTTTATTGCGGCTTTTTCTTTGCTCTAAACTGGCAATCACACCAAAAGCCATCAGATCATTAGCACACCAGACGGCCGCAACCTCAGGATAGCGGTCACGCAGCACATTCATTTGCTCTGCAGCAAGCCCGCGCCCCCAATTGCCATAAACAATTTGCTTTAATTCAACATTGGGAAACTCTTTCAGCGCCCTTTGTAAGCCAAGCACACGATCCTGCGATGCAGGAGTCGATTTATCCCCTGCAATTGCCAGTAATTGATATTGCCCGTTTGCCGCTGGTTTTTTAGTCTGCACCAGCCGGGTTAATAATGCTTTACCTGTTAAATAACCAGCCTGCTGATTATCTGGGAATAAGCTTCCTATCCAATATTTAAAATGTGTACGGGGAGTACCAAATTGTTTAACCTGATCTGTCGTTAAATCATTCAGAGCCAGCAAAACAGGGATGCGTGCCCGCTCGGCAATGGCCAGTAAAGGCGGCGCCATTTGCCTTTCATTAACCACAATTAAATAATCCGGCTTCGGGCCCTGATCCAGCGTTTGCTGCAGCAAAGAAGGCATGCGCAAATGATCACGCTCAGCATAAACAACCCTCAGCTCCATACCCAGGTTTTTAGCCGCAGCGGCCATCGCTTGGCTCACACTGACCCAGAATGTTTCACTTTCTTTGCCTGGATTAACAAATAAAACCGAAATAGCCCATGAAGACGGGCTACTAAATAGCAAAATCAAAACACAAAGACATCGGCATAAATTCATATATCACTCCCAAATAATAAAGGAATGAAAAGTCTTATTTAGCATTGATACAGCATCCTTAAGGGCAGCACTGATATAAGTTTATCCACGGCAATTGTAAAGTTTACACCCTGCCCCCGCTATGCGCTGAATCACATAGATCTGCGGCGAAACCATCCGGTTAAAGATAAACGCTCCCGCTGGCTAATTAATACTTCATGCTCAAAACGATTGGATAAAAAAATCACCAGCTTGCCACCCTGAGGCAGGATATCCAAATGGCGGTGCTCGTCTAAATATAAACGCAATTCTCCGCCATCCTGTTCTGTCCATTCCGGATTAAGATATACAACAACCGTTACAACCCGGCTGTCTTCACCCCGGTGCTGATCCAGATGGCGTGCATAAAAACTGCCAACGGGATAAGCAGCAAAATGGCATTCCAGCTCATCTAATCCCAAATACAATGCGGCATTCAGGCTTTGCTTTAATTCATCCAGCTGGCTTAATGCCCTGGCAGCAATCGGATCATTCGCATCAATCCAGCAAATATTATCGCCCCTGATTTGCTCCTGCACGATATGGCCTTCTTTTCTGCCTATCCCTGCCTGATAAAATAAATGCCGCCGCTCCTGCATTGCCGAAGCCAGAATTTGCACTTCAGTGCTGTCTAAAAAATGAGGAACAATCGTAAAGCCATGCTCTGCCAAATCATCAAGAATTAAATCAATGCCCATTTGTTTCGCCTGATACTACGTCTTTTGTAGGGATAAAAAAATCTGCCGGCTGTTTCAAAAAGCGGCGCATAAGCTGGCCTAATAATGGCCGGGTCTGACCAAAAGACAACTTACGTGAACGCAGTGCAACCCAAAGCGCTAAAGTAAAGCTCATCACCAGATTGGTCATCCCAATCAGCGCTACGCCAAGCAGCGAGATCACCACGACATGCCAATCCATCTGAAAATTTTGCGCAACTAAGGCAAAAGAAAAATTAGCCGATGAAAATGTAATATGCCGAATATCAATGGGTAAGCCCAGTAATGCACCAATTGTACCTATCGATCCCAGCATAATCCCAAAATAAAAATTACCAGCCAAAGCGCCTAAATTATGCTCAATATAATTGGCTATTCTTTGTGTTCTGGCCGCTCCAAACCAACGACTTAACCAGGGCAGCGCAGCAATTCGCTCAGGTATATCGTTATAAATCGCTTTATTATCGTAATAACCAGAAATTAACCCCGACATAAACAAACACACACCAGCTATAGCGGCATGAAAAATAGCCAGGCTGGCAATTGGGCTTAAATCCTGCAACAAATGATTAGCTTTGTCAGTATTTACAAAAGCCTCGCCCAATTGCCATTGCCAGGCCATACCAATCAGCAATGCCACAGGCATGGCCAGTAAAACATTACCCGCAATAGCTACAAATTGTGTTCTGAAAACTTTAACAATCAGCTCAACCAATTCACCTAGGCTGTCTTTTTGCTTTGCAGAAGAATGAATTGATGCGGCAATTTTAGCGGCCGTCATCGCGGGCTGCTTGGTTGCCACAGTAAAGTGCATGATATGAATAAACATAAAACCAAACGCATAGTTCAAACTAAATGCAATTGCTTCCAGCAATAAAGGCAGATGTGCTTTGGTAATCAGAATTTTCAGCATGGCCATAAAGCCAACAATAATCCCTGCCCCGGCCGCCGATTTAAACATTCCCACCCAGTCACGGCGCGTTTCAGCGATATAGTGCTCGCCGGTATGGCTGGCATGCTCTGTGACCTGCAAAGCCAGTAATTCGGTATTTTCTGCGAAAAGGTCCTTTAAACTATATTTTCGATTTTCTGCCGTTACAAAAGCATGCAGGGTATTAAGCAGCGTTTTTGATTTTTCTGGCGATGGATCAGGATTAGCCAGAGTCAGTAAAGTTTTCAAACGATCAATATGCTGGCGTAAGCGGATAAGCAAATACGTTAAGCTCACCGACACGCCTTGCTTAGCCGCATTTTTGCGTACTTTGGCAATCACTTCTTCGCATTGCGCCAGCAATACTCGGATTTGCAAATCATCCTCGCTAGGCTTGCCATCATGAATTAAATCTTGCCGGTAACGCTCAATCCAGGCCAGTGTTTCTACATTTTGCCGCACAAAAGGCGATTCAAAACGTTCGATATCCGGATGGTTTTTTACAATTTCCGGCTCAAGCCCTATTGCTGAAACACGGCAGGATAAAACCTGAATCGCTTCCAGCATTTGCACTAAAGTCAGATTAATACTGTCTCTGTCTGTTTCATCATGAAAATGCAGTGCATTGCCTAAATCCTGCCACACCTCGTGCGGCACATTGCCAAACCATACGTAATCATCATGGCGATTAAATGCAGCGCCAAATAAATCTTTTAATGAGGATAAATTAACCGTCGGCGGCAGCAGGCTATGGCCAATTCGCCGCACCAGTGCATCATAAAGGCTTTCATTTGAAAGAATGCCAGTATCGGTATAAAGATGAACCTGCTTTGTTGTTGAAAGCAAATGCAGCAAATGGCGGCGTAAAGCCGTGCGCAATTCAATATGCTGTTCCAGCAAATAACACAAGGCCTGAATATTATTAACAGCCTGAGTGGTGTTTTCAGCTTTAGCGGGGCGCAATGCAGCTATCAGCTGACAAAGCAGCCCGAAAGCCTGATCCACCGTAGCGGCCTGCATCGATTTCAGTATTTTTTCCATTCAGTACTCTTTGTTCAATTCATTACAGAGTGCTTAAAGCACCGCATCCCTCTCAGGCTGTTGCACTGCAGATCCTCTAAGCATTTTTAATTTGATGTTTCCGGTTGACCTGTCTCTGGCAGAGATAGTGCCCCTAATCATCTGTTTAATGTGAATTGGACGGGAATCAAGCCCTGTTGGCAAGCCGCCTTTTTCCCCTTTTCATCTTTATAGCGACCCAGTACTCACTTAGCTTAACTACAGCCAGGCAATACAGTGAATAGATTTGTCAGCAAAAACAGACCTTGCCTAAGCATTAAATCATTTTAAGCTTGCACTTATGTACAATCTGTCAGAAATGACTGATAAGGAAGCAAGCGATGCATTTGATTTACCTGATGCTGACAGCCGCTATTTTACTGGTGAACTTAGCCGCTCTTGGCCGCCTCTTTAGTAATTACTTTGCAGATGCACAGCTTGCAAGAGCAGCCGGAACGCTTACTCTGCTGACGGGCTTCTTTTTTATTGAGCATTTCATTGGTCTTGGGCGCTTAAGCTGGATCTGGCCAATCAGCACTTTACTCAGTGTTCCGCTCTTGTTTAAGCACTGGAAAACGGGTGGCTGGCGGGATGAGCTGCCGTTCTGGCTGCCCTTTGCCTATGTGTTTGCCTGGCGCTTTGTCTTCCCCGATATTGATGGCCAATCAGAGCACCTTACTGATCTGGCTTTTGTATCCAACTATATCAGTGGCACGCAGCTACCCCCGGTGGATGTCTGGTTACCCGCTTACCGCTTCGATATTTACTACGGCTTTTTACACTACGCCACCGCCTTAATGGGGCGTGTATTAGCCTTGGATGCAGGGCGGGCCATGAACTTTGGGTTTTGCCTGACGATCGCACTGACCATCAGCCTAGCCTGGAGCATCACCAGCCACTTTATTGCAGCGCGCTGGAAAAAAGGCTTGCTCATCGCTGCGCTCTTAGTCGGTGGCACAGGGGTCGCCCCACTTCTCCCTGTGCTTTTTGAGCCCGCAAGCAATGATCAGGCCGTCATTACCCACCTTTGGGCGAATACCCGGTTTGCGGGGCTCTATGATCAGCAGATCAATACCGCAGCAGGCCAGGCACTCTTTCCCAAAACCGAAGGGGTCGCAGCGAGAGAATTACCACTGGAAACGCTGTCTTATTACATCTACCTCGGTGATTTACACCCTCCCCTCGCAGGCTTTGCCCTGCTCTTTTTTGCGCTCGCTCTGATCATCCGTTTAGAAAATGAGGCTAAAGCAAAGCCACTCGCCTTTGCTTTAGGTGCAAGTGTGCCACTATTGCTTGCAGTAAATGCTTGGAATCTGCCCTTGCAGGGCTTGCTGGTATTGGGATGGTGCGTCTATCGCCGGGCAGGCCAGCAATTTTATTACCTAAAATATTTAATCGCCGGGGCCGTTTGCGCTCTGGGTTTACTCTACCCCTTTATCAATAGCTACGCGCCCAATGCCTTATCTGCTGGCTTTGCCTTAGTTGCAGCAGAGGATCACACCCCATTACGCCAGGGCCTGGCCATCTGGTGGCCGGTCTTGCTGCTGGCTGTTTTAGCACTTAGTCAGGGAAGAAAAAACCGGCTGGCCTTCTGGAGCGGGGCAGGCGTTTTATTATTGCTGGCACTGATGGAGTTCGTGTTTATCGATGATCCGCTCTCAGGCGCCTATAACCGGTTTAACTCAACCTTAAAATGGTGGTCCTGGCTTTACCCTGCCGCACTCATACTGCTGGGATCAATTGCCCTCAGCAGCCCTAAGCGCTGGCAACAATATCTGGCTGCAATCCCCCTTATCGCCGTCTGCGCCTATACTCTGCCTCAGGCTCAATACTGGCGCTATCACCCAAAAACCAGTGCAGGCCAATTTGCAGGGGATGGCTGGTTAAAAAATGACTTCGCCCACAGAGCAATTTTGAATCACCTGCGTACGGCAGAAAAAGGCGTGGTACTGGAAGGGCTAGATGCAGGCTCTTACACACCAGCCAGTGCTTTTGCCCTGCACAGCGGCCATCCTGCGGCACTGGGCTGGCCAGATCATGAAAGCCTGTGGCGTAATCAGGCCCCCTTTATTCAGGCAGAAGCTGGCAAGATCCGTGCCTTTTATCATGCATCTCTTCCCAATGCAGAAGCATGGCTCAACAGCCAGAACATTCGCTATATCGTGTGGAGCCGCTTTGATCAAACCCGCGGGCCGGCAGCATTCTCCCAGCTGAGGGCTCAGCTGGAGCCCCACTATACATGGCGTGCTTTAGTGATAGAAAACGGCGTTGAATATGGTGTTTGGGAGCGGCGCTCCTAAGCCCAAAAAGCCGCAATCTTCCTCTCAGCAGCTGGGAATTCGGGGCCGCCGGGTTCCCGCCTGCATAGAAATCATCACCCTTCCCTAAGCCAAGGCGCTACCTTGCCGCCTTGCCGCCATTGCTCTTCCAAACGCGCCCATATTTTATTTTTATCTTCATCACTCATCATGACCCAGGTCGATACCTCGACGACGCTACGGCCACATCCACGGCAAATTTCATCCCCAAGCGCGGTTGAACAAACGGCAATACATGGTGAATCAGGGCGATTTTTTTCCAATATTCGTTCTCCTTGTGGTGGAAAGTAATCACTAATTACAGTCAAACATCACTATCACTGATCTGTCACAAACAACCGGCATGATTTGATCATCCCCCACCAGAGCCTACCTGTATGTCGGAGAGCACTCTCAAGTTTCGCAGCATTTGGATCTCTGACCTCCATCTTGGTACATCAGGCTGCCAGACTGCTTATTTACTCGATTTTCTCAAGCATTGTGATGCCGATCATCTTTATTTGGTTGGCGACATTATCGATGGCTGGGCCTTAAAACGCTCATGGTTCTGGCAACAAAGCCACAATGATGTTATCCAGAAAATCCTTAGAAAAGCCCGTAAAGGCACCAGGGTAACGTATATCCCCGGCAACCATGACGAAGGTGCAAGGCAGTTTTTAGGGCTGATGTTCGGGGAAATCATCATCGAAGATGAAGTCATCCATACCATGGCCAATGGTAAACGCTTTCTGGTGTTGCATGGCGATCGCTTTGATGGCGTTGTGCAATGCGCAAAATGGTTGGCAATTGTCGGTGACCGCCTCTATACCATTACATTGAAACTAAACCATTGGTTTAACCGGGCCCGTGCAAGGTTTGGTCTGGGTTATTGGTCTCTGTCGCAGTTTCTGAAACATAAAGTGAAATCGGCAGTGAGTTTTGTATCCAATTTTGAAACCGCAGTCGCAGCCGAAGCCAAAGCACTCGGCCTGGATGGCGTCATTTGCGGGCATATCCATAAAGCAGAAATGCGTGAAATTGATGGCGTGCTCTACTGTAATGATGGCGACTGGGTAGAAAGCCTGACCGCCCTCGTTGAATTACCAACAGGTGAATTACGCATCCTTACCTGGCAAAAATTCTTTCATGAGCAGCAAACAGAGCTTATCAACCTGTACGCACCTAATTCACCCCTTTTCGAAGGACTGACAGCATGAATATTTTGATTGTGACGGATGCATGGGAACCTCAGGTAAACGGCGTGGTTCGCACCCTCAAGCAAACCCGGCAAGAGTTGGAGCATCTTGGTCACATCGTTGACGTGCTCTCCCCCCTCGAATTCAAAACCATTCCCTGCCCTACCTACCCGGAAATTCAGTTATCCATGTTTCCCGGCAGAAAAATTGCGCAGCGCATTAAAACCTTCAAGCCAGACGCTATCCATATCGCCACCGAAGGGCCATTAGGGCTGTCTGCACGCCGCTATTGCATCCGCAACAAACTCCCCTTTACCACGGCCTATCACTCACGTTTCCCAGAGTATGTGCAGCTGCGTATTGGTATTCCTCTTTCATGGACTTACGCCTGGCTGGCCCGCTTTCATAATGCAGCAGAAGCCGTCATGGCCCCAACCCAGGTTGTAGTCAAAGACTTAGAGGCGCGCGGTTTTAAAAAGGTAGTGATGTGGTCTCGCGGCGTAGATCTCAAAATATTCAGCCCGGGCGACAGAGATCGCCTGCAAACCCGCCACCCGATTTTTGTCTATGTAGGCCGTGTAGCCGTAGAAAAAAACATAGAAGCATTTTTAGAGCTCGATTTACCCGGCTCTAAGTGGGTATGCGGAGATGGTCCTGCGGCCGCACAGTTACGAGCAAAATATCCTGATATCAACTGGCTGGGCGTGCTTAGCCAGGAAGAGCTTGCCAAAGTTTATAACGCGGCTGATTCTTTTGTTTTCCCATCAAAAACAGATACTTTCGGTTTAGTTTTGCTCGAAGCAATGGCCTGCGGCTGCCCCGTAGCCGCTTACCCAGTTACCGGCCCGATTGATGTGATTGGCGCAGATGGCCCTGGAGCACTTAATGCTGATTTGCAAAAAGCCTGCTTAGACTCTTTAAAATTAAGCCGCGAAGAAGTACGCAAACACGCAGAAAAATTCTCATGGGCCGCAGCCAGCCAGCAGTTTCTGGCGCACCTGCACCCATTCACACCCACAGCCCAAAACGAGCTAGCACTCAGCCTTGCAAACACGGGTGAATAAAACATAAAAGGCATGACGGTTGTAGGTTGTGCAGGTTGGGTTAGCAGCTTTATCGCGTCCCAACACGCAAACCACGGGTAGTTGCTCGCTACGCGGTAGTCACATTTCTTCGGCGCATAGCAAAAACCCCGATATCTTTCGATATCGGGGTTTCACTATGGGGTGTCTGGCAATGACCTACTTTCACACAGGTAATCTGCACTATCATCGGCGCTAAGGTGTTTCACTGTCCTGTTCGGGATGGGAAGGAGTGGGACCACCTCGCTATGGTCGCCAGACTTT
>NZ_PDZG01000041.1 GCF_002735645.1 Iodobacter sp. BJB302
GTTTTGATACCTGCTTCGCCAGTTAAATATTGCTGAACGACAGAGAGCTTGAATTGCGTTGAGTACTTGGACATAAAAACACCCCAAAAATATGGACGGGTGTCCAACTTTTGGGGTGCAGTTCAATATTCGGGGGCTTTTTTGGGGATTAAAAAGATTAAGCCCGCTCTACTGCCAGCGCAACACCCATACCACCACCAATGCATAAAGTGGCTAAGCCTTTTTTTGCATCGCGACGTTGCATTTCATGTAATAGCGTAACCAAAACACGGCAGCCAGACGCACCAATTGGATGACCTAAGGCAATTGCTCCGCCATTTACATTAACTTTATTGGCATCCCATTTCATTTCGCGCGCAACACCAATAGCTTGTGCTGCAAACGCTTCATTAGCTTCAATTAAATCCAGATCTTCAACTTTCCAGCCCAAACGCGCTAATACGCGTTGCGTTGCAGGCACCGGGCCCATGCCCATAATGGTTGGATCCACACCGGCAGAAGCCGCCGCGCGAATAGTAGCCAGAGGCGTTAAGCCCAGCTCTTTCGCTTTGGCCGCGCTCATCAGCATTACGGCAGCAGCGCCATCATTAATACCGGATGCATTGCCTGCGGTTACGGTGCCTTCTTTATCAAACGCGGCGCGCAATTTAGCCAGTGATTCTGCCGTAGTGGCAGGTTTGATAAATTCATCCTTATCAAACACAACTGGATCGCCTTTCTTTTGCGGAATCACAACAGGGAAAATTTCTTCTGCAAAGCGGCCTGATTCCTGCGCTGCAGCGGCTTTCATTTGTGAGGACAAGGCCAAAGCATCTTGCTCTTCACGCGTAATGCCGTATTTTTTGGCGATGTTTTCGGCGGTCACGCCCATATGGTAGTTGTTATAGGCATCGGTTAAACCGTCATACACCATGGTATCGACCAGTGCAGTATTGCCCATACGGAAGCCATCACGGCTGCCTGGCAGAATATGTGCCGAAGCAGACATGTTTTCCTGGCCACCCGCAATCACAATCTCGCTTTCACCAGACAGAATGGCCTGCACGCCTAAAGCCACTGCTTTTAAGCCTGAACCACATACCTGATTAATGGTTAAGGCGGGGATTGCATCTGGCAGCCCTGCACGGCGCAGCGCCTGACGCGCCGGATTTTGGCCCAAGCCCGCAGTCAGCACATTACCTAAAATCACTTCGCTGATTTGGTCTGCTGCTACGCCGGTCTTTGCCAGCAGGCCACGAATTACTGTTGCTCCTAATTCTGCAGCCGGTACTTTAGCCAGCCCACCACCAAAATTGCCCAGAGCAGTACGACCAGCAGCAACAATCACGATCTCAGTCATGCGGTATTTCCCTTTTAAAAGGCTGTTTTGGGCATGGACCCAACAGCTGATTAAGCAATGCATTTATCAGCAGAATTAATCTGCCATCATTTACAGCGTAATAATCGCTTGTTGCGGTTTCAGCTTTTCAGGCCAAAACAGCTCAGCGACTCTTTTAATTAGTCTAAGCGCTCTTTTACATAACGGCCCGGCGCGGGTTCTATCGGCTTGAAAGTAGCATTTCCATGCGTTTTAGATGCGGCTATTTGCTCACCTGAAAATGGAATCAGCCATTGGCTCCAATCCTGCCACCAACTGCCGGGGCGGGATTCAGCACCTTCAAGCCAGCTTTCTGCATCACCCGATAAATCTTCATTCACCCAGTAATTACGCTTATTTGCTTTTACCGGATTAATCGCGCCTGCGATATGGCCGGAAGCCCCAAGTACATAGCGCAGCGGGCCTTTAAAAATACGTGTGCTTAAATAAGCAGATTGCCATGGCACAATATGATCTTCACGCGCCGCAAAAATATAGGTAGGCGTAGTGATGGTGGTTAAATCAATCGGTACACCGCAAAGGCTGAATGAATTAGGCTTGGTAAGATTGTTTTCCAAATACATATTTCTTAAAAAGAAAGTATGCATTGGCAAGGCCAGATTGGCCGAATCGTTATTCCAGTAGAGTAAATCAAACGGCGCAGGTGTTTTACCCTTCAGATAATTATTGACCACGTAATTCCAGATCAAATCATTTGAGCGTAATGCAGAGAAAGTACGTGATAACTCTTTACCACCAATCACGCCCCCTTCACTTAACAGGGCCTCACGCTTGCGGATCAGATTCCAGTCAATAAAGTGCTTGATATCACCCGGCTCGGTGTGATCAATCATCACGGTCATTAAAGTAACCGATTCAATCCAATCCAAACCACGCGCCTGCATTACCGGCATGGCAGTAGAAACCAGTTCGCCGCCAATGCAGAAAGACAGCACATTGATTTTTTCTGCCTTACCAATTTTACGCACCACATCACACGCGGTGATCACGCCGTTTTCAACGTAATCATCCCACTCCAGGTGGCCCATTTCAGGTGTAACCGATTTCCAGGAGACTAAAAAGGTTTTAAAACCTTGGCTTACGGCATAGGCGACAAGAGAATTATCAGGCTGCAGATCCATGATGTAGTACTTATTCACACATGGCGGCACAATCAGGAGGGGGCGGGAATAAACTTTGGCGGTAGAAGGCGTGTATTGCAGTAATTGGAAGAGCTCATTTTCGAAGACGACTTGTCCGGGGCTGATCCCCAGATTTTTGCCTACCTCAAACTGAGATTCATCCGTCATGGTGATAGTGCCTTTCTGCATATCCGCCATTAACTTCTTCATGCCTTCCTGCAAGCTTTCCCCTTTACTCTCCAAAGCCAGCTTCATGACTTCAGGATTTGTAAAAGCAAAATTTGCCGGGCTCATCGCATCGACATACTGGCGGGTAAAAAAGCTCATTTTTTCGCGGGCGGCATCATCCGTATGCGCTTGCTCAACCATTTGCAAGAGCCAACGGGAAGTCACCAAATAATTCTGTTTGATGTAATCAAACAGTGGTTGTTCCCATTCCGGCGCATTGAAACGGCGATCCCCTTTTTCCGGAAAGGCTACGGGTGCTTTTTCTTTGGCACCAATCAGCCCCAGCCATAAATCAAGCTGCTGTTTATAAAAATCGCTGTGTTGTGCGAGAAAAGGATTACTTTGCGTCAGACCGGTCATTATCTGCTGCATAGGTGCCAGATCAGCGGCTGGCTCACCTGGCTGTGAAAGGTTAACCCAGCTTTGCAACAGTTTCTGGTTGGTCTCAGTAAGCTGCTGGAAGAATTCATCCATCGGTTTGTTATTAAACATCGGTTTTCTCCGAAAGCAACTCGAAAGGAACACCATTCTAGCAAGTTATTGCTGCACCGCAACAACTAACTAGCGTCAGTAAAACAAAAACGTGAAAAATTATTCTAATCCCATTTCTAACAAATCGTACCGTACTATTTGATTTAACATGACATTTTAAAAATCATTGCGTAAAATAAGAGCACAATTATGAAGGATGACGATGCCATGTTCCGGCCATCCCTAGCCTCGGAGTCACTATCTCATGCTGTACCGCATTTTTTCCTGCTGCACCCTTGTTGCAGCGCTGGGCCTGACGGCGCCAGCCTTTGCGGCGGCACATACTGACCATAAAGCGGTCACAAAAACGTCAGCAAAGAAATCTGCAACCCAAACAACAAAAAACACTTCAAAAGCTAAAACAACAAAAACCAGCAAAGCCTCTAAAAAATCGAATACTAAAACATCAAATAAATCTGCAAGTGTTGCAAAACAAGGCAATAAGCATGTTACAAGCCGCGCGATTGCCAATGCCCGCAAAGATGTTTCGATTTCACGCGCTTTAGCTTTATCAACCACCCTGGATAATCCGGGAGTGCAATCGGCAGGTGTGCTGGTGCTCAATGAGCAAAATGGCGAAATCATGTATGAGAAAAACGCCGATTCGCTCACCCCAATTGCTTCTATTACCAAATTAATGACGGCAATGGTGACGCTTGATGCGCAACTGCCATTAAATGAATTACTCACCATCAGCCAGGCTGATGTGGATACTTTAAAAAACACCAGCTCGCGCCTTACCGTGGGTACAACACTCACCCGTGGTGAATTACTGCTGTTAGCGCTGATGGCCTCTGAAAACCGGGCGGCCTCTGCATTAGCCCGCACCTTTCCTGCAGGCCAGGCTGTTTTTATTCGAAAAATGAATGAAAAAGCGCTGTCATTAGGAATGAAAAACAGCCGGTTTTATGATTCAACGGGCTTAACACCTAATAATGTTTCCACCCCACGTGAATTGGCTTTAATGGTCAAAGCAGCGCACCGCTATCCAGAAATTCATGATTTCACAACCAGCAGCGAATATAGCTTTATCTCTAATCAATCAGGCAGGAATATGGCGTTTCACAACACCAACCCGCTGGTTAAAGAAGTCGATTGGAATATTGGTGTATCAAAAACTGGCTTTATTAATGAAGCAGGCCGCTGCTTAGTTATGCAAGCCACCATTAATGGCACGCCAGTAGTGATTGTATTGCTCGATTCAAATGGCAAATACACCCGCATCGGCGACGCACAACGTGTTCGTAAATGGATTGAAACCACATCGCTAAGCAAATCCCGCGCTGGCTGATATTCATGGCACTAAAAAGCCCGAATTGATTCGGGCTTTTTAGTGGCTGATTGCAAAATCAGGTGTTTTTCTGAATCACAATCTTGGGAAACTTGCTGGAGAAATCCTGTGATTTAGCCGCAATTTTAACGGCAGTTTTACGGGCAATGGCTTTATAAAGCTCAGCAATTTTGCCATCAGGATCGGCCACTACCGAAGGCTTTCCGGCATCCGCATTCAGGCGGATAGATAAATCAAGCGGCAATTGGCCCAGTAATTCGATCCCATAATCTGCCCCCATTCTGGCCCCGCCGCCCTCGCCGAAAATAGGCTCGGCATGTCCGCAATTGCTGCAGATATGCACACTCATATTCTCTACCAGGCCCAGGATAGGTACGCCCACTTTTTCAAACATTTTAATACCCTTGCGCGCATCCAGCAGGGCAATATCTTGTGGCGTAGTCACGATCACAGCACCGGTCACCGGCACTTTCTGGCTTAAGGTAAGCTGAATATCACCGGTGCCTGGCGGTAAATCAATCACCAGATAATCTAAATCACCCCAAAGGGTTTCATTGAGTAATTGCGTTAATGCCTGCGTAACCATAGGGCCGCGCCAAACCATGGGCTGCTCGGTATCAATTAAAAATCCAATCGACATCGTTTTAATGCCGTGATTTTCAATGGGCAAAATATATTTATTTTCTACGGCTTCCGGCTTTTGATCGGCCACGCCCATCATGGTGGGCTGCGACGGGCCATAGATGTCGGCATCCAGCAAACCCACACTTGCGCCTTCTGCCGCTAAAGCCAATGCCAGATTCACAGCCGTTGTTGATTTGCCCACGCCGCCTTTGCCACTTGCCACAGCAATAATATTTTTAATACCTTTTTGCAGCGGCAGGCCGCGCTGTGCGGAATGAGCAACAATATGGCTGGAAACTTTCAGCTGAACCGAATTCACACCTTCCACAGCCTTTAATGCCTGTTCAATTTGTGCCGAAATTGCTGCAAACTGGCTTTTTGCCGGATAGCCAAGCTCAACATCAAGGCTGGCCACACCCTGAGCAAATTTTAAATTTTTAATACATTTAGCAGAAACATAATCACGGCCGGTATTGGGATCAATAACAGAGCTAAGGGCTGCAAGTAAGAGGTCGGGCATGGCAGATGTTCCAGTGGTCTTGCGAAATAGGCGGTCAAGAAAGGTCATAATCAACTTGGGGCAATAAATTTAAATGTACCAGAGGGGGTGCTTACAAGGCAGGCGGCACATCAAACCTTGCTCAACCAGAAAGATGGGGATGATCAGATGCATTTCAAGCCGCCTGAATACCGGTTCAGGCGGCCATCATGGCTTACTTCTTCAGGCAGTTGCTCATAAACGCTTTACGTTCATCGCCCTTCTTACCTGTCGCATCTTTATTACACTGCTTCATTTTATCCTGCTGTGTCATTGCAGGGGCTGAAGCAGGAGCGGCTTTCAGGCAAGTACTCATAAACGCTTTACGCGCATCGCCTTTTAAAGACTGAGCACCGGCATCTTTATTACACGAGGCCATTTTCTCCTGCTGAGGCCCGGCGTAGGACGTTGCAGCAAAAGCCAGTAGCAATACACCACCAAGCAGACTCTGTTTTAACATAACCCTCTCCTGAAAAAAGTGTTTTACTGATTAAAATTGATTACCCAGCATCAAATAGTAACGCAATTTTTTATTATCGCCGTAAGCCGCGCCTAAATAAAACGGCCCCAAATAAGTATCCGCAGCCCAGAACCCCGTCACAGAGGTATGCCAGCCTTCCTGTTCCTCATCCAGCACATTAAACATCCGGCCCGTTTCGATGGCGGCCCCTAAATAACTGCCGCCTACGCTTAAGCCCAATAATGAGACAGGAGAATAAAGCTGCGCTTTTGCATAAATTGAGTTTTCACCCAATAACTCATTTTTACGATAACTGGACAGATTTAAAAACCCGCCTAAAGACTGAAAATCAGGCAAAAATGGCGCATCTTTGTAGCTATAACGCCCCTGTACGGCCAGATTCCCTTTTACACCATTAAAATTAAACGCGTGCTCTGCCTCTATACCAATCCGGCCATATTTACTAAAATCACCCTGCCCTTTTAATGCGTAATAAGCATTGATATTGACCAGATCCCCCTTGCCAGGAAAATAAAGGTGATCCAGCTGATCGTAATAAACTTTCAGATTAACGCCATAATCCCCATCCGTGCTATCTGAAGCAATTGCAGCACCAATTTGCTTAGCCGCATCAAAATGCTGATAAGAAACACCTAATCTCACCTCACCAAAGCGAGTCAGGCTGGAGCCAAGATCAAGCCCAAAACGGGATTGTGCATAGCGATATTGAGCAAGGTTTTCCCCACCCTGCCAAATAGAAATGGGGCTTGATTTATAACTGAATGAAGGCGCAATAAAGACATAACCATCCAGCTGCAGAGGCTGATAAAACTCTGTCTGGAAAGCCATTGTGCCGCCCACCCGAAGAGAAGACTTCCACTCTGCCCCCAGAGAATTAATCCAAGTTCGCTTATACATTGCGGTTAATGCATAAGGATTATTGCCTTCAAAATCAGTCCCCATACCCATACCAAATGAAAGGTAATTAGGTCCCCAGTCTTTTTCCCTTGGCACCAGCGTTAATTGCTGTGCACCATCATGATCAGTCAGCTCATAGTCCAGCTGAGAAAAATCACCCCGTGCATAGACTTCTGCTAGGCGTTTATGAAAATCATCGCTGTTTAATTTTTGGCCAATTTGCACATCGAGCGCTTCTTTCAGCACATCCGGATTCACATTGCGCATCGGTACAACATCTACCATTTGCACGGGCTGAGGCTCGAGCTTGTGTGCTAATTTATTTTTTTTCCATGCTGCATAATCTGCTTCAGATAAGGAATACTTACTCAGCTGATATAAGCTCAGCGTTGCAGCTTCCTCTCCCTTCGCAATAAATTCCTGGCCCTTTTTGAAATCTGCCGAGCTTAAAGAACCTAAATTAGGCGTAATTAAAACATCTGTTGGTTTTAAGCTTTCTAATTGTGGCTTCACATTTTGCGCCACCATTAAACGGGTATATTGATCAGCCGTACTTAAAATACTATTGATCTGATCCCGGTTTAAAGGCTGCGCGCCCACATCCACAGCAATGATCACATCGGCACACATCGAACGTGCCACATCTACCGGCACATTTCTGGCAAGGCCACCATCAACTAGTAAACGTGAATCCCGCGCTACAGCCGGAAACAAGCCTGGTACCGCCATACTGGCACGCATTGCGGTCACAATATCGCCATCTTTAAGCACCACCATTTCGCCCGTTTCAATATCGGTAGCGACCGCCCGATAGGGAATGCTCAGAGAATCAAACGAGGCAATAGTCCCGCCAAAAGTCATTTCACGTAAAAACAAGGCAATTTTCTGAGTACTGATTGCAGCAGAAGGCAAAGCCACTTCGCCGCTATCCCGCATGCCCAGCTCTATCCCCACCAGATTAAGCTTATCGTCCTGTTTTTTTCTGACGGCACTCAATTGGCGCGGCAAACTTGAGCTGAGTAAATCATCCCAATTCGCGTCAACCGCCCTGCTGGCTAATTCTTCCGGAGTGCGCCCGGCTGCATAGGCCCCACCAACCAAAGAGCCGATACTGGTTCCCACCACACAATCAACAGGCACACGGGCTTCTTCCAAGACTTTCAGTACACCAATATGGGCTAAACCCCGTGCACCGCCCCCGCCCAGCACCAGCCCGATCCGGGGGCGTTCGGCTGAAAACGCCTGCAGGGAAACGCAGCTGAAACCCAGTACGATGATAAATGCAGATTTACTCAGAAAACTTCTGGCACGAAGCATGCATCGCATCCTAAAATTGAAATATTCATTTTTTTCAAGAGTGTAACCGATTCTATGTTGCGACTTGCACATCGCGGTTTACACCGCACAGCCCCAGAAAACACGCTTGCGGCTTTTGCGCTGAGCTTAACGGCTGGCTTTGCTGGAATAGAAACAGATGTACGCTTATCTGCAGATGGAGAAGCCGTTTTATATCATGACCGCAATGCGCCCGATGGTACGGCCGTAGCCACATTAAACCGCAGCGAATTATCCCATTTATCCGGCTATATCGTCCCGACTTTATCTGAAGCACTCGATGCGTTTCCTGATGCCTATTGGAATATCGAAATCAAAACGCCCTCTGTTTTGCCTGAATGCCTGGCTATTTTGAACAACTATATCCATCACAGGCAGCTTCTTATCAGCTCGTTTCACCACGAAGTTGCACTCCATATTGAAAAAGAGCTTCATCTGGATTGTGCTTTTTTAATTGCACACCGCCCGGCGCAATTAAACGAATTTCTATTGTCCGCCATGCCACACCCACGCCTGCGCACCCTCATATGGGATTATGAAGTGCTTGATTTGGAATTACTCAATCAAAGCTATGCACAGGGTTTTAATAATTTTGTTTATGGCGCTCAGACAGAAAAAGAGCACCTTATTTGCAAGGCCTTTCCCCTGCAAGGCATGATCACTGATTATCCGGAATTTATTGGTCTGACGCCAGGGATTGCCCGCCAGTAGTTTTAGTCATAAAAATGATAAAAATCACCTGAAAAAGGTAAAAAAAAATGAAACTCCGTTTATTATCTCGGGCAATCGCATTCAGCCTGATACTGGTACCTCTCAGCTATGCCAGCGACCCGATTAAAATCCGCCTTTCCAATCAAGAATGGGCCCCTTATATGGGCAAAGATTTAGCTGAATTTGGCATTTTATCCAAGCTGGTGTTCGAAGCCTTTGCCCGTGAAAATGTGCAGGTCAGCTACGAATTTTACCCCAATAACCGCACGCTTGAAGTGGCCAGAAAAGGCATTCTGGATGGCAGCTTTGGCTGGGCTATTTCGGCCGAAAGACAAAAAGATTTGCTCTATACCGATCCGGTACTTTCAGCCACTATGGTGTTTTTTGAAAGAATTAATGATAGAAAACCATGGAAAAAATTAAGTGATTTAAAAAACAACCGGATTGGCGTCACGCTGGGAAACTACTACTCAGATGAATTTGCACTTTTAGAAAAACAAAAAATTTTAAATACAGACCGGGCGGCCGATGATTTAACAGGTTTCAGAAAACTAATTGTCGGTCATATTGATTTATTTCCTATTGATATTGAAGTAGGCCAATATTTATTACAGCATAACTTTACACCGGAAAAACGTGCTCAAATCACCTGGCAAAAACAATCTTTCTGGCTGGCCCCAATGCATGTGGTTATCTGGAATAAACATCCGCGTGGTAAAGAATTAATTGACAGGTTTAACAGTGGTTTAAAAAAACTGAAAGCAAGTGGAGATTTTCAAAAAATTGTGGATGAAACACGCAGTAAAATTAATCAATAGCAGCATTTGAGAAGCAAGCAGGCTGAAAAAAATACCATTTACATTATTGGGCAAAAGTCTGACGGGCTTAAGCGCTGAATAGCCGGGATGTAAAAATGCAGCTTAGCCCGCCACGCTTACAATAAAAGCCGTAAAATGCAGCTCTTCCCGCTTTTGTAGAATCTGCCCCATGCTGCCTTCAATTCACCAACGTATTGCCACCGAAATCGCCTGCCGCGAAGCCCAAGTGATTGCTGCTGTCAGCCTGCTGGACGATGGCGCCACCGTGCCATTTATTTCCCGTTACCGCAAAGAAGTCACCGGCGGGCTGGATGACACCCAGCTACGTAATCTGGAAGTGCGCCTTGGCTATTTACGTGAACTGGAAGAACGCAGAATTGCCATCATTAATAACATCACCGAACAGGGCAAGCTGAGCCCTGAATTAAAAATACAATTACTCAGCGCAGATAATAAACAGCGCCTCGAAGACCTTTACCTGCCCTTTAAACAAAAACGCCGCACCAAGGCGCAAATGGCCAGAGAAGCAGGCCTTGCCCCCCTGGCCGAGCAATTGCTTGCCAATCCGCAACTCAATCCTGAACAAGCCGCCAGCGCATTTATCAATGCAAAGGCAGATATCAAAGATGCCAAAGCTGCGCTTGATGGCGCGCGCGCAATTTTGATTGAAACCTTTAGTGAAGACGCGGAGCTGATTGCCCGGCTGCGTAGCTTTTTGCAAAGCAATGCCAGCAGCAAAACATCGGTGATCGCAGGAAAAGAAGCTGAAGGCGCAAAATTTGCGGATTATTTTGATTACCACGAAAAAATTTCTGCCATGCCTTCGCACCGTATTCTGGCTATTTTGCGGGGCAGAAATGAAGGCGTTCTGAATTTATCAATTCTACTACCCGAAGAATTAGCCGCCAGCCTTGCAAACGAAAAGGCGCGCGGCAGCACGCCAAATGTATGTGAAATGCGTATCGCAGAGCGTTTTGGCATCAAAAACCAGGACAGGCCTGCAGATAAATGGCTGATCGATACCGTAAGACAATGCTGGCGCACCAAGATCTTTTTAAGCTTGGAATCCGAGCTTTTAAGTCAGCTGAGAGAGCAGGCTGATATTGAGGCAATTAAAGTCTTCGCCAGCAATATGAAAGATCTGCTGCTGGCCGCACCCGCTGGGCCTAAGGTCACCATCGGCCTTGATCCTGGCCTGCGTACCGGCGTAAAAGTAGCCGTGGTTGATCGCACCGGCAAGCTGCTGGACACCGCCACTATTTATCCGCATGAGCCGCGCAAAGCGTGGAATGAATCGCTGGCCACCCTGGCCGCGCTGGCAAAAAAACACGGTGCAGAGCTGATCTCTATCGGCAATGGCACGGCCAGCCGTGAAACCGATAAGCTGGCTGTCGAGCTGATTAAGCTGATGCCAGAGCTTGCCATGCAAAAGCTGGTGGTGTCTGAAGCGGGCGCATCGGTTTATTCTGCCTCTGAGTTTGCCGCCAAAGAATTTCCTGAGCTGGATGTCAGCCTGCGCGGTGCGGTATCCATCGCCCGCCGCCTGCAAGATCCGCTGGCCGAATTAGTTAAAATCGAGCCCAAGGCGATTGGCGTGGGCCAGTATCAGCACGATGTAAACCAAAACGAGCTGGCACGGATGCTCGATACCGTGATCGAAGACTGCGTGAATGCGGTAGGTGTGAATGTGAATTCGGCATCGGTGCCGCTCTTAAGCCGAGTATCGGGCCTGAGCGCCACCATGGCGGCGAATATTGTGGCCTACCGCGATCAGCACGGGGCTTTTGCTGAGCGTAAAGCGCTGCTGAAAGTGCCGCGCATCGGCGATAAAAGCTTTGAGCTGGCAGCCGGATTCTTGCGCGTGATGGCGGGAAAAAACCCGCTGGATG
Source organism: Iodobacter sp. BJB302 (assembly GCF_002735645.1). Lineage (GTDB taxonomy): Bacteria > Pseudomonadota > Gammaproteobacteria > Burkholderiales > Chitinibacteraceae > Iodobacter. The sequence continues at coordinate 11,843 of NZ_PDZG01000041.1, forward strand.
CTTCTGCCGTCCACCCGGAAGCCTATCCGCTGGTAGAGAAAATCATCGCTAAAATTGGCAAAAACATTGGCCAGATTATTGGCGATAGCAGCCTGCTCAAAAGCCTGAATCCAGCCGAATTAGCCGACGCGCAATTTGGCGTGCCCACCATTAAAGATATTCTGACCGAGCTGGAAAAACCCGGCCGTGATCCCCGCCCGGAATTTAAAACCGCCAGCTTTCTTGAAGGCATTGAAAAAATTGCCGATTTAAAACTGGATATGGTGCTGGAAGGCGTTGTCACCAATGTGACCAACTTTGGCGCATTTATTGATATTGGTGTGCATCAGGATGGCTTAGTGCATATCTCGGCGCTATCCAGCCGCTTTATTAAAGATCCGCGGGAAGTGGTGAAAACTGGCGATGTGGTCAAAGTTAAAGTAATAGAAGTTGATGTCGCCAGAAAACGCATTGCGCTGACCATGCGTTTAAGCGACAGCGCGACACCAGGAGGTGAGCCGGTGAAGCAAAGCATGACAGCCAAGGATAGAAAAATAGCTGAACGTCAGCCGGAAGCACAGGGTGCGATGGCTGCGGCACTGGCGGCTTTAAAAACCAAGCGCTAAAAATAGACGAAAAAAAAGGCAGCCACTAGGCGGTGGCTGCCAATCCTGCTCCTGATTCCGTCCCCGTGACAGAAGATATGGCCCGGTAGCTGGCCAGGGCATTTTCTATCCTTTGCGGATGGCGTAATGAAGACGCAGCCATATCCTGCCTTGCAGAATTCATGGCCAGCTGAGGCCAATAGAGTGCAGAAGCCATCAGCATTTGCGACAGCAGCAATTGCGTATCAAGCGCCTTTGTTTCAAGCACACTCCGGTGCACTTGCAAATCCAGCGGCTGTGACTCCTCCGCCCTCAGCTCACTGATTTCATCTTTGAAAGTGCTTTTTTCCGTGCGCGCAGCCATCCTTTGCAGGGATAACTGCTGCCTGTTGTGCACGTCATCCTGTTGATTTCGTGCACTTCCGCTTGCCGGTGAAGTTTGAATTTGGGTATCCATCTCTGCATCATCAACGATTTTTCCGATTGATGACCAGGAAGGATTACCCAAAGCGATGGGTAATTTTTCTTTATATTACAATAGGATATGAGACAAAGCGAAGCCTGATCCCACTGAAACTGCCGAACAGACAAGGCCTGGCAGCATAAAGCTGTGATTCAGTAAATACTTGCCAATACCGGTTGTACCCGTGCGGTCAAAGTTAATTGCAGCGATCACAGTGGGGTAATTAGGAATAAAGAAATAGCCGTTTACACTAGGAAACATCGCAATTAAAGCCGGAGCAGGAATCCCAAGGGCAATCCCCAAGGGAAGCAATGCGCGAATCGTTGCGGCCTGTGAATATAATAAAATCGACATGCCAAATAGGGCGATTGAAAACAGCCATGGCTGAGCAGTCACAATATCTTTAACCGAGCCGGAAAACAACGCCATATTGGCCTGAATAAAGGTGTCGCCCATCCATGCCACACCAAAAATCCCGATCACCGCAGCCGAGCCAGCCCTGAATACCGAGCCCTTCACCACTTCATCTGGCTTCACTTTGCAAAAGAGCAAAATCAAAGCTGCTGCAGACAGCATCACAATTTCAATCGCCTGCGCCATATTCAGCTGCACGCTTTTGCCTGCTACCAGCCATTCTGGCCTGAGCGCCGGAAAAGTACCCAGCATCACCACAGAAAACACCGCCAGTAAAAATAGCCATACCGAACGGCTGGCTGCCTTTGGTAAAGCCAGGCGCTCCTCAGTTTGCAAAGCCTGAATTTCACCCCGCTCTAATCTGCCACGGTAAACAGGATCAAGTTTCAGCTCGCAGCCCTGGTGGCTGGCCGCAAATGCCCCGGCCATCGTCCCCATCAGGGTGGCAGGAATGGCAATCATCAGAATATCGCCTAAATGAATTCCGGCTGGTGAAAGCAGTGAAAGCAAGGCGACTGTTGCTGCAGAAATGGGGCTGGCCGTAATGGCGGCCTGCGATGCAATCACAGCAATCGATAATGGGCGCTCGGGCCGTACACCCGATTCATGTGCAACCTCAGCGATGACCGGTAAAACCGCATAAGCCACATGGCCGGTACCTGCGAAAAGCGTAAAAAAATACGTTACCAGAGGCGCATAAAAAGTGATGCGTTTTGGATCGCGGCGCAGCAGTTTTTCTGCGATACGCACTAAAAAATCCATCCCCCCTGCAGCTTGTAAACAGCCTGCCGTCGTGATTACGGCAATAATCATCAGCATTACATCAATTGGTGCAGTTGTAGGCTGCAAACCAAAAATAAATACCAAAATGGCTAAACCCAAGCCGCCCATTACCCCTAAGCCGATCCCAGAAAGCCTGGCACCCAGTAAGATTGCGGCAATCACCACCAAAAACTCTAGTGCAATCACAATATATATCCTCAAAAATTCTATTTGCTATATTGCCATGGCCTGCAATAGCACAAGCTGAGGCAGCGCAAACCCGGCCAATATAAGCTGAGCCCAACCGCAGGTCTGTGCCAGGGCGCTTCAGCATTGATGGCAGAGCTTAAGCAGAGTATGGTTTAAGAGAGGATTGTCTTGGGAGTAAATATCATGGCTTTAGGAATTTCTGCTAATTTGCCATCGCTCAATGCACAGAATAGTTTAAACAGCACAGCGCTGAGCAAATCACTGAGTGAGCTGTCTTCTGCTAGGCGCAGCAGCCAGGCCGACCCGGCCAGTACCGTGCTTATTGAGCAATTTGCCGCGCAAATTGCGGGCAGCAACCAGGCCAGATCCAATTTAAACGACGGTATTTCGCTGACCCAGGTTGCTGACGGCGCCTTAAGCACCATTCAGGATAATACCCAGCGTATTCGTGAGCTGACCATTGCTGCGGGCAACGACACCCTCAGCACCCAAGACAGGGCAGCCATCCAAGAAGAATCCAATCAGCTGTCTTTAGCCAATAGCGATATTGTGCAAAACACCAATTTTAATGGCACGGCTCTGTTACAGGGGCAGGGAAATTTAAATTTTCAGGCAGGTGCCAACGCCGGGGATCAGCTTGCTCTGTCGAGACCAGACCTGACTAAACTAAACAGCAGCAACGGCCAAATTGATTTATCCAGTGCAGCGGCAGCAGGGAAGGCTTTATCCAAGCTAGACAGTGATTTATCGTCAGTTTCCAGCGCCCGCTCTGATTTTGGTGCGGTCAGCAACCGCCTGACAGCCAGCGCTGCAAATTTGCAAAACCGCTCTGAAAACCTTTCGGCAGCAAAAAGCAGAGTGGCCGATACCGATTACGCCGCCGCAACCGCAAACCTTGTACAGCAGCAGGTGCGTGCACAGGCTAATATCGCGGCTCAGGCTCAGGCCAATGCGGCCCCGCAGCAAGTGCTCTCACTTCTTCGCTCATAAATAAAAAACGCGGCACTTTAAAGTACCGCGTTTTTTTTCAGACTAAAGCAACATCCTGTACCACACAATTACGCCCGGACGTTTTAGCCAGATAGAGCTGAATATCTGCCCGCTGATACAAAGGGCTGGCATCTGAGCCGTGCGATGCAGCGATTCCCATACTGACCGTTACATATTCAGAGATGGTTGAGGTCTGATGCGGCATTTTAAGCGACAGCACAGTTTTTCTGATTCGCTCTGCCACAATATATGCCCCCTCAAGGCTGGTTTCCGGCAATAAACAAGCAAACTCTTCCCCACCAATTCTGGCGGTTAAATCAGCCGGGCGTCGCAATTCTGCTGCAATCACCACAGCAATCCGCTTTAAACATTCATCACCTGCAGGATGGCCATAATAATCATTAAAGCGCTTAAAAAAATCGACATCAATGAGCACCAGTGAAAGTTGCCCGCCCTGCCTTTGTAAACGCTGTGTTTCCTGCTTCAATGCTTCATCAAAATGCCGGCGGTTGGCAAGGCTGGTTAAACCATCCGTAATAGCCAGACGATGTAGAAGCTCTCTTGTACGCTTCATTTCCAGCTGATTACGAATGCGGGCCTTAATACTCAGTGCCCTGCAAGGCTTCACAATATAATCAGCCCCACCCACGGAAAAGCCTCTTTCTTCCTGCTCAGGGTCCCCAAGAGAAGTCACAAAGATCACCGGAATATCTGCCGTTGCAGGGTCTTCTTTCATTCTTTGGCAAATGGCATAGCCATTCATATCGGGCAGCATCACATCCAATAAAACCAGATCAGGTTTAGGCAGCTCTTTCATTGCGGCTAATGCATCCTGGCCGCTCACAGCGAATCGCAATTCGTACTGATCATCCAGCATCACAGCCAGCAATTCAATATTACTTGGTTCATCATCGACAACGAGAAGAATAGGCTGGTGAATCAAGACTAGCTCCGGTACATTGAACAAAATTAAAAATTCGCTGCTGGCGTATGATACATGAATACTATTTCAATCAGACTAAGTCTCTTTTAATATCAATAGATTGCAATGTTTCTCTGGCACTCTGGTAATCCAGCTGATCCAAAGCCATACTCATTAGCATTGCTTTATCTTTATCCAAACGAATTAGGCCTGCTTGAAACTTCATAAAACACTTTCGTGCACTCAGGCTTCTTAGCCTGAGTAATTCATCTAATTCCTGCAAATTATCAATAGAAAGCTGGATATCACCCGCAACACCCTGTAAAGCCGGTGGATTTCCCTCTGCCAGCCAGCCACTAATACTGCTCACCACCTCTTTTAAATCCCTGTCTAACTCGCCAATTAAATCTTCAATTGAGGTATTTGCACTATGAAGCTGATCCTCTATTTGTTGCGAAATTTGATAAACCTTCCCAGCTTCTAAAGTGCCCGCAACCCCTTTTAAAGAATGAGCAAGGCGCTCTGCATCATAAAGCTGATTAGCGTCAATCAACTGCCGCAGGCGGGCGGGTGTATCAAGATATTGCTCTCTCAGCCTTGGCAACATTCTTTTAAGCAAAGCAAGGCTGCCCAGGCGATCAAGGGCTTTTTCCAAACCTAAACCGGGCAAATCTGGCAAGCTGGCAATCATTTCATCGGTTTTTAATAAAAGCTGGGGCTGATTCAACTTATTGGTCCAGTGCAGTAATACTTTTAATAAATGTTGCGGATTAATCGGCTTAGCTAAGTGATCATTCATGCCAACTTCCAGGCAACGACGGCGCTCTGCCTCCATCGCATGAGCGGTTAAAGCAATAACAGGTAATTCAATGGCGGATAATTGAGTACGGATAATACGTGTGGCTTCCATGCCATCCATTTCAGGCATTTGTACATCCATCAAGACAACATCATATGTTTTCTGCTGATTTAAAATCAAATCCAGTACTTCTCTGCCGTTTCCAACAGCCTCAACAGAAGCACCTAATGAACTCAGTAAAGAAACGCTCATTTCACTTAAAAGCGGTGTATCTTCAGCCAATAGAATTTTAACGCCATGCAGCGGCTCTGCTTTTATTTCCGGATAGCCCGCGGCTTTACTCCCAGAAAGGCGGTTCAAATCCAGGCTGCGGCTGATGATTTCATACAATGATATAGCGATAATTGGCTTGCTTAATGAGTAAACAAAGGGCCTGGCCCCCCAATGCCCCATCACTTCTTCATGACTTAAAATCGTGGTCAGCAGGATAATGGCCATATCCTCGCGGCTGCCCCACAATTTTTGCATCACCTCTGGTTTAGCTTTATTAAATAAACTGGCATCCACAATCAGCAAATCAAATGGAGAAGCATTGCTTTGCATCTGTGATATCACATCAAATTCCGAGCATGCATCACTGACATGCATACCCATTTTTTCCAGATACAGACATAATTGAATCCGGCTTGCGGGATGCTGATCAGCAATCAACACACGGCGATCGGGAAACTGAGGAATCGCATAATCATGCAAGCTTATTTTTTTCAGGCAGAGGGTAAAATGAAAGACAGATCCCTTGCCCTGAGTGCTCTCAACGCTGATATCTCCCCCCATAATATGAGCCAGTTGTTTACTGATTGCCAGGCCCAGGCCAGACCCGCCAAAACGACGGGTAGTCGATGAATCTGCCTGAGTAAAAGGGCTGAACAAACGGGCCAATACCTCCGGGCTGATCCCTATCCCTGTATCATAAATACTGAATTTCAATTCACAAAGATCATCTCCTTTTTCATGATATAAAACGGCAAGCTCAACTTCGCCCTGATCTGTAAACTTTATGGCATTATTAATTAAATTAAGTAAAACCTGCCCTAATCTTAGCGAATCACCAATTAAACATTGTGGCACATTGACATCAACGCTATAAATCAGCGCTAACTTTTTATTTTCAGCCTGAATAGCCGCGACACCCGCGAGATTTTCCAGCAATAAATACAGATTAAATTCTGATTCTTCTAATTCTAATTTTCCGGCTTCAATTTTAGAAATATCCAGAATATCATTAATAACGCCCAGAAGCAGATTAGCTGATGATTGAACTTTTGATAAATAATCTTTTTGCCGGTTGGCAAGCGGGGTATCCAGCATTAAATGGGTATAGCCTAAAATAGCAGTTAAAGGCGTTCTGATTTCATGGCTCATATTAGCCAAAAAATCACCTTTAATCTGTAAGGCCGCTTCTGCCTGATCCCGGGAAATAATGAGCTCTTCAGACTGGGTTCTCAGTAAAATGCTTGCATCTCTGAATACCAGCAGGCTCTTTGCCATAGCAGATATCTCATCCTGCCCTGCCACATCAATATCCACATCAAGCTGACCTTTTGCAATACTTTGCATATTTTCAGATAAAACAACCAATCTTGAGCTGATTCGTCTTCTGATATAAACATAACCAATTCCAAAAGAAATTATCATACTAAACAAGGCAAGGCCCGCTAACAGCCATGTACTTTTTTCGAGGCGAACTGAAAGCATAAACATTTCATCATTTAATTCATGCTTAATCGTTTGCCCTGCCTGCTCGGCATGATTAAGCAAAAGCTGTGTCGCACTTCTGTTTTTTACAATAAGTTGCTGCAATTCATTATTTAATCTTAATCTTTTTAAGCTGACAGAAAAAATACCTTCATTTTTTTCTGTCAGGGCAAGCAGGTTATTCAGTTCACGCTTTAATATCCCCGCCCCCTCGCCCTGATTAATTTTAACCAGAATAGTTTTTGCATTTTCTGTGGTTTGAATAAAAGTACTTTGTATTTCTTCAAGACGAATCACGCTTGGCGCATTGGCAGCCTGGGTAATCAGACTGGCTAACAGCAAAACATCGCCCCGAAAATGTTGTACCGCGCTCAGCGAAGACACCTGCTCTGCCACCAAAACAACCACAGCATTGGTCGAATCCAGGGTGATCTGATCACTGCGGGAAATCATTTTTAAAGTAATTTGATTCGTTAATGGCAGCAGCACTTCATCAAATAAGGCCACTGCGCGCACCACATCTTTGCGCGAATCTGCCATGGGGGCTTGTAAGCTGGCTGCTAAATTTTTTCCTGCCTCCTGGGCCAGGGGTTCGGCCTTTTGCAGATGAACCTGGATGCCCGCAAGCAGGCTGGTGCTTCGCTTACGTAAGGAAATGTCTCCCTGCTCACCAGCGATTGCCGCCAGGCGGAATGCTTCTGCCCTTGCCTGCTGCAGTGCATTTAATTCTGAAAATTCATTATCTATCAGTGAATGCACAGACGCGCCAGCAGCAACCGATACCTTGCGTGTTGCAGACAATAACTCTGCATTTTTTGCCATCAGAATAGGATCGATTGCATCCAGAAAGCGCTGCTGCACATCACCAGCCTGCTGCAGAATATTATTTTTGCGCTCGTCCAAATCCAATTGCTGGCTGACCAAATATGCCGTTAATGGCACATTTTTTGATAATTCCAGCACCAAAGCCGACAGCTTCTCTGCCTCACTCGGGCGGCTGGTCATCAGGGCATTAATTTGTCTGGGTAAATCAGCCAGAGCCAGCTTTGCTCTGGATAAAGCGCTGTCTCGCGCGGGGATATTCTGCGCATTAGCAAGGCTTGCCAGCGCTGAAGAGAACTCTAAACTGCTGGCCTCCAGCCTGGCCGAAGCAAAGGAAGCCGGAAAGCTCTGCTTCGCCACAATTGAATAAGTACTGTCTACAGAATGAAAAACCCACAATGCTGCACCAGATGCCAGCAGCGTGGTCGCAGCCACAGCACCAAAAGCCAGGCGTAAACGCAGCGCAATCGACTTTCGAAATGGGCCTTCTTGTGCTTGCATTCCCCCTCGCTCCGGCGGCCAGTCATCCTCAATAAAGCAGCAGGCTTTTAATTGTCTGCAATCTTGCAGTTGATATTAATATACACCTCATAAACATTCACTTAAATTTCCAAATTCTTACAAACAAAAATTTTTTTATGGTTTTAAAATCATTAAAAAATACGCTATGAAGGTAGCTTATGTGCAATCCATTTCTGGAGTCTGTCATGTCTAGCTCTTCTTACATGTTTGCAAAAGTGCCTTCTAATTCAGGATCATTACGCGCAGCTTATGAAGCATGGCTAAAAGCCCGTTCACCGCAGCAACCCGAGCAAAAATCCCCCCCTTCATCCAATATTCGCGTTGGCATTGTCGGTGCGGGCATGGCCGGGCTTTATTCTGCTTTACTGCTTAAAAGCCGTGGCATCGATTGCCGTATTTTTGAAGCCCACCCGGATCGCCTTGGCGGCCGTGTGTATACCCACCGCTTTAATCAGGAAGCCAATCAGTATTTTGAAGCGGGTGCCATGCGCCTGCCACAAACGCCAGAGCAACAGCCTGTATTTGACCTGATTCATTATTTAAATGAACAAATCCCCCCTGAATCTAAAATCGATTTAATTCCTTACCAGCTTTACGATCCCACTGGCAATCTGGTTTATGTGAATGGTAAACGCGCATTTGGCGGCGCGACCATGACGCTAAATTATGCCAATGAGCACCCGGAAGCACTGGGATTTAACCTTGCTCCGGAAGATCGCAATAAAACGGCCTCTCAGCTGTTAGATGAAGTACTGCAGCCGTTTTTTGATTTGCTTGCCGTTAATTTTGATCTCGGCTTTGCCAAAATTGTGCAATACGATAATTACTCGCTCTATACCTATCTGACTGAAATAGCCGGCTGGAGTATGGAGAAAGTCAATTATGTAGAAGTCATGAATTCTGCCAGTAATCAGTTTCAAAGCAGCTTTACTGAAATGGTCATTGAAAGCATGGATTTCTCCGGTGCGAAATGGAACACCATCGCCAATGGCATGGACAGGCTGCCCAATGCCTGCGCCTCTCTGATCGGGGTAGAATCGATCACCATGAATGCGCCGGTGCGGCAAATAGAAAACCTGCAGGATGGCCGTGTTGTTGTTCATTATGGCGACAGGGGTGAATTTGATACCTTTGACCGGGTGATTCTTGCCCTTCCCCCTGCCGCACTGCGCATGATTGCTACCCCACAATGGTCACCCACTAAATCACAAGCGATTCGCAGCATGCATTTTGAGCCGCTGTATAAAATTGGCCTGCGCTTTAAAACCCGCTTCTGGGAGCAATTACCGCAAGCCGCTATGGGCGGGCAATCCAGCAGCGATTTGCCTATGCGCTGGTGTGTCTATCCCTCTTACGGTTTAGGCGATGCAGGAGCAGGCGTTTTGCTGCTGTATTCGTGGATGACGGACGCCTATAACTGGTTGCCACAGAGCCCGGAAGAACGCCTGCGATTAGCCCTCAGAGACTTGCAAACGCTGTATCAGAATACCGTTGATATTAACGAGCAATTTATCGAATCCTTTGATGTGGCCTGGCCTTCGGAATGGGCCACAGGGGATGCAATGTTTTATCCGGGGCAATTCAGGCAGCTTTTTAATACTGCCCGCCAGCCTGAGCAAAATATTTATTTTGCCGGTGAGCATTTAAGCGTTCACCACACTTGGATTGTGGGCGCGCTGGATTCTGCCCTTTATGCCTGCCAGCAACTTCTGGGCGATGAAACACTTGAGCCGCTGCACCCATCCCAAACGGAGCTCACTCCCCATCTTCACGATTACAGCCAGTGTGCCACTGCCCCCATCTTCCAACGCTAAGGACAGAGCCATGCTGAGCAAACTGTTTTTCCTATTTACTGTTCTGCTCAGCAATCAGCTCCGGGCTGAAGACGAGTTTGCTCCCGAGCCATTAAAAGCCATTGGCTCGTGGAGCATGCTCAGCCAGTTTAAAGATTATGAAAAACCGTTCTGGACAGAGCAATTGCCAAAACTCAGCGAGGGCAGAATCAAGGTCAGACTCAACGCCTTTAATGAAATAGGTTTAAAAGGCAGTGAAGTGCTGCGCCTGATGAAGCTGGGCATGACTGATTTTGGCACAACTATTTTGTCGTATATCTCCGAGCAGGATCCGCGGGCAGAGGCCGTAGATCTGGCAGGGCTGACCACAAGCGCAGAAATGGAGCATCGTGTTGTAAACAGCTACAGCCCGGTGCTCAAACAATATTTTGAACAAAAACACGGCATAAAGATGCTTGCCATGTGGCCTTATTCTGCACAGCTGCTGATGTGTAATGAGCCCATTAAAAATCTGGAAGGGCTAAAAGGAAAAAAAGTAAGAGTCAGCATGCGCACCACCAGCGACCTGATTGAAGCCTATGGTGCCGTTACGCTCAGTGTTCCTTTTGATCAGGTTTATCAGAAAATGAAAGACAAACAGCTCGATTGCCTGATTACCTCGGCATTGGCGGCACACACGGCACGTTTTTACCAGGTAGCAACGCATATTTATAATTTGCCACTGGGCTGGAGTGTGGTCATGCTGGGCGTGAATCAAGCCTCATGGGCTCAGATTGATATCCAGGACCAGAAAATCATCGAAGCAGGCATTAACCGGCTGGCCGAAGATTTATGGCAGGTTGCCGATAAACAAACCGCGCTCGGGCTGGCTTGTAACACAGGGAAAACATGTTCTCTGGCCGTGCAAGGCTCAATGACGCTGATTAATCCCACAAGTGGTGACGAGGCTCGCCTGGCTAAAACAGTGCGCCAAGTTGTGCTCCGGCGCTGGGCAGAGCGTTGTGGCAAAGATTGCGTAGCAGAATGGAATAACAGCATAGGAAAAATACTGAATATCACGCTGCAGCCATAGAGAAAATGTGTGTCTGCAACTTGCATTTTACAAAAAAACAACCGCCGGGCCGCAGTGCACAAAAAATAGGCAAGCCATTTTTAATCAAAAAATACAATGAGTTAGCATTTAAGCTAACAGCTTATCCACAGACCGGCACTACCTTTTAGGGGATAAAAGCCATAATGTCCACAAGTGATTTAAGCCGCTGCGCATGGTGCAGCAGTGATCCGCTCTACCAGAATTATCATGACCATGAATGGGGCCAGCCACTCTTTGATGATCAGGCGCTGTTTGAACTTTTATGTCTTGAAGGCGCTCAGGCAGGCCTGTCGTGGATCACGGTACTGAAAAAACGTGAGCACTACAGGGTCGTATTTGATCACTTTGATGCGAATAAAATAGCCGCTTACGATGCGGATAAAATAGCCAGTTTACTCAGTGATGCCGGCATTATCCGCAACCGGGCCAAAGTAGCTGCCTTTATCGGCAATGCAGCAGCCTATCTGCAATTAAAACAAGAGGGGCGCTTCAGCGATTTTCTATGGTCTTTTGTAAATGGCAAAACAATTGTTAATCAATGGGTAAACATCGCTGATACACCCGTTGCTACAGCAGAATCGGTTGCCATGAGTAAAGCCTTAAAAAAACGTGGCTTTAAATTTGTTGGCCCCACCATTTGCTACGCCTTTATGCAGGCCTGCGGCATGGTGGATGACCATAGTCCGGGCTGCTGGAAACGAAGCCAATCTGTTTAAGATGGGCGCAATGATTCCCTCTTCTGTAAAACCCTGTGCAGCATTTTTACTGCTGATTAAACAAGCAGCCCTGGCCGGCTCAGCCAGCCCGCCAGGGCTGCGGTAAAACACAGACCATCACAAAATGCACCTTCATATTATTGCAAGGTGCCCGCTGCATTAAACAATACACCGGCATTCTTTGCACTGCCTGAGCATATTCAATACATTGCAGTCATTCATTTTTATCCCAAACACCTTATTTAGTAAGGCTCTGAAAATAAATCAAACAAAGACGATAAAGACCTTGTTAGCCAGTTAATAATCTCCTATGAAAAGAATAAGGAGCCTTGTGCACGGACACAAAGGAGCCGGGCAAACCATATCCTGTGGTCTTGCGCAGCAGCAAGGACAATTGCGTGCACGATTCCCTTAAGGCCATTCCTGATCATTTTCTCAGCAAATGGCAAAATACGATCAATGTGATGGCCAGCCTCTTTAATGTGCCTGCTGGTTTAATGATGCGTGTATTGCCCGGGCAAATTGAAGTCTTACTTTCAAGTGAAACCAAGGGCAATCCTTACGAGCACTCAGAAAAAGCCAATTTACATACGGGCCTTTACTGCGAAACGGTCATGGCAACCCAGGATTTATTACATGTGCCTAATGCGCTGGAAGATGAGCATTGGAAAAATAACCCGGATGTAGCTTTAAATATGATTTCCTATCTTGGCGTACCACTTATATGGGAGGGAGATGAGGTTTTTGGTACTATTTGTGTGCTTGACAGTAAAACTCGGAATTTTCAGAAAAAGTATTTTAATTTACTTTGGGAAATAAAAAAAAGCATAGAAGCGGATTTCAAAATCATCCAGCAGCAGGAAAAACTGGCCGCTTTTAATGCAAAACTGCTTCTTAATAATCAACAGCTTATTATTGCAAAACAAACCGCAGAAGCCGCCAGCCAGAGTAAAAGCCATTTTTTAGCCAATATGAGTCATGAGATTCGCACCCCCATGAATGCCATTATTGGCATGTCTTATCTTGTATTAAAAACAGAATTAAATGCACGGCAAAGTAATTACATCAAAAAAATACAGGGGTCCGGGCAGCACCTGCTGGGCATCATCAACGACATCCTCGATTTTTCAAAAATTGAAGCAGGTAAATTAACTATTGAAGGTATTGAATTTGAATTAGAAAAAGTACTGGATAATGTGGCCAGTCAAATCAGTGAAAAAGCAGTTAATAAAGGTTTAGAGTTTATTTTTAATATTGATCAGAATGTTCCGCTCAGCTTATTTGGAGACCCGCTTCGGCTGGGGCAGATTCTGATTAATTATGGCTCGAATGCAGTGAAATTTACAAATCAGGGTGAAGTTGAAATCATTATTCAAAAAAAAGCAGAATCTGCACAAAGCGTATTACTTTATTGTGCAGTACGTGACACCGGCATAGGGCTGACTGAAGAGCAGATTAGTCGTTTATTTCAAAGCTTTTCACAGGCAGATACATCGATTACTCGTCAATTTGGCGGTACTGGCCTTGGCCTTGCTATTTCTAAAAAACTCATTGAGCTGATGGATGGAGAAACGGGAGTAGAAAGCGCGCCAGGTAAGGGCAGCCGTTTCTGGTTTACAGTCAGGCTAAAAAAATGCAGCGCTCAAAACAAGAAATTATTACTATCCGGCGATTTGCAGCATAAACGCGTCTTAGTTGTGGATGATAATAAACAGGCCCGGCTGGTATTAAGTAAGCAGCTCAAAAATATGCAATTAAAATCAGATCATGTTTCCTCCGGCCATGCTGCAATCGAAGCTATTAAGCAGGCAGATACAAAAAAAATACCTTATGAAATTGTATTTATCGATTGGGAAATGCCAGAAATGAACGGCGCAGAGACAGCCAGGCAAATTAATGCTCTTGGGCTTAAATTGATGCCGGCATTAATTTTGGTCTCCGCTTATGGACATGAAGATGCCATCAAGGCGACAGAAGGCGCAGTCATCACCCACACATTAATTAAACCAATCAATGCCTCCCAGCTATTTGACAGCGTAGTCAGTGCTTTAGGTGGAAACATTGAAACGCCATACATCTCCAATACTCAAAATAATTTTTCTTTGCAATTGAATTCAATTCGGGGAGCCAGGATTCTTCTGGTTGAAGACAATCATATCAATCAGGAAGTGGCCTGCGATTTATTAAACTCTGAAGCCTTTATTGTCGATATAGCAGAAAATGGCCTGCAGGCTTTAGAGCGGCTGCAAAAAAGCCACTATGATATAGTATTAATGGATATGCAAATGCCCGTTATGGATGGCTTAATGGCAACACAGGAAATTCGTAAATTAAAAGATTTCAATTCATTAGCTGTTGTGGCAATGACGGCAAATGCCATGCAAGGTGATCGGGATCGCTATCTTGCCGCGGGCATGAACGACCATGTTACCAAACCCATTCACCCGGAAGAACTTTGGAAAGCGCTGCTTAAGTGGATTAAACCAGAATACATGGTTCCGGCAACACGCCAAATTATTTCAGAACTCACCTTAGAAAATGAAGAAATAGCTATTCCCTCAGAGATTGAAGGACTCGATAGTAATTTGGGTCTTAAACGTGTATTTGGAAAAAGAAAACTTTATCTCTGTGTTTTAAACCAATTTATAACAGAACAAAAAGACTGTATTCCTAATCTTTTTCATGCCATGACAAACAGAGACTGGCCAACTGCCGAGCGTATCGCCCATACGCTAAAAAGTGTTGCCGGGCTGATTGGTGCTGAGCTCATCCAGAAACAAGCAGAGCAAATAGAAACAGCACTGCGCCAGGGCCATACTCATCAGCAAATCAGGCCCCTGATCGACAAAATTGCTCACCCACTGGGCCATCTTATTACAGAGCTGGAGCAGAAACTGCCAAAACAGCAAGATCAGTCCAATATAATAATTGACCCTCAGAAACTAAAAGAAGTCTGCCACCAACTTGTTTATTTACTGGAAGACGGTGATTCCGAATCGATTAATTTGTTTAAAGCCAATGCCAGCCTTTTACATACCGCGTTCCCAAAGCACTTTCGCATCATCAATGAAAAAATACAGACATTTGATTTTGATATCGCGCTGCAAACCTTAAAAATAGCAATGAGTACTTCAGAATGCTAGATAATCCCCCTTCTACATTACTTATTATTGATGATTCAGCCACAAATCTCACCATGCTCAGCAGCCTGCTTCAGAATCAATATAAAGTGAAAGTAGCCATTAATGGAGAGAAAGGCTTAAGGTTAGCCAAAGCATCACCACCCGATTTGATTTTGCTCGATATCATGATGCCTGTTATGGATGGTTTTGAAGTTTGTATTCAGCTTAAAAAAGATCCCGGCACCACTCATATCCCAATTATTTTCTTATCAGGAAAAAACGAAATAAAGGATAAAGAAAAATGCTGGCAAATCGGCGCAGCGGACTATATTGTGAAGCCCATTGATCCAGACAAGCTCTTATTAAGTATTCAGCAGCAACTTCTAAAAAAACAGGGTGCTTAGCACCCTGTTTTATTTACTGCATTTCAGTCAATATTAAGCGGCCATTTCTTCAGCCGTAAACAAGCGTGAAATCAGCGCTTTTTCAAAACCGGCTTCCATAGGAATCGATATTTTTACGCCATTGCCTGCGGCCACTTCGCAAGGGTTGCCGCTCTTATCACGCATTTCGGCCAGAGTGATAATGCGGTTGCCACTTGGGTGAATAATTTCCAGCTGATCGCCCACGGCAAAACGGTTTTTCACCTCGATCTTCGCCCAGCCATCTTGCACACTCAGCACCTCGCCCACAAACTGGCTTTGCTTGGATTTGGAATGGCCATCCAGGTAATTCTGCGCTTCATGGGTGTAATGACGCTGGTAAAAGCCATCGGTGTAACCACGGTTGGCTAGGCCATCCAGATCAGCCAAGAGTGCCGGATTAAACGGCCGCCCTGCCACTGCATCGTCAATCGCCTGGCGGTAAACCTGAGCGGTACGCGCAACGTAATACAGTGATTTTGTGCGGCCTTCGATTTTGAGCGAATCTACGCCGATTTTGGTCAGACGCTCAATATGCTGCACCGCACGCAGATCTTTGGAATTCATAATATAAGTGCCGTGCTCGTCTTCCATAATCGGCATCAGCTCATCCGGGCGGCTTTGTTCTGCAATCAGATAGGTTTTATCGGCGGAAGGATGGCGCTCTGCACCACCACAGGCGGCAAAGCTCTGATTAGCGTCTTCCATGGCCTTATTAAAATCAAACTGAATCACCTGCGGCTTCACGTCCCCGGCATCGTCTTCCACCGTGTCATTCATTTTGTAATCCCAGCGGCAAGCATTGGTGCAAGTGCCCTGATTAGGATCGCGGTGGTTAAAGTAACCTGACAACAGGCAGCGGCCTGAATAGGCAATACAGAGCGCGCCATGGACAAACACTTCGAGTTCCATATCCGGGCACAGCTGACGGATTTCTTCCACTTCATCAAGGCTCAGCTCGCGGGATAAAATAACCCGCTCAAGGCCAAGCGACTTCCAGAATTTCACTCCGGCGTAATTCACGGTATTAGCTTGCACCGACAGGTGAATCACCTGCTCAGGCCATTTTTCCCGCACCATCATAATCAGGCCGGGGTCGGCCATAATCAGCGCATCGGGCTTCATGGCAATCACCGGCTCCATATCGGCAAGATAAGTTTTAACCTTGGCGTTATGCGGCAGAATATTGCTGGCTACAAAGAACTTCTTGCCACGCTGGTGCGCCTCGATAATCCCCTGGCCAATTTGCTCGAGCTTAAATTCATTATTACGGGCACGCAGTGAATAGCGTGGCTGGCCGGCATAGACCGCGTCTGCACCGAAATCATAAGCGGCGCGCATTTTGTCCAAAGTGCCAGCGGGAAGAAGAAGTTCTGGGGCTTTCATGATGATCCGATCTTATAAGCGCCTGCAGTAAACCAAGCAAATGGCTGCCATGCAGATTGTAAAAAAACGCGATTATAGCACGGTCTTTTTGCCTATTTTTTAATCAAGCATAAAAAACACACTGAAAACAGCAGCTTAATTGGCTTATCCACAAGCCATCCACGGACTTGCTGGATCAATTCTTGGATAAACGGCAAATACTGATTAAAAAATACGCAGTACAGAAAAAACCTGCCGGAGCAATGACTTGCCTGACTTGTCCACAGGACGTGCACAGGCTTGTTCGCGCATGACGGGGATAAGCTGAAATTTTATGATATAGGCCCAGTTGTGCAAAAGCGGGGCCTGTGAGCACATCAAAATAAGCGGATTAAATGGCTTTAACTCAAAGCCACTTGGCCAAGCTTAGCCCTGATCAATCAGCAAAGCAGTCAACTTTTTTACTAAGGGCAAAACCAAGAGCAGGGTAGGAAAAGCCACCAGCCAGGATAAGCCCCAAGCGCTGGGCCAAAGATCAAACAGCCTAGATGTAAAACCCACACCACGTAAAGTGCTGATCAATGAAACAACGCAAGTCATTAATACAGAGAGTAAAAATGGCATGACTAAATTGGCGTGCCTGGCGGGAATAAAGCCCGATCGGCGACGAGCGAAAGGATTTGATGATTTCATAGCAACTCCATAAGCCGGACAAACAAGCGCCTTTTTGCAGCAATGCGTCTTAAGCCCTTACCTAGGGGAAAAACGCTCATAAAAAAATTCTTATGGTCAGCAGCAAAAAACAAGCACCGGAAATATCCGGCGGCTTTAGCGCGTTGATTGACGTAAACGCTTACGGTAAATCAATAGATGACTTACGCAACCATCATATATAAAGCTGCAAAAAAGTTCAAGCTTAAAATCCAGCCAATAATCCCTGGATTTTCCAAACCCAGCGGCGCACTGGCGATGTATCAATAATATGTATTTCTGCCTCATCGCCTGCTAGGCTCACCCAGCCCGCCTCCTCAATCAACTCACACTCGCCTTCAAGCAATACCCTGGTCTGTGGCAGTAAACACTCCCCCATATAATGCGGCGCGTATTGAAGATGCAGCTTGCCCCGCAGCACCAGAATCTGAGTACCTGCTCTTAAATAGCCACGCAACACCTGCCCTTTTCGTAATACTTGCTTTTCCATCGCTTTGCTCCACCACTTTTTGATGCAAACCATCTTAATGAGCAGCAAGCTGTAAAAACAGCGACAAGAAACGGTCATCTGCTACGCAGCAGAGGTGTTTTTTTTAATCTGTTATGGTGTGGTTTATTGCGATCTATATCTATGTAAAAGCACGCTGTTACCGCATGATTCCCCCACAACAGGCGGAGGCGTTTATGGATTACCTTTATCAGCGCTGGGCAGCGCATTATCTCAGTGCCATTGTCTCTGGCACGCTGAAAGTGGGCGAGCGCATGCCTTCTTTGCGGGAGCTCATGCGCCTGCATGGCATCAGCCTCTCTACCGCCTTGCAATTGTGCCGCCAGCTGGAAACCGATGGCTATCTGGAGGCAAAGCCCCGCTCTGGTTATTTTGTCCGCCAGAGAATGCGTATCACGCCAGTGACTGAGCCAAGACTGGAGATCGATCAGGCCCAATATGTAGGGATTCATGCCCGTGTTTCTGATTTTATCGCCCGTGGCAGGCAGCAGGCGATTCAGCATAATTTCTCTGTAGCCCGCTGCTCGCCTGATCTTTACCCCGGCGAAGCACTTAAAAATGCAGCGATTCGGGCCATTAAGCAAAATCCCGGTTTATTTGTCAGCGCCGTCCCAAATAAAGGCCATCCGGCGTTTCGGGCTGTGCTGGCCAAGCGCGCAATGCGGATGGGCGTGCTGATGTCTCCCGAGGAGGTGTTGATCACCCACGGCTGTATCGAGGCGCTTAATCTGGCACTGCGGGCAGTTGCCCAGCCAGGCGACACCATTGCAGTTGAATCGCCCACTTTTTACGGCCTGCTGCAAGTTTTGGAAAGCTTGGGCCTGCGCGCAATTGAAATTCCCACCAGCCCGCAGACTGGTATATCCATTGAAGCCCTAGAGCTGGCCTGCCAGACCTACAACAATATTAAAGCTGTGGTGGTGGTACCGCATTTACAAAACCCGCTGGGCAGCATCATGCCCGAGGCACATAAAGACAGGCTGGTGGCGCTCTGCGAAGCGCAGGCGATTCCATTAATCGAAGACGATACCTATAGCGAGCTGATCAACGACGATATTCCGCTGCGCGCCTTAAAAGCACGGGATCAAACCGGCAACGTGATTTATTGCGCATCGCTGCATAAGATTTTAGCGCCAGGCATGCGCTTGGGCTGGATGAGCGGCGGGCGCTGGCAGGCGCGGATTGAAATGCTGAAGTATGCGCAAACCCGTGATAACGAGGCATGGTCGCAAATCGCTGCCGCCGAATATATGGGTTCCAGCGCTTATGACAGGCATTTGCGCAAGCTACGCAGCACGCTTAAAACCCAGCGCGAACGCACTGCTGAGGCCATTGCCCGCTATTTTCCAGCCGGCACGCGGCTGAATGTGCCCCAAGGCGGGCTGGCTTTATGGGTGGAATTACCTGATCAGCTGTCATCAAAGCACGTTTTTGATGCGGCGCTTAAGAAAGGTATTTTAATTGCGCCCGGGCTGATGTTTTCTAATTCAAATCGCTTTGAGCACTTTATTCGCATCAACTGCGGCTGGCCTTTCAACCCGGACATTGATCGTGCTTTACAAAGCTTAGGCCATCTCATTCATGAAATAAGCCGCCTGAACACACCTCATCCGGCTTAAATTTCCCGTAAATGAAAGATCAGATCCTTTAATGCTTCTTGCGAAACACCATCCAGAGCGGGTGAACGGCGCTCTATTTCATTGGCAAGATCAAAGAGCATCCATTCCATTTCACTCAGCATGGCTTGTAATTCAGCCAGCATTTCCGGGTCTTCCAGCCCATAGGCCTGCACCGCCTGTACATCGTCCGGATTTAAGCCTGCCTGAACAATCAGCGCACGAATACTTTCCATACGCTCAAATAAAAAACCAAGCGGTGAATCAAGGTTTGCCCCTTCATTGATTTGCCCTTCAAGCATGGCATGTAAAGCCAGCCATGATTGAAGAAAATCCGCAATATGCGCTAATTGCACGGAGGTATCCCTGACCACCACCGCCTGATGCTCTTCACTGCTCATCGAGCCCAATAAGTCTCTTAAAGCCTTAACCGCAGGAGGATCAAAACGGGAACGCAGCAAGGTAAACAGAGCATCCAGTCTTTTTAAATCAAAACGGTGCAATACCGCATCGCTGACGTCAGCAATGGCAATAATCTGCGCTAAACGGCTGATCGCCTCCTTACGCAAACCATAGGGATAGCCACTGCCATCCAGCCGCTCATGATGCTGCAAAATGGCATGGCAGGCCGCGGCAGAAAACGCAGGAAAAGAATGCACCAACATATAGCTGGTAATCGGATGTACATGAATATAGCGGCGCTCTTGCGGCGTAATGACATGCCCGGCGGTCAGCAGCTCCGGGTCTGTATGCATCTCACCCAAATCATGGCATAAAGCGGCCAGCGTTAATGCCGTTTTATCCGCATCAGATAATTTCAGCTGTTGTGCCAGCGAGTATGAAACGATGCAATTTCTCAGTGCATGTGCAAACAAACTTGGGCGCTGATCATGCATCACAGTCAGCCGGAATCGAATCGGCAGGGGTAAAACAAGCATAGCAAGCTGATGCTTAACCGCCAGCACATCACCCGATCTGCTTACTATTTTTGCAATCAGCGCATCTTTCTCGATAATTTTCCCCACTTCAAAAGCCAGCTGCTGACCATCAACCGGCTTATCGGTTGCCAGCGCCTGATCAAGCGGAGTAGATAATTTATGCCTGGTCAGCAAATCAAACTGATGGCTGCTGATCTTCGCCCCCTTTGCCAGTAACTTCATGCCGTTTTCCGCAAAGATATCCTGATCTGCGATCACCTCACGCTTATCGCCCATTTGGGTCGCTGCGCGAATATAGTGAGGGTTTTCTTCGGGAAGCTCAGCGCGTTGAGAGAGCGGATCAGGCAACATTGATGTGCCTTAAAGCCGGAAGGCTTAAAAAAATAAGTATAACCATATCCATCAGACCTTAATAAATATAATTAAATATAAAATAACCATAAAAACTTATTAATAAAATAGTATTAAGGTGCGCGTATTTCACGCAATTGCTGCACTAATTCTTCAAACATATTAGGCGGTATGCCATCAGATAATGGCGAGCGCCGCTCTATTTCATTGGCCATCTCATTCAGTATCCATTCCATTTCATTGAGCATGGTTTGCAACTGCTGCTGTAAATTAGGGTCCTCCTGGGCCACCGTTTGCATACCATGAAGATCGTCCGGATTAAATCCCATTTGCAATACCAGAGAATGCACCCCATCCATACGTTCAAATAAAAAACCTATGGGTGAATTTTGAGCCGCACCAGCTTTCATCTGTACACACAACATCGCGTGCAATGCCAGCCAGCCCTCTAATAAATCGGCAATATGATGCAGTTGCAGGCTAGTTTCACCGCTCTTACACGCCAGCAGCGAATCAAAAGGCAGATCGTGCACTAATTCTCTGAGCGCTTTAATCAACCGGGCATCAAAACGTGTTTTATTCAGCGCAAATGAGATCTGTAAACGAAGTAAATCAAAGCGCCGCAAAATGGCATCCGCCGTATCTGCCACTGCGATATATTGTGAAAGCGGGTGGATTCTTTCTTTTTGCAAACCATAGGGATAACCACTGCCATCCAGCCTTTCATGGTGATGCAAAATGGCCTGTGCGGCCATTCCGGAAAAATCATCGACTTTAGTCACCACCAGGTAGCTGGTAATGGGATGCACATGCAAATAACAGCGCTCAATCAGGGTGACGCGATGGCCCGAAGTGAGCAGCTCCGGATCAGTATGCATCTCGCCCATATCATGGCAAATGGCAGCAAGCAGTAATTGATCACGGTAAATCTCGGGCAATTTAGTTTGCTGTGCCAGGGCGTGACACCAAATACTCACTCGTATCACATGCTCAAACAGATTAAGCCGCTGCTCTTTCATGACCGTCAGCCTGAATTGAACCGGTAAGGGCAGTGGCAACTGTGCTAACGCCTGCCTGACCACTAACACGCCCCCCACTTTGGCCAGCATGCGGGCCAAAAATACATCTGCTGCCAGAATTTTTGCCGCATACGCAGACAGCTGATCCCCATTCACAGCATTCTGAACCAACAGGCTCTGATCAATAGAAATGGATAATTTATGCCGGGAAAGCAGATCAAACTGATCGCTGTTAATACGCGAACCTTTAGCCAGCAAGAGAATGCCTGCTAGGGTAAAGACATCCTGATTGGCGATCACGTCTCTGGAGTCGCCCATCTGAGTCACTGCACGTAAGTAATGAGGTGTTTCTTCTGGCAGCTCTGACGAATGAGCTAAAGAATTTTGCATTTTTTTCAGAATTCGCTAATGAGACCTTATTAGCTTAGGATATTTAAATCACAAATTAAGCAGCGTCGGCCAGTAAAACAACAATTTCAGCATTTATTACAAAAATCATCCGGCTTATCTGAAAAAAAATTTCTAAGCACAATAAGCAATTTCAGGTAAGCACGTATCACTGCTTTTGAGCGCCAATAAAAAAACGAGGCATCGCCTCGTTTTTTTATTTCAGTGCAGCCCGCTTAAAGCGCCCAGCGCTGCCGGATACCCGCCTCAATACCTGCTGCATCCAGCCCGCATTCAGCCAGTTGCACATTCTGATCGGCATGCTCGATATAACGATCAGGAAAACCCAGCTGCAAGACAGGTTTGCACAGATCCTGAGCCAGCAGACTTTCAATCACGGCAGAGCCTGCTCCGCCCATAATGGCGCCTTCTTCAACCGTCACCAGATAATCATGGCTGGCAGCTAATTCAGCAATCAGGCTGACATCAAGCGGCTTAACAAAGCGCATATTTACGACAGTTGCATTTAAAGCATCGCCCGCCTCTAAAGCAGCGGCCAGCACCGGGCCAAATGCCAGGATGGCGATCTTGCTGCCCCGGCGGCGTATTTCAGCACAGCCCATAGGGATGGCGGTCATCTCGCTTTGTACTTCAACACCAGGCCCCGTACCGCGGGGGTAGCGCACTGCACTTGGGCCTTCGTACAGAAAAGCGGTGTAGAGCATCTGACGACATTCGTTTTCGTCAGATGGCGTCAGCACCACCATATTGGGAATACAGCGCAGATAGGACAGATCGAATGATCCGGCATGGGTCGGGCCATCTGCCCCCACTTGCCCGGCACGATCAATCGCAAACACAACGGGTAAATTTTGCAGGGCCACATCATGAATCAGCTGATCATAAGCGCGTTGCAAAAAGGTGGAATAAATCGCCACCACGGGTTTTAAACCTTCACAGGCAAGACCACCCGCAAAGGTCACCGCATGTTGCTCGGCAATGCCCACATCAAAATAGCGATCAGGGTGTTCCTGCTCAAAACGCACCAGCCCGGAGCCTTCACGCATCGCTGGGGTAATGCCTAATAAGCGTTTATCTTTTTTGGCCATATCGCACAGCCAGTCGCCAAACACCTTGGTATAGCTGACTTTAGCGGCCTTCGCGCCTTGCATGCCGTCTTCTTTTTCAAACGGCGTCACTGCATGGTATTTCACCGGATCGGCAACGGCTTTTTTATAGCCTTCACCTTTACGCGTCACCACATGCAAAAACTGCGGGCCTTTAAGCTGCTTGATATTTGCCAGCGTGGTAACTAGGGTATCCAAATCATGGCCATCGATCGGGCCGATATAATTAAAGCCGAACTGCTCAAACATGGTGCCGGGTGTCAGCATGCTTTTTACATGCTCTTCGCCTTTTTTTGCCAGCTCTTTAAGTGGCGGCACGGCTTCCAGCACCCGGGCAGATTTGCTGCGGATGCCGTTATAAAACTTACTTGATAATAATTTAGACAGATAATTGGTCAGTGCGCCCACATTGGGGGAAATCGACATTTCATTGTCGTTCAGCACTACCAGCAAATTCACATCCCGGTGGCCCGCATTATTCAGTGCTTCAAAAGCCTGGCCAGCCGTCATTGCGCCATCGCCAATCACAGCAATAGCATGGCGGTCTTCACCCTTGAGCTTAGCGGCTTCGGCAAAACCCAGTGCCGCGCCAATTGACGTGCTGGAATGCCCCACGCCAAAAGTGTCGTACTCGCTTTCTTCACGCTTTGGAAAACCCGCAAGGCCATGCTGTTTGCGCATGGTATGCATTTGCGCGCGGCGGCCCGTTAAGATTTTATGCGGGTAGCTTTGATGGCCCACATCCCAAACCAGGCGATCGTGCGGGGTATCAAATACATAGTGCAGCGCAACGGTCAGCTCCAGCGCGCCCAGATTAGAAGCAAAGTGCCCACCGGTCTGGCTGACAGAATCAAGCAGGTAGTTGCGCAATTCATTGGCAAGCTGAGGCAAATCGGCTTTGGCCAATTTTTTAAGCTCCAGCGGGCAAGACACTTTATCAAGCAGGGGATAACTCATCTCGAGTTTCTTCATTAGTTAGCGCGTTCCACAATAAAATCGGCCAAGAACACCAAACCACGGGCTTTTTCACCAAAGGGCTCAATCGCCGCCAGTGCCTGGGATTTAAGCTCCTCCGCCTTTTGCTTAGCCGCCGCTAAGCCAAGCAGGGAAACATAGGTGGGTTTATTATTGGCCGCATCTTTTCCTGCTGTTTTGCCAAGAGTGGCCGAATCAGCTTCTTCATCCAGCACGTCATCAACCACCTGAAATGCAAGACCAATACATTGTGCGTAATCATCCAGACGGGCACGCTCTTCATCGCTGATAGCGGTGCCGCAATAGGAGCCCAGCAAGACCGCAGCGCGAATCAAAGCACCTGTTTTTAAGCCGTGCATTTGTTCCAACCCGGGAAGGCTTAAGGCCTGGCCTACGCTGTACAGATCAATTCCCTGGCCACCGCACATCCCCATGCTGCCTGAGGCACGGGCCAGAATATTGATCATTTTAAGCTGATCAGCCGGCGCATCGGCCAGCGTATATGAGCTGAGGACATCAAATGCTGCCGTTTGCAGTGCATCGCCCGCCAGTAGCGCAGAAGCTTCGCCAAATGCGATATGACAGGTCGGCTTGCCACGGCGCAGCACATCGTTATCCATAGCCGGCATATCGTCATGCACAAGAGAATAAGCATGAATTAACTCAACGGCTGCGCCCGCATATTGCAAGCGCTCAGGCGATGCATCCACAACGGCACCTGCGGCAAAAGCCAGCAGAGGGCGGACACGTTTGCCACCATCCAGCACTGAATAGCGCATGGCAGTATGTAGCTGAGGTGGAATATGATCCTGAAGAGGCAAAACAGCCGCGAGCGTCTGCTCCATACGGGACTGGACGTCTTGCATCCAGCTTTTAAAGTCTGATGTCATTTATTCTTTATCCGCAGAGAAAGGCTTGAGCTCCGCACCTTCAAGCACACGTATCCGTTGCTCTGCATCGGCTAAGCGGCTTTCGCAAAATTGCAACAGTTCGGTGCCACGTTTATAAGTGGTGAGGGCTGTTTCCAGCGGTAAATTACCCGCTTCCATTTCAGCAATCAGGCCTTCTAACTCCTGAAGTCCTGCCTCAAAGCTAACGGGGCTTTTAGTTGCTTTCGGCATGCGCTAAATATCCCGAATAAAACCGCAAACTTTAGCCCTCTG
Source organism: Iodobacter sp. BJB302 (assembly GCF_002735645.1). GTDB lineage: Bacteria > Pseudomonadota > Gammaproteobacteria > Burkholderiales > Chitinibacteraceae > Iodobacter. The sequence goes on from NZ_PDZG01000041.1 coordinate 37,392, forward strand.
AGGCTATGCAGTCAATATTGATCAGAGATTTACCCCGGCAATAACAGGGTGATCTGCACGATTTCGCCCTTATTATTAATTGCCCGGCTCTGCATGCTGTCTGTAATTCAACTTTTCCTGTGTTTAATTATCTCCTGTCCCTCTTGCCATCCCGCAAAAGAACCAAAGAGCCGGATGTGCCGTAAGGCTTGTGCAGCGCCACTCACAGCACTTCATAGCTTTCACAGTATCACGCCCGAATATTTGTCTTTGTGCATAAGATCATTTATTTAAAAATGATTCGGGTTAAAATTAAAACCATTTATAAAATGGAAATCCGAATGCGTATTGGCTATTTAATCCTGAGCCACGCTCATCCCGCTCAATTAGGCCGGCTTTGTCAGCAGCTTTTTGCTGAAAATACCCGGCTTTATATTCATGTTGATGCCAATACCGCAGCCAGTGATTTTGCCGCTATGCAAGCCGCAACACCAGAAGATGCACAATTTATCGCAAGGCAGCCTTGCCGCTGGGGAGGTTTTTCGCTGGTAGCGGCAACGCTTGCGCTGATTGACGCCGCAATCAAAGATGATTGTGACTATATGGTGTTGTTATCTGCCCAGGATTTCCCGCTTAAACCGCATGCTGAGATTATCCGCCAGCTGAACAATCACACAGGGTTTATTGAATTTCGCCGCCAGCCAGATCCTGACTTTGATATCAGCTATCGCTACCAGAGCTATCACCCTGAAGCACTGAAAGGCAGCTTCGCTGGCAAGCTATTGCAAAAAATACAACGCCCGCTCCTGCGGTTCGGGCTACTTCAGCGCAAGCTGCCCGCTTCACTCCATACGATTTATTCCGGGTCTCAATGGTGGTGTCTGTCCAGACGGGCCTGCCTCGCACTGATCAAATTTTGCCTGGATCATCCGGATGTGATCGCCTACTTTCGCCAAACGCTGGTGCCGGACGAAATGTTTGTGCAAACCATTCTGATGCATACGCCTGTGGCAGCAGAGCTTATTAATGATTCACAACATGATCTGGAATGGGAAAGTGGCGCATGGTCGCCCCGCACATTTACCCCGGACGATCTGCCCCGTTTGCTGGCCAGCAGCTCATTATTTGCCAGAAAATTTGCTGCAGACGGAGAAGTCAGCGGGCTGCTTAAACCCTATTTATGCCCAAAACAATAAAAGAATGGCTGCCAGCTCAATTGCTTAAGTAAAAAAATTTTTATATCAGATAATTAAAAGGGGCAACACAATACCGGAGCAAGAAAAATGGGCGCTTTGCTTGGAATGATTTCGCAAGAGAATGTACTGCCAAATATCAGTCAGCAGCTTCACCCTCTGATTGAACAAGGGCATTGCAGCGCAACATTAATCAGCGATCAGGCATCAGCACAAATTTTATCCTGCCCAACCCTTACCTTACACCTGCATCTGCACGGACAAAGTGCTCATCGTGTACTTATCCGCTTCGATTGGGATCAGCCCCATCACTGCAGTATTGCCAGCAGCCGTGACTCAATTACTGTGTGTTGCCGTGGCCTCATTGAAAACAGTGAAGCCTTGCAGGATAAATTATCCATTCTGGGTTATATCAGTGAGCCAGCCAATACAGCACAGCTGGCGGCTGATTTAATTCACTGGCATTACCGCAGCCAGCACGATTTATTAAAAGCAGTCCATTTAGCGGCCAGTGAAATCATTGGCGTTTACGCCATCAGCGTGATGTCTGCAGAACACACTGGCGAGATCATCTGCACCTCGCGCCACATACCCCTTTTTATTGCCAAAGGAGTGCGCTGCATTGCTTTTTCAGACCAGCCTCAGGCTTTACAAGGCATTGCGCCAGAAATGATCCGGCTGGGGCTTGGGGACACCGCCAAATTAAGCAGTAATGAATTTACCCTTCTCAACCCGTTGGGGGAGCCTTGCATCAGAGCCAGCGAAAACTTTCAGCAGACCCAAATCAAGCTGCATGGTTTTCATCACTATATGCAAAAAGAAATCAGCGAACAGGCAGGCATTTTTGCTGACATTCTAGATGACACCGGCTGCGACGCTAACTTAGCCCAATTACTCAATAATGATGCCGCGTGTATTTTATGCGATATCGAAGGGATTACGCTGCTGGCCAGCGGCAGCAGCTACCACGCAGCTTTAACGGCCCGTTATTGGTTTGAATCGCTGGCTGGATTACCCTGCACAGTAGAATTAGCCAGCGAATACCGCTACCGGGATGCAGTGCAACACCACAACACGCTCATCATTGCTGTTTCTCAATCCGGCGAGACCGCCGATACCATTGCTGCGCTGAAATATGCACAAAGCCTGGCGCATGAGCACACCCTCGCCATATCAAATGCATCCCCCAGCAGCCTGATGCAATTGGCCCGATTTCAGCTGTTTTTAGCGGCCGGGCCAGAAATCGGGATCACCTCAACCAAGACATTCAGTACCCAACTGCTTACTCTGTACCGGCTGGCGCTCTGCTTTGCCAAATTACGCGATCATCTTTCTGCCGCTGCGGAAGCGGCCGCCATTGATGATTTACGCCGCCTGCCGCGAGCCGCTACCGAGCTTTCAGCCATTACCGGACAATTACAAGAATGGGCACAGAAGATCTTTAGCAGTAAGCAACTCTTTTTTGTTGGCCGCCATCTCTATTACCCTCTTGCCCAGGAGGCAGCCTTAAAAATGCAGGAAGTGGCCTATATCCACGCCTTTGGATTTCCGGCGGGTGAGTTAGTCCACGGGCCACTGACTTTAGTAAACAAAGACTTGCCCGTTATTGCATGCCTGCCGTGGAATCGCTTAACCGAAAAACTACTCGCTAACTTGCAAGAAATCAGGGCCAGAGATGGGGAATTATTTATTTTGTCTGATGCTGGCCTGTCGTCTTCCGAGCACTATCATGTAATTTGCATGGCCAATAATTTACATGATCTGAACCCCATTTTATACGGCATCGCCTTACAAACACTGGCCTATAACACGGCCATTCTGCAAAAAAATGATGTGGATACACCCAGATTTCTAAGTAAGTCTGTAACCAAAAATTAAGTATTAATACGAACTAAAAAATACTAACGACAGCCTACAGAAAGCGTACAACGTTTAATTAGACCAGCGGCTTAAAACCCTCCTTTTTGTCATGCAAATGCAACAATATAGTCATAGTCTTCGCCGGTTTCTTCTATATTGAGTTAATGAAATCCGATGAAAATGGCCACGCAATTAAAATGGGTGAGTGGATTTACCGTAGCCGCCCTCGTTTCCCTCGCAAGCTGGATGACTTGGGAAAGCAATGCACTGACGCGTGATTTTCAATTTCATCACCACAGCCAGACGGCAGTCGCCTCCTTAAATCATGCCCGCAGCACCATGCTGATGATTTCCAGGCTGGATCCTTTAGCTGAAAACGCAAAACAGCAGCTGGACGCGGCCGGGCAGACGGTACAAAGCGCGATTCCCATCATCAGGCCTCATCTGGCAAATGCAGAGCAGCAACAGCTGGAAGCCGCGCTCAGCGGGCACTGGAAAAACTATCTGACCCAGTTTCAGAGTGCCATCACCATCGCCAGCGACAGCCCTCAGGATGCACTCAGCATTCCTGAGCAAATCTATAAAAATGATTTAGAGCCCACGCTCAGCGTTCTGACCCAGCTTGAAAAAGGCTTACAGGCCCAGTCTCAGCTCGCCAATAAAGCAATTAACTTGCGTATCGATCAGCTTTTGCTGACCGTGCTTTTACCGCTCTTGCTCAGTGCTTTATTAATTGTGCTCAGCCAGCTGCATTTTGCGCGCAAGCTCAAAAGCCGCTTGCACGATATGGCGGCTGAAACGGCGAAACTTGAGTCGGGAGATTTAACTTCGCGTATTGCAGAAACGCCGGATGAATTAGGTGAATTAGGCCGTGGCATAAATCGCTTTATCAGCCAACTGGAAAACACGCTCCAGCAGGCCAGACAAGCCTCACAGCTCTCGCGTGAAGAAGCCACACATGTCACTCACCTTGCTAAGGCTAACCATGACGGTGCGACTTTACAAAGTCATCATTTGTTAGAAATAGGCTCCAGCAGCGTGCAATTGCAAAACTCGATCAGCCATATCAGCGAGCAAGCCGTCCGCACCGCCAGCATCAGCCAGCAATCACTCAGTAATGTACAGGCGGCCCATTCAGCAGGACAGGGCTCAAAACTCAGGCTGGAAGCCCTCTCTGGCGATTTTAATCAGATAGAAACCACGATGCAGGCGCTGACTAATGCCATCCAGCAAATCGTAAACGTAGCCAGCATGATTGAAGATATTGCCGGGCAAACCAATCTGCTGGCGCTGAATGCCGCCATCGAGGCAGCGCGCGCCGGTGAGCATGGCCGGGGCTTTGCTGTGGTTGCTGATGAAGTGCGTAAACTATCGCAACTTACGGCCGAATCCACCAAGGATATCCGCCGGATACTGAATGACACGCAAACGTGTACACAAGAAACACTGGAGGCCATGCAATCGGCGGCCAGCCGTGTGGGTGAATGCCAGCAGGACAGCCATACCATCAGCCAAGTATTGGAAGAATTAAACCAGGCCGCCAGCACCGTGAATAAGATGATGATGACGATTACGGCCTCTGTGGAAGCGCAGAGTGCTTCCAGTGAAGCGATCAATGAAAGATTGCATGATATTGGCGGCAATGCCCAGGCCAGCAGCCAGCGCAGCGAGCAAATGCTTAGTGAAATGAATGAGCTCACGCTTGCTGCAAACCATTTGGACAGCCAGCTGGCCTTCTTTAAATTTAACCGCCTGGGCACAGCAGCTTAAACCCGGCTTGTTAATTGCGTTTTGCCTGCAAAAAAAGCCGGACAGTGAACTGACCCCAATTAGTTGGACAGTATTAAAAGCTAGGCGCTCAAGGGCTGGGTTCTGTATTGCACAGGACTCAGCCCTTTTAACTTCAGTTTGATTCGGTCGTGGTTATAGTAATGGATGTAAT
>NZ_PDZG01000042.1 GCF_002735645.1 Iodobacter sp. BJB302
TCGTTTTGATACCCGCTTCGCCAGTTAAATATTGCTGAACGACAGAGAGCTTGAATTGCGTTGAGTACTTGGACATAAAAACACCCCAAAAATATGGACGGGTGTCCAACTTTTGGGGTGCAGTTCAGAAACGGGGCTTTTTTTGATTGGATGCACTATGTATATTATTTTGATTGGCTATTTATACGTGGTGATGATGTTTTCTATCGTGATGGGCAGCATCGCCAAAGGTTTGCTTGTTTTCTTCATCTTTGGCTTCATGCCCACCGTGATTCTTATCTGGCTTAAGCGTGGTAAGCAGATTGTGAAGGAGCGTAAGCGGGAAGAAGAGGAAGACCTGTAGGGCGTATAAAATTCGCCATTTTCTTGCCTGAGGCCTGCACAGACCCGTATCTGAATGCAAAAAAGCCAATGTAAAAAAACCAGAGTCATCAGACTCTGGTTTTTTTGTTTGCCCGCTCAAAAAACTAGCAAGGGCATTTGCTGATTTTCCCTGCACCCGGAAAGCGCGCTTCAAGGCAGTATTGATAAAACTCTTTGCGCGTTTTAGCGGGTAATTCCGGGTGGTGGGCCTGCATATGTGCCAGATAATTTTCATAATCATGCACGCCCACCATCAGACGGCAGGTTTGCACCACCTTATAAGCATTGCTTCTGAAAGCGGAGCCGGGTTTTAGAAACTTAAGCATGGCTTGCCTCGCTGACTAATGGCCCGCCAGTTTCATGCACCGAGATATTTTTATTACTTAGTGCTTTGCGGATTTGAATAATGGCCGCCACCAGCATGGTCATGGCAACCAGCATAAAGAAGGCGCAAAGGGCCGTGTTGATCTGATTGTTAAACACAATCCTTTCCATGTCTGCAATGCTCTTGGCCGGAGCAAGCAGTGTGCCGTCGCTAATGGCGGTATTAAAGCGTTTTGCCTGTGCCAAAAAGCCGATTTTAGGATTCTCATGAAAGATCTTTTGCCAGCCAGCTGTCATTGAGGTGATAAACAACCAGATGGTTGGCAAAATGGTGACCCAGGCATAGCGCTGTTTTTTCATCTTAAAGATAACTACCGTACCAAGCAGCAGCGCCATCGTAGCGAGCATCTGGTTGCCAATCCCAAACAGCGGCCACAGCGTGTTGATCCCGCCCAGCGGATCAGTCACGCCCTGATAAACAAAGAAACCCCAGCCTGAAACCGCTACAGCAGTGCCGATTAAATTACCAACCCAAGATTGGCTTTTTGCCATGGCAGGAATAAATACACCCACGGTATCCTGCACCATAAAGCGGCAAGCCCGTGTGCCTGCATCGACGGCAGTCAGAATAAAGAGTGCTTCAAACAAGATTGCAAAGTGATACCAAAAGCCCATCATGGCCGTGCTGCCGGTAATGGTGCTGATGATATGCGCCATACCTACGGCAAAGGTAGGAGCGCCACCGGCACGGGACAGAATCGAGTGCTCGCCTACATCTTTGGCAATTTGTGCCAGATACTCTGGCGTAATAACAAAACCCCAGCCATTAATCACTTGCGATGCGCTTTCTACCGTGGTGCCAATCAGTGCTGCAGGAGAGTTCATGGCGAAATACACGCCCGGCTCCAGCACAGAGGCACAAATCAGCGCCATCAGAGCCACAAACGATTCCATTAGCATCGAGCCATAGCCAATCATGCGGATATGGCTTTCTTTCTCGATTAGCTTAGGCGTGGTCCCTGATGCCACTAAGGCGTGAAAGCCAGAGATTGCACCGCAAGCAATGGTGATAAACAGAAAGGGGAACAGGCTGCCGGCAAAAACCGGGCCGCTGCCATCAATAAAACGGCTGACGGCAGGCATTTTTAATTCGGGAGCGGCAAAGACAATCCCCACTGCAAGGCCCGCAATCACACCAATTTTTAAGAAAGTAGACAGGTAATCTCGGGGTGCTAAGAGCAGCCACACCGGCAATACCGAGGCAATAAAGCCGTAAATAATCAGTGCCCAGGTCAGCTCCGTGCCACGCATGGTAAAGTGCGGTGCCCATTCCGGATTGGCTGCAATATCGCCACCAAATACAATCGCCGCCATCATCAGTACAAAGCCAATCAGCGAAATTTCGCCAATATGCCCCGGGCGCAGATAGCGCATATAGACGCCCATAAACAGTGCAATAGGAATGGTTGCGGCAATTGAGAATACGCCCCAAGGGCTTTCAGCCAGGGCTTTTACAACGACCAAGGCCAGGGCAGACAGAATAATAATCATCACGCCCAGCGCACCCAGCATCACAATCACACCAGCAAATGCACCTAATTCCTGCTTGGCCATTTCGCCTAAGGAACGCCCGTCGCGGCGGGTAGAAATAAATAAAACTAAGAAATCCTGCACTGCTCCTGCCAGCATTACGCCGACCAGAATCCAGATGGTGCCGGGCAAAAAGCCCATTTGTGCCGCCAGAATTGGCCCAACTAAAGGGCCTGCACCGGCAATGGCGGCAAAGTGATGGCCAAATAACACCCATTTATTGGTGGGCACATAGTCTAGGCCATCATTGCGGCGTTGGGCCGGAGTAGGGCGGTTGTCATCGAGCTCGAATATTTTTTCGGCGATAAATTTGGAGTAAAAGCGGTAAGCAATGCTGTAGCAGGAGATGGCAGCTAAGACCAGCCAGACTGCGTTGACATGCTCTCCGCGGCTAAGCGCCAGCATGGCAAAGGAGAACGCACCGCCCAGTGCAACCAGCAGCCAGACCCCCCATTTTTTAAAATGATTCATCATCGTCCCTTGATTACTGTTTTTTTTGAATAACTTACGGTGTGGCTCATGATGAAACGATGCAAGTGATCGTCCCATAGGTGCTTTCCCTAGTGGTCAGTTAAAAATGGGATCTTTACAAGAATATGCCTGAATTTTGTTTCAAATAGCTGTGAATAGAGCGCTCAGGCGCTATCCCATGGCTTGCACGGGGCTGTTGTGATTTTGGAGGGTATCAGAAGATTGGGTATTGCTGAGGGGCGTGACTGAAGCACATTTGTGCCCCGGCCACGCAATACGGCGGATTAGTGCGGAAATAAAAAGTGCGGCACAGCAATAAACCCTACCCCTGCAAGAATCAGTGTTACCTGCTGAGCGGTATCTTTTAGCTGAGGGCGTTTATGCAGGCCAGGGATGAGGTCGGCAATGGCGACATAAATCATGCTGGATGCGCCCAGCGCCAGCAGGTAAGGCTGCCAGTGAGTCACCGTTTGCAGCGACCAGTAAGCCAGGAGTGCACCAATCAGCGCGGCAAGAGAGGACATTGCATTAAGCAGCAAAGCCTTGGTTTTGCTATAGCCAGAATGCAAAAGCACAATAAAATCGCCGACTTCTTGCGGCACTTCGTGTGCAATAATCGCCAGCGATGTGGCTATCCCAACGTTAATATCGGTCATAAAGGCTGCGGCAATCAGCGCGCCATCCAGAAAATTATGGAAGGTATCACCAATGATTATCATCAGCCCGGCGCGGCCGTGGCCATGCCCGTGTGAGTGTTCGTGCGGCTCTAATTCTTCACATTCTTCGTGATGGCAGTGCCGCCAGATCACGAGTTTTTCCATAATAAAAAATGCCAGAATCCCTGCGAGCAGCGTTAAAGAAATGCTTGATGCCGAGGGGTTTTGTGCGTGTTCTTCGTGGGCCGGGCTTGCTGCATGCCCGTGTTCTTCATGGCTGGGCTCTGCAATGATCGGGCCGCCGCTGTTTGTCGTTTGGACAACTGCGGGCCGGTGATCATGTTCACCAAAGGCATGGGGAAGGATTTCCAGAAAGGATGCGGCAAGTAGGGACCCGACCGCAAAGCTGACTAATTTAGGAATCCAGCTGGGCCGCGCAGCGTAGGCAATGCACGCAGCAGCAAGCACACTCAGCAGGCTGCCCGCCACGCTGGCGGTCATAATCCAAGCAAGAACACTCATTTAAATACTTTCAGAATATTTGTAGATGCAACAGTGTATCATTTCAGCATTCATCGGTCAGCCAAATTAAGCTGGCCATACGGCCTGTGCGCTGATCACGGCGGTAAGAAAAGAAGCGCTCAGAATCTGTAACCGTGCAAAAATCGCCACCATAAATTGCATTTACACCGCTGGCCTGAAGTCTTTGTCTGGCAAGCAGATAAATATCGGCAAGCCATTTTCCTGTGTTTGGGCTGGGTTTAAATGCGCCGGATGAGCGATGATCGTGCGCTATAAATGCCGTACGGACTTCATCTCCCACTTCAAACGCATCTGGCCCAATGGCCGGGCCCAGCCATGCCATCAGTGTTTCAGCAGGCGCTTGCATTTGCCGGATCGTGGCTTCGATAACACCGTTACAAAGGCCGCGCCAGCCTGCATGAGCCGCGCCAACTACCGTGCCTGCCTGATTACACAGTAAGACGGGCAGACAGTCTGCAGTCATCACAGCACATACTGCATTGGCCGTGTGTGCTGTGATGGCGTCTGCTTCGGTGTTTTGAGAGGCAGTAGCGGCATTTGCCACCTGCACACCGTGTACCTGCGTCAGCCAAACCGGGCTGGCAGGCAAATACTGGCGCACGATGGCCCGGTTGCGGGTAACGGCCTCAGGCGAGTCGTCAACATGGTTTCCCAGGTTGAGGCTCGCCCAGGGCGCGCTGCTGACACCTCCCTGGCGGCTGGTCGAAATAGCCTGCACCGTGGCAGGTGCAGGCCAGTCCGGCCTGATCCACATTGAGGGCAGAGGTTTATTCACGGACATACATGACTTCGCAATCACTGTCGTCAACATCCCAATCGTCGTCCCAGTCTTCTTCCAGCATGCCCGCGTCTAAGCGCAGTACATTCACCAGGATATCCATATCTTCTGGCAATGGTGCTTTCCAGGTCATGGTTTTGCCCGTTTCAGGGTGAATAAGCGACAGTTTGCGGGCATGTAATGCCTGCCGTGCAAATTCACTCAGCGCAATACTGACTTCTGGCGAGTGTATTCTGGGTTTCCCGCCGTAAATCGGGTCGGCTGCAAGCGGGTGGTTAATGTGGGCCATGTGTACGCGAATCTGATGCGTGCGGCCAGTTTCAAGCTGGCATTCAACCAGAGTGTGCGCTGTAAAGTGCTCACGAATCTTGTAATGCGTTACAGCATGTTTGCCTGAGTAGACGACTGCCATCTTGATTCTTTCTTTAGGATGGCGGCCAATTGGAGCGTCTACTTTTCCGTCGTTAGAAAGCAAACCCTGGGCGATTGCCATATAGTGGCGCTTAACGGTACGTGCTTGTAATTGTTGTACAAGGCTGTTTTGTGCCATTAAGGTGCGTGCAATTACCATGAGCCCACTGGTATCCTTGTCCAGTCGGTGTACGATGCCTGCGCGGGGAATGGTTTTAAGCTCCGGGTAGCGGTGGAGTAAGCCGTTAAGTACAGTGCCTGTCCAATTGCCTGTGCCAGGATGCACAACCAGCCCCGGTGCTTTGTTCAGCACAAGTAAGGTAGCATCTTCGTAAATAATATCTAATTCGATATCTTCAGGCTGAAAGGCACTTTCATCTGCTTCGGGTTGGGGTAAGACGCTAATCGTTTCACCACCCCATAATTTTGTTTTGGGGACGGCAGGGTTGCCGTTAAGAAAGACTAAGCCGTCTTTGATCCATGTTGAGAGTCGGTTACGGGAAAACTCGGGCAGCATCTTGGCTAAAGCAGCGTCCAAGCGCTCCCCTGCCAAATCGGATGGCACGGTCAGGACACGCGCCTGCTCGAAGTCGTTATAATCGTTTAATTCGTTTTCGGAATGCATCATGAATAAGATTCTACCGCGATTCATCGTCTCTGCAGTACTTGCCGGATTATTGGCAGCTTGCGCATCCACTCCTGATGAACAGGATGAAACCCGTGGCTGGACAGCTGAGAAGATTTTTACAGAGGCAAAAGCAGAGCAGGAAAGCCGCAATTTTGATCGTTCAAACAAGCTGTTTGAAAAGTTAGAAGCGCGTTTCCCCTATGGTCGGCATGCTCAGCAGGCACAAATTGAGACGGCTTATAACCATTATAAAAACCAGGAACCCCTCTTGGCTTTTGCGGCGATTGACCGTTTTATTAAGCAATATCCGGCGCATCCAAACATTGATTACGCTTACTATTTAAAGGGTTTGGTTAACTTTAATGAGGCGCAGGGCTTTTTGTCCAGCCTGATCAAGCAGGATATGTCAGAGCGCGATCCTAAGGCTGCCCGCGAATCATTCGATACCTTCCGCCAGCTTGTGACACGTTTCCCTGATAGTAAGTATGCGGCCGACTCAACCGTGCGGATGGGCTATCTGGTGGGGGCTCTGGCCAGCCATGAATTACATGTAGCCAAGTACTATTACAACCGCGGTGCATTTTTGGCGGCAGCAAACCGTGGTAAATATTTACTGGAAACATATTCGGGCACTAAGCAGGTTGAGCCTGCTTTAGGCATTATGGCGCTGGCTTACGATAAGCTTGGTTTGGTCGAGCTGCGTGATGATGCAAAAAAAGTGTTGTTTAAAAATTATCCGCAAACCACCGTGCTGGACGAGAGTATTTTGTTCTCCGATGCTGACTGGTGGAAACCTTGGTAAGAAATATTTAATTTATTTTCGATCTGGGGGTTTACAGGCTGAAATTTGCTCTGTAATATTCGGATCTCTTTCGGGGGGTATAGCTCAGTTGGTAGAGCGCTTGCATGGCATGCAAGAGGTCAGCGGTTCGATTCCGCTTACCTCCACCAGATTGAAGTAAGTCATAAAGCAGCATGGCTTACGATTAAAGAAGTATGTTCCCATCGTCTAGAGGCCTAGGACACTGCCCTTTCACGGCGGCGACCGGGGTTCGAATCCCCGTGGGAACGCCATGATTTAAAAGTTTTATCGTGCGGCTGTAGCTCAGTTGGATAGAGTATCTGGCTACGAACCAGAGGGTCAGGAGTTCGAATCTCTTCAGCCGCACCAATAGTTTATGTTCCCATAGTTTAGCGGTTAGAACACTGCCCTTTCACGGCGGCGGCCGGGGTTCGATTCCCCGTGGGAACGCCATCTAAAAAACCTGCCCATGTGGCAGGTTTTTTTTCGTCTGTAAAATTCAGCTTTAAGGTTTCCCGTGTAAGATCCTGGCGGGAAGCTCTCCTTTTTCAGGAACACAATCAATATGACAGCGTTGGGTCGTTTTCTTTCGGTAGAAGGTATTGATGGCGCGGGTAAAAGCACTCAATTAGCCTGGATTGCACAGTGGTTATCGCAAAAGGGCGTAGCGTTTGTACAGACGCGTGAGCCTGGTGGCACTGCTTTGGGCGAAAAACTGCGTGAACTACTCCTGACTGAGCCCATGCATCTGGAGACAGAAACCCTGCTGATGTTTGCCGGGCGGCGTGAACACCTGGCTCAGGTGATTTTGCCCGCATTAGAGCGCGGCGAATGGGTGCTTTGCGATCGTTTCAGCGATGCAAGCTACGCCTATCAGGGCGGCGGGCGAGGCTTGCCGCGTGAGAAATTTCTGGCTCTGGAAGAATGGGTACAGGGCAGCGGCCTACATAAAATCCAACCTGATTTAACCTTAATTTTTGATGTACCCTTGTCGGTCAGTCAGGAGCGTATGTCTGCCGGGCGTGCACTGGATCGGTTTGAGCGTGAAGCGGCCGATTTTCATGCGCGGGTACGTGCCGCATATTTAGAAAGGGCGGCCAGTGAGCCTGAGCGGATTCGTGTGATTGATGCCAATCGCACCCTAGAGCAGATTCAAGCCGAGCTGGCAGAGATACTGAGCGCCATCCTTTAACGCGAGTGCCACGATGAAAACACTTTACCCATGGCAAGCCGCACCTTGGTCACAATTGATGCGCGAAATCGACCGCTTGCCTCATGCCTTGCTGATCACAGGTGAGGAAGGGATAGGGAAGAGGCGTTTTGCCGAATATCTGGCTCAGCTATTATTGTGTGAAGACAGTGCAAAAACGACAACACCATGTGGCGTATGCGATGGCTGCCGCTGGTATCTGGCAGGGAATCATCCGGACTTTCGCCTGGTTTCCCCCGCAGATGCTGATGCAGAGGCGGGTGAAGATGCTAAACCTAAGCGTAAATCTCAGGTGATTGGTGTAGATGATATTCGCGATCTTGCCGATTTTGTCAATCTGACGGCGCATCGGCGCGGAATTCGTGTCACCCTGGTGTATCCGGCAGAGGCATTAAATATTGCTGCTGCAAATGCGTTTTTAAAAACACTGGAAGAACCACCCTCTGGTGCTGTGTTTATTCTGGTTTCAAATCACTGGCGGCGTTTATTGCCCACCATACGCAGCCGCTGCCGTGTGTTTCCTATGGCAACACCTGATCAAACGGTGGCGATGGCATGGCTGGCGCAGCAGCAGGTGGTTAACCCCGCGCTGCATCTGGCGCATACTGGCGGCGCACCCTTAGCCGCTTTAGAAGATGCCAGCGCTGAATGGCTCCCTAATCGGAAAGCCTTTTTAGCCCATATTGCTAACCCGGCTGTTTTAGACGTACTGGCGGTGGCCGCAGAGCTTGAAAAAGCGAAGTTGGAGATGTCTTTAGTGGTGAGCTGGCTGCAAAAATGGGTGCATGATTTAATCAATATAAAAATGACTGGCAAACTTCGCTATTATCCAGATTGGGACAGCGATTTACGCCGTATTGCAACTCAATCGCCCGCCTTTTTTCATTACACTGACCGCTTAAACGAGGCCATGCGCCTAGCGCATCACCCCTTGAATCAGCGCTTAGTATTTGAATCTTTATTGTTTGCTTACTTAGATGCATTGCGTGGCAAAAGCAGCAGAGGAAGAAAATGAGTGAACCTATCAAAGCACCGGTTTCCCGTCCTGGTGTGTTATCGCTGAATATTAAAGAAAAAGCCGCTTTATATGCTTCTTATATGCCTTTTGTAAAAGGCGGCGGGATTTTCATTCCGACCAATAAAGCCTATGTACTGGGCGATGAAGTATTTATGCTGCTGTCGCTGCTGGATGATCCGGCCAAAATTGCGGTTTCGGGCAATGTGGTCTGGATTACCCCTCAGGGCGCGAATAATAATCATCAGCAGGGTATCGGTGTGAAGTTCTCAGGCAATGAAGCGGGCAATCAGGCCAAAACCAAGATTGAAGGCTTGCTGGGCGGCTATTTGCAATCTGCCCGCACCACGCACACGATGTAATTGTTCGTGATTTAGGGTAAGTACTCTAGTGCGAACAAAAACCCAAATCTTGAACCGCAGAGAACACGGAGGACACAGAGTTTCACAGAGGAGGTGATAGAGTTGATAGCTTTCTCTGTGGCCTCTGTGTTCTCGTTTTACTCTGTGGTTCAAGGTTTAGCTCTCTATCCAAGCTAACTGAATAATTTTGTTAATCAGTTTGTTTATTGTATGTCTTAGCTCTTATTAAAAACCTTATTAATCGCCTCGAAGTCCCTATGTTTATTGATTCGCATTGCCATATTAATTTCCCAGATCTTGCCGCCAATATCGATCAGCACTTGGCTAAGATGGCTGAAAATAAAGTAACACACGCTTTGTGCGTAGCCGTAAATTTGCCAGAGCTGCCTTCGGTATTAGCTCTTGCCGATGCACACGCTAATATCTTTGCTTCGGTGGGAGTGCACCCGGATTACGAAGACACGCCAGAGCCAACGGTAGAGCAGCTGGTGGAGCTGGCTTTGCACAAAAAAGTAGTGGCGATTGGTGAGACGGGGCTGGATTACTACCGCTTGCAAGGCGATTTAGAATGGCAGCGTGAGCGCTTCAGAGTGCATATCCGCGCCGCAAAAATAGCGGGCCTGCCGCTGATTATCCATACCCGATCTTCAAGTGAGGATACGATTCGCATCCTCAAAGAAGAAGGCGCGGCTGAAGTAGGCGGGGTTTTACACTGCTTTACCGAAAGCTGGGAAGTGGCGCAGGAGGCGATGGAGCTGGGGTTTTATATTTCTTTCTCCGGCATCGTTTCATTCAAAAAAGCTGTTGAGTTGCACGAAGTGGCGCGTTTAGTGCCCTTAGACAGAATGCTGATCGAAACTGATTCGCCATATTTAGCGCCAGTACCGTTCCGTGGCAAGCAAAACCAGCCCGCTTGGGTGCGCCATGTTGCTGAATCGATTGCTGATTTGCGCGGGATTAGCGTGAATCAGATTGCGGACGCCAGTACGGCTAATTTCTTTAAACTCTTTCACCGGGCCACTGTATGAAAGTAGAGGCGCTTTTACTGGGCGTAGGTTCCAGCGGTGGCTCGCCAGCGCTGGGCTGCTCATGCCCGACCTGCGCCTCGGCTAACCCTAAAAACAGCCGTACCCGTGCCTCTGCCGTGCTGCGTGCCGGTGGTAAAACGTTTTTAATCGATACTGGCCCTGATCTGCGCCACCAGGCCCTACGCGAGCAGCTTTTGCATGTGGATGCGGTGCTTTACACTCATCCACACGCCGATCATTTAAATGGTATCGACGATATTCGCGCTTTTTGCTGGCTGCAAAAAGCCGCCATTCCGGTGTTTGGTAACGAGTTTATGCTCGACCATATCCGCCAGCGCTTCCCCTATACCCTGTTTCCGCCTAATAATTTCTGGGATAAACCGGTACTCACCCTGCATCCCGTAAGCGACAGCACTTTTGAATTTGCAGGCATTGCTATCGAGCCGATTCCCCTGATGCACGGCAAATGGCCGATTCTGGGCTATCGCATCGGTAATGTGGCGTATTTAACCGATGTCTCTGAAATCCCCGCGACCAGTATCGCTAAGCTGCAAGGCCTGGATATCGTCTTCTTAGACTGCCTGCGCCGCGTGCCTCACCCTACGCATTTTTCTGTGGATCAGGCCATTGCCGCCGCCAGGCAAATTGGCGCAAGGCAAACCGTAATGATCCATATGACCCACGAGCTGGAATACCAGGCGCTATCCAAGGAATTACCTGCGGGCATGGTGGTGGGATACGATGGCATGCGCTTAGTAAGCGGAGCCATTTAAGGACTGAAGCCGTATGCCACCTGAAATTTTTGCTGGCCTGCTTAATCATTTCAATCCGCTATTAATTAAAGAGAAAAAGATGAAAAATATTTTATTGGCTGCAGCTATTTTATTTAATTGCCCGCTCATATATGCCGGTGATTCAACAGATAATAAGCAAAGTACTAAAAGTATTTTTAAATCTGCGGATGAATATTTTGCGAGCTTTGCTGGTCTGGTATGCAAAGGGCAATCTTTGATGGATGAAAAAGGAAATCAGCTGCTTTTAAGCATGGCGATGCCCGAAAGTGGAAATGCACTGGAGGGGGTAATTAAAGATCATCGCTCGGAAAGCAAAATTTATGATTGCCGGGGCTTAACAGATAATGAGCTGCTGTGTATTGTCGATGCTGGAAGAATCAGTGTTCCTGTTTATTTTATGTTTTCAAAAAACAGGCGTTCTGTTGAAGCTGATATAAGAAGTAAAGAAGAGGGCGAGTTACAAATCACCAAATATTTATCTGCAAAGTGTACAAAAGGAAATTAAAAGGTTATATTTTTTGTGCATGCTGTAGTTATTTAATTTTTAGAGTATCTGCATTAAATTTTAAGCGGGTTCGTGTTGATTGGCGGGTGTAAGCTTGGCACATGTCTTATATGTTGCCGGGCATCACATCAGCCCGCCATAAAGTGGGCTGTGTTAAGGCGTATCAGAGGCCGGAATTTAAAGATTCTATTTGACCAGCTTGGCAACGTCGATTCAGCCATTCATCTACCGACCATTTTCCCGCGCCATAAATGGCTAATACGGCGAGCAATGCGCCCCAGAGATAATGATCTTTAAGGGCGATGGGCAGCAGGGCTGGGTAAGATATCACCGCCATTAGATTCAGTATAAATAAACCCGCCGCTGCAAATCGTCCTAAGCTGCCGCTAATCAGTAATACGGGCAGAATAAGCTCGCCCCCAGCGGCCATAATGGCGGCAATTTCTGGAGGGATAAATGGTACTTGATATTCAAAATTAAATAAAAATAAAGTACCATCCCAATTTCGTATTTTAGTCAGGCCAGACAGAAAGAACACCTGAGCCAGATAAATGCGCAATCCAAGATTAAATACCGGGCTTAAATATTGTATGCATAATGATTCGGCACAGCGATAGCCACTGTAGAGTTTGCAGAGTTGTTTTTTCATGGCGATCACCTGTTAAATAGATTTGAAATATGAGTGTCGTTTTAATGCCTGAAATCAAATTAAAAATTATATATCTGCTTTTTTATTAAAGGCAGGCCCTGTTTTTTGGCATAAATAACAGTATGCTTCGTACCTGCGGGAATGAAATACAAACACAGGTGGACTAATTAATTAATCTGGCACACCAAACCACGGCTGAATAGCTGAATTAAAACTGGCCCGGCATCATATTCATCATCTTTGGTGGCAAGCATGGCACTTTCTATATTCTGGTTTTTTAACAGGCATTCTAAAAATAGCATATCGCTGGCCGTGATGAGTTGCCACTGATCACGCCATACCCATACCTGCTCGCCACCTGCATTTAAATCGGCTGGTTTTTCGCCGTGGTGCATCATTAAAATTTGGTAAATAGGCCATACTGCCGATTTAACAATAGCGACTGCAGGATGCAGAATAAGGCGTAATTGGCCAAATTGCTCTGGTGTATAGAGGGCGAGCGTTTCAATGGCAATAAAATTGCAATCCTCACTGTAATGGGCTTGATGAATGGCCCAATCCAGCATGGCCACATCGCTTAAATAGGGCAAATCGCTGACATGTGGAAATTCGCTTAAAAATTCGGGAAAGCTTTCACCATCCAGATGCAAATTACCTGCATGCGATTCGCTGTTTTCAACGAACACCCTTGCCATGGCGCTAAAGAATTCTGTTCCGACTAATTCCACTACCGTAGGGTAGGTATTCGCAAGATTATTGCTGCGGTTGGCCCATGTATTATTGCGATACACATCTAAAAAAGGCAGGCTGCGGGTCAATACTGATTGCGGCTGATAATCTGTATTTTTATATATCTGGCTGAAGTCTTTTAATGTAGCAAGGTAATTCATGCGATTGCCCCCATGCTGTGCGGATGGTGGGCAATTTGCGCCTTTAGTTTGCCGTATTCATCCAGCAGGCCAGAGAGCGGCGGCAGATTTGTATCCCGCTCCAGCAGCACAGGTTTGGGGCCGGTGAGTTTGAGAGCGTCATCCAGCAGCTTCCAAACCGCATCGCAAACGGGTGCGCCGTGGGTGTCGATCACCAGGCCATCGCAATACTCAAAACCAGCTACATGGATCTCGGCCACGCGGTGCAAGGGCAGTCTTGCCAGCTCGGCCCTTGCATCGATGCCATGATTGAGTTGGTTCACATGCATATTGTTTACATCAAGCAGGAGGCCGCAGCCGGTACGGGCCACTAATTCGGCCAGCAGCTCGGCCTCGCTGAGCATTTCATCGCTAAAGGCGATATAACTGGATACGTTTTCTAGCAAAATAATGCGTTTTAAGCGGCTTTGTACCAGATCGATATGGGCGCAAAGGTGATCAATCGCACCGGCATAACGCGGCACAGGCAATAGATCGTTAAACCATACATCGCCATAGCGGTTCCATGCCAGATGCTCTGAAATAGCTGCAGGCTGGATGCGCTCGGTTAATTCTGCAAGTTGGGTTAAATGCCGCGCTTCGGGCGGCTCGGCATTGCCAAGGCCTAAGCCTACGCCGTGCAGGCTGACGGGATAATCGCGGCGGATTTTTTCTAAGGCGGCAGGTGCTGCGCCGCCGCCAAAGTAGTTTTCACTATGCACTTCCCACCATGCCACATTGGGCCGCGTGGCAAGCACTTCGGCCAGATGTGGAGACCGAAGCCCAAGGCCGGCCTGAATGGGAAGTGTAGTCATAATGCTTTCCTTAAGTTTTAGGAGCCATCAGCGAGCCTTGCATTTTTTCGCATGTACCCTTTTTGACGGCTTTCCACTCGGCTTTATCCAGATCTTTGGTACTTTGGCCTGCACAAGCATGCCCATTGGCTGCACAGTCGTTTTGGCCTGCTTTGGCCACGCCATAGCATTTTTCCATTTGTTTCATTTCTTCGGCACTGGGCGAAGCATTCGCACTCATAGCGGCACAGCCGATCACGGCAGCCAGGGCGGAAGACAGCATCAGGGATGTTTTCATGGGTATTGCTCCTTGTGAGATAGAAAGACTGCTTGGTGGCGTTTTCACCTGCTTACTGAGTCGGAACAGCGTTTGAAATCTGACAAAATAGTTTAAAAATATTTTTAGCCCCTGTCCGCCAGACTAAAAAACGATGGGATGAGGTTTATTCCCAATGCGAAGGTGCACGAGCCGCTTCCCGCATAAAGTGTAGTTGACGATTAAAATTTCGACAGTTGTTACATAACATCAGGTGTAGCCGTAAGCGATAGCGCTGGTTGAGCGTCAGTGGGCCATCCTGTTGGGCGGATAATAAAATGGATGCCTGGCGGCAGTTCATCATGGCGCGTTTCCAACCCCATTTTTTAAGTAAATTTTCATACTTATACGTGTGCCATCTCTCAGGCTGAGCATGAGTGGCTACAGTTTGTAGTGTTGCTCATAAAATAGCGGCTTTGTGCTGATTCATCATGGCGTGTTTCCAAACCAGTTTTTATCCAGGCAGAGTCGCAAGCTCATCCGGGCGCGATACAACATGGCTGAACAATTAGTCGCGGTAATCTCTAATTGCTGACAAATATGTTCAATCTCTAGGCCTAATTCTTCACGCATTGCAAAAACCATGGCGGTGCGCTTTGGCATCAATTGACTACAGCGTGCATACACAGCCCAAAATTGTTTGTCTTCCAGACTGGCTTCGGGCTTTTCCCAGCGCCTTGGCGCATCTGATCCCCAATGGCCTGTTTTATTAAACAGCACATCAAAATCGCTGCTGTCTTCTTCACCATCTGTGGCGGCCAGCAGCAGCGGGTCCCGGTAGATACGGCGCTGGGTATCGATAATTTTGAATTTTAAAATGCCGGTCAGCCAGGTTTTTAAAGACGATTGTCCATTAAAGGAATCGGGCTTTTCCAGTGCGGCCAGCAGTGTTTCCTGCACGGCATCTTCGGCGCTGCTGCTGTGCTGCAATTGGAAGAGCGCAAAACGGTAGAGATAATCTCTGAGTGGCTCTAGGTCTTCAATGCGAATAGCCATAAAGATTGCTCTGCAGGTTTGTGGGTTTGATTATATATTGCTTCTTAATCTTTTGTTTTGATAATAATTCTTATTTGTATTGTTTTGCCATGCTTTCTAAAGCCAGCAGCAGGCTGGTTTTATGCAGCCTTGCCACTGTTTGCCAAGGCTGGCCAGAAACAGCGCCTTCCAGTGCGTAGAGTAAGTTCAGGCTTGCATGTGGATTCATTTGCTTAACTTGCAGATAGGCACGGACTGATCCCAAGTCATAAATGGCTTGTACCGAGCAGATGCCCGCAGCTTCAAGCATGGCTTGAGACTGAGGGCCAAGGTTCGCCAGATCGCTGATTTTTTGGCGCATGATGTCCTCGCATGGTGCTGGTTTCTGCAGGCAGCTAAGCCCCGGATGCTTATCTGCCTGCTTATTTCAAGCTGCACAATCAGGCGGTTTTTTCTTCCAAAATATACTTCGCGCCTTTGCCTTGGCCGAGGATTTTGACCAGATAGGGCATGGTTTCTCTGAGTGTTTTAGCCAGTGTCCAAGGCGGGTTTAAGATAAACATACCACTGCCGTGCATACCAAAGCCATCTGCAGAAGGGCTTTGGACGGAGAGTGCCACATGCAGCCAGCTGTTGACACCCAGTTTTTTTAATTCTTCCGGCAGCTGTTTGGATTCTGCACGTTGCAGCTGCGGATACCAAACGGCATAGGTGCCGGTGGCAAAGCGGCTGAGCGCTTCGTGCAGCATATCGATCACATAGTCATAATCATTTTTGTCTTCATAAGGCGGATCGATTAGCGTTACACCACGGCGTGGTGGCGGTGGCAGCACGGCTTTAATCCCTGCAAAGCCGTCCCCCGCAATCACTGCAACACGGCGGCCAGCCTCGGCGAAGTTCTCTTTCAGAATTTTGCTATCCGAGCTGTGCAATTCAAACAGGCGCAAGCGATCGGTAGGGCGCAGCAGCTGATCGGCCACATAGGGCGAGCCAGGATACAGGTTCAGTTTGCCATCAGGATTTAGCGCTTTCACCACATCCATATATTCGGCGATGGATTCAGGTAAATCGTCCCTCTCCCACAGGCGGGCGATGCCGCTTTCAAACTCGGCGTTTTTAGTGGCATAGCCTTCCGTGAGCGAGTAAACCCCTGCGCCGGAATGCGTGTCGATATACCAGTAGGATTTATCTTTCTGATTAAAGTAAGACAAAATCTGCGTTTGAATATAATGCTTCAGCACATCGGCATGGTTGCCGGCATGAAAAGCGTGGCGGTAGCTAAGCATAACAATCTCTTTATTTGAAAATTTTTAAAAATGCTAAATCTTGAACCACAAAGAACACCGATGTATCCGATTCATTATCTAGTACACCGCGTAGAAACCAAGACCTTACTCAAAACCCAAACCTTAAACCACGGAGAAAAGGAGAACACGGAGTGGCACGGAGAAAAACATCATTAAAGCAAGGTTTTCTCCGTGAAACTCCGCGTTCTCTGTGTCCTCCGTGTTTTAAGACTTGGGTTTTTTTGCATGCGGAGGTGACTTCCGCTTCTCTGTACAGAATCTTGAACTCTTGTTTTCTCTGTGTTCTGCCTTACAACCCCGTGCTCTCTGTATCTGCAGACTTTAGCTTTGTCGGGGATGGAGCAAGGCAAAGCGTCATCCATTGTTGCAGGATCTGCCCGGATGAATAATGTTTTGCCCGCTGTTTCAGCCATATGGACAGCTCAGGGCGGCGTTGTGTGGAAATGAGTTCTGCCAGTGCTTCTCCGCTTGCGGTTTCGACGACAAACTCGCTACGTCTTTTGCCAAATAGCTCATAAACCCCACCTGCATTGGTGGATGCCACGACCACACCCAGTGGCATGGCCTCTAACACCACCAAGGGGCAGCCTTCAAAGCTGGAAGTCAATAGCAGCACATCGGCAGCGGCGAGGTAATCACCCACATTGCTTTGGTGGCCTGCGAAGCTGATTTGTTTATCAAGCTGCCTCGCTTTACTGGTGTTTTTTAGCCAGTCTTCCAGCGGGCCGTCGCCCACTACGGTAAGCCTGGCAGGGATGCCTTTTTTATTCAGGCACTCTAAAGTTTCCAGCCACAGATGAGGCTGTTTTTCTTCGGCAATACGGCCCACAAACAGTAGTTGCAGCGTGTGGCTGGCCATTTTCTCCGGATAAACTTTGTGCTGTTCTTCATCCACAAAATTAGGCAGAACTTGCCAGCCCTCAGCAATCGGCTGCTTTAACCAGCGCGCCAGCGAATCCCTTGCGTGTTCGGATACAAACACCAGTTCATTTAAGCGCCGGTAGATATATTGGCAAGCCCTGCGATGAATCGGGTTCATGGTGGCGAACTGGTCCAGCTCAAACAGCGGCCCGTGCACCCAGCCAATGACCCGCGTTTTTAAACCACGCGTAACGGCATAGGCCATATACAGCGGCATTAAAAAAGTGGCGGGAATGAGGATATCGGTGTCTTTAATCTGCTGCCTTGCCGCGCGCCAGCCAGCCAGCCAGGTCCATGGTTTTTTGCCCTGCCAGGTGCCGGATAAATCGATCACCCTGGCCTGGCCGGTACGTGCAGCCCACAGATTGCGATTGCCGCCCAGCATCACAATGCTGACGTCCATGCCGCGCGCAATCAGCCCTTCAGACACCAGCGCCACACAACGCTCTACGCCACCCAGGCCCAGATCACGGACAAAAAATACAATTTTCATGACGGCCTTTTAATAGGTAAAAAATGGCAGCAATTTGCTGGGGGGGTAAACCCAAATCTTGAACCACAGAGAGCACAGAGGACACGGAGTTTCACGGAGGAAACCTTACTAATTATGCTTTTCTCCGTGGCTCTCCGTGCTCTCCTTTTCCTCCGTGGTTCAAGGTTTGGGTTTGTCTGTTCTGTTGAATTTTTTAATCAACTGCCAAGCCCTATCACCGATTACGCAGCGGATTCTTTGGCGCTTTAGTTTGCCCATTTCACTGGCAGGTGGCGGCAGGGCTTTATTTAAGGCCTGTACCTTGCCCAGCAGAAACAGATTAACCCCGGAAGTGCGTTGCAGGGTATCGATCCATACTTCACCCAGCGGGCTGCGGCTTGCTGGCCAAGCCTCTGCCAGTTGCAGATAAAAATCACACATCCAGTCAAATTCAGCACGGCTGAGCTGGCGGGCGGGTTCGGCCAGCTCTACAAAGCGGCCTGCATGTTTTTGCATGGCAGCAGGCAGGGCGAAGCGGGCGTATTTGCTGCGGATAATTTGCGCGGTGGCACGCAGCTGATCCTTCTTACTTTGGGTGATTTGCCCGGCGTGGCAGCGGTAGCTCAGCAGCACTTCCGGTACCGTAGTAAAGGTTGCACCTGCCTGCGCCAGCTCGCACCACAGCGCGTAATCTTCGGCATGCACCGCGTGCGGTGAATAAGGATGCGCTTTGAGCAGCGCCGTACGGGCAATCACGCTGGGGTGGGCAAAGGCCGGGTTAAACAGCAGCATGGCCTTGATTGCACCATCACTGACCGGCGTCATCCACTCGCCGCTTTTGTCGCCAAAAAAACGAATCCAGCTGCCGCATATATCGGCTTGGGTGTCGTTCAGGCGCTGGAGTTGTTTTTCAATCCGCTGCGGATCGCAAATATCATCCGCATCCATGCGGGCAATCCACTCGCCCTGCGCCTGGGCTATCGCTTCGTTAAGCGTAGCAATCAGACCACGATTTTCTCTAGTGATAATAGAGAAGCGGGCATCTTTTGCCGCGTGCGCTTGCAAAACTGCCAGCGTGGCATCACTTGAGCCATCGTCTGTAGCGATACATTCAAAATCAGTAAAACTCTGGGCGCTGATTGAATCCAGCGTTTCTTGTAAATATGCAGCAGAGTTGTAGCAGGGCAGAACAAAGCTGACTTTAGGGGAAAAACTCATTTTTATCTCAATACATTTGATGCGTACATTAGTGGCTTATGCTCTGGCTGTGCTTAGCATAAAACCCAAATCTTTAACCACAGAGGGCACAGAGGACACGGAGTTTCACAGAGAAAACCTTGCGTATGTTTTTCTCCGTGGCCCTCTGTGTTCTCCTTTTCCTCCGTGGTTAAAGGTTAGGGTTTTGCACAGGGAGTACTCGTTTTTATTCATTTTTCCCTTGGCCTAAGCCACCATGCTCCGCATGGATTTTTCGTGCTTGCCACCAAAACGCCAGCACAATAAAGGCTTCAACTGTCAGCACGCTTTGTGCCGCGCGTAAGCCGCCGTAGGTGGAACCCGGCACCCACCAGCACATTAAAGCCACATTCAGTAAGCCAGCCGCCACCAGCACACGGCTGAAATAGCGCTCAAAGCCGAACACCAGCAGGGTTTGCTGACCGTAAACCAGAGACAAAGCACCGAGTAAAATCACTGGCGATAGCCAGACCATTACGTCTTGTGAATTATTCAGCGCCAAAAATGCACGGGATAAGCCGAAATCCGCGCCAAAGAGTTGGACACAAAGTGGGGTGAGCAGCGGTAAAAACAGCGCCAGCGCCAGCGTCATGACGAGGCCCACTGCGCCTTGGATGCGAAAGGCTTTTTTGATCAGTTGGATTGCTGCGGGTTTATCTTTGACCGCCAGCTGGGCAATGCGCGGATAGGTTGCTTGCACCAAGGGGCCGATCAGGCCTTGGGCGATATAAACCAGCTTGTTAGCGGCTGCAAACAAGCCTACTTGCAGCGGCGCGGCAAACATACCCAGTAAAACTGTGGTGGAGGTGGTGTAAAGGCTGGTGGAAATCGCCGAAAGGAAAAACGGCCAGCTTGCGCGCAGCGCGCCTTTTAATTCGTGCCATTGCACACGCACCCATTCTGGTTTTGGCACGCCCCAGCCGGTAAACCACCATAACAATCCGGCTAAAATTTGTGGCGTGGCCTGCAAAATCACCGCCAGCGCCAGGTCTTGCGGCCCGCTTACCCATAGTAATAAAAAGCCCAGCGTTAAGGCGCGGGCAAATACCATTAAGCCCGCCGCAAGCTGCAGCTTCTCCTGGCCCTGGAAATACCAAATTGGAAAAAGCACCGAGCTGACGATATACAGCTGGCTCCATAAAAAGATACTGGCGTGTTGCTGCCAGCTACCCAGTGCAAAAGTCAGCACCAGCAAGATCAGGCTGGATGCCATCATCAGCAGCGTTTTAGCCCAGGTCACCCGCCAGAAAATTCTTGCCGCTTCCCGGGGATTATCCCTGGCCTGAGCCACATCGCGCACCGCTGATAAATTAAAGCCAAAATCAGTCAGCAAAACGCCGTACTGGATGGAAGCAAAGGCAAAATTCATCACTCCAAAGCCTTCCGTACCTAATTGCACAAGCAAGAAAGGAAAGGTAACAAAAGACACCAGGTAGTTCAGCCCCTGCACAGCATAGAGGGCAAAGATATTGGATTTAAGGCGGGAGTCTGGCGACATGATGCGTTTCTGGATGCGGGGGCAGAGATTGTACCGCAGACGTGTGGGCTTTATGGTGTTCATGCTTGGCAATACGACACTCACAATATTTAAAATCAGCAGGGTAGAACTTGGTGTACGCTTTCATAAAAGCATCGAGTGGAAGCAGGTAATGCATTTATTACGCTTACAAATCACCAATTTTCGGGGCATCAGCCAGATTGATTTAAGCCTGGAGCGGGAACGCACCGCGCTGTTTGGCGAAAACAACTGGGGCAAGACCAGCCTGATTACCGCGCTAACCCGCTGCCTGAGCGAGGCAGTGCCGCTGGATGCACTGTTTACCCATGAAGATTTTCACCGCGTAGCCAATACGCGGGCGACGATTGCGCGGCGTTTAAATATCACGCTTTTTTTCTGTGGCACAAGCGATGAGCCGCTGCCCGACCCCGCTTTGCAAGATTTAAGCTGGCAGGATGACGAAGGCAGGCCGTGGCTGGCTTTGCGTTTCTCTGCCGAGCGTTATGGCCATGGCGAGGTGCGCAGCCACCGCAGTTTTATTGATGCACAGGGCGCGGAGCGGCAACACGCGGCCAGTGATCAGCTGGCGGTATTGCTGATTCGCCATCATCCGGTGCTGCGTTTTCGCGATATGCAGCTCACCGATTGGTTAGAGCATCCGCGTCTCGCGCAAAAAAACCGCAGTGAAGATTCGCCTCAGCCTGCTTCCGCCGCGGTGCGCGCCGTATTCGAGCGCATCCTTACTCTGCCACATCAGCTACACCCGCAGGAGCTGACTCAAGGCCTGGATGCCGTAGAGCAGTTTTTGTCAGAGCATGCCGAGCTGCTGCAAGCGCCCGTGCCCCTGCAACGCCTGGCCAAGCAAATTGCCAGCACGCCATTTAATTTGCGTGATGATGACAGCCTGCTGGATATTGCCGGGCGGGCCGGATCAAGCCAGCGGCGGGTAGCATTGTTGATGCTATTGGGGGCCTTGATTAATGCCCGTGGTGATTTGCCCTTACAGCAGGGGGCGCATCCGATTTTATTGATGGAAGATCCGGAAACGCATTTACACCCGATTCAGCTGGCAATGATGTGGGGTCTGATCGAGCAATTGCCATTGCAAAAACTGATTACCACTAATCATGGCGATTTGCTGGCCAGTTTTCCCCATCAGGCCTTACGCCGTCTGGTACGCCGGCATCAGCATGTGCACGTATATCAGGTTGGGGAGCAGGCTTTATCGGCCAGCGACGCGCGTAAAGTGGCGTTTCATATCCGCGCCAATCGCGCCAGCAGCATGTTTGCCCGTGTTTGGTTACTGGTAGAGGGCGAAACCGAGTTTTGGCTGATGCCTGAGCTGGCGCGAATTTACGGCGTGAATTTTCCTGTGGAGGGCATACGCTGCGTCGAGTTTGCCCAGGCAGGCTTAACGCCGCTGATCAAATTTGCCGATCGCTTAGGGATAGTCTGGCATTTAATTGCCGATGGCGATGAAGCGGGCCAGCGTTATATTGCCAAGGCCAGAAGCCTGCTGAATGACCGGCCCGACGCCCTGCATATCACCGCACTGGCCAGCCGTGATATTGAGCATTATTTATGGGATAACGGCTTTGCCGATACTTACCGCAACGCCGCCAAACCTCGCGGCCCGCTGAATCACTGGCACCAAGCTGCAATGGACGCCGCACCGCCGCGCCCAGATGAAGAAATTATTCAGCGCGCGCTGCGCTTTCATTCCAAGCCAGGCATGGCACTGGAAATTGCTGAAGCAGCGGAAATTGCTGGGGCAGAAGCTATCCCGCAAGAGCTGCAGCAGATGTTTGATACCTTGCAGCAGCTGGCGAGCTATAGCGAATAAGGCTTAGCGGAGGTTTGGTTTTTAAACTTAAATCTTGAAACAGGAAGATTATAGAGGACGAGGAGAAAAAATATTTTTGATGTGTCGAGGCCGCTGATTACTCTATATATTGGCAATCGTCTTAAAAAGTTGTATTTGGATTTTTTCCAATTTTTATACATTGATTTACAAATTAATGACAAATAAATATTGACCGGTGTTTGTGCGTGTAATAACTTAGCCAGGATTGCTGAGAATGATTGTTTCCCTGATTTAATTCTCTACATATCTGCATTATTTTTAACAAATCTCATTTTTAAATAATGGCTTTTTATGTGGCCAGCCCTTTATGCGGCTTTTATATGGGAAGTATCGATGAATATATTTTTTAAAAGAATAATTGCTATATCGCCACTATTATTATCTTCGGCTCTTTATGCCTCAGAAACGGCCTCCGAGACGGAAGCCATTAAGCTGGATGCGGTGACGACAAGTGGGATAAAAGACGCAGATTGGAAACCCTATGCAAGTATGCTTAAGGGAATGGATGCTTATGAAAAATTTAAATATCATGCACCTACTGCGCCGTTAAAATTTATTATCAGGCCAGAAAAAGGCAGGGCTCTTATTCCCGGGCTGGCTTTGCGAATCGAAGATGAAGGAAGTTCAATTGCCGTACCCATTGCTGAGGATGGCACGTTTGTCCTGCCAAGGGATCAGGCATTGGCGGATAAAAAAGCAGAGTTGGTATTGAATAAGCCTAAAGGTTATCGCTGGTCTGCGCGTATATTAAGTGCGAATTCATCAGAAAATGCATGGCGGATGGGAGATATGCGTTTGCAGTGTGAAGTGATGGTGGCGATAAATAAAGACAGCTTGTCATTTCTTGCCAGAACTGCGCTATTAGCTATTGATCCATGTCGTTCAAGTTTGATTCATCTGGTTCGTGAATTACCACACAAATCGAATGAACTGATTGCGGTATATGCTGGAAAGAGGGAGAAAGTAGAGCTGAGCGAAGATAAAGGAAAAATATATTTTAGAATTCCTTTAGATAATGACAAATATCCGGATGATACTCTTTTTGAAATTCAATATCCTGATCAAACCGCCGCTAAATAAGTGTTTGAAAAAGTCAATGCAGGGGAGTTAGTTGCAGGCGGTAGCGTGCGGGCATAAATTGTGCCTGCTTACATGGCTTCTATTAACTCCGCCAGTGCTTGTTTTAATAAAGCAGGCCGCAATGGTTTAGTTAAAAATAAATCCATCCCTGCATTAATACACAATTGTTTGTCTTCTTCTAAAGCATTTGCGGTGAGTGCCATAATAGGCAGGCGTTTGCCTGACGGGTTGGCTTGCTCCTGAGCGCGGATAAAGCGGGTGGCTTCTAAGCCATCCATTTCTGGCATTTGCATATCCATTAAAACCAGATCAACTTTTTCTTTGGCAAGAAAGTCTAAGGCTAATTGGCCATTCGCTGCGCTGAATACGGTATGCCCGTCATTTTCTAATAAGCGTGTCGCCACCAGGCGGTTGGTTGGATTATCTTCAGCCAGTAATACACGCAATTTACGTGGCTGTGTTTGTGTATCAGTAACTTGCGTATTAGCATCAGGCATAATGCCTTGAGGAAGCGTCAGTGAAAACTTAAATTGAGAGCCAATACGTTGTTCACTATGAGCTATTAATTCACCCCCCATGGCTTTAACTAAACGGCGTGCAATAGTCAGGCCAAGCCCTGTGCCCGTGTATTCCCGTGTAGAAGAGCCATCGGCTTGTACAAAAGCTTCAAATATATGCGGTAAGCGGTCTGCTGAAATACCGATTCCGCTGTCAATAACGGTGAAATCTATATGGTAATCAGATTGCTGTAATTGTGCTTTTACATGTAAAACCACTTGCCCGTGGTTGGTAAATTTAATGGCATTCCCCAGTAAATTGACTAATACCTGCCTCAGGCGCAAGCCATCCCCCAAGACCACAATATCGGGGTCTCCCTGGTAATCCAGTGTTAGCTTTAAACCTTTATTGCTGGCAGCCAGTTTGAACATTTGCTGCGCTTCTTGAAGCAGCACAGATAAATCAATTGGTCTTTTATGAATGGTGAGGCAATTGGCCTCCATTTTGGATAAGTCGAGTACGTCGTTCACCAGCTCTAATAGTAAATCGGCTGAATTACAAATGACGCCTACGGTTTCTTTTTGCAGAGGGGAAAGCGGGCTTTGTTCTAATAAGTGCGCCATACCTAAAATGCCATTCATAGGGGTGCGAATTTCATGGCTGACATTGGCAATAAATTCACTTTTTGCCCGATTGGCAAGCTCGGCATCATTTCTGGCTTTGGCTAAATCTTCGGCAAGGCGTGTCTGATCTAATTCTAAAATAAGGCTTTCAACAATCGTATCGTGATAGGAGCGTGCGCTTTTCATCAGCGTGAATAAAAAGAATAAACTCATTCCGCCTAGGGTTAAATCCATTTGCGTAGGTTGTACACAGGCATTAATGATGATTGGCAGCATCATCAGGCCTGCATAAATACGCATTGCAGGAATCATAGGGCCTAAGATGGGCAGGGAGCCCACGACTAAGCCTGAGAAAACAAAGGCGGTAAACATATTCAGTAAGATGCTGCTGGTCAGCATGAAATAAATGCCACCAGAACACCAAATCACGCCTGTTGCAGCAACGCCCAGCAAGTGCACTTTTCGCCAATAAGTAAAGTGGCGAGCTGCAGGGGCTTGCTGATATTTTTTAAAAATAGTGAGGCGATAAACCGCAAGGCTGCAGCTTAGTATCAGCCAGCCCGATAAAATGAAAAGAGAGTGGTCATCCCGGTGTGCAATAAATAAGATGCAGGCCGCAATAATGCCGATAATTTGCCCGTTGTGAGCATTGCGGTAGCTAAGCGCTGTGGTTCGTTGCAATACGGCAGGGTCGTTAATTTGCATGGATGCAGGCTTTAAAAGCGTTTTTGGGCCATCGTGTTTTACCGGCTACAGGCTGGTAACGATGCAATTTAGATCATTTTATGCTTAATTTAACACAAGCATTAAATTACACAAGATTTAAGCGTTTGCTGGTGCATGGCTGTCGCAGTTGCTGGCGGCCTCTTGGTTTGAATGCAACAAAGGCGCATAAAATGCGCCTTTGTTTTATTTTTCAGAAAATTGCTCAGCCGTAATTTTCTGGCCCGGCTATTTAATTAATTAAAGCCATTCGGGTTTTGGCTCTGCCATTTCCAGCTGTCCTGACACATATCATCAAGGGTTTTTTCCGCTTTCCAGCCCAGTACGGCCAGTGCCGAAGCTGGGTTGGCGTAGCAGGCGGCGATGTCGCCAGCGCGGCGCGGCACAATTTGATAAGGCACGGCTTTGCCGGAGGCTTTTTCAAAGGCTTTAACCATATCCAGCACAGAGTAACCAACACCCGTACCCAGATTGACGGTCACTAAGCCAGGCGCTGTCGCCAGCTTTTGCAGGGCTTTGACATGGCCCCGGGCCAGATCAACCACGTGGATATAATCGCGCACGCCAGTGCCATCGGGCGTAGGGTAGTCGTTGCCAAACACAGATAGTTTTTCGCGTTTACCTACGGCGACCTGGGCGACAAAAGGCATGAGGTTGTTTGGAATACCCTGCGGGTCTTCACCGATCAGGCCAGAAATATGCGCGCCAACCGGGTTGAAATAACGCAGCAGGGCAAAATTCCAGCTGGCGTCTGCTCTGAAAATATCACGGACGATATCTTCAACCATCAGCTTGGAGCGGCCATAAGGATTGGTGGCTGACAGCGGGAAATCTTCGGTAATCGGCACAGCATGCGGGTCGCCATAAACGGTGGCGCTGGAAGAGAATACCAGGTTTTTAACGCCTGCATCCTGCATGGCTTCAAGCAGGCGCTGGGTGCCAACCACATTGTTGTCGTAATACATCAGTGGTTTTTCAACCGATTCGCCCACCGCTTTCAGGCCTGCAAAGTGGATGACGGCGCTAAAGTCATAGCGTTGAAACAGGGCTTTTAATGCAGCAGCATCACGCACATCGCCTTCCACATATTCGGCAGCTTGCCCGGTAATGGTGGCGATGCGGTTCAGGACTTCTGGCTTGGCATTGTAAAAGTTATCAAAAATAACCGGTTTAAAGCCAGCTGCAAGCAATTCGATATAGGTGTGCGAGCCAATATAGCCCGCTCCGCCAGTCAGTAAAACATGCATGGAAAACTCCTGTTGATGTGCAGGTGCTTGCCATGAATCATGGGCAAGCTCCCTTGCAAATTGACTATTTCTTAGCGCCGTTCTTGTCGCCACAGCATAAAAGCCGCTGCAGACAAGAAAAGCAAGGTAGGGATAGAAACAACAATCGGCGGCGGCCAGTTATATAAGTCGCCTAAATACACCACAATCTGATTGGCAAAATGAAAAATCAAACCACAGGCGATGCCGATAAAAACGCGCACACCCGCATTGCCGCTGCGGCGCTGGCTTTGGGCAAAGGGCAGGGCGATCAGCACCATGGACAAACAGGCCAGCGGGTAAAATAATTTGCCCCAAAGCGCCAGCTCGTAGCGTGATGTTTTTTGTTTATTGCGCTTTAAGTGATCGATATAGCTGAGCAAAGAAGTGGCAGACATCTGCGCAGGCTCTACCAGCAGCACAGCCAGCATGGCGGGGGAAATGGAGGTCTGCCAGTTAAATACAGCGGGTTTACTCAGTGCTACACCAGCGTGTTCGGGCAAAAACTGCGTCACCGTGGCTTTTTGCAGTGTCCAGTTGCCCTTGCTTTGAAAGCGGCCGTTATGGCCTTCGATCACCCTTTCCAGCGTAAGTGTTTTGCCAAACTCATAAATGCGCGCATGCACAACGGTTAAGTCGGGCAGCATTTCAGCGATATTTACAATTTGCCTTCCGTCTTTAATCCAGACGCCGGATCGAAAGTCACCTACAAGCATCGATTGCGTGGCGGCCAGCCGGTGCTGATTGGCCATGCGTTTACCTGCAGGTGCGATGTACTCGCCCAGCAGCAGGGTAATTGCGCCGTAAAATGCGCCAATCAGGCAAAGCCAGAGTAAAAGCCGTTTGAGCGATACGCCGGAAGCGCGGATCACTGTCAGCTCGGATGAGCCGGATAAATGCGAAAGGCCAAAAATGCCGCCTATCAGTACGGCAATGGGCAAAAGCTCATAAGCATTAGCAGGCGCACGCAGTGCCACAAAAATCAGAGCATCACTGAGGCGGTAGCCGCCAACGCCCAGATCGGTCAGCTCGGCAATCAAATCAAAAAAGGTATAAAGACCCAAGAGGCCAATCAGGGCAAATAAAATAAACAGCGAGAGTTCGCGCATTAAATAGCGAGATAAGAGACTCATTTCAACTTCCCCGCAACTTGCCGCGCCAGACAAACAGCCCCAGCGTAATCAACAGCGCTGCCGCATGCAGCGGCCACATTCCCAGCATAAGCGGGATTTTTCCATCGCTAAGCCAGGCCTGTGCAATATTGATGCAGTTGTAATAAAAGAAATAGGCAAAAACGGCGACCAATAAATTAGATGCGCGCCCGCCACGTGGGTTAAAAAACGCCAGCGGAATCGCCGCGAGGCTGAGAATTAAGGCCGATACGGGGATCGCCAGCCGCCATGCCAGCTCTGCCTGGTGCTCTGGCAGCTTGCTCTTCCAGAGTACCATCGTGCTGGTGGCCTGAGTAGACGGGCTGGAGCGCGGGCTTTCACCTGCTTCGATACGCAGCCGTGCATTTTCAAATTCCAGTGTTTCATAAGCAGCGGTGCCCGGCAGGCCTTCATAGGATTTGCCTTTGGCGAGCCACAGCCAGCGGGAGCCATCGCTATCCAGATAGAGGCCGCCTTTTTCTGCCAGAATCACGGTTAATTTTTCGTCGCGGCGCAATTGCACAAACACATTATTGCCATTGCCGCCGGTGAAGTTTTCAACAAAATAAACACGGTCTGCTGCGGGCGATTCTCTGAATACGCCGGGCGCCACCTGAGTAACTTCCTGGCGGGAAAGTGATTTTTCTTTGTACTCCTGGCCTTTTTCTAAGGCCCAGGGAGAGAGCACGGTAGATAACAGCGCAATAAGAATCACTACAGGTATGGTAAATTCGAGGACAGGCCGGATAAAGCTGAGGATAGAGCGGCCACTGACAAACCAAATCACCATTTCATGGTCTTTCCAAAGCCGGGTCAGCACGGCCAGAATAGCAAAGAACAGCATCAGTGATAAAAGTATGGGCAGATAGCGCACGGCAGCAAAGCCCATCATGGCCCAGACCGCAGAACTGGCGAGAGCACCAATGGCGGCCTGGCCGAGCAGGCGTACAATTTGCGTTGTCATGATTAACATGAGCAACACGAAGAAGGCCCCAAGGGCGACCCAGGACATTTCTTGAATTAGGCTTTTACGAAACAGCATGGGCGTTTTTGACTTTGCGGGGGTACTAGGAAATAATCGAGCGAAATTTTCGCGGCCTTTAAACTTAGCAATAGGAAGCAATAATGGAATTTAGCATAAATCTATCTGTCCCCGAAAAAACAGCAGCGGATTGTCTGGTGCTGCCGGTGTTTGGTACACAACTTTCTGCACTTGCAGCAGGTCTGGACAAAGACGGTTGGTTGGCAGAAACCTGCAATGAATTGGGCGATAGCGTTGGCTCCACTTTATATATTCCCTTGCCAGGCCGCCGTGTTTTATTAGTACAACTTGGCGACGAGCAAAAGCTTGATGCGGATGCGTTCCGCAAGGCAGCGCTTGCTGCGGCTAAAGCTTTAGTGGCTGGTAAATCCACTTCGGCAGATATTTTCCTAGCAATTGCCGCTGCAAAAGCACTGGGTCTGAAAGACGCGGCCGCTATTATCGCTCAAGCGTTGGTTTTTGAAAGCTACCGTTTTGTGCAGTTTAAATCTGAGCCTGAAGCCGCTCCGGTTTTAACAGCTGTAAATATTGCCGTAAGCAAAAAATCCGAAGTAGAAAAAGCCGAGAATGGCCTGCAAGCCGGTGTTGCTCTGGGCCACGGGATGAATTTAACCCGTGACTTAGGCAATCTGCCAGGCAATATTTGTACCCCTACCTATCTGGCTAATGCAGCGCATCTGTTGGCTGCCAGCTACAAAATGAAATGCACCGTGCTGGAAAAGCCTGAAATGGAAGCGCTCGGCATGGGCTCATTCCTCTCTGTGGCCCAGGGCAGCATCGAGCCGCCTAAGCTGATTTGCTTGGAATACCAGGGCGGTAAAAAATCAGAGAAGCCAGTAGTGCTGGTGGGTAAAGGGATTACCTTTGATTCGGGTGGTATTTCGCTGAAACCTGGCCCTGAAATGGACGAAATGAAGTTTGATATGTGCGGTGCTGCTACGGTAATGGGCGTGATTCGCGCCATCGCCGAGCAAGGCCTGCCGATCAATGTGGTTGGCGTGATCCCGACTTGCGAAAACATGCCTTCCAGCAATGCGGTTAAGCCGGGTGACATTGTGACTTCGATGAGCGGCCAGACAATTGAAATCTTGAATACTGATGCCGAAGGCCGCTTGATTCTGTGCGATGCGCTGACTTACGTCGCACGCTACGAGCCAGAGCTGGTGATTGATATCGCCACACTGACCGGCGCCATTATTATTGGTTTGGGCCATGTGGCCAGCGGTTTATTCACCACCAACGACCAATTGGCCGATGATTTGATCAAAGCCTCACGCGAAACCGGTGACAAAACATGGCGCATGCCGCTGTGGGATGATTACCAGGAACAGCTGAAATCCAACTTTGCCGATATGGCTAATATCGGAGGCCGTGCAGCTGGCTCGATCACCGCTGCTGCTTTCCTTAGCCGCTTTACTAAGGAATACACATGGGCTCACCTAGATATCGCGGGTGTGGCGCATAAGTCTGGCGCGGCAAAAGGCGCAACAGGCCGCCCTGTGCCATTGCTGGTTGAGTTTTTAACTCAGCGTGCTGCAGCAAAAAAGAAATAATTCAGCCTGCTGTTTAACAGCCCGCTCAGAAGGATTAACTTCTGAGCGGGCTGTTGATTTATCGAATCTATTTTTTGTTCTGTCCAATGATGATTGTCTTCCAGGAATTCACCGATGCATATGCTGCTTAAGTGGAGCGCTGTATTGGCCTTCTGCGTGATGTCTTTTTCTGCCCGGGCAGAGCCTGCTGCTGCAATAGCCGCTCAGTTTCCCACTTATGCGCTGATTGGAAAATGTTCAGGCGATGAGATGGGCATCAGGGGTGAATCGGCTTTTGTTATTCGTGATAAAAAAGCCAGATTGATTCGTGTTATCTGGCTGGATGCGAAGGATAAAATTCAGCTCTTAGAAACCATGCAGGCAAAAGATTTTTATAATCGCGATGAGTTTGATGTGACGCGTTTTGAGCTCAATTGCTATGGGCCCAAAAAAGCGCAGGAAATAAAAAAGACCGCGATGACATCCGAAGGCATTTCGGCTTCTTTTAAGTTTCCTAAAGGCAGTGGCATTCTTTGTTACTTTGGGCCTTTACTTACTTCAAATTGCTGGTACTTTGACAAAAGAAAAGGTGCTCTTGCACAGGCAGGCGGCTGGTCTCTTTAAAATAAGTTAAAAATGAGTTGTTATACTTACTTGTAATGGCTGATCGCAACGATATTTCTTAGCATTTAAATTAATCCTCCGGGATTAAATACAAAATATGGTTTATTAAAGCTTAATGACTGAAATTTCTTTCTACTTCAATGTACCTAATCGTGAGCACGCACTTTGCCAGCTGGTAAGCAAAGCGCTGGCCAAGCGTTTAAGTATCAATATCCTCGCAGACAGCCAGGCCGCTGCTGCTGCGCTGGATGGCTTGCTGTGGGAAGTACCGCAGACGGGTTTTTTACCTCACTGTGCTGCAGATGATGCCATTGTGGCAGACACCCCGATTGTGCTGGATTACCGTCCCGAGCTGTTGCCTGCCCGGCAGTTGCTTTTTAACTGGACCAATGGCTTGCCTGCGGGTTTTGAGCGCTATCAGCGGGTTGTTGAAGTTGTGCCGATTGATGAAGAGGCGCGCAACCTGGCGCGCGGGCGCTGGAAGGCCTATGTGGCTCAGGGCTTTAAGCCGACTTCTTTCGATATGATGGATAGGGCAGGATGAGCCGCGTGTCTGAATCAAGCCCCTTATTTGATAAAATGGATGCCTTACTGGCGCGTCACCGTGGCGGTGCTGCGGCGGCTGAGGCTATCCCTGTATTGCTGGACGAGGCCGACGATATCCCGGTGCTGACCGAGGCCGTGAACGAAGCTGCTGTTTTTGACGATATTTTAATGTTTCCTCCCGAAGAATTTTTTGCGGCAGAGGATATCGTTGAAGACGAAGAAGTGCAGATCTTTGAGCCCGAGCCTGTGGCAGCACCCGTGGTGGAGTTTTTAGATCTGCCGCTGCTTGATTTAAATGCCTTATCGCAGGCCAATCCATGGGGCAGTGGCTGGGAAGAATCGCCTGTGGATCTGCCGGTTGTAGAAGAAATCCCTGAAGCAGAGAGCTTGTCTTCTATCCGGCTGGTGAGTGTTGCTGATGAGGCTGAGTGGGATGAAGAGCCGCTTTTTGACGCGATTGAGCCAGAGCTGGTGCCAGCAGAGCCTGAAGCACCTGGGCTGAGTGAGAAGGTCATTGCCGAATTAAGCGCAACGGTTGCAGCGCAGCTGGGTGTTGAAATTGCTACCGAGGTAGAGCAGCTTACCCGCCAGCATTTTGCCAGCCTGATGAGTACATTTTACGAAGATACGCTGCGCCGCTTAATGAGCGATATGACGATCGAAATTGAGCAAAAACTTTTGCCGCGTGTGGAAGAGCTGGTGAAAGAAGAGCTGCGTAAGCATGGTTAGAATTAAATGGCGGGAGCATTCCGCCATTTAATCAGCCACCGCGCTATTTAATTTGCCCCACATCCAGCCTGATAATCTGATTGTTTTCTATTTTAAAGTGCATATAGGTATTGAATTCCCCCCAGCGGTCGGTGTGGAAATAGCCGTAAATACTCGTGCCTTTATTTTCTTCTTTATCAATGCGCTTAAAGTAGCCGCGTGACTTTCCAAGCACAATATAAGCGCGCAGGCGGCCAAAGATTTCGCTGTCAGACCATTGGATAAATTCTCTTTCTTTACCATCGTCGCTGACAATTGCCCTAGGTGAAAAAACCTTCATCCAAGCCTCTCTGTCATTATGCTGCATGGCCTTTACTGCCGTTTTAACCAGCGGATTGCTGAGTTTATCCAGCCCTTCGGTATAAGTTTGTGCCTGCGCCACAGGGATACCCAGTGCGCTGATGAATAAAAGAGTGATGAGCCGCATTTGAGTATCCTTCTGATGTGGTTTTTGTTAGCGGGTGGTAAAGCCACCATTGGCAAAAATGGTCTGCCCGTTTACCCACCAGCCTTCGCTGACAAGAAATTTAATCAAAGGCACGATGTCTTCGATTTCTGTTAAGCCCGATTTATTAAAGGCGCTTAAATCAGCCGATGCTTTTAAGTAAGCCACGGCTTCTGGTGTTTCTTGGGCATAAAAGAAAGGCGTGTCCATAGGGCCAGGGCCAACGGCGGTAACAGAAATACCACGAGCACCAAATTCTTTGGCAGCAGCGCGGGTAAAGTGCTCAACAGCGGCCTTGGTGCCTGCATAAGTTGAGTAATAGCCGGTGTAGGCGGCCAGCAGCGAGGTGACAATGGTGCAAATCTTGCCGTTGTCGTTTAAATGCTTGCCTGCTTCGCGGATAAAGAAGAACGCGGCCTTGCTGTTGATATTACTCATCTCATCGAATTCTTCTTCGCTGACATCGACAATCGCTTTTTTGAGCACTTTGCCGACGGTATTGATGGCAATATCCACGCCGCCAAAACGTTTTACAGCTTCATCAAACAAAGCCACGCAGTTGGCCGCTTTGCTTAAGTCGCCCTGAATTGCAAACGCTTTGCCGCCCGTGGCTTCAATCGCTGCCACGGTCTCTGCAGCCGCCGCTGCTGTTGCATCGCTGTTGTAGTGAACCACAATCGATGCGCCTTCCGCGGCCAGGGTGCGGCTGATCAGCCCGCCCAGGTTTTTTGCGCCACCGCCGATAACAACGACTTTTCCTGCCAGTGTGTGTTTGGACATTTCTGCATTCCTTTAAAAAAGAGAGCGGGCTGAAATCAGCGCTCAGAAGAAGTGAATGCAGTATGCTGCGCGGCCTCATGGGGATAAATACGGCTAAAATGAAAACACTATTTTGTCTGGCAAAACAATGGGAGTGCTTGTGGATTTAATTCAGGCTATGCGTCTATTTGTGAAAATCAGTGACAGTGGCAGTTTTACCCGCGCTGCAGAGCTGATGCAGTTGTCCCGCCCGGTGGCTTCAACCACTTTGCAGCAGCTGGAAAGCCATCTGGGCACACGATTACTCAGCAGAACTACCCGCCATTTAGAGCTGACAGGCGACGGGCGCAGCTACTATGCGCATTGCCAGCGCCTGCTGGCTGATCTGGATAAAACGGCACAATTGTTTCGTGAATCCGGCCTGCAGGGCGTATTGCGGATCGATGTGCCCACCCGCATGGCCCGCAGCCTGATTGCACCCCATTTACCCGCGTTTTTTCAGCGTTATCCTGATATTCATATCGAAATGGGCATGAGTGATCATGTGATTGATTTACTGCGCGAAGGCGTGGATTGCGTGCTGCGGGTAGGCGCTTTGCATGAGGACCGGCTTGTTTCTAAGCGTCTAGGTTTATTGCCCCAGGGCAATTACGCCAGCCCCGCCTATATCCGGCAATGGGGAAAGCCTCAGTCTCTTGCGGAATTAAGCCAGCATTATATGGTGGGCTACAGCCGCTCTTTATCCGAGCAAACGGCGTGTTGGGAATATATGGAAAACGGAGAAAACCTTAGCCTTGCGATGCCGGCCAGGATCACGGTTAATAATGCTGAAAGCTATCTGGCTTGCGGCCTGGCGGGGCTGGGCTTGATCCAGGTGCCCGCTTATGATGCGGCGCTCTATCTTGCCAGCGGAGAGCTGATTGAAGTTCTGCCGCAATATCAGGCTGCAGCGCTGCCGGTATCGGTGCTTTACCCTTATCAGCGGCACAGCTCGCAGCGTGTACAGGTTTTTGTAGCGTGGATGTCGGGCATATTGGCCGGTGAATTAGCCGCAGGGTGTTTTATTCCCGCTGTTTAATGGCGCGAGTGCTACATGAAGCAGGCCGGTTAAGGATATAATCGCGGGTTAATCTATGAACGACTGAGCCTTTTTCCCATGAGCACAACGCCTAAAGAACTCGCTAAAAGTTTCGAACCCGCTGAGATCGAAAGCCGCTACTACCCAGAGTGGGAGAAAGCAGGATACTTTCAGCCAAATATGCAAGCTGCAGAATCTTTCTGCATTCAGTTGCCGCCACCCAATGTGACAGGCACCTTGCATATGGGCCACGCCTTTAATCAAACGATTATGGATGGCTTAACCCGCTACCACCGCATGAAGGGTGAAAACACCCTGTGGCAGCCCGGCACCGACCACGCCGGTATCGCCACGCAAATCGTGGTGGAGCGCCAGCTGGATGCGCAAGGCATCAGCCGCCATGAATTAGGCCGCGAAAAATTCGTAGAAAAAATCTGGGAATGGAAAAAAGAATCGGGTGCCACGATTACCCAGCAAATGCGCCGCATG
Source organism: Iodobacter sp. BJB302 (assembly GCF_002735645.1). GTDB lineage: Bacteria > Pseudomonadota > Gammaproteobacteria > Burkholderiales > Chitinibacteraceae > Iodobacter. The sequence goes on from NZ_PDZG01000042.1 coordinate 35,044, forward strand.
GGTGCATCGGTGGATTGGCAGCGCGAATACTTCACCATGGACGAGCAATGCTCAGGCTCGGTGACTGAAGTCTTTGTTAGCCTATTTGAGCAGGGCCTGATTTACCGTGGCAAGCGTTTGTCTAACTGGGATCCAAAATTAGGCACCGCCATCTCCGACCTCGAAGTGGTTTCTGAGGAAGAAGACGGCCATATGTGGCATATCAAATATCCGGTGGTGGGCAGCGATGAATTTATCGTGGTGGCCACCACCCGTCCTGAAACCTTGCTCGGCGATGTGGCCGTAGCGGTTAATCCAGAAGACGAGCGTTTTACCCATCTGATTGGTAAGACACTGCAATTACCACTTACCAACCGTGAAATCCCAGTGATTGCCGACGATTATGTGGACGCGGCTTTTGGTACCGGTTTTGTAAAAATCACACCGGCGCATGATTTTAACGATTACCAGGTAGGTAAGCGTCATAACACCCAACTGATCAATGTGATGAGCCTGGAAGCCACGATTCTGGCTAAGGCGCAGGTATTTAGCTTTGATGGCGATGCACTGGGCAGTATTGATTTACCAGCGGCTTACGCAGGTTTAACCGCGCCTGAAGCGCGTAAAGCCATGCTGGCCGATCTGGATGCTCAGGGTTTATTGCTTGAAACCAAAAAACACAAACTGATGGTGCCGCGTGGCGATCGTACTGGCTCGGTGATTGAGCCTTTGCTGACCGACCAGTGGTTTATGGCCATGAGCAAAGCCGATGAAACCGGCCAGAGCATCACCGAAAAAGCACTGCAAGCCGTGGCGGATGGCGAAGTTAAGTTTGTGCCGGAAAACTGGGTAAACACATACAACCAGTGGCTGAATAATATTCAGGACTGGTGTATCAGTCGCCAGCTCTGGTGGGGGCATCAGATTCCGGCCTGGTACGATGAAGACGGCAAGGTTTATGTAGCACGCAATCAGGCGGAAGCTGAAGCGCAAGCGCAAGCGCCGGGCAAAACACTGCGCCGAGATGTGGACGTGCTGGATACCTGGTTCAGCTCGGCACTGGTGCCGTTCTCTACTTTAGGTTGGAAGCCGGGCCAGAGCACGCCAGAGCTGGATGCCTTCTTGCCTTCATCGGTGTTAGTCACCGGCTTTGACATTATTTTCTTCTGGGTTGCCCGGATGATTATGATGACTAAGCACTTCACCGGCAAAGTGCCGTTTAAGCATGTGTATATCCACGGCCTGGTGCGGGATGGTGAAGGCCAGAAGATGTCTAAATCGGAAGGCAATGTACTGGATCCGGTTGATCTGATCGACGGGATTGATTTAGAAACGCTGCTGGAAAAACGCACCTCTGGCCTGCGCCGCCCGGAAACCGCGCCTAAAGTGGCGGCTAAAACTAAGAAAGAATTCCCGGAAGGTATTCCTGCTTTTGGTACTGATGCTCTGCGTTTCACCTTTGCATCGCTGGCGACCTTGGGCCGCAGCATTAATTTTGATCAGCACCGCTGCGAAGGCTACCGCAACTTCTGCAATAAGCTGTGGAATGCCACCCGCTATGTATTGATGAATGTAGAAGGTAAAGACGTAGGTCAGGATGAATCATTGCCACTGGAATACAGCTTTGCTGATCAGTGGATGATTGGCCGTTTGCAGCAGGCGGAGCACGATGTCAGCACTGCGCTGGATACCTTCCGCTTCGATCTGGCGGCGCAAGGCATTTACGAATTTGTCTGGAACGATTACTGCGACTGGTATATCGAGCTGGCTAAGGTGCAATTGCAAACCGGCAACGAAGCGCAGCAACGCGCTACCCGCCGCACCTTGGTTCGCGTTTTAGAAACCACGCTGCGTATGGCTCACCCGATTATTCCGTTTATTACCGAAGAGCTATGGCAGGTTGTGGCTCCCTTGGCGAACGCGAAAAAGACCGAATCCATCATGGTGGCCGACTGGCCGGTGGCGGATTTAAGCCTGGTTAACGATGCGGCTAATGCACAGGTGGAAAACTTAAAAGCGCTGGCCTTTGCCGTGCGTAATCTGCGCGGCGAAATGGGCTTGCCGCCATCTCAAAAAACACCGCTGCTGCTGGAAGGCGGAGAAGAGCTGCAGCAGTACGCCGCTTACTTGGTGCCATTAGCCAAGCTTGCCAGCGTGACCATCGTGGCGCAATTGCCTGAAGATGATGCGCCGGTGGCCGTTGCAGGCAGCACGCGCTTAATGCTGAAAGTAGAAATTGATAAAGCAGCAGAATCAGCGCGTTTAACTAAAGAAATCGGCAAGCTCACTGAAAATTTGGAAAGAATTAAAGCCAAGTTTGAAAAGCCGGGTTATCTGGATAAAGCCCCGGCTCATCTGGTAGAAAAAGATCAGGGCCTGATGGTTGAATTTGCCGAGAAACTGGCTAAATTGCAAAGCCAGCTGGCCAAATTGCAGTAGCATTAACTCACAGGCTGCCTTGTGCAGCCTGTTTTTATTTAAGAGATAGTGGACGTTGTGTTCATTCGTAAGGTTTAAGGAAATAAAATGATTAATAACGATATTTTACGCAGCGTGCGCTATATGCTGGATTTAAGCGATGCTCATATTGTGGCGATTGCTAAACTGGCTGATTATGATTTAGCGAAAGAAGATGTTGCGGCTTATTTAAAAAAAGAAGATGAAGAAGGCTATTTGGAACTCTGCGATGAAGCAATGGCTTATTTCCTGGATGGCTTGGTATTTCATAAGCGTGGTAAAGATGAAAGCCGCCCGGCTCAGCCTATTGAATTGCCTATGAGCAATAATATGGTGCTCAAAAAACTGCGCGTGGCTTTTGAATTAAAAGAAGAAGATATGCACAGCATTCTGGCTGCTGCAGGCTTTGATGTATCCAAACCAGAATTAAGCGCCTTATTCCGTAAAAAAGATCATAAGCACTATCGCAGCTGTGGCGATCAATTGCTGAGAAACTTTTTGAAAGGTTTGACGCTGCGTTTGCGTGGTTAAATCTATTGCGTAGGATGGGTGGAGCCATGGTTTTTATTGCGATACCCGTCTTATACAAACGGTGGTGTCTTCATGCTCACTCTTAATATTATCGGCCCCGGTCGTTTGGGTAAATCAATTGCCCGATTAGCCGCGCAGCATTATCAAATCGCCGGGGTTTGCGCCAGCTCACTGGCCAGCAGCAGAGAGGCGGTGGCTTTTATAGGGGCAGGGCAGGCCTGCGCTGCGCTAGCCGATTTACCTCATGCTGAATTATTTCTATTGGCCGTGCCTGATGGCTTGATCGCAGAGATGGCGATTGAGCTGGCGGTAAGCGGTGTGGTGCAGGCTGGTAATGTGGTGTTCCATGCCAGCGGTGCTTCTGAAGCCTCTTTACTTCTTCCTTTAAAAGCAGCTGGCGCATCTATTGCCAGTTTGCATCCGGCTTTTTCTTTTGCTGATCCAGCCATAGCAGTGAGCACTTTTGCGGACACACTTTGCGCCCTAGAGGGCGATGCAAAAGCGTGTGATGTTTTGTATGACTTTGCGCGAGCCTTAGGCGGAAAGCCTTTTTATTTAGCAGAAGGCGGCAAAGCGGCTTATCACGCCTCATTAACCATGGCGGCTAATTATTTGGTTACCCTCGCTGATTTATCTGTTAAAACGGCCGGGCAGGCAGGAATTAGCGAAGAGATTGCTCAGTTATTGATTCATAATTTAATGCAGCAAACTTTAGGCAATATAAAAAAATTAGGGCCTGCTGCGGCATTAACAGGCCCGATTGTGCGTGGTGATCTGGGCACCATAGATAAACACCTGAGCGTTTTGAACGATATTAATATCCGGCATTGTTATCAAAGCCTGGGGCTGGCGACAATTAATCTGGCCGGTGACAGGTTGTCTGATGTGCAGCAACTTGCTCTTTCTCAAAGACTTTCATAATGTAAACGATGGGCTGGTTTAAAAGTTATTAAACCTTTTAAAAAAGTGAATTGTAATTTTCTCGCCAGATTAAGGAAAAGGCCGCTTTCTTCTTGCATTCCTTACAGACTCACCGTATATAAGCAGAAGATGGTTAAGAAAAAAATTCAAAAAGCTTTGGGGAGAATGATTGATGTCATTACGTAAAAAAGTATATCTGCTGGCATTTAGTATATTGCTGGCTTTAATCGGCATCATGCTGGTTGGGCTATGGACGATGCGCCAGGCCAGCAATGACGATAATAGTGCCCGTATCAAACAATTAATGGGCAGCACCTATAACGGCATTGTGCAGCTGGAAAACTTAGCCGCTGCAGGCAAACTTCCCGAGGCTCAGGCTAAAGAGATTGCCACTCAATTGTTGCGGGAAAATAAATACCATAAGTCTGAATACGTTTATGTGGTGGACGATAAATTAAACTTTGTTGCCACGCCGCTTGATCCGCAATTGCACGGCACCAGCTTTAATGATTTTAAAGATGCGGCAGGCAATAGCGTGGGGGCGATTGCTCAGGCGGCACTGGATAAATCTGGCGGTGCACTCACTGAATACTGGTGGACATCCAAGCGCGATGGCAAAGTTGTTGATTTACTTTCAGTTGCTCAAAAAACGCCACGCTGGGGCTGGATTGTAGGTAATGGAATCAGCTTTGCAGAGGCAGATGCGCGTTTTTGGGGCAATGCCCGCTGGCAGGTTTTGATCTGTCTGGGCGTCGCAGCGATAGTCGCTGCGATTATGCTGGCTGCCGTGCGTAATTTATTGCGTGATCTGGGCGGCGAGCCCAATGATGTGATGGCTTTGGTGCAGATTGTGGCGGATGGTAATTTGCAGGCCGACGATCGCCCGGCCAATGTATCTTCACAAAGTATCTATGGCTCAGTGCTGCGGATGCGTAAATCTTTGCGCGATGTGATTTCGCAGCTGTCATCCGTAGTACATACCCTGCATGCATCCGGCGATGAAATTGTGGCTAAGGCGGAAAGCAGCAATCAGTATGTTGGGGCACAAAGTAAGGCTGCATCAAGAATTGCTCAAACGGCTGAGGAGTTTACCCATCAGACCCAGCAGGCTGAGCAGCAGGCAAAAACCGCCAAAGGGCAAAGTGAGGCCGCTACAGAGATTTCTGCACAGGGCCTTGCCGTGATTTCGGCTGCTGTAGACCGCTTCTCGGAAATTGAACATTCCGTGGGTGAAACTCAAAGCAGTATTGATGATTTGGCACAGCGGGTAGGCAGTATTTCTGCGGTTATTGCGGTGATCCGTGAGGTGGCTGATCAGACTAATCTGCTGGCCCTGAATGCTGCGATTGAAGCGGCAAGAGCGGGTGAGCAGGGGCGCGGGTTTGCTGTGGTTGCCGATGAAGTGCGTAAGCTGGCAGAGCGTACCAGTACCGCTACACGCGAAATTGGCGACACCATTAACGCGGTGCAGGATAGTGGCCAGACCGCCAAATCGCGTATGGATGGTATGGTTGTTCAGCTTAAAGAAGGAATAAAGCAGACTAAGGAAGGCGGCGAAGCAGTTAAAGCGATCCGGGCAGAATCGGCGGCTACGGCATTGGTAGTTGGTTTGATTGGCGATGCATTGGCGGCGCAGGTGCAATCGAGCCAGGCGATCCGTAATGATGTTGATGAAGTGGCTAATTTTTCGTCGGGTACTTTAGATGCAGCGCAAAGCACCGTAGCGGTTGCTCAATCCATTAAACAGGTTTCGGATCAGCTGGAAGTTTTGATTAAACAATTCAGATTGTAAGCTTGGTTTTCTTCAGCAAAGGCCGTGTTGAGCACGGCCTTTTTTGTGTGCGGTAAAAAACAATCAGTAACAAGTACTTACAGTAATCATCAGGTGAAAAATACCTCCATGTTAGTGTCGATTTTCACTGCATTTTTTATAAAAAAACGGCAGGATAGCGGCATAGGGCAGTTCTGACAGATACCTCAGTTTTTACGCAATGTGCGTGATCAGCCTGCCCACTATATTTTTTTGGAGATGCATGATGTCAGAGCCTAAAACTCATCCGCTATTTTTAGCTGCGGCCGCTTCGGTGATTTTGGCTTCAGGAGTAGGTATGGCCAATTGGCTGGGCTTTATCGGTAAACCTGCTGCAGAGCCACAGGCCGTTGTTGCATCGGCCCCAGCCGTTGCCAGTGCCCCTGTGCTGGCTCTGGTTGCTACGCCAGCGCCCACTGCATTACCCACTGCTGTGCCAACTGCGGCACCCACACCCGCCCCTGCGCCTGCAATAAAGCCGCATCCAACTCCCAAACCTAAGCCGGTTGTGACCAAGCCTGCGGCTAAACCTGCAGAAGTGGCTCAACCCGATCCAACACTGCGACCTTTGCCTCCTAAAGAAATTTGCCGAAGCTGCGGCCGCGTGATTTCGATCCGCTCCGTTGAGAAAAAAGGCGAGGCTTCCGGCGGTGGTGCTGTTGCTGGCGGCGTTTTGGGTGGGGTAATTGGCCATCAGATTGGTGGCGGTAATGGCCGTACTGTGGCAGAAGTACTGGGGGCTATTGGCGGTGCTGTTGCCGGCCATCAGGTAGAAAAACAATATCGCAGTGTGACTGTTTATGAAGTACGTGTGTCGTTTGAAGATGAAAGCGAGCGCACTTACAGCTTCCAGGAGCGGCCACCGTTTAATCAGGGTGATCGTGTACGTACGAGTGGTGACAGCATCGTGCAATCAGGTAATTGATCAAACCAAGATTCCAGTAAAAAGCCGCAGCAATGAACTGCACCCCAAAAGTTGGACACCCGTCCATATTTTTGGGGTGTTTTTATGTCCAAGTACTCAACGCAATTCAAGCTCTCTGTCGTTCAGCAATATTTAACTGGCGAAGCGGGTATCAAAACGA
>NZ_PDZG01000043.1 GCF_002735645.1 Iodobacter sp. BJB302
TACATCCATTACTATAACCACGACCGAATCAAACTGAAGTTAAAAGGGCTGAGTCCTGTGCAATACAGAACCCAGCCCTTGAGCGCCTAGCTTTTATACTGTCCAACTAATTGGGGTCAGTTCATTTAGTGGGCTTTTTTGTCAGTGCGATAAACAAGGTTAATGATATTGCCAGCAACACAGCACAAACTGGATTACCGCCCGAATTACCCGGCTGAATCGCTGGTGCCCCTGCCGTCATCAATCCCTGCAACGCTTAGCTTTTGCGTTACCCCTGCCTTACGTCATCGCCGCCCCAACCGCCTGCCGCACCGGTATCCCGGCTGGATCAAAGCCTTCAAGGCAATGAACATTGATGCCAAAGTTGTCCGGGGTGACGCGCTTGCGGTGAAAGGGGTAGATGCCGCAGACCTTACAGAAAAAATGACGCGCAGTTTTGGTGTGAAACTGGTATTCAGTCAGCGCCTCTTCCCCGGCAATCAGCCGGAACTGGCTTTCATGCACCTTTATCATTAGCGCGTTTTTCTTGCGGCAGATTGAGCAATCGCACATGGTCAGCTCGGGGAAATCGGTTTCAATCTCAAAGCGAACAGCACCACAGTGGCAGCTGCCAGCGTATTTTTGCATTGGACGGGCAGACATAGATTCTCCGCAGTAAATAACTACATAATGACAACAGACTGAAAATGTATTTGGTATTGCAAAAAGCAAATAGCAAGGACAGGCCTGAATGTATAAGTCTTAGCATCAGTTTTCGCTATTGCCCCCATTAAAGAAGAGTGGTCAGGAGGGGGTAGCTTTGCATCTTTTGATAAAAAGATATCTGGCCACTGCAACTGTAAATCCCCTCCTTCTCCCTTTTACAAAGGAGGAATCTGGACCACTGCAGTGAAGCATAAAGTGATGCAAATACCTTCGAACTGAATACGCTGTAAGCCAGCCCGACCTGAACCAGCTCGCTTTGGGGCAGCGCAGGCTGGTTTAAACAATCAATGAAACTGACGAACTTCTACTGGTGCCCGGCAGGCTACTGCGGCTTTGCGGCCCCAGGCCATGGCTTCTTCCAGATTTGCCACTTGCAGCACCCAAAAGCCGCCGACATGTTCTGTGGTATTCAGGTATGGCCCTTCGCTGACCTGCAGCTGGCCATTAGCCTGCATCCTGATTGATTTTGCGTGCTCTGCCGGATGCAGGCCGCCGACAAAAACTCTGACACCCGCGGCCACCATTTCACCATCAAGCGCGTCGATGGCAAGGCCCATGGCTGGGTCTTCTGAAACAGATGGATTGTAGCCACTGGGATGGTGGATAGATAAGCAATACATTGCCATGAGATTTCCTGCTGATGATTGAGAAAAACGCTGATTGTTTCCGCTCAGTCATTTCTGCGCAGGCAGTAATTCCTGCTCAAAACCATTTTGAAAAAGCAACCCAGCCTGATCAGGCTGCACACTAAAGCCGAAATAATGATCAAGAATGTTTTGCAACTCATCAGAGGTCTGAATTATTTTAACGCTGCTATCCATTTTGCTACGGATACTCAATTTCCGGTTATGCAGCACCAAGCGTTGCATGCCGTCGATACGTGTAACCATCAGATCATGCAAAAAAATGGATTCATTTGCTGTTGCCGCAAAATGATTACCAACATGGCAATCCGGCGGATAAGCAATGGCTAAATCAAACCAATATAAATTATTCCATTCGCCATTTATTTCACGCTGCAAATACCAGCCTGCGGGCGTTTGCTCGGGCAATAAGCGATATTGATCAATACCCTGATCAAACACCACGCCTGCCTGCAATGGAACAGGCTCGCAAATCCCGCCGCCGCCAAAGCCTGCATCCAAGAGCCACGTTTGGCCTTCCTGCTCCGCAGTCAAAACTAAGTGCGATCTGGGCCGCTCATGCACCCGCTCTTTATTCAGTAATACCCGCGCCATATGCAATGTGGTTTTCAAACCAAGGTGATTTAATAGTGATGCAAACAGCGTATTAATTTCGTAGCAATACCCGGGGCGGCCGTGAATTAATAGTTTTTCAACTAATGCATCATGATTCAGCTTAGGGGGGGTGCCCAATAAGAGATCAACATTACCAAATGCAATGGATTCAACATGCCGCCTTTGCAAAAAAGCCAGCCCTGCCTGATCAGGCGTTGGCCAGCTTGTCAGCGAAAGGCGTTTTAAATAGTGATCAAGCCAAGTCATAGCAATATCTTTTCAGGCGGCAGATGCCAAGGATTGTACTGATGAGTCAGTGCTTTGTAATTAAATGGATTAGCCCTCACTAAAGAATTCTCCCTGTCTGCAAATTACCGCCTTAAATAATATCAGCCACATTGCAAAGCCACCGCACGCAAGCTTGGGTGCAACTTCTACCACTAAATAGTCTTGAACCCTGAGCCGTGATTCTGGTCTGTATTCTTTTCCAAACGCTGCACGCAAGAGGAATATTTTGCCTGATCACCCCCCAAGCTCCGTCCCCGCCAGCGATTCCGCCAGCTGGATGCTTATTTTTATTGCCTGGCTGATTGCCGCCAGCGGCACACTCGGTGCTTTATTTTTTGGAGAAGTGATGGGGCTTCCCCCCTGCACCCTGTGCTGGTATCAGCGGATTTTTATGTTTCCACTGGCCATCTTCCTGCCGCTGGCGCTGTTTCCACTCGACACTAAAGTCGCCCGCTATGCCCTGCCTTTGGCGTTGATCGGCCTTGGATTTGCGGTTTTTCACTGGTTTTTACAAATGGGCCTGCTTTCGCCCGCCGCCAGCCCCTGCGCCCAAGGTTCATCCTGCTCTGAAATCGAAGCCGAATGGCTGGGCTTTCTGACTATTCCACTGATGTCGGTCTGCGCCTTTGCGCTGATCAGCATTTCTTTAGTCGCTACATTGATTCAGGGTAAGAAATGAAGCAAAAAATCATTTTTATCATCACAGCGCTAATTTTATTAGCGCTATTTATTGTCGGAACGCTGGCCTTTAAAAACAATCAGCAATCTGCCGCTCAAGCCAATATCCAGATTAATCAGGAAGCCTTAATGCGTATGCATTCGCCCATCATTGGCGCGCAAAATGCCAAGGTGACGATTGTTGAATTTATTGATCCCGCTTGCGAAGCGTGTGCTGCGTTTTACCCTTTTGTAAAAGAGCTGATGGCCAAAAACCCAGAGCAAATTCGCCTCGTGATGCGTTACGCCCCATTGCATCAGGGCGCAGACCAGGTCATTGCCGTATTAGAAGCCGCACGCAAGCAAGGAAAATACTGGCCGGCACTAGAAATTGTGCTTGCTGCGCAAGATAAATGGACCCAAAACCACCAGGCCAATGCCAGCCTCGTGCTGCCGCTACTCGCCCCGCTGGGGCTGGATATGGCGCAATTACAAACTGATATGCAGTCAGACAGCATTCAAATGCTGATCCAGCAAGAAAAGGCCGACGCACAGGCACTGGGCGTTAATAAAACACCAAGCTATTTTGTAAATGGCAAACCGCTGCTCAGTTTTGGCTACCAGCAATTAGGTGATTTAGTGAATGAAGCGCTAAATCAATAAGCAAACCACAACAAAAAAATAGCCCCTATGCTTACACAGGGGCTATTTTTTTATGCATTTTTGACCCGCCAAACGGAGGCAGCCCACTGGCCTTTCCAATGAAACGAGCTAAAGTAAATAAAAATACGCTCAGGAGATGGCGATGCTAAAACCACTGCAAGAATGGATTTGCGATTGCTGCGGCAAAACAATTACATCCCCAGATGAAGGCTATGTAATTTGGCAGCACGATAGCAATCAGCGTGACTTTGATTTCAAAATCATCCATAAATTTGTCTGCGAGCCGCCATCCTATCCCTCGTCTGTGCCCCTGAATGATTTCCTTGGCACCAAAGGCAGCACCTATCTGCTCTCATTTATCAGCCTTGGCAAAATCAAAGCACGCGGCCAATACCGCAATTACTGCCATGTGCTCGATTTCGATGAATTTGTCGACCTGTACCGCCGCGTGCAAATCCCCTATTACGAAGAAGCACGCAGAAAATTTAATAACCCTCAATTACTTTCCGATATGGAAGACGCCAGCGAAGTACACCCTTATCAGGAAGATGTGCTTAAGCAAATTATTGAAAAGTACTGAAAAAATTTTTAATATAATTTAATTAGCAAACTAAAAAAATATGCAACAAGCTCCCCTTGCCAGCTGGTTTCTTCCCAAGTGTGCAAGTGGGAGTTTTGATATGCAAAATTTATTTATTCAATATTTTATACCCATAAAAAACAACCTACCCATTCAGTATAAATTACCTTGTAGTTAATACTATAAAAACTCTCGTAGTTTAAGCCAAATAAAACAAACCATGAGCAGGGTTAATCTTAAAAGTCATAATCAAAGCAAGGTAAATAGCAATAGCTACAATACTAATACAAGTCCCCCATGCAATCATGCTTGCTGATCTCCCGCTCTTCATATAATGTGTTTCAAGGACAATAATATTGGCGGCGGGAGGGAGAAGGCAGATCAAATATAAAGTAAGAATATTTTCTTCAACTAATTTTACTTCGTAATATGTACATATTTGTATAAATAAATTTATTAAAATAAAAAACAAAGAAGATCTGGCAAAAAAATTTAATAATGAATTTTTGAAGTCTGCTTTTTCAAATGATGTTTCAGCCAGCCATACACCTAATATAACCATACCTAAAAAACTCATTATAAATTTAATTACTTCATAGCTGGGCTTACCATAATGCATAATTTGAATGCTCAATGGGGAGAGGGCCAGCCCAATAACTAAAGCCAAAACGGGAGGAGCTTTGAAAATTTTAATTATCCTAGCTCGCATATTTTCCCCTTGGGCCATCAACCCTAAACCCACTGAATTCCCAAATAAAGAGCTACCTATATATGCAGCAATAATGACCATCGCTGCTCCGCTGCCAAAAAATGAGCTTGCAATCGGCAGGCCAAGCCAGCCAATATTTAAGTAGCAGAAGCATAAATTTTTAACAGGATCTTTATTAACAATTCGGATCATCACCAGCATCATCAGCATGATTATAACAATGCCAGCCATGATAATAAAAACACCAGACTGATATGTGGCAATATTAAAAACAATGACGAAAGGAATTACTGTCTTTGTAAGCAATGCAGATGCGCGGTATTTTACTTCAAATGAAAACCGCCCAAGAATTACTCCTATCATTAAATATACAAAAGGGAACAAAATAGAAATTGACATATTAATAAACAACAAATTAGATAATATTTATATAAAAAGATTTTTCATCTTTCGCATTTTCAAACACACAGCTCTTGCAAGCTCTTAATGGCTGTAAGTTTACAATAAACAAAGAAATTTACTTCCACAATTTAACAAAATAAAACTATATTCTTTCTTTTTACTTTTTTATATTGTCACTATCCATTATGCCAACAGTAAGTATACTTTACGGGCATATATGTTCAAGACACCAAAAGATGCCCGCTTTACTGAATCCACATACAAAAATGTGCGCTCGCTAAGCATTGCAAACATCCTACGCAGCGCGTATTAGGGCACTGCAACATCCAGCTAATTTCATGTGGTGCCATAACATGGATATGGTGATTTCCGGGGCGGGGAAAGGCAGGGGGAAGAGGTGCATTCCGGCGCTCAAAGCTTGAGTATGGCGTTCTGGCACGGTGGCGATCAGGTCTGTGGATCTGGCAAGTGCCAGCGCTGCGGAAAAATCACTGACGATAGTGGTGATTTTTCGCGTAAGACCCAAGGGCTGCAAGGCTTCATCGATCAAGCCCCTATCCAAGCCGCGCCTTGAAACTAGAATATGCGAGCTGGCGGCAAATCGCTCGGCAGTGATTTCCACTTGGCTAAGTATATGCCCCATCCGCACCACGCCGATAAAGTGATCCCTGAATAAGGCCCGGGTGCGCACCTCGGGGCCTGTGGTTTCGCTGATTACGCCGGTTTCTAAATCAACCGAGCCATCCCTTAGCGAAGCGCTGTCTTTATTTAGCTTTTGCACAAAGCGCAGCCGCACGCCGGGTGCTTCCGCACTGATGCGGGCGATCAGCGCGGGGCCAAAATTCTCTACAAAGCCGTCGCTGCTTCTTAAGGTAAATGTTCTGGCCAGCTGCTTAAGATCAAGTTGACCGGCGGGGCGAAGCACGGCTTCTGCGTCTTGCACTAACTGGCTGACCTGCTCCCGCAGCTCAAGTGCGCGCGGCGTAGACACAAGGCCGCGCCCGGCTCTGACCAGCAGCGGGTCGCCCATCGTATCCCGCAAGCGTGCCAAGGCACGGCTCATCGCCGAGGGGCTAAGGCCAAGCCTTTTGGCAGCTTTAGCCACACTGCCCTCGGCCAGCACGGCATTAAGAGTAATCAGCAAATTGAAGTCTGGTGTCGTCATCGCTGGATATTAGCCTAATTTGCTATGGCGTTAAATGCATGAATAAAGTGCATACCATGCGTCTTCCGCCACTCCAAACAAGGGGCTATCTTGCAGTGAGTGGCTTTTGTGGGGCGGGTGAAACGCAATCCTATCGACTTAAGGGGGATTCATAGCTTGGGTTAGCGGGCTTTATCACGTAACCCAACCTTGTATCTACAAAAGTCCCCTCTCCCGTTGGTTTTTCTTACGTTAACAGGATTGGGGTGAAACCCGCCCTGCGATGATTTGATGTTTGCAAACGCGCAGCGGGATGCATGGCATACATCTGATAACCCTTAAGGTGCTCATTTTGAAACTATATCCACCTAATCCAGCCGTGATGCAAAACGCAGCCTCAGCGCGCTGGGTACTCGCCAGCCTGTCGCTGGCTATTTTGCTGCCATCGCTAAGCACCAGCATCGCCAATGTGGGCTTGCCTGCTTTGGCGCAGGCGTTTAACGCGACTTTTCAACAGGTGCAATGGGTGGTGATCGCTTACTTACTGGCGATGACCACTTTGATTGTCAGCGTGGGCAGGCTGGGTGAACTGGCTGGGCGCAGGCGGCTGCTGATGACGGGGATTTTGCTGTTTACGCTGGCCTCCATCCTGTGCGCCATCGCACCCACGCTCAATTGGCTGATTGCCGCGCGCGCCGTTCAGGGCTTGGGGGCTGCCATGATGATGAGCTTAACCATGGCTTTTGTGGGCGAGGTGATTCCAAAAGAAAAAACCGGCAGCGCTATGGGGCTGCTGGGCAGTATGTCGGCCGTGGGCACGGCGTTGGGGCCGTCGCTGGGCGGCGTGTTGATTGCGGGGCCAGGCTGGCAGGCGATTTTTTTGATTAATATTCCGCCCGGCATTTTGGCTTTTTTACTGGCGCAGCGCCATTTGCCGCTTGACCGGCCTGCTGCCCGGCGCCCTCGTTTCGATCACTTGGGCACGCTCTTGCTGGCCTTCACCCTTGCGGCTTATGCGCTGGCCATGACGATGGGGCGAGGCCATTTTGGGCTGCTGAATGTGGCCTTATTATTGGCTGCGGCTTGCGGAACCGGCCTGTTTATCGTTGCAGAAAAAAGCGCTGCCGCCCCTTTGATCCGCTTAGATTTATTACGCAATGTTGCGCTGAATACCGGCCTTGCTACGAGCGCACTGGTCGCCACCGTGATCATGGCAACGCTGGTGGTGGGGCCATTTTATCTGTCCCGCGCATTTGGGCTGGACGCCACCCATGTGGGGCTGCTGATGTCCATCGGCCCCATCGCTGCCGCGTTAACAGGTGTGCCTGCCGGCAAAATAACAGATCATTTGGGCACGCTGCCCTCCACCCTGATCGGGCTGAGCAGCATGGCGGCCGGTTGCTTTGCACTGGCGCTGCTGCCTGCATCATTGGGCGGCTATATCTCCCCCATGGTACTGATCACCAGCGGCTACGCCCTGTTCCAAACCGCAAACAATACCGCGGTGATGGGCGGGATTAGCAAAGGTCAGCGCGGCCTGATTTCCGGCCTGCTTAATCTATCTCGCAACCTTGGCCTGATCACCGGCGCATCCCTGATGGGCGCAGTGTTTGTTATGGCAGCAGGCACAAACACCTTCAGCTCTGCCAGCCCCGAAGCGGTGACTCACGGCCTGAACATCACCTTCGTCCTTGCTGCAGGGCTGATTTTGCTGGCGATTGTTATGGCGATTAAGGCTTATCGCATACAACCAGTGAAGCCAATGTTAAGCCGTAGGGCGTAATAAACCTGGGTTTTTTCAGACGCATTGCGCCGTGTACTCACCAAGCCCATACGGCATAACGCAGCCCATTAAAAACCTCTTTGCTAACGCCCTAATAACCGCTTTTTCCTTAAGCCACTGATATAAAAAATAAAAGTATATACATTGAACTACAGAAAACGCAGCGTTTCACGGAGGGAAACAAGGCTTGAATGAAGTTGTTTTGTAAGTTTTTAGTATTTTTCAACCTTTGAAATCTGGACTCATACCGCAGCGAGTGGCACGGGACTTACCCCCCCTTGAAGCACGCAGAAGCGAGGAACAAGCGGGGTTTCTTTGATGCCTGTTTGAGCGAAGCGAGTTCCGCAGCCCCCGCTCGATTGTCCGCAGCTGGGGGGCCTTCGTGCTATTGGGGTTGTGGCTTGGCTTCGTGTCTTGGCCGCACAAGAAAGGAAGGTCCAGCGGGATGCCCACACCTAAATCAAGGTGCCAAAGGCACTAAAAAGATCTTTTTGACTTTGGTTAACGCGGATGGGAAACCCCCGCATGCAAATACGCGAGCTTTTCCCACCCAACGAATGACGTACCCCTTACTTCACCAACACCTGCCCCATCATGCCCTGCCCTTCATGCTCCAGAATATGGCAGTGGTACATACGCAGGCCCAGGTGTTTTTGGGTGATTAAAATACGGGCGCTTTGATAGGGCTTCAGATTAAAGGTGTCTTTTGGGGCCCGCCACGGCGCAGGCGTGGTTTTACCTTTGAGCGTGGTATCCAACACCTCAAACTGCGTACCATGAATATGGAAAGGATGATCCATATGTGAGTCATTCACGATCTCCCATAGCTCGGTATCGCCAAGGCGGCTGGTCAAATCCACCCGCTGCATATCGTAGCTTTTGCCATTCACTAAGAATTGCATGCTGTGCTGGCCGCCTTCCATACTCATGATCTCGCTAAACACCACACGTTTTTTGGCCACGGGCTTGACCCTGGGCGGCAGGGTGCGTAAGCGCTCTGGCAGTTTGGCTGCGCTATCCTGGCTAAATTGAATGCTGGCCAGCCTGATATCTTGCTCAGGCGCTACCTTGCCCATTTTGCTTCTGTCGTAAGTCAGCGCCATCAGGCTGACGGCCCCCGCTGGCCCCGCGACTATCCATTCGGCCCGCTCGCCCGGTGCAAGCAGCAGCTCGCTCACTTCTTGCGCCCGCTCTAAAAGACCACCGTCACTGCCAACCAGAATGATTTTTCTGCCAGGAATGCTAAGCCGTAAATAACGGGCGCTGCAGGCATTCCAGATGCGCCAGCGCTGCGCTTCACCTACTGTAATCACCGGCTCACGCTGGCCATTCACCAAGGCAAACTGCCCTTCGCGGCCATTCATCCAATCGTTCATATTGTTGTCTGGAATACTGCCGTCACTTGCGAGGCGCAAATCAGAAATCACCAGGTGCTGTTCAGGCAGATGCGCCAGCACATCATTTTTAGTCCGCACAATAAAAAGGCCCGCTAAGCCGCGATACACCTGCTCGGGCGTGTCGCCATGCGGATGCGGGTGATACCAGTAAGTGCCTGCCGATCCAATCGGCAAGGTAAAGCGATAAAGCCGCTCACCCCCAGCTGGCACGGCATCTTGCGGGTTGCCATCCTGATCGGCAGGCACGGGCATGCCGTGCCAATGCACTGTGGATGCTTGTGCCAGCTTATTCACAAAGCGAATTTCTACCGTATCGCCTTCAAAAGCCTCGATCAGCGGGCCGGGAATACTGCGGTTATAAGCCCAGACCACGGTTTTTTTACCGGGGATCAGCTCTGCCTCATAGGGCTCGGCGGTAATAGTGGCCGCAACCACGGCAGGTTTAGAGCTGAGATTAGGCAGGCGGAACAAAATAGCGTGCGGCTGACCGGCTGGCAGGGCATTGACTGGCAATAAGCTGATATTTTCTGGCGCCATTTTAAGCGGCATGGCTGGCGTGCCAGAGGCGTGTCCGGCGTGCCCGCCATGATTTATCGCCGCCCAAAGCGGATTTGAAGCCAAAGCCAGGCCCGCTGAACCCAATGCTGCATGTAAGAAGTGTCTGCGATTCATGATGCTTAGCCCTTATTCAACAGAAAATAGCTTAGGCACGGCAGCATTGCCCAGCTGATAAATCTTTAAAGTGCCTTTAATTTCCGGCCCCATACCTGGGGCGTTTTGTGGCATACCCGGCGCGCTAATCCCCGCAATAGCAGGCTTTTCACGCAGCAATTTTTGAATCGCCGCCACCGGCACATGGCCCTCTACCGTGTAATTGCCAATACGGGTGGTGTGGCAGCTTGCCAAATTGGACGAGCCATACTGCGCTTTAATCGCCGACATATCGTTGCTATTAATGGCTTTGACTTTAAAGCCATTTTTTTCCAGATACTTCACATATTCTTCGCAGCAACCGCAAGCCGGGCTTTTATACAAAGTCGCGTTAATCGCGGCCAGCGCAGGCTGAGCCAATAAAGTTAATGCAAGGATAAATAATATTTTTTTCATGATGGGTTTTCCCATAAGCCAGCCAGCCGCAAGCGGCCTGCAATGGCAGGTTATTCAATGAATTGAGGCTTAATTAATCAGCAATCAGGCTGATTTGGGCGGCTTATCGGGGGATTTAAGCAGAGGGTCTGGCAGGTGCAGCTGAGCCACGGCATTGAATACCGGCGGCAATAGGATTGGAGGAGCAAAACTAAAAGCGACGGGCAAAGCCGTGTAATGGCTCATGCAAGTTTGCAGGCAATCGGCCATTAACAAAGACTGATCCATCTGGCATTTTTCAGCGGATGGCATTTGCATCATGTGGCAAACCTTGCCGGGCGCAGGCGCAACCCAGCCCGCCATGGCCGTGTTCAAGGCAAGGACTGACAGCAACAAAAAGAAAAGCCACGCTTTTTTCATGGCTTTGATTGTATCACTGCAAGATCTGATCGCTAGTTTAAAAAGTAACGCTGAACTTACATTTAAAAAACAAGCAAGACTGATCGGCTTCAGCGAATTTCAGCGCTTTCCACCCGAAACAACTCACAAGCACCCGCGCCAGTATCATCACGCGTCAGCGAAGACTGCCAACGCCAGCCATCGGGCGCACTCACTTCAACAAGCTTGCCGTGTAAACGAATGATTTGACCTGGCCTGACCGCTTTCAATATTTTTTCGATCTGAGCATCCGCCGGAATCATATGCATATTAGCGCTGTGGCGGGCGATCTCCTCAGGAGGGCGTGGCGGCTGGTTTTCCCAACGATAAAAATAAAAACGATTGCTCTGAGAAATACTTAATTCAGACAAAACTTCAGAATCGGACATCGGCCCCCAGCCTAAAGCCAGATCGACAGGGGACAAATCAGCTTCGCGCCCACTGGAGTACGTTTCTTTAGACAATACACGGGCTTCAATATCAAAATCCGCCAGGGCTTTGATGGTGTAATTATCTTTCTGCCAGACCTCACCACGATCAAGCATGCTTTGCACGGGCTCACCCTGCACCAAAACGCCATTGGCCTGATGAAACGGCTTCTGTGCGCGGTGCTGGCATTGATACCAAGCCCCCAATACAAGTACCACAACAAAAAACCAGCGCCAGGAAAACATTTGAGTTCTCTTTAAACCAAATCACTCATCATACCAAAGCCATACATCACTTTCGCTATTTGTCTCTGAATCCCAGCCCGCTAGTAAGTTGCGATGAACAAAGCCTAAGGTGGGCAGTTAATATTCTCTGCACAGACTTAAAGAATGCATTCACTTGGTGGCTTTGTGTAAAGATATGCCGTGCCTGTCGCCCCCAACCCTGGCAACTTAAGTGGCATTCACAGCTTGGGTTAGCGGGCTTTATCGCGTAACCCAACATTCTGTTTACGCATAAATGTTGGGTTACGCTGCATAACATCACTGACTAAAACTGGCACTCACGCTTAAAGCCGAATACGCAGCATAGCCATAGATGCTTAAGTAATATTTACCGGCCACTGGCTGATTAAGGCTGCATGTTTCATTGCTGGTGCTGCCATCCGATTTACAAAGGTAGCTCGTCGTCGTGGCGCGCGCCCCTAGCTGTGCGTAAAGATCTGCATCGCCATTGCCCCCGGCAATACTGAACTGCAGCTTAGCCATCCCTGCCGGCACATCGATCACATAATGCTTCCAGCCGCCCGTTGCCCCTGCTTGCCCCGTCAGCGGTACGCCGCTATTTAATACGGGATCAGTATCTGCCACCTTACCCAGCAAGGAGCCTTTGATTGCGTAATAACCCAGGGACGAATAATTTGAAAAGCCATTCTGTGGTGTGCCCTCGGCTCCGCCTTTAATCACTAGGCGATAATTACCCGCAGCTAAAATCAGATTATTAAATTCGGCTGAGCGATTTACCGCTAAATTACTCCTGGCCACCACCTTATCGCCGCTGTCATAAACCAGCGCCTCTACATCGAGCATCCGCAAATATTCAATCGGATCGATTCTTGCGTTCAAAGTACCCGCCGAACTCAAACTAAACATAAAACTATCGCTATCTGTATTGCGCTCAATCTGGCCAAAATTGCGCTGCGGATTAATGTCCCCATTTGCCTCCAGCAATAAAGGCTTGCCACTTGGATTATCATCTGTGGCATAGGGCACGGATTCGCCAGAATTCATAATATTTAAATCATCTTCAAAATTAGTTGCAGTGTTATATTCGCCCTTGCTCCAGGTAAATAATTGATTAGCCCAGCTGCCCCCCATCCAGTAATTGCCCATAATCGGCCCCCACTGAAATGCGGCAATTCCTTCAAAATATTCACCGCCTTTACCGCCATGGTCATGCTGCATACCCATCTGATGCCCTATTTCATGCGCTGCCGTCATCCCGATGCCGTAACCATAATCAAAACCCGCCGAAGGATTACGATATAAAGTACCCGCAGCCGTCGTGCCAAATGAATGGACCGGCGCATTAGATCTGCCATCCTGATTAACATAATTAATCACCCCGGTACGAAGCACATTACTGGCTTTGGCCGCGTTATAAACAGCCAGATTAGTGGTGATATTCATATTCAGCATTGAATACTGATCAGCAACCGATTGCCATGTGCGATACATTTGCTCTTTTGTTACACCATTTAAGGGGGTTGATCCATTCATCACGGAGGCTGTATTTAAATAAAAAACATAGGGGCTGCCCGGTTTACTTTCTAATTTAGTCACATCTTCATTCTGATATGGGCCGATATGCGGGGCCTGGCGCAGAGCCATAGTGCTATATTGAGGATGAGCCACAGCAAGATTGGCAAAGGCTTGGGTTTGCATAGGAAAATGCTCATCCAGATCAGGATATATTTTGCTAAGAGGCACTTCTGTTACAGATACAATGCCCTTGCTGTTGGTGGTATATTCAAATGCTTTTTTACTATCGTGTAAAACCAAATAGCCATATAATTTTTGCTTGCTGCCCTTTAATACAAACACAGAATTTTTAGAATCAATCGCCGTACCTGTCACCGAAATAAGACCATTTTTATAAAAGTAGTCGCTGACATTAGCGCCCAAATTAACCCCGCCCAATGATCGGCTCAATACAGACTGAGGATTAATATTCTGTGCAATAAAATGATTAATCACCGTTTCCGTGCTGCCAATATCAAGGCTGGCCCCTTCCTGGGCAGATACGCCAATACTGGCAAAGGTCATGGCGATTAGTGCGGCAAGCTTGCTCATTGCAATTCCTTTTAAAGAAAGTGGACTGATGCTTCAGCGCTGCTGTTTATTGATGTATGATTAAGATTTCATCAATAGTAATTAGCAATTAACCCTAGCAGAATGCACTCTCTAAGCAAGAAGGCCCCTAGTACACAAACCCCAAGCCGCACTTACCTCTTAAAAAAATAATTACATTAAAATCAATAACTTGCATTTAATAAAAATCAATCAACTGATTTACTTACAATATCTTAAGCCATTTAAATTACAAACTAAAAGCATATTTAGCATTCAATATTTATTCATTATCCATTTAAGATTTTTTATGCCATCACAATCAATTACACCGGAATACTTCCCCGTACAGACCCACGTTCAGAATGGCAGTTTTTTGAGATTATGATGAGAAGATAAACACAAGAGCCTGACAGCCAGGAAACACTGACTTTTTCATCACAAATTTAAGCAGAAGATCTATATGAAACTCTTTGGCAGCAGCGATTCAGGGCATTCTTACAAAATCAGATCTTTTCTGCTTTTAACAAACACAATCCATGATTACCAATGGATAGATTTAAGCAATAAGCCCACCGCATTTTTAGCCATTAGCCCTTTTGGCGAAGTGCCCGTATTGCTTGATCAGGGGCAGGTGTTTTGCCAATCGAATGCCATTCTTATTTATCTGGCACAAAAAAGCGGGCAATTCACAGGCGGGAATGAATGGCAAGGCGCGCAGGAATGGCTGTCTTGGGAATCTAACCGCATTGGCTTTAGCCTGCCGAATTATCGCTTTGCTCTGCATTGGCAGCCCCAGCCGCCGGAAGTGATGCGCTATTTGCAGCAGCGTGTATTAGCTGATTTAAATACGCTGAATGAAAAACTAGCAGCGCGGGAATTTCTTTTAGAATCAGGGCCAAGTATTGCGGATATCAGCTGCTCGGCTTATTTATTTTGGCTGGATCAGGCAGGCATAGATGTAGCTGATTATCCCAATATTAAACGCTGGCTGGCGGCGATTTTCCAGCTGCCCGGCTGGAGCCATCCTGATATAGCCATGAAAGCGGATGATGCCGCTTAAATAATCCTAAAAATCGTCATCACCGAATGTTTTTATCGGGGATCCAGCAGCCTAGCTGGATTCCCGCCAACTGTACGCGGGAATGACGATATCCCCAACTCTTAAGAAACTTGCAGCAGCACTTTGCCAATATTTTGATTATCTGCAATATATTTATGGGCAATCGCCGCTTCCTGCCAATTAAAAACACGATCAACCGTTATTTTTAATTGCCCGGAAACAATGGCCGGTAAAATCGTATCCCTTAGTGCCGTGGCGAGCTTTTCCTTTACCTTTAATGGCTGGGCTCTGAGCGTTGATCCGGTCAGGCGCTGGCGTTTCATTAAAAGCTGGCCCAGATTAATTTCTGTGCTGATGCCTCTTAATAAACCAATCAGTACAATTTGCCCGTCGGTATTCAGGCAAGCCTGATTTTTTGCCAAGTAATCCCCGCCTACCCCATCCAAAATTAAATCCACACCACCCGCTTCTTTGATCAAGGCGGCAAAATCTTGCTGCTTATAATCCACCACCAAATCTGCCCCCAGCTGGCGGCAAAATTCCGTTTTCTTTGCCCCGCCTGCGGTAGTGGCTACCCAAGCGCCCAGATATTTGGCCAGCTGAATGCTGGCCGCGCCCACGCCGCTTGCCCCAGCATGGATCAACACCCGCTGGCCTGCTGCCAGCTTGCCGATTTCGACCAGATTAAACCATGCCGTCATCCACACTTCTGGCAGGCTGGCTGCATCAATCAATGACAAATTCGCTGGCTTTTTAATCGCAAGCGCGGATTCCAGCAGGCAAAACTCTGCATAGGCACCACCGCCCACCAAACCCAAAACCTCATCGCCCACGGCAAAACCGGCTACGCCCTCGCCCAGCGCCTCTACTACACCGGCTATTTCTAAACCCAGAATTGTTGAATCCCCTGCTGGCGGCGGATAGCGACCTGCGGCTTGGGCTAAATCGGCGCGATTAATCCCGGCGGCGTGTACACGAACGAGTAATTGCCCGGCAGCAGCTTTTGGCAATGCAGCATCCCCCAGCAATAAAGTTTGATTTTCTTGAATGACAGCGTGCATAGCAACCTGCTTGTTAAGGAAGGAAAAAAGAGAGATCGCTGACCTCTGCCTCAAAGATGGCGACGAAAATCTGAAAATCAATTGCCAGCACCCTGTCAGTTTTTCATTACAAAATAATTGCTGTTTTAAATGGGATTAATTTAAAAAATATTCTATGACGTAAGCAAGCAGATAAAACACACGTTTAACTCTGTTTTAAACGCGCCACTCCGGCGCCCCGGTACGCTCAATATCATAAGGATCTTAGAATGAAATTTGTGCTGAAATGCTTCGCGCTGCTGTTCTCTCTTGCTATGCCAGCCCTTGCAACGGGCTACACCGAAACACGCTATCCCATCGTTTTAGTCCATGGTTTATTTGGTTTTGATCAGCTGCTGGGTGTCGATTACTTTTATAAAGTGCCGCAAGCCTTACAAGCGGATGGCGCCAAAGTCTATGTAGCGCAAGTTTCAGCAACGAACTCCAGCGAATTACGCGGCGAGCAGCTTTTAGCGCAGGTAAAACAAATTTTAGCCATCACGGGTGCTAGTAAAGTGAACCTGATCGGCCACAGCCACGGCGGGCCAACCACACGTTATGTGGCTTCGGTAAGGCCTGATTTAGTGGCATCTGTCACCAATATTGCAGGGGTAAACAAGGGCTCTAAAGTGGCGGATGTAATCAGAAAAACCGCAGCGCCCGGCACGGTCAGCGAATCGGTAGCCATATTGATTGCCGAAGGCCTAGCCAAACTCATCGGCCTAGCCTCCAAAGATGGATCGCTGCCCCAAAATGCCAATGCAGCGCTCGACGCACTGACTACCCAGGGCTCGGAAAAATTCAACGCCAAATTCCCCGAAGGCCTGCCACAAGGGGCTTGTAATGAAGGTGCTTATCAGGTGAATGGCGTGCGCTATTACTCCTGGAGCGGTGCCAGCCCGGCCACAAATATTATTGATGTCAGCGATGCCGCAATGGGGTTAACTTCACTGGCTTTTAAAGAAAAAAATGACGGGCTGGTTTCATCCTGCTCCAGCCATTTGGGCCAGGTGCTGCGTGATGATTACCAGATGAATCACCTCGATGAAGTGAATCAATTTGTGGGCATTGTCAGCCTGTTTGAAACCAACCCGGTCAGCGTATTCCGCCAGCACGCCAACCGCCTGAAAAACGCAGGCCTCTGATGCTGCGCTGGCTCTTTGCAGGCATGGCCGCCACCGTTATTCTGGTGGCGGCTGCGGCCTGGTCACTCAAACCCGCCCCAGCCAGCCACACTGCGCTGCAGCCAGCAAAGCCATCGGTTGCCTTTGCGCCTTCTCTATCCGGCACTGAGGCCGATGGAGAAATTGCGCATGGCAAGGGTGATTTGCAGCTGAATCAGGCGCTGTTAATGCGCTTTGATTATTATTTGTCTGCCACAGGAGAGCGCCCGCTGGCCGAAATCATGGCCCAAATCGGCCGGGATTTAGACCATAAGTTAAAACCTAAGGCCGCCAAAGAAGCACGGCGGATTCTGGCGCAATATCTGCAATTTAAGCGGGCCTTAGGCGAGCTGGCTAAAAACCCTGCGCTGGAAGGGCAAGCCTTAGACACCATTCGTTTGCGTCTTACCGCCATCCAGGACACGCGCAGCCGTTATTTTAGCCGCCAGGAAATCGCAGCCTTATTTGGTGAAGATGATCAGCAGGATAATCTGCTGCTGGAGCGCTTAGCCATCAGCCAGAATACCCGGCTAAGCACAGCGCAAAAAGCACAAAAACTTGCAGCACTCGATGCCCAACTCAGCCCGGCCACGCAGCAAGCAAGGGCAGAGCTGATACAGCACCTCACACTGGCCGCACGGATTGACACAGCTAGGCAAGCCGGGGCGAGCACTGAGCAACTGCACCAAATACGCAGCCAAAGCTTAGGGGAAGATGCAGCAAACCGCCTTGCCGCTTTAGACAAGGAAGAAAGCCAGTGGCAAAGCAAAATAGAAACTTACTTAGCAGCCAGAAATAACGCACTCAACACCCTGCCCCTGGCCGGGCAAAACACCGCCATCCAAAAACTGCGTGATCAGTATTTCTCGGTACAGGAGCAAAAACGTTTGGGGGCGTTTGAGTAGGGGCATTGGATAGATAGCGGATGTGGCATAACCCAGATTTTTAAGCACGTCGATCCCCACAGAGAAAAGCAATCATCTGAAGGTTTTCTCCGTGGGCTCTGTGTTCTCGTTTTCCTCTGTGGTTCAAGGTTTAGCATTCTATCAAGGCAGGCTGAAGACTCTTTATAACTGATGTTACGCAGTGCCCCTCTTTTTAGTGCCTCCGGCACGTTAATTTAGGTGCGGGAATCCCCCGCAGGGGACTTCCTTTCTTGAACGGCCAAGAAAGGAAGCAAAACCGCAACCCCAAAAGCACGAAGGCCCCTCACTGCGAATAATCGGCTCGGCGTGCTTCAAGGGGTGATTTAAGCCCCGTGCAAAGAGCCACGTTAAAATCTACTTTTACGAGGTTGAAACGAATCAAACCCAAATAAACAGCTCAATTCAAAATGCTTTTCTCCGTGAAACTCCGTGTTCTCTGTGGCCTCCGAGGTTCAAGATTTGGGTTTTTGTTGCATAGCATCAGTCTATAACCAGAAAACTAAGTCTCACTAATCCCCGTCAGCTGCGCCGCAATCGACTGATGCGGCAGGGCCAGATATTCCTCGGCCTGCATTTCAGTCAAACGGCTGGCCGTGCGGAAGAATTCACTGGCTTGCACGCCATCCTGGTAAAGATCGTCCACGGGCACTTCTGCCGAGATAATCAGCTTAACGCGGTGGTCGTAAAACACATCCACCAGCCAGGTGAAGCGCCGCGCTTCGGATGCCTGATTACTGGCCAGTTTAGGAATATCAGACACAATCACGGTGTGATAGGTATGCGCAATTTGCAAATAATCGGCCTGCCCGCGGGTATCGCCACAAATTGCAAAAAAATCAAACCACACCACGCCTGCAGCAACCCGCCGGGCTTTAATGGTACGACCTTCGATTTTTAGCTGAGGGGACCCGTCTTTGCTGGTGGCCATCGCCGAAAACAAGGCGTCCAGCTCTGCGCTGCTTTCTGCCGTATTAGGCGTGAGATAGGTTCTGGCCTGGGTGAGCGTACGCATACGGTAGTCATTGCCGCCATCAAGATTAAACACATCCAGCGTGCTATTGAGTAAAGCAATCGTCGGCAAAAAATTATTGCGCTGCAGCCCATGCGGATACAAGCCATCAGGCGGGTAATTGGAGGTAGTCACCAGTACCACGCCACGCTTGAATAAATGCTCCATCAGGCGGCCCAGAATCATGGCGTCCGCAATATCAGAAACATGAAATTCATCAAAACACAGCACACGCACCGATTTGGCAATCTTACTAGCCACCGCCGCCAGCGGGTCAGTTTCGCTTTTTAACTGACGCAATTCATGATGAACTTCTTGCATAAACTGATGAAAATGCAGCCTTTTCTTACGTTTATAAGGCAGAGCCGCATAAAACGCATCCATCAAAAAGCTTTTACCCCGCCCCACTCCGCCCCAAAAATACAGGCCACGCGGTAAATCGGGCTGTGGCAGCAATGATTTACCAAACAAGCGGCTGCGCTTGGTTTTGAAATGTAAAAGCTGATGGTATAGCGCATCCAGCCGCTCAATGGCTTCGGCCTGAGCCGGATCAGGAATAAAACTTGGGCTGGCGCTCAGGCCCTGGTACCAAGCCTTAGGGCTGGTACCTTGCGCTGGCGGGGCAATCACATGCTGGGACATTACTAAAACCTGTCTGAGAACAAGCCTCGATTATAAAGCCAGTGCGCACTTTAGCCATTTGATTCTTTCATTAAAAGCTTGTTTCTTTTCACTTTTTTAACGCACAAAAATCAGCCACTAAAAATGAATACCGTTCAACAGGACAAACTGATAAACGCAGCTTGTTTTCTCACATTTACAGCTTACAACTTCCTATAAGCACGCTAGGTAAGCTGTACCGCGATTGTCATTCACCCTTAATAGGAATAACGCAGATATTGCCTGATTTTGACCACAGCCATCGATTCTGCCAAAGGATTTCGCCATGCATAATATGAGTGTTAAAAACAAACTTTTTCTTGGCTTTGCTGTGGTTTTAATTCTGCTGGCCTTTATGGCACTGCTTAGCTTAAAAAGCATGGGGCAAATTGATGATGCAATTCGGGATTTAATGGAAGACCGTTATCCTAAAATAGCGATCTCAAATGAGTTAATGGTGCTCACGCTCGATAGCGGCAGGCAGATTCGTAATATCGCCCTGTCTGACGATAAAGAAGATGATGCTAAAGCACTAGGCATCCTGACTGAAAACAGAAATAAAACTAAAGATAAATTACTTAATCTGGAAAAAAGACTGAGCACCCCTAAGGGAAAAGAACTCTTCCAAACCGTCAGCCAGTCTGAAAATGTACTGGATAAAAAATTTGATGAATTTCTGAAAATAGCTGACGATCATGCTGCTGCCTGGCCCTATATTAAAACCCAAATTGCCCCCAACAATAATACCTATGTAAAAGCATTACGTGAACTCGCTGCTTTTCAGGAAGAGTTAATGGAAAAGGGCAAAAGCACAGCCTATGAAAGCTATGCATCGGCCAGAACCGTGGTCATTACGGCCAGCCTGGCTGCGCTGGCATTAGGCATCATTATCGCTTTATATATCGCGAATTTAATTACGGCCCCTTTATTACAAGTGGCTGAAGTGGCCAAACAAATTGCCGCGGGTAATCTTTCTTATAACTGGCAAAATATAACGATTTATAAAGATGAAATTGGCCATTTACAAAATGATATTAAAGACATGCAGAGCAACCTTAGCGGCATTATTCAAATGATGATTGATAATGCGCAATCTGTTTCATCTGCAGCCAGAGAGCTGGCTGCCGCATCGCAGCAAGTCTCTGCCAGCACCGATCAGCAAACATCCTCTGCCAGCTCGATGGCCGCGGCGGTAGAGGAAATGAGCACCAGCATGGATCAGGTGGCATCCAATACCGAAGACGTAGGCAGCCAAGCGCATGCAGCAGGCTCATTAGCCGAATCAGGCAGCAGCGATGTACAGGCCGCCGCCAAAGAAATGGAGCAAATCGCCACGGATGTGGGTAGTGCTTCAGAGAAAATTGAGGGCTTGGGCAAGCAAATTGAAGAAATTGGCAGCATTGTGGTGGTGATTCGTGAAGTGGCCGATCAGACCAATTTACTGGCTTTAAATGCCGCCATTGAAGCCGCCAGAGCGGGTGAACAAGGCCGGGGGTTTGCCGTGGTTGCCGATGAAGTCAGAAAGCTGGCCGAACGCACCACCTCATCTGCAGCACAAATCACCAGCATGGTCAGTGCCATTCAGCAGGGGGCGCATGACGCAATTGGCAGTATGCAAAATGGCCATCGCCGCGTAGAAGACGGCCTTACGCTGACCAATCAGGCACGGGAAAGCATTCTTAAAATCAACAACAGCAGCCACGATGTAATGGGATCGGTCACCAATATCACCGATCAGATGCAGCAGCAGCGCACCGCCGCACGCGACCTGGCACTCAGCGTAGAAAGAATTGCCCAAATGACAGAAGAAAATGCCGTGGCCGTGCGTAGCATGAGTTCATCCATTTTGGGTTTGGATAATATGGCCAAACAACTCAGTGCCTCTGTCACACGTTTTCGCCTGAGATGATTTGCGCCGGGTGATTCATTCTCACCCGGCCGCTTCAATGATTACGCTGCATCTCGATACTTTGCCATCAGCCGCACATAATGCGCGGCTGAATAATTAAAATTGGCCAGTTCAGCTTCATTCAACAAGCGTTTTTTCTCTGCCGGGCGGCCCGTATACAGCCAGCCTGATTCCAGGCGGCGATTCGGCGGTACTAAAGAACCCGCACCAATCATCACTCTGTCTTCAATGACCACCCTGTCCAGCACAATCGTGCCCATGCCGATCAGGCATTCATTGCCAATCGTGCAGCCATGCAGCATCACGCCGTGGCCAATCGTTACCCGATCGCCAATCACTAATGGCGCACCTTCCGGATCATCGGCGCGTTTATGGGTAACGTGCAAAACGGCACAATCCTGCACATTACTTTCTTTGCCGATGCGGATCGCATTAACATCGCCCCGAATCACCGCTCCCGGCCATACCGAAGCGTTTTCACCCAGCACCACATCCCCTATCACTTGCGCCGAATCATGTACCCAAGCACCCGCTTTTACTTCGGGCTTGATGCCATCGAATAAGCCTATTGCCATGATTTTTATCCCCTGAAAACGCTTATTGTAAGTGATCGTCCACAATATATTTTTAATAATGTATTGCATACACCATAAGAATCATTATCATTCATTTTTTATGCCATCTGCCTGAGCTTATTAAATGAAACGATTGAATCAGATTCTTTGCGGTGCCCTTGCTGCTGGCCTGTTTTCTATGCCTGTCACCTCCCAGGCCGCAGACATTACAAACAGCGCCGTACTCGAACACTATTCAAGCGTGGTTTATGCCAGTTACAGCGATAGCATTGCTGCCGCCCGTGAAATGCAAACCGTGATTGACGCTTTTTTAACCGCGCCAAGTGAAGAAAGCCTTGCTGCGGCACGCAAAGCCTGGCTGGCCGCCCGTGAATTCTATCTGCCAACCGAAGCCTACCGCTTTTATTCCGGCCCGATTGATGATGCCCAGGGCCCGGAAGCGCGGATCAATGCTTGGCCAATCGATGAAAGCTATATTGATTATGTGAAAGGCAAAGCCAAAGCAGGGATTATCAATAATCCTAAAGTGGCCATCACCAAAGAAAAGCTGAAATCTCTTAATGAAAAAGGCGGCGAAGAAAACGTATCCACCGGCTGGCACGCGATTGAGTTTTTACTCTGGGGCCAGGATTTTAATGCTAAAGGCCCAGGCGATCGTCAGTTCACAGACTTTGTTGACGGTAAAGCGCCCAATGCAGACCGCCGCCGCCAGTATATGAAAGTAGTTACCGGCTTAATGATCGAAGACCTGGAAAACGTGGCCAAACAATGGGCCCCTGCGGAGCAAAACTACCGCAGCAAGTTTATCGCCGGGGATAAAGAAAGCCTGAAAAAAGCCCTCACGGGCCTTGGCGTACTCACCCGTGGCGAGCTGGCGGGGCAGCGTATGGAAGTGGCAATGGACACGCAAAACCAGGAAGACGAGCATTCCTGCTTCTCTGACAACACCCACCGCGACGTTGTTGGCGATATCATTGGCATGCAAAACGTATGGGAAGGCCGCTACACTGGGAAAGACGGCAAGACACTGGAAGGGGCCAGCCTGAAAGCACTGGTCGCACAAAAGAACCCTGCTGTTGCAGATTTGGTGAGTGCAGATATTGCACAAAGCTTAAAACTCGCCAATGAAATTCAGGCTCCATTTGATCAGGAAATCATCGGTAAAAAAGATGCGCCAGGCCGTAAGCGCGTGCAAGCCGTGATTGATGCGCTTAAAAAACAGGGTAAAGATCTGGTGGCTGCAGCAGAAACACTGGGAATTAAACGCTTAACGACCAAGCAGCCTTAAGCAAGTACCACGCAGAAAATCCCTTGCAAAACCCAAACCTTAAACCACAAAATTAAGGAGAACACGGAGAAAAACATCAGTACAGGTGTTTTCTCCGTGTAACTCCGTGTTGTGAGATTTGGGTTTTGCATGAACAGATGCGCAAACAGATCCCCCAATTCAGCCCTGCCAGCGATCACTCGTGGCAGGGCATTTGCTATTGATGAGCTGACTATGATTTTCAAGATCACCCCCATTCGCCTTGCTGCTTTTTGCAGTACGCTATTTGCAACGGCCGCCATTGCCTATGGCACCGCACCTCTTGCCCTGTTTGAAGCAGGCGAAGACCGCCCGGGCGGTGAAAACGCAACCAGCGAAGACCATGGCCGCAACGCTTTTTCGCTGGATGCAGAGGCGCTGAGCGAGCAGCAAAAAACCGACTTTGCCATAGGCAATTCCTTCTTTAAAAAACCATGGGTGGCCTCACCCTCGTCCACCACGGCCAGAGATGGCCTAGGCCCGCACTTTGTTGCCCGCTCCTGTGGAGCCTGTCATACCGAAGATGGCCGTGGCTCGCCGCCTGCATTTAGCAATGGCGTACAGGATGAGCAACCGCTCTCACTGCTGCTGCGCCTGTCTGTCCCCGGCAATAAGCCTGATCCGCGCTATGGCGGCCAGTTTAATAATGATGCGGTAGATGGTGTAAAGCCTGAGGGAAAAGTTCAAATCACTTACCGGGAAATCGCCGGGCAATTTGCTGACGGCGAAAAATACAGCCTTCGCGCCCCCACTTACACGCTGACAGATCTGGCCTATGGCAAAACCCACCCTAAGCTGATGATCTCGCCCCGCGTAGCCCCGCAAATGATCGGCCTTGGCTTACTTGAAGCCATCAATGAAAAAGACATTCTGGCTAATGCGGCAAGGCAAAAAGCAGAAGGCCTAGGCATTAAGGGCCAGCCTAATTATGTGCACGATGTTTACGCCAATAAAACCATGCTGGGCCGCTTTGGCTGGAAGGCCAATGTTGCCACCGTGGCACACCAGTCTGCAGGTGCATTCAATGGCGATATTGGTATTACCTCCAAGCACTTCCCTAAGGAAGAATGCATGCCAGCCCAAAAAGACTGCCTGCGTGCACCCAATGGCGGCAGGCCTGAAATCAGCGAAAAAACGCTGGATAAAGTCATTTTATACAGCCGCACCTTAGCCGTGCCCTCGCGCCGCGACCCGCAAAACCCGGATGTGCTGCGCGGCAAGCAAATCTTTAAAGAAAGCAACTGCGTAAGCTGTCATACACCCAGCTATACCACAGGCAACTTTAAACCTGTGCCCGTCTTATCTGCACAGAAAATCTGGCCCTATACAGACTTGCTTTTGCATGACATGGGATCAGGCTTAGCCGATGGCCGCCCTGACGGCAAAGCCAATGGCCAGCAGTGGAAAACCCCGCCGCTCTGGGGGCTGGGGCTGGTACCTGCCGTCAATGAGCACAGCAATTACCTGCACGATGGCCGTGCACGTAATTTGATGGAAGCGGTACTTTGGCATGGCGGAGAAGCCGAAAACGCCAAGCAAGCGGTGTTGAAATTATCCAAGGCCGACAGAGACAATTTACTGAAGTTTTTGCAGTCGCTGTAAAGCGCACAAAAACCTGAATCTTGAACCACGGAGAACACAGAGGGCGCGGAAGGCGCACAGAAGAAAACCTGTGTGTTTGCGTCTTTTATGTTTTCCATGGCACAAGTTTAATTTAGAAATACGCTTACCTTACACTGGGTACCCCCATGCAACTTAAACAATGCATCACTGCCGCCCTGATGATTTGCATGGCACCAGCCTATGCAGAGCCTGTTCTGCCCTCGCCTGAATTCAGCGTGCGCTGGCTGGATGAAGCCTATTTGCCCCGCCATCAGGCACTGGTAAAAGCCAGCAATGCCTTTGCTACTGAGAGCCAAGCCTTGTGCGCGGCCCCAACAGAAAAAAACCTCATCAGCACCCGTCATGCCTGGAAAAAAACGGCCTTAGCCTGGCATGCCATGGATGCCGCGCCCGGTGGCCCGATTGTTTTAGAAAGAACGGGCCGTAAAATAGACTTTTGGCCAACTCGCCCAGATGATATTGAAGCCATGATTCCCAAGGGTTTGGACGAAAGAAATGTAGGGGCACGCG
The DNA here is from genome assembly GCF_002735645.1 of Iodobacter sp. BJB302. Lineage (GTDB taxonomy): Bacteria > Pseudomonadota > Gammaproteobacteria > Burkholderiales > Chitinibacteraceae > Iodobacter. The sequence continues at coordinate 25,691 of NZ_PDZG01000043.1, forward strand.
GCCTGCCCGCCGCCGAATACCTGCTCTGGGGGAATAATGATCCCAAAGCGCAACTGACAAAGCTGAAAGAAAAGCAGCGCTGCCTTTATCTTGTGGGTATCAGTGAGCGCATTGTCAGCGACATCGCGCTGCTCAACGATGGCTGGGGCTATTACCGCGAGCAATTGGGCGCTGAAAACCCATTTTTCCGCCAGAATTTACTGCCAGAAACACTCAACCTGATGCTGGGCGCGCTGGACAGCCAGGCTAAACGCCTGCCCAAAGAAGCACAACGGACCGCCTTTGCCGAATGGCGCAGCGGCACAGGCAAAGCAAGCTCTGCAGCCGTGCTGAATGCCATCGGCAGTACCTTGTTTAGCCCAAGCGGTGGCATCGCCAGCTTGCTTGCCGATAAACCCGATGTAATCGCCAAAGTAAAACAAGCCCTTAGCCAGGCCAAATCAGCCCAAGCCAGCATCCCAGATGCATTTGACAGCCCGGCAGCAAGCGTAGCTCGCGGCAATTATTTGGCCAGCATTAAGCTACTGAAACACAGCATCGAAACTGACGTGGCCGAAGCTTTAGACCTGACCTTGGGATTGTCTGAGTCTGATGGTGATTGACCTTCCCCGCCGCCGCCTGCTGCAAAGCCTGGCGCTCTTAGCCCTGCCGCTGCCCGCATGGGCGGCGGGCGAAACCGCACCTGTTTTGCTTGCCGCACAGCTGGGTAAACACTTTGGCGCAGTGGGCGGCGAGGCGATTGCCACCCCCACACGCGGCCACGGCATTATCCCCATTGCAGGCAGCGAAGCCATCCTTATGGCGCGCCGCCCCGGCTACTGGATGATGCGCATCAACTGGCAAACGGGAGAGATCATCCGGCAAGTCTCCGCCGCAGAAAACCGCCATTTCTTTGGCCACGCCGTACTCAGCCCCGATGGCCGCACCCTACTCACCAGCGAAAACAATACCCAAACCGGCCAGGGCATCATTGGCCTTTATCAGCCGCAAACACTGCAAAGATTAGGCGAGCTGCCCAGCCACGGCATTGGCCCGCACGAGCTGCTGTTTATTGACAGGCAAACACTGGCAATTGCCAACGGCGGCATCCTTACGCTACCAAAAAGCGGGCGTGAAAAGCTGAATCTGGCCACCATGCAGCCCAGCGTCGTGCTGCTTGCCTGGCCATCAGGGCAAAAGAAAAGCGAGCATATTCTGCCCGACACCACCCTCAGCCTGCGCCATCTGGCCCTCAGCAGCGATGGTGCGCTTGGCATTGCCATTCAGGCCGAATCGCCTGCTGGCGATAGCGTAGACGATGCGCCACTCCTGGCTATCTTGCGGGATGGCAAGCTGAGCCTTGCTGAAACCGTGCCAGGCCTCGGAGGCTACGCCGCCAGCATCGCCGCCGTCGGCACACAATTTATCCTTAGCTGCCTGGAAGGCAACGCGCTGGCTATTTGGGACAGACAGGGCAAAGCCCAAAGACAATGCGGCCTGCTGCGCCCAGCAGGCATCGCACCATGGGGGAATAAAGCCTATATCAGTACCGAGCTGGGGGTGATTACCCTGCTTGACCCGCAAGATGGCACACTCACCCCGGTATCCAGCCACCCCGGCGTCAAATGGGATAACCACCTGATTCTGGCTTGAAAAGCAATCGCTACTGCGCAGTAAAAACCCAAACCTTGAAACACAGAGAGCACAGAGGACACAGAGTTACACGGAGAAAACCTCTTTTTCTTCTGTTTTTCTCTGTGGTTCAATATTTGGGTTTTGATGTGGGCTAGGCAAATATGGGACAACCATCCATTCATGGCTTGAAATAAAGGCACACCGCTCGCATCTACGATACAAATATCCACATCACTACACACGAGCCTGCCGAATGACTAATCCACTTCTCGATTTAAGCGGTAAATTACCCGACTATCCAAGCGTTAAACCTGAACACGTCAGCCCGGCGCTGGACACGCTCTTAGCCAGCTCCGCTGCCGCTGTTGCCGCTGCCGAGCAAGTGCAAAACCCGACATGGGCGAGCTTTGTAGAGCCACTGGATGCGGCACTGGACAAGCTCAACTTAGCCTGGGGCGTAGTTGCTCATTTAGAAAGCGTGGTGACCACACCTGAGCTACGTGAGGTGTACAACACCAATATCGCACGCATCTCCAATTTTTATACCGAGCTGGGCCAGAATGAGCTGCTGTATGCGCAATACAAGCTGATTGCCGCCAGCGCCGAATTCGCAGGCTACAACGCAGCCAGAAAAACCATTATTGAAGACACGCTCCGCGACTTCCGCCTGAGCGGTGCCGAGCTGCCCGAAGCGCAAAAACAGCGCTTTGCCGAAATCGCCGAAGAGCTTTCCGAGCTGACGGTAAAATTTGGCCAGAACGTGATGGATGCCACCGATGAGTGGGGCCTCTATATTGAAGACATCGCTGAGCTGGATGGCCTGCCGCAAGACTGGCTGTCTGCCGCAAAATCTGCCGCTGAGGCGGATGGAAAAACCGGCTACAAAGTCACGCTTAAGCAGCCCAGCCAGGGCCCTGTGATGCAGTTCTGCAGCAACCGCAAACTGCGCGAAACGGTTTACCACGCCAACACCACCCGTGCCTCCGAGTTTGGCCCCGCAGAGCGCGACAATGGCCCGCTGATTAACCGCATCCACGCCTTACGTACCGAAGCCGCACAATTGCTAGGCTTTAATAATTACGGCGAAGAATCGCTGGCCACCAAAATGGCCGATACCCCCGCTGAAGTGGCTGAATTTCTGCGTAATCTGGGCCACGGTGCCAAACCTTTTGCCGCCAAAGACCGTGCGGAACTCAAAGCCTTTGCCAAAGAACAACTGGGCTTGGACGAGCTGGCCGTATGGGATTATGGCTTTGCAGCCGAGAAGTTATCCGAAGCAAAATACGCCTTCTCCGCCCAGGAAGTGAAAGCTTACTTTACCGAGCCAACGGTTTTATCTGGCCTATTTAAAGTAATTGAATCCTTGTACAGCCTGCGCTTTGTGAGGGCCAGCGCGCCGGTATGGCACCCGGATGTCAGTTACTACGCCCTGCAAAACCTAGATGGCAGCGCCGTGGGTGGCCTCTATCTGGATCTCTATGCACGCACCGGCAAGCAAGGCGGCGCATGGATGAACGATGTACTCAGCCGTGATCGCAAAGGCGACGACTTACAAAATCCTGTAGCGCTGGTGGTATGTAATTTCTCGGCTGGGGTAGATGGCAAACCGGCCCTTCTGACGCACGACGATGTCATTACTCTCTTCCACGAATTTGGCCATGCTCTGCATCATCTGCTCACCGAAGTGGATGAATCCGGCGTATCCGGTATCAACGGCGTGGAATGGGATGCGGTAGAATTGCCCAGCCAGTTTATGGAAAACTTCTGCTGGGAATGGCAAGTCTTGCCTGATCTGACTCACCATGTAGACAGCGGCGCAGCCCTGCCGCGCGAGCTGTTCGACAAGATGCTGGCGGCCAAAAACTTTATGAGCGGCAGTGCCATGGTGCGCCAGGTCTTGCTCTCACTGTTTGATATGGAGCTGCACGCCAGCACCGAGGCAATTGACGCCACCGCGCAAAATGCCGCGCTGGTCGCCGAATTCGAAACCCCGGTCGCCCCAAGCTATAACCGCTGGTTTAACACCTTTAGCCATATTTTTGCCGGTGGCTATGCAGCGGGTTATTACAGCTATAAATGGGCGGAAGTGCTGTCTGCCGATGCCTATTCTGCGTTTGAAGAAGCCGCCGCCGCAGGCAAATCGATTCTGGATCCAGAAACCGGCGCACGCTTCAGAAAAGAAGTCCTCGCCATGGGTGGCAGCCGCCCGGCCATTGACTCCTTCACCGCCTTCCGTGGCAGAAAGCCTGAAGTGGCCGCTTTGCTGAGACATAATGGTTTGAATTAAGACAGGGGCTTGGGTACGCAACCAAGCCTAAATTTCCGACCACGAAGAGCACGAAGTTTCAAAGAAAAAACCAGGATCAATAAGCCTTCTGTTCGTACCTTTGAGTGTTTTTCGTGGTTCGCCTGTTTGCTTTTTAGCGCTTCTGAGTGGTAATAAATTAAACACGCCAGCGCCAGCACAGGTTTGGCCGCAAGCCAGTCAGACACTGGTATTTGCCATCTAGGCAGAAAGCTACTCCAGAACAATTCGATCAACCCGATCACCATGCCTGCGCGAAGCAGACTCGATATTTGCACCAAAACCGCTGGCGTTGGCAGTGCTGACACCTGAATTAGCTTTCTTGGATAACAGCGCTTAAATGAGAGAAAACAATTAAGCGCCTCTTTTTCAAATTTACCCTCAGCAAAGATTGCATAAGCATTAATTCGCCAGCCCACCCCCACTTCGCCAAGCCTTACGAAGACTCATCAGGCCGAAGACAATTTGCTAAATATGGCAAGCAATCTCAATATTGATTCCGTCTGGCCCAGTAACAAAGAATTGTGCACCGCGCCCGCCATGCACGATCTGGCCAACTTTGTTTATCTCCAGCAGCTTTAAGCGTGCGTGGGCCGCTTGAACTTGCTCCATATCACCTAAGATAAAACCAAAATGAAAATCTTTGGGGTAGCTGCCCCCGCCCGCGCCGCTGGCCTGAATCACCAGATCAAACCCGTCGTAAGTCAGTGCAATCATGCTGCAATCAGATTTTTGCCTAGTGATAACAAAATCAAAGTAGCTAACAAAAAAATCTGCCAGCTCTGCCGGGTGTGCTGTTGGCAGGCTTAAGTGGTTTAATTTCATTGCTCCGCCCCCTGATGCGCCTGAGATTCGCCAAACAATTGCCAGTTACCCTTCCCAGATAATTCAACTGCGGCAAAGCTATGCGCACGCACCCGATTTTCATGCTCGGTAATGGCTTGCAATAGTGACATCGTGCCCCGGTAGATTTCAGCAATCGCCGACGACAGTGATGCGGCATCAAAAAGCGCCGCGTTCACCCCCAAACCACTCGCTGGGCTCATCACATGCAGCGCATCGCCAATAGCTGTTACCTGAGTGGCGGGCCAAGGCGCTATACGCGGCATACTTCTCACAGGCACCAACATGGCTGCCTGCGGCGCAGCCAATTCAAACAAGGCACGCAGCTCTGCTGGCCATGAGCGACTCAAGCTGGCGATCAGGCCGCGCAGTTGTGCATCGGTGTATCGCAAATTGTCATCAGCAGCAACACCAAAGCGCGCGCGCTTGCCGATCAGCGCCCAGTAGATATAGTCATGGGGCGGGTGCCAAGCGGTGTGAGCAGTGGTGGCGGCAAATCGCATTACATCGACAACCACCGCCAGACCTTGTTCAAAGATGACAGAGGTTCCCGTTTGCAGCTTTGCGGCAATGGCATTGCAGGTGGCTTGATTCAACAACGTTTTGCCATAGCAGCAGACCTCGCCAGTATCGACGGCTTGCAGCCCAGGAAAACGCAAGGCCATTACGCTGGAGTGCACGCCATCAGCCCCCACCAAAATATCTGCCACAGCCACGCTACCATCCTCAAAATAAGCCGCAATGCTTTGATCTGGCAGCCACTCGTAACGGCTTAGCGCCTTAGCAAAGTGCAGCTGCCCGTCCAGATCCGTCATCAGCAGCTCGCGCAGAAGCTGACGATCAGCGCGCAGATCAGGTTGATGTGGTGTGCGGTGCCAATGATCCACCCACTTTTCTGATACTGCATTTAACTCTGCGTCCAGGGTTTGCACAGTGGCTGGCGCAGCGCAGCTGGCAATAAACAGCTCAAACAAGGAAGCAGGCAGGCATTGCGCTAATGCGGCTTGTCCTATGGCGTCAATCCGCAGACGATAGCCCTGATGGCGCGGCGAAAGTGCTGCATTTTTCTCGTAAACCTGTGCCGTAATACCTTGTTTTTTCAGGCCTTGCGCCAGACACAACCCGGCTGGGCCAGCGCCAATAATGGCAACACGTACTGGAGACTTCATCATGCGGGCATCCCATACTTATTGGTGATGGCCTATTATTGGACGCTTTATGCCAGATGAGATAACAGTATCAAGACAAAAAATACTGAGTTTGAGCCATGACAAGCGACAAGCCAGAGTTAGCCGGGCCAGACTTTAGTGAGTAAGAGCAAGCCACCCATGATCGAGCGGTGGAGTGCCGAGCATGAGGACAGGCAGTTTCTACTCGGCACCCGCGAGTACGACTGGCACAGCCATTTGCGCGGGCAATTGTTTTGTATTGAAAGTGGCCTATTGCACCGTAAGCAGGCGTGGTACTACCGAGCAACCCATGCATGACTATCGGAGCTAGTACGTCTTGCCGCGTTCTGGGCCAGAAAAAACGAACCAGACGAAACACAAATACAGCCCATGCACGTGTTATTTGATGAAATGCGGCAAGCATCAGCCCTTGCACTTACCAATGCCCGCAGATAGCCGCGCCCTGCGCACCATCATCGAAATATCTATGCCGCCAAACTTAGCGCTCCACTTGTAGAAAGAGGCAGAAATCGTGCTCTCGGCATAGATCAGGAACGGTCGAACCGGCTTCGGCTGGCTTTAAAATCGCCAGAATCTGACTTGATCAATGGCCTGAGGCGTTCATACTGAACGCCTCAAAGACTGCGAAAAAATGCTGCTTAAAAATGAGCTGGTTTTGTGGGGGGAGTACCAAACCAGCTACAAGTTGGATTACTTCTGCGGTTTTAAATACGTCTCCAAAAACCTTATTGTATGCCCAATCGAATAAACGCGATTTTCGCGCTTGGCTGCGCCGTGGCCTTCGTCGGCAAACAGCATCAGCTCGGCGGGCACATTGCGTTTTTTTGCTGCTTCATACATTTGCACAGCCTCCCCCACCGGCACACGCGGATCACTCACGCCCTGGATCAGCATCAGCGGGGCGATCAGTTTGTCGATATGGTTAATCGGCGAAAGCTGGATTAAGGCCTCACGATCTTTCACCGGATCGCCATATTCAGCGATACGCAGCGCTCGACGATAAGGCGCAGTGTTTTGTAAGAAGCTCATAAAATTAGAGATGCCCACCGTAGAAACACCTGCGTCGTAGCTGCCCGCAAACATAGTCATGCCAGCCAGGGTGGAATAACCACCGTAGCTGCCGCCGATAATCCCCACCTTAGGCTCTTGACCGCCCTTGCCCCACTTGGCGCGGATATAACGCGAGGCGTCTTCGATATCGCTCACCACCTGCAGGCGTTTGGGTCCATCATCCATCGCCAGCCACGCTTTACCATAGCCATCCGAGCCACGTACATTCGGCTCAACAAAAATAAACCCCGCATCCACATAGAGCTGCGCCACAGGGGAAAAGCCCGCCTTGGTCTGCCCTTCCGGCCCGCCATGAAAATGCACCACCACCGGGCAAGTCACTGTTGCGCACTGCGCCGGTCTGCGCACAAACATCGGAATCGGTGTGCCATCTCTTGCGGGATAAGACTCTAGGCTGGCTCTGGCAAAGCGCTGTGTATCGACTTCCGGGCTCATGGCCTGCTGCCACTGCAGCAGCTTGCCCGTCGCCCATTCATAGCGATAACTTAAGCGTGGCGACTTGGCCGTTTCAACACTGATCAGGCTAAAGCGCCCATCCGGGCTATGCCCGCTGATAATGACATGGTCGGCGTCTTTAAATGCAGGCAGCTTAATCGGCTGCAAACTATTGGCATCCAGCGCAAAGCTGCGGGTATAGCCCGCTTCGTTCACGCTATAGCTGATATGCCTGCGGGATTGATCCAGCTGAAAGCTGCTCACATCCCAATTAATCTCAGGGGAAACCGGCTTGAACTGCCCTGCTTTCCATTGATAAAGCCGGCGGAAATTGCCAAATTTTGAGGTTTGCACAATCAGCTCATCTGCACCCGCGCCATAAGCAGCTTGGTATTCTTCTTTTTCATCCTGACCAAACAGCGGCTTTAGCTCGCCATTATTCAACTCGTAATATTCTGCGGCCAGATTGGTAATGGTTTTTTCCAGCAAGATGCGCCCATGGCGCTGATCTGCAATATTCCATAAGCCCGGCTGATCAAATACGGCCTGCTTAGAGCCACTGGCAATGTGATAGCGGTAAATGGTATAGCTGTCTTTTTGCTTATCGTTGGCGCTGTAATACACGTACTGGTTATCATCAGAAACAAAAGCAAAGCGGCTTTGCACTCCGGCAATGTGCTGGATTTCTTTAAGTGCCCCGCCTGCTGCGGGCTGCAAATAAAGACCAGGGTTCTCTTCACCCTTGCGATCCCGCTGAATCACTAAAGTCTGCCCATCCGGGCTGATCCCTGCAATTTGAGTGGCGTCTTCCCCGCCAGTCATTTGCACGGGGAAACGCTGCGGGCCATCCAGGCGCCAAACCTGGCTCACGCCCGTTACACGCCAGTTAAAATACAGCCGCCCGCCATCGGGGCTTAAGAGGCCCGCCGATGGGCTGGAAATATCCAGCATGCTTTGAATCTGCCGCGATAAAGCAGGCTCAAGTGGCTTAGGGCGAAACGCTTCGATGGTTTCTTTACTGACACTTTCAGCGCCCAAACCCGCATAATCGGCTGCATAGACAGAGCTGCTGAGTAAAACGCCCAAAAGCCATGAGTGAATTTTCATTTGCTTCCTATTTAATTGAAACGCTTCTGATCACCACGGACCTAAAATCTGTGGGCACAGAGAGCACAAAGTTTATAAGCAGAACACAGAGAAAACATAAAAGGCTAGTGTGTAATAAGACAAAGAGGCGCAAGGCCGATGCAAAGATTAATTACAATAAGACAAGCACCAAGACAGCTACCCATCGGCCAGAGTAAAGAAATATCGATCTTCCGGCAACTGCGGCTAGCAGCAAGAGCGCGGCATACAGAGAGAACACAATGAGCTCAGAAACACACCCTTCGCTTAGCCTGATCAGCCAACAAACACTGGCCCACTATCAGGCCAGTGCAGAAGGCTTTAAAGCAGGTACGGCAAACCATGATGTCAGCCAGAATATTGCAGCGCTGCTGCGCCATGTCCACACTGCCGCGCCTTTCGATATTCTGGATTTTGGCTGCGGCCCAGGCCGGGATCTGCAGCAGTTTGTGGCGCTTGGCCATCGCCCCGTAGGGCTGGACGGCACGGCCCGTTTTGTAGAAATGGCGAAGGCAGACAGCGGCGCAGAGGTGTGGCAGCAGGATTTTCTGGCGCTCGATTTACCAGCAGCCCGCTTTGACGGCATATTTGCCAACGCCGTTTTATTTCATATCCCCAGCCAGGAACTGCCACGCGTTTTAAGCCAGCTTCATGCCACACTCAAACCGGGCGGCGTGCTATTTAGCTCCAACCCACGCGGCAATAATGAAGAGGGCTGGAATCAAGGCCGCTACGGTGCTTATTACAATCTGGCAACCTGGCAAAAATATTTAATCGCAGCAGGATTTACCGAGTTAGAGCACTACTACCGCCCCGCAGGCCTCCCGCGAGAACAGCAGCCTTGGCTAGCCAGCGTGTGGCGGGCCATTTAATCTGAAAACACAGCATAATACCCATGTGCTTAGCTGCACACCCCCGCTCTTTGCTGGATAATCCCCTCTTTCTTTCGCCCAGCCATTCTTGCATGCACACACTTTCACAACTTCGCTCCGGGCAACTCAAAGGCATTAAACGGCTGGATTTATCTTGTGGCCTGACCACGTTCCCAGAAGAAATTTTTTCTCTGGCAGATTCTTTAGAGATACTTAATTTATCTGGCAATGCGCTATCCAGTCTGCCCGATGATTTGCCGCGGCTAAAGCATTTGAAAGTGATATTTTGCTCGGATAATCAATTCGATCATTTACCAGAAGTGCTGGGGCGCTGCAGCAGGCTCACTATGGTGGGATTTAAAGCCAATCAAATTCAAACAGTCAGTGCCGCCGCACTGCCCTCTGAGCTGCGCTGGCTGATCCTTACCGACAATCAAATCAGCCATTTACCAGATGAGCTGGGCCGTTGCCATGCCTTGCAAAAACTCATGCTGGCCGGTAACCGGCTGCAATCCTTACCCGATACGCTGGCGGAGTGTACCAATCTAGAGCTGATCCGCATTTCTGCCAACCAGCTGTCTGACTTACCCAACTGGCTATTGGGCCTGCCTAAGCTGGCATGGCTCGCTTTTGCGGGCAATCCATTTTGCCAAGCCGCAACGGAGCAAGCTTCTTCGCCTGTACGCTGGCAAGATCTCAGCATCAAAGAAAAACTAGGGGAAGGCGCTTCTGGCGTTATTTATAAAGCGCACTGGCAGCATGCCAGTGGCTCACCAGTGGCAATCAAGCTATTTAAAGGCACTCTTACCAGTGACGGACTGCCACAATGTGAAATGGCCGCATGCATTGCGGCCGGGCAGCACCCGAATCTTATTGGCTCTATTGGCAAAGTAACGGATCATCCCGATAATGCCACCGCGCTGCTGATGCCATTTATTGATGAGCACTATCGCAATTTAGCAGCGCCCCCAAGTCTGAAATCATGCACGCGGGATATTTACACTGAAAATCAGCGCTTTAAACTAGCAACCACATTGAATATCGCCCTCAGTATTGCAGATGCTGCAGCCCACCTGCATTCATCATGCATTTTGCATGGCGATTTATATGCGCATAATATTTTAATTAATGGGGAAGGTGAAACAAAGCTGGGAGACTTTGGTGCAGCGTCTTTCTATACCGCCGGGCAAACGCTGCTGCAAAATATTGAAGTGCGCGCGTTTTCTTACCTGCTTGAAGAATTAATCAATCTCACAGACACAGCAGATACAAGCTCGCTCAAGCAATTACAAACAGACTGTGCGCATCCCGATATAAATAAACGCCCTTTATTTGCATCAATCAAAACTCAGTTAAAAGAGCTTTTATCAGCAAACAAACAAGCCACTCAATAAATAATTTCAGATCAATGATGCGGCTCTGATTCATCATCCGCAAATAAAAGTGAAATATCAGGGAAAGAAAATTGAATCCGCAATAAAGCTCCAACAACAGCAGGATCAAAATGCGAGCCACCGCCTTTTACAATAATATTCATCGCCTCATCATGTGAAAACGCAGGTTTATAGACCCGCTTGGAGACCAGTGCATCATAAACATCGGCCACCGCCATTAGCCTTGCCGATAATGGAATCTCTTCGCCCTTCAAGCCCTGCGGATAGCCACTTCCATCCCATTTTTCCTGATGGCTGTATGCAATTTCCCGCGCATAATGCAAAAATTTATCTTCTTTTGTCCCTAAATAACTCTCTACCGAAGTAATGACATCCCGCCCATAGACGGTATGCATTTTCATTAAATTAAACTCTTCATCTGTCAATTTGCCCGGCTTTAACAAAATATGATCAGGTACCCCCACTTTGCCAATATCATGCATAGGTGCAGATTTATAGAGCCACTGTATATTGGCTGGCGTTAATTCATCGCTATAGCGTGGATCATCCGATAATTCCAAAGCCAGCAGCGCCACAAAATGCTGAGTACGCCGTAAATGCTTACCCGTTTCGTTATCCCGCGTTTCTGCCAATGATGCCATCGCTAAAATCGTTGCTTGCTGCAAATGAGCCAGCTCCCGCGTTCTCTCCTGAACTAAATGTTCCAGATATTGATTCTGATTTTTTAAAAATACCTGAGCAGCTTTTAAAGCTAATTGAGTTTGTACACGTGCCAGCAAAATAGAAGGAATAATAGGCTTACTTATATAATCGGCTCCACCTGCCGAAAAACCTTCTTCCTCATCTTCAATCGCGGTTTTAGCCGTCAGAAAAATAACAGGGATATCTTCCGTCTCCTGATTTGCCTTTAATTTCTTACATACCTCGTAGCCATTTAAATCCGGCATCATTACATCTAATAAAATAAGATCAGGCCGTGGATCAGCCAGCACCAGCCGTAAAGCAACTTCTCCATGATTCGCAACTTTCACACGATATTTTTCCCTCAACAAACCATTGAGCAACATCAGGTTATCAGGCGTATCGTCAACAACCAAGATTGTTGACCTGTTTTCAGGCATATGCAGCTGTTCCATATTGACTCCTTACATCTTAAGCATTTTCATACAATTAAATCGGAAATTTATTCATCCATTCAAGCGCATCATTAAATGCAAACTGATTAATAAGCCTTAATAAGTCCTGGCTTTGCCCTGGCCATAAGAGCTTAAATCCCAACTGATTCTCTTCAAAAAACTCGACCGCGGAAGCATCACCTTCTTGTAATAAGCGTTTTAAATCCTCAAACAACTTCTTTTTTTCATCCTGATCCAAAGACAGCTCTTCAGTACTGGCAAGAGATACGGTTGCGAGACTAAGGTTGTCTTGTGTAAAATAAAATGAATTCAAATCATCAACCAGCTCATTCATAACTAAAGAAAGCGCGTGTTGCAATTTGTAAGTCTGCTCATTAATTTCACCTTTATCCAAAGCAAGCTCAAGCTCTGCAGCTACTTTTTGCAAAACATCTGCCCCTATCGTTGCAGCAATTCCTTTTAAGGTGTGCGCATGCCGCTTGGCATCCATTCCATTTCCTGTATTAAGTGTGTCAACTAAGCTAAGTTGAATTTTCGGCATTTCATCCAGTACTTTAATTAATAATCGCCGATAAAAATCAGGATTTCCCATTGCGTATTTGAGGCCAACTTCCATATTTAGCCCCGTAATACAGAAAGGCAAGCCCGCAGCCGCCGGGCTATCGCTCACAACAGGGGTAGTTACTTTTTCAACAAATTCTCTTTTAACTTCTGGCAACCATTGAATCAGTTTTTCTGTCAATAAATCGGGATCAATTGGTTTAAGCAAATGATCACTCATCCCTGATTCTTTGCACTTTTGCTTATCTTCATCCATCGCCAACGCAGTGAGCGCAATAATAGGTACCTCTTTTAAATGCCGGCCAGCACGTATTGCCGCAGAGGCACGCCAGCCATCCATGACCGGCATCTGAATATCCATAAGGATCAGATCAAATGTTTCTTTTTCTATAATCTGCAAGGCCTGTTGCCCATCGCCAACGACTGCAACCTGCATCCCGGCCTCCACCAATATCTCACTCGCCACCTGCTGGTTTAAAGCATTATCCTCAACTAATAAAATACGCGATCCATAACGGCTTGCTAAAGCATGCTGCTGCTGATTTTTTAATACGGAAGGTGAAATATCTTCCACATCCTGCTTATTTTTCTTTAAAGGAACACTAAACCAAAAACAGCTTCCCTTATTTTCTTCGCTGATTAATCCAATATTGCCATTCATTAAATTAACCAATTGCTTAGAAATAACCAGCCCTAGGCCTAAACCGCCAAATTTCCGGGTTGCAGAGGTATCGGCCTGATTAAATGCCTGAAACAATTGAACCTGCTGCTCCTTGCTTATTCCAACGCCTGTATCAACAATTGAAAACTTAACGTTTACTTCATTTTCATCCTCTGATTCAAGATCAACAATCAGTTCAATCTTACCTTCTGATGTAAACTTCACCGCGTTTTCAATTAAGTGCAATAAAATTTTCTCTAAACGCTTAGCATCCCCCATTACAGACGAAGGTAATAAAGGGGAAATTTGGGAAAGCAAAATCAACCCTTTTGCTTTGGCCTCAACACCAAGTCTGTTCAGCACATCATCTAAAATAGGATGTAAATAAAATGCGGAAAATTCTAATTTAAGCTTCCCTTCTTCCATCTTTGAAAAATCGAACATATCATTCACAATACTTAATAAATGCTCGCTTGATCTTTGAATTACCTCTATATAATTTTTCTGTCTTATATTCAAATCGGTTTTTAGCACCAAATGAGTCATACCAATAATTGCATTCATCGGCGTGCGAATTTCATGGCTGATATTAGCCAGGAAATCCCTTTTTATTCTCAATGTTTCATCTAATATTTGTTTAATCCGCTCTTGCGCTTTCATTGCATCACTAAGCAAAGGGTTAACCGCGATTAACAAACAGATACTCGCGCCCTCTTCACTCTGATGCGGCAACAAATGCAAACGCATTTCAGCACTAAACACTTCACTATTTAAATATTGCCATGAAAAAGTAGCGCTATCACTTAACTGTTCCCCGTCACTCATCAAAGAAAAACTATCCAGCTGCTCTAAAAATGCTTTTCTCTGATCAGCCACCAGCAATTGCTCCGCCCCAACTCCCGCAAAAACAGAAGGTGAAGATGAAAATAAAACGGCAAAAGCTTGGTTTGCCCAAATAATTTTTCCATCTGCATTAATCAGAAGTAATGCTTCTGATGAAAAATTCAAAATACTTTTATAATTTGCGTCCGTTTCCCGTTGTTTCTGTTTACTCTGCTCTAAGGTACGAAGATGCACATCAGAAATTGCAGCAAGCTTCTGCTGAAATTCTGACGATACCTCTGCACCCGAAAGTAATTTTATTTTAGTTTGCACACCACGTACCCCACTCATCAGCCCCCTATACCCCCGCCTCAATATTTATTGATGCGATCCGTAAGAATGAATGCCCATCACCAGCGATCATCCCAATAGATAAGACACGGCACACTCTTACAGCCAAATGCAGACACAATTAATTCTAGTTCAAAAATTTAGATAATTCTGAAGTTGGAGGAGTACAAAACCTTGAGAAAACTTAGACCCCTGTATTTTTAAAAATACAGGGCAATAGAGAATATCCAGGAATAAAGAATAAAAAACATACGCAGCTTAAAACTTAAACACAGTTTTGCCGTGGGTAGATCTGAAAAAACCAACCGGACAGATCGGGATAACAGCATTATGCATACCCCGACAGCAAAGCACAGAAGGTGGTCGTTACGCTTCGGACACTTTTCTTGCGCCCAAAACAAAATCCCCGTCTCTTTCGAGTACGGGGGTTTGTTTACTACGTCTTTACTACTAATGGGGTGTCTGGCAATGACCTACTTTCACACAGGTAATCTGCACTATCATCGGCGCTAAGGTGTTTCACTGTCCTGTTCGGGATGGGAAGGAGTGGGACCACCTCGCTATGGTCGCCAGACTTTAA
>NZ_PDZG01000044.1 GCF_002735645.1 Iodobacter sp. BJB302
CGTTTTGATACCTGCTTCGCCAGTTAAATATTGCTGAACGACAGAGAGCTTGAATTGCGTTGAGTACTTGGACATAAAAACACCCCAAAAATATGGACGGGTGTCCAACTTTTGGGGTGCAGTTCAAAGGGCTCTGTTTAATAAGAGATGAAAATCAGGATTCACGCAAATCCGCAGAGAAAACAGTGACGCGATTACGTCCGTTTTGCTTGGATGCATAAAGTGCCAAATCAGCCTCTTCAATCACGCTGTGCGGATTGCCGCAGCCAGAATGGCAAGCAGATAATCCTAAGCTGGCTGAGATTTGAATATTGGTTTCCCCAACCTGTACCGGAGATGAGCATAAGACTTCCCGAATACGCTCTGCAGCAATTTCCGCCCCGGCCAAATCAGTCTGAGGCAGTAAAAGTAAAAACTCCTCGCCACCGTAGCGGCCAAACACATCGGTATCACGCAAAGTGGTCAGTACGCGTGAGGCAACTACCCTAAGCACTTCATCACCTGCAATATGCCCGTACTGATCATTCACTTGCTTAAAGCGATCAAGGTCAAACAGAATCACCGTAAAAAAAGCGGCCTGGTAGCGGGACATCCGCTCCAGCTCCTGAGTGAAGCGCATATCCAGATAACGGCGGTTGTAAATACCGGTTAAACCATCCCGATTAGAAAACTCTTCCAGTTTTCCCATCGCTTCCTGCAATAGATTTTGTGCAATCGCGTTATCGGTGACATCAAACAGATTCACAGTCACCGCATCCACTTCACCAGATTCATTGCGCACCGGCATAAACGTGGTGTTTTGTTGCATAAAATCCATACCGCCGGTAATGGGGCGATTATGTGAAAACTTGAATAAATAAGGCCTTTGCTCCCATGAAGTAAAGGCGAAATTCTTCAGCACAAAAACACTTTCAATTTTTTTACTTAGCCATTTTTGAGGTAATTCAGGGAATAATTCAAATAAATTAGCCCCAATTGCCTGCTCTGCACTGATGCCGCTATGCTGAGCCATAAAACGATTCCACAGTAAAATACGATGGTTTTTATCCAGAGAAAAAACACCAACGCCCACTTCATTCACAATAAAATCACAGAGTCTTTGTTGCATCAGATCTTTTCCATAAACGCATCAATCGCCAGCTGCAATCGCAAAATTGATTCCTCCGGCATGAGTGTGAGCAGATGGCAGGTGAAATCACGAATCTCTAAAGTGAAATGAACCTCTACCAGCAGGGCGTAATTCCAGGTTATTTGCTTAATATTGATCAGCTTATCGACTTCAACATTTTCGGCCATAATGGTAGGCGCAGAATAAACCAGCGATGCACCTAATAAATCAGCTACCCCGTTTAAACAAGCGCCTACTAAAACATTGCCTACGTCCAATAGCAGCTCGCGCTCAGAAGTGCGGTCAATCACGCCATCATAGCCCATCAGATCAGCAAGATTTCTGCACCCATGCTGGTCATAAACCACCATGGCTTCACCCGACAAAGAGCCGTTAAACGATTGACGAATTGCAGTAGCGGCGCGCTTAGAGCCAATCATATTCAAAATATTGCTGGATACAGAAGATGATTGAATAATATTAATACGGGGAACAGAAAGTTTAATAAAGGTATCTAAAATTTGTGCCAGCTGCGCACCTGCACGGCCCATTGCAATATTAGTAATTTCTTGCAATGCATCCGTTTGCTCTTCAGTCAAAAACAATTCTTCATTCATAAAGCGATTCCATATTCGCGCAAAATAATCTCAATATCAGAAGCTTTCACTGGTTTTTGAACAAAGGCCGCAGCCCCCAATTGTCGTACACGCTCGCGTGCTAGCGGCTGAATATCTGCCGAAACAACCACTACATAACTATTCAGCCCCTCTTTTTGCATGGTCTCAAGTACAGAATAACCATCTAGGAGCGGCATGGTTAAATCTAAAAACATCACATCTGCTTTGCCCGCGCGATAAGCAGCCAGTGCTTCAATTCCATTGCATGCATGTGTAATTTCAACATCCCAATTAACAGGCAATGCTCTGATCAGCATTTTTCTGGCCATAGCAGAATCATCAACAACCAAAATGGGGGTAGGCATTATTTTAGAAAATCCTTTTTTATAAACAGGCACTACACTAAAACGCAATGAATATTTTTATTTATATAAATGTCAGTTACTTTGATTTTTTTGCACACGCAAAGAGGATAAAACTCCGTCTTTTTGCTTAAAAAATATACTGAATCAATCTGTATGTCCCCAAAGCCATCAAGCCGCCCCCAATCAGCCAGCGTAAATATTTGTTTTTAAATAAATACCTAAGCTGCTCAGAAAACGCAGACATCAATAATAAATTAGGGAGTGTACCCAAACCAAAAGACAACATAATTAAAGCACCGTGCCACGGGCTGGCACTTGCCAGTGCATTTAATGATGCGGTATAGACCAGACCACAGGGAAGCCATCCCCAAAGCGCGCCAACAACCAGGGTATCCGGCCAGCGCTTAATAGGTAAAAACAGCCGCATATACGGTTGAATTTTACCCCATAAAGGGCGCCCTGCTTTTTCCAGAAACAAAATTAATGAAGACCACCCTGCCATATAGCTGCCCAATAAAATCAGCAGTAAATTGGCAAAGATATACAGGCCCCCTTTCACGCCTTGCAATGAAAGCAATGCTGACAAGGAACCCAGCAAGCCCGCAAGCATACCAATCAGGCAATAACCGAGCAAGCGCCCGAAATTGAAACCAAGGTGATAATGCCAGCGTGGGCCATTGGGAAGCTGCAAACTAAAAGCGGCGACCACGCCGCCGCACATTCCTGCACAATGCCCGCCCCCTAAGAGGCCGGCAAGAAACAATGCGAAAAGATCTGATTCAAGCATTCATTTATATCAACTTAGAATAGCGCCCCGCTGGTGCGGCATGGCGTAAATACCGGTCAAAAACCATTGCAATAGAACGAACCAGGAAACGCCCCTTGGCAGTGATTGTGATTGAATCATTATTCAATACAAGTAAACCATCCTGCTCATAAGGCGCAAGCAATTCCAACTCTTCTGCAAAATAGCTATTAAAATCAATTAAATAAGACAATTCAACAGGCTGAAAACTAAGCTCAAACTGGCACATCAGTGACTGAATCACTGAGCCACGCAAAAAATCATCGTGACTAATTAATAAACCGCGCTCAACAGGCAGGCGATCTGCATCTAAAGCCTGATAATAAGCATCTAAATCTTTTACATTCTGGGCAAAACAATTGGCCACCTTGCCAATTGCAGACACCCCAAAAGCCATCAAATCGCAATCTGCATGGGTAGAATAGCCCTGGAAATTACGGTGTAATTGACCACGCCTCTGAGCAATTGCTAAAGCATCATCCGGCAAGGAAAAATGATCCATACCGATATAAACATAACCGGCCGCCAGTAACTGATTCACACTACTTTGTAAGATATCGAGTTTACCCTCTGTAGTGGGTAAATGCCCAGCATCAATGCGTCTTTGCGGCTTAAATCGCTCAGGTAAATGAGCGTAGCTGTACAATGCCAGCCGGTCGGGGCGCAAAGTGAGTACTTTTTCGATGGTGTCACGCATAGTGGCCTGACTTTGATGCGGCAAGCCATAGATCAGATCAATGCTGACTGATTTAAAACCCTTTGCTCTTGCTGCATCAATGACGATGCGTGTTTCTTCTTCACTTTGCACACGGTTAACCGCCTGCTGAACTTCCGGATTAAAATCCTGAATACCCACACTCATCCTGTTAAAACCAATCGCGCCTAAATGCGCCACTGTTGCGGCACTGACCTTGCGCGGATCAATTTCAATCGAAAACTCGCCATCGGGCTTTAAATCAAAATGGGCACGAATCCCATCCATCAGTCTGCTTAATTGATCATCAGTCAAAAAAGTAGGCGTACCGCCGCCAAAATGCAACTGAGAAACCGTGCCGCGCTTTGTTAATAATGCCGAC
The DNA here is from genome assembly GCF_002735645.1 of Iodobacter sp. BJB302. GTDB lineage: Bacteria > Pseudomonadota > Gammaproteobacteria > Burkholderiales > Chitinibacteraceae > Iodobacter. Next base: position 3,972 of record NZ_PDZG01000044.1, read on the forward strand.
TGTAATTTTACCTCTTTAAGGAGATAATTGAGATATTGGTCTGCTTTGCTCTGATCCTTGGTAATGACTTTGTTACAGGCGCAGTAATAACAAATGGTATTGCAAAATGGCAGGTGAAAATACAAGGATAATGGCTTAACACGGGTGCCGGGCTGTTGTTGTAATACACTTTGCTCATAAGTATGTGCATCCATTGCAGCAAATCGATCCGCAGTGGGGTAGGATGTATACCTTGGGCCTTTCCCATTGTGTTGACTAATTAAATTTCGATCAAAATCAAGCGGCTGTAACACAGCAACATTATCTTGGAGCATCCTGTTTTATCCTTTTATCGTATCAGTGCAGCTTGCCCAGATTCATTTTTCATAACCTTGATCGATATCAAAATCTGCACGGGAAATCGTGCATACTAGGTGATATCGAGAACACGAATTGAAACGCCCCATGACAACAACATCTCACACCCCAGTACGCGACCTCAGCCTTAAGCATCTTCGCCAGAGCTGTGTCAATTGCAGCTTGCGTGAGCTTTGCCTGCCTATCGGTCTTTCTACAGAAGAAATGCGCGAGCTGGATACTCTGATCACCCAGGCCAAGCCCATTAAGCGGGGCGAAGCGCTCTACCGTGCCGGAGAACCTTTCCGCTCACTGTTCGCTATCCGGCTTGGCTTTTTCAAAGCCAGTGTTATTTCAGAAGACGGCCGCGAGCAGGTCACAGGCTTTCATATGACTGGCGAGCTGATGGGCATGGATGCCGTAAGCTCAGATCTGCACTCTTGCGATGCCATTGCACTGGAAGACAGCGAAGTTTGCGAGCTGCCCTTTACCGATATGGAAGAATTAAGCCGCCGTATCCCTATTTTGCAACATCACTTTTATAAGCTGATGAGCCGGGAAATTGTTCGCGACCATGGCGTGATGCTCTTGCTGGGCAATATGAAGGCCGAAGAACGTATTGCTGCCTTTCTGCTGAATCTGTCTCAGCGTTTTGCCATTCGTGGCTATTCGGCCAGCAGCTTTCATTTACGCATGACGCGTGAAGAAATCGGCAGCTACCTAGGGCTCAAGCTGGAAACAGTCAGCCGCTCGCTTTCTAAATTCCAGGAAAATGGTTTAATTAAAGTGCAAAACCGTCTGATTGAAATTATCAATCCCGATGCACTGAAGCAGCTTATCAACAACTGCCATCAATAAACCCTATGACTCTATTAAATGGCCCAGTTCTGTTTCTTGCCCCTGCGGCCATTTTAGAGTCACTGCAATCCCGGCTTAATCCCCTGCAGCTTTCGCAGCTTATGCTGCTCCCCTTGGGAATGCAGGGCCAGATCCCTGCTTTGCCTCCGGGGGGATTATTAATCAGCGCGGGTCATAGCTGCTTGGATGATTATCTGCTGAGTGCCCGATGGGCTCAGGCTCAACAATGGCAGCATGTCGATCTGGCCCTCACCGGCGAGCCCCAATGCGCAGCGCAGTTTGGCTGGATGCTGGCAGCAGGCGGCACGCATCAGGCACTAAGCCTTGCTGAGCCGCTGCTTGACGCGCTGGCCCCTGCTGGCCGCAACAGCTGGCTGCATGCTGGCGGCCCCGGTGCCGCCAGTTTCTTAGCCTTATTGCAACTCATCCTGATGAAACCGCTTCTGGAAAGTTGGAAAATCATTTTCCCTAATGGCAGGCCTTCACCCAAAGCAGATTTGCTGAAGCTAGCCCAACTGCAAACAGAACAATGGCAAAGCATTGCGCCGCTTTGCTCACACTATTTAAACTTCGCTCAAAACAGAGCACATCAACCTTTCCACGCACAGAACTGCCCGTTCAATCTGCCTGCGCAGGTTGAGCCCGCCAGTACGCTGGCACAGTTTATCCTGTCTTTAACGAAAGGCCATTAAAAACCCCAGCCAAGCCGCAGCAGATTTACAAACCATCAAAAAAACACCCGCGGTTTTTTTTGTGTCGCCCGTCTTTCTAATTCATGCTCTATAGCCATCAGCCATAAATGGCCAATTCATAAACACCCCCATCTAACGCCCTCCCCCTGCGGCATGGCTTGGCATTTAATGCCTTTCCACATGCAGCAAACCCATTAGTCATCCATGAATAAATAGCTTTTAAGCTAGAAAATTTAGACTTTCATGCGTTATCTGTCATTTATTTGACAATTTACTGATGTTTTCTATAGTAAGGCGTGCTTACGTCAATGTCATTGACATAAAAAATAGACTTACTAAAAAATCAGAAAAAAAACCTCTTACGCCCTTTATTCAAGTTCATTCATTCCACGTAAATGAGGGCGCTGCTTTGCTCATAATTTGTATTTAGCGCTAAACGAATGTAATGCACTCGTTAGCCACGATGTAGTAAACCTCTGTAATCCAGAGGATGTAGTGAAGGAGTTAGAACGGGCTTACACCAGTTTTAACATCCATTTATAAAACCAAAGAAGAGACAACCATGAAAAAACACATCAAATTAACTGCAGCCTTACTCGCCACACTATGTGCACTGCCTTTATCCAGCATGGCAGCCAACAGCACGCCCGCCAAACCCACCATTGTAGGGGGCATTGAAACAACGCCTAATTCCAGGCCCTACCAAGTGGCCTTACTCATGAATGGCCGCCAGGGCTGCGGTGGTACCTTAATCAGCCCCAACTGGGTTTTAACAGCAGCCCATTGCGTGGATGGTGCATCGACCAGCTCACTGACGGTACAGGTGGGCGCTCACAGCATGAGCCGTCGTGACGGGCAAAATATTCGAGTCAGCCAAATCATTACCCACGAAAACTGGAGTGGCGCACAGGGGATACGTTCAGGCTGGGATATTACAGTGCTAAAACTTGCAAGCCCTGCCAGTGCAAGTATTATACCAGCCAAACTACCTACCGTTGCCATTGAAAACCAAATTGCTGGTATTGGTAAAAGCGTGACCGTATCAGGCTGGGGCCTGACAAGAAATCAAGGCAGCCCGAGTGATGTGCTGCGTGAAGTGAATTTACCGGTATTAAGCAATCAGGTCTGTAGCAGCGAGCTGAATTTCAACCTGCCCGCATCGGTGATTTGCGGCGGGGGTGCGGGAGGTGTTTCGGCCTGCAATGGTGATAGTGGCGGGCCATTTGTTGCGGCCCAAAACGGCAATTTCTATAGCATCGGCATTGTTAGCTGGGGCAATTCATGCGTCGGTGCCACGGCATTCACCCGTACCTCCAGCTACCTGCCATGGATTGCACAAAAAACCGGCATCACTCCCGATGAGACCGGAGGTGGCGATCAAAAACCTGTTGCCTCGTTCAGCAGCAATATTGTCGGTATGAATGCCAGCTTTAAAGACACATCATCTGACGACAAAGGCATCAGCAATTGGGCATGGAGCTTTGGTGACAATTCAAGCTCAACGCAGCAATCTCCAAACCACAGCTATGCCAGCGCAGGCACTTACAATGTCAGCCTCACCGTAACCGATACGGCAGGACAAAGTAACAGCATGTCGCAATTAGTCAAAATAGGCGGTGACAGCGGCTGCGGCAATATTACGGCGTGGAGCGCAAGCATTACCTATAAAGTCATGGATATTGTCAGCTTTATGGGCAATAAGTATCAGGCAAGCTGGTGGTCAAATGCCGCACGTCCTGATGTTTACAGCAATGTATGGACGCTGCTAGGCAGCTGCAGCGCTAAGTAATATTTAAAAGCCCCCTGTTCCAACACAAAGTCATCGCTTGCTATTCGGAACAGGGGGCTTTCTCACCTTTAGTCTTTGTTACACAAATCAGCCACGCATCGCCATCGCACGCCCAGCTGCGTGAAGCGATTTAAAATCACCGCACATACTTAAAATCTGTGATCTAGCAGTCAAAGTCCCGCGCCATCACACGCTCTCCCCATCGCTTAAAGCCGCGCATTTTGGTTTATGGCTTGACGTAATTCGATACCAAACAGGCATTTAATGGTCAGTCAGAACTAAATGGCAACATCGCTGAAAATGGGGTTTCTTCAGCGCTTGCCAGTGGGATCAGCAGCCCATTTCAGCGCAGGGTCGAGCCAAATCATTGATGCGCCACGAGATTTCAAAGCCGCATGACAGGTCTATATGTATTTAATTTGCATTAAATACGTAAGACACTCGGCTCAACTTGCTCTTTAACCATACTTACCGCATAAACAAACGACCCCATCGGGGGTCGTTTGCCTGCCAGCACAATCTGACTTTACTTCCCGCCCAAAGCCTTAAACGCCTGTGCCGAAGCGGCCAAACGGGCGCGGCGGGTTTCAATCAGCCCCTGGCTGGCATTATAAAACTCGCGCTGTGCGTCCAGCACATCCAGGTAGCCTGCCAGACCCGATGCATAGCGTACCTCAGCCAGTTTCAAACGCTGCGCCTGACGCTCTGCAAGGCGTTGCTGAGCGCTCAGTTGTTTGCTCAGCCATGCCTGATCAGACAACACATCTGCCGCATCTTTAAACGCCAGCTGAATGGCTTTTTCATATTCGGCCACGGCAATCACTTTGCGTGCTTCGGCAATATCTGCACCTGCACGTAAGCGGCCACCGTCAAACAACGGCAGGCTGATTTGCGGTAAGAAGCTCCATGCGCGGTTGCCGCCAGAGAATAAATCCTCCAGCTCATTGCTTACCACGCCACCACTGCCCATTAATGTGACTTTAGGAAAGAAGGCCGCGCGGGCAGCGCCGATATTGGCATTGGCTGCTACCAGTTTTTGCTCCGCAGCGCGCACATCAGGGCGCTCCAGCAAGACGGTGGAATTAAAACCGCCTGGCAACTGCACCACATCCGCATTTAAATCAGCCACGGGCAGACTTACCGCTTCACCCACCAATACAGCGAGCGCCGTCTGGGCATTGGCGGCCTGACGGGCCAGCGCCGTATGATCGCTGATGGCACTATCCTGGGCGGCTTCAGCTTGCAAAAGATCAAGACGATTGGCCACGCCCACATCCATGCGGCGCTTCACCACGCGCAGGCTTTCTGCCCGTGCCTTGGCGGTTTGCTCAGCAAAATTGCTGCGGGCCTGTAAGGCCTGGGCGCTGTAATAGCTATTGGCCACATCGGCAATCAGCGTGCTGCGTACCGATTGCTGCGCCTCTTCACTTGCCAGATAGTTGGCCTTGGCGGCTTCACTTAAACGGCGCACACGCCCCCAGAAATCCACCTCGTAGGAGAGCAGCGCCAGATTAGCTTCGTAGCGGCGGCTGATATCCGCATCCGGATTACTGCGGCTGATATTGCCGGAGGCATTGGCATTCACCGAAGGCAGGAAATCCGCCTTCTGAATACCATACAACGCACGGGCTTCTTCGATTCTGGCCGTGGCAATTTTTAAATCGCGGTTATTCGCCAGCGCTTTTTCGATAACCACATTCAAAGCAGGGTCAGAAAAATAAGTCCCCCACTGTGGCGTTGCTATATCCGCTGGCTGGCTGCCCACCACACTGGCGACAGGCGCTGCAGGGCGGACGTAATCCGGCCCCATCGCGCAAGCGCCCAGGCCCAGCGTCATCGCCAGCAGCAGGGTCTTAGACATTAATTGTTTTTTCATCTTTATCGTACCTATTGGTTCGCGTCATTATTCGATCTAGCAGCTAGCCTTGATAGAGAGCGAAACCTTGAACCACAGAGTAAAAGGAGGACACAGAGGGCCACAGAGAAAACCATGTTCGCAGAGGATTTTTCTCTGTGCTCTCTGTGCTCTCTGCGCTCTCTGTGTTCTCTGTGGTTCAAGACTTTGCGCCCTTCGCTTTCAGCTGAAGCCGCTTAAATCAGAGCCCTTCGAAGGCCAGCAAATCTAATTAACGATGGTCATCCGCAATGTCGCCGCTGCGTACCACGGGTTTCTCAGGGAAGAAACGGCGCACCACCACAAAGAACACCGGCACTAAGAACACCGCAAATACCGTTGCCGTAATCATCCCGCCCATCACCCCGGTACCAATGGCACGGCGGCTGGCCGCACCAGCACCGGTACTCATGGCCAGCGGCAATACACCAGCGATAAAGGCAAAGGACGTCATCAGAATCGGGCGGAAGCGTAAGCGGCAGGCTTCCAGCGTGGCATCAATTGCACTCAAGCCCTGGCGCTGCAAATCACGGGCGAATTCGATAATCAGAATCGCGTTCTTTGCCGATAAACCAATAATGGCGATCAGCCCCACTTTAAAGTACACATCGTCCGGCAAGCCACGCAATGTCATGGCAGCAACCGCGCCGAAGATACCCAGCGGCACCACCCACAACACAGCAAACGGAATCGACCAGCTTTCATACAGCGCTGCAAGGCATAAGAACACGATCAGAATCGACAAGCCGAACAAGAATGGCGCTTGCGAGCCAGACAGGCGTTCTTCATACGAAGTACCCGACCATTCAAAACCCACACCCGGCGGCAATTGCTTGGCCATCGCTTCCATGGCGTCCATCGCCTCACCCGAGCTTTTACCCGGAGCCGGGCCGCCAGAAATCTTAAACGCAGGCAGGCCGTTATAGCGATCCAGCGCTGAAGCACCTGCCTGCCATTTCGCCTCGGCAATTTCAGACAGCGGCACTAAATTACCCGCGCGTGTTTTTACTTGCAGCTTGAGTAAATCATCCGGAGAAAGACGGCTTTCCGGTGTGGCTTGCATCAACACACGCAAGATACGGCCTTCGCGCACAAAGTCGTTTACATAGGCAGAGCCTAATGAAATCGCCAGTGTGTTGTTCAGCTCAGTCATATCAATGCCCAGCTGACTGGCTTTTACCTTGTTTACATCCAGTAAAAGCTGCTGCCCCGGCTCCTGACCATCCGGGCGAACCCCAGCCAGGGCTTTGTTTTGCGCAGCCATACCCAGCAGCATATTACGTGCTTCATAGAGGCGATCACGGCCTAAACCGGCACGATCCTGCAAGCGGAAGTCAAACCCGCCCACCGATGCCAATTCAGGAATCGGCGGCACATTGGTGGCAAAGGCAAACGCCTGCTTAATGCGGAACAACATCATATTGGCGCGTTGCACCACCGGGCCAACCTGATCGTTTGGCAGCGGACGATCTTTCCAGTCTTTTAAGGTGACAAACGCCAGTGCCGCATTCTGGCCGCGGCCAAAGAAGCTGAAGCCCACAATCGCAATCACACGATCAACTTCTGGCTGCTTCACAAAGTGTGCTTCAACCTGCTCAACGATTTCCAGCGTGCGCTCGTGCGTTGCACCTGCAGGCAATTGCACCACGCTAATAAAGTAACCCTGGTCTTCATCAGGCAGGAAAGACGTAGGCAAGCGCGACATCAGCCAGCCGGTAGAAGCCAGAATCAAGGCAAAAAACAGCAGGGACAAGCCAGTCTTGCGAATGCATGTGCCTACCCAGCCCTGATAGCGCAAGGTTAATGCAGCAAACTTACGGTTAAACCAGCCTAAAAAGCCCTTAGTGCCATGATGCTCGCCCTTTTTCAAAGGCTTAAGGAAGGTCGCGCACAGCGCAGGCGTTAAGGTTAAAGCCATCAGCGCCGAGAAGAACATCGTCAGCACTAAAGTCACCGAGAACTGGCGATAAATCGCGCCCACCGCACCCGAGAAAAACGCCATCGGCACAAACACGGCCGTCAGCACCAGGGTAATGGCGATAATCGGGCCGATAATCTGCCCCATGGCTTTTTGCGTGGCTTCGCGCGGAGCAAGGCCTTCTTCGCTCATGATGCGCTCGACGTTCTCAATCACCACAATGGCATCGTCAACCAGGATACCAATCGCAAGCACCATGGCAAACATCGTCAGCACATTGATCGAATAACCAAACAGCTGCAAGCCCACCAAAGCACCCAAGAGCGCAATCGGCACAACAATAGTCGGAATCAGCGTGGCGCGGATATTACCCAAGAATAAATACATCACCACAAACACAAGGCCAATCGCTTCGACCAGGGTTTTCATTACTTCATGGATAGAGATATCCACAAATTTGGATGTATCGTAAGGCACTTCATAAGTCACGCCCTTAGGGAAGAACTTAGACAGCTCCGCCAGCTTGGCTTTTACCGCTTTAGCTGTTTCCAGCGCATTGCCATCCGGGGAAAGCTTAATCCCGATCGCCGCAATACTCTTACCATTTAAACGCGCCAGTACACTGTAATCGGATGCACCCAGCTCAACCCTGGCCACGTCTTTTAAGCGTAACTGCGAGCCGTTTTTGCCATCGCGCAGCACAATATTGCCAAACTGCTCTGCCGTAACATAACGCCCCTGAGTCACAACCGTAGCCGTAAACTGCTGGCCCGGAGGTGCTGGCAACTGGCCGATTTCACCCGTAGCCAGCTGCACGTTTTGTGCGCGCACCGCCGCCAGCGCTTCAGCCGCAGACAGCTTGAAACCAGTCAGCTTGGCCGGATCCAGCCAGATACGCATGGCGTATTCAGAGCCAAACAGCATGGCTTCACCCACACCCGGCACACGGCGGATCGAATCAATCACGCTGGAATTCACATAACTGCCCAAGGCCACATTGTCGTGGCTGCCATCAGGCGACAGCAGCGTAACAAACATCAGATAGTTACTACGCGATTTAACCACCTGCACGCCTTGCTGGCGCACTTCGCTGGGTAAACGCGCTTCAACCCGCTTTACGCGGTTTTGCGCTTCTACCGAGGCGATATCCAAATCAGTACCTGGCCTGAAGGTCAGCGTAATCGCCATATTGCCGGCGCTGTCGCTGTTGGAGCTCATATACTGCATGTTCTCCAGACCATTCATTTCCTGCTCAATCAGCGCAGTAACCGTTTCCTCCATCACCTGTGCACTTGCACCAGGATAGGTTGCGTTAATCGTTAAAGCAGGCGGAGCCACTTCGGGGTATTGAGAGATCGGCAGGCTTTTAAAAGCCAGCAAACCTGCCAAAACAATAATAATGGCGATCACCCAAGCAAATACGGGGCGATCGATAAAAAATCGAGCAAACATAAACTCTCCTAATGCGCCAGTGATGCTTATGCATCATCAGCAGCATCTATTTTTTTGCAGGGGCAGCAGCAGATGTCGCAGATGCAGGTGCGGGTGCAGATTTAGCCGCAGCCGCATCCACCGGATTCACCACCGCACCCGGGCGTACTTTCTGAATACCATCCACCATCACCCGTTCGCCGCCTTTTAAGCCGCTCAGAATAATCCAGTCCGTACCCGAGAAACCGCCGGTTTTAACCGGAGCGGGCGCCACTTTATTGTCGCCACCCACGATATAAACAAACTGCCCTTGCGGCGAAGACACAATCGCTTTTTGCGGCACACGTACCGTGGCATCCATCGCGCCCTGAGCCACACGCACCGTTGCAAACATACCTGGCAGCAAGAGGTGATCAGGATTAGGGAATTCAGCGCGTAAAGTCACGGTGCCCGTGGCTGGATCAATGGTTTGCTCAGCAAACAGTAATTTGCCTGCGTGCGCGTAAGGCGTACCGTCTTCCAGCAGCAAATCAACCGGCAGCGTTGCTTGTTTCAGCTTACCCACTTTGGCCAGCTGTTTTAAACGCAACAAATCAGCACCAGACTGGTTGAAATCCACATAAACCGAATCGAGCTGCTCGATCAGCGCCAGCGGTGTGCCTGTGCCCTTATTCAGCAGCGCCCCTTCTGAAACTAAGGCCCGGCCAATGCGGCCACTGATCGGCGCCTGCACGCTGGCGTATTCCAGATCCACACTGCTGCGGCGAACTTCTGCTTCAGCTGCAGCCACTTCGGCCTCGGCTTGCTTAAGCTGGGCCTCGGCCTGGTCGAATTCCTGGCGGCTTACACCCTGCTCACCCACCAGCTGGCGATAGCGATCGGCTGTTTGCTTAGCAATCAGCACACTGGATTTAGCTTTTGCCAGCGTCGCTTTAGCGGTGGCGGCATTGGCTTCCAGCACGCGCGAATCAATCTTAAATAAGGATTGGCCCGCTTTTACTTCGCCGCCTTCGTTAAATAAGCGTTTTTCCAGGATACCGTCTACCCGAGCGCGCACTTCAGCCGTACGCACTGCGGTAATGCGGCCGCTTAAATCACGCGTCAGCGCAGAGCTGCCCGCCTGAGCGGTTACCACGGTGACTTCAGGCGGCGGCATACCACCACCCGCAGCGCCACCAGCCCCCCCCTCTTGCTTGCCGCAAGCCGCCAGCAAGCCAGCCGCGCCAATAACTAAAACCACACTTTTTCTAAGCGAAGGAAGCATTCCTAATCCTTTGTAATATGACATTATTTATTCATACCTATAAATTTCAACAGTAATGAGATTGCATTTCATTTCGATGAATACAGCAATTTGACACTTAAATCAAGCTAACACAACAAAACACTTACACCTGATATGCACGTAAGAACATATCAACGATACGGTTTACCTTTGCCGTTTCTCCTGCAGGATCAGGCGGCTCGCCACCAAACAATAATTTCAGCTGATCGTAACCTGCCAACATGTCAAATAAAAACGTGGCCGCTTCAAAAGGGTCTGCCGGGCGCAATACGCCCTCCTGCATGGCTGTTTCCAACTGCGCAGCCAGTTGCTTTGCCGTGCGCTCAATACAAAGCTCAAAATGCCGGCGGGCTAATTCTGGAAATCGCGGCGCCTCACCCGTCAGTACCCGATGCGCCTTTACCGATTCCGGCGTCATGATTTGCGCACGAAACGTTAGAGAAAAGCGTAATAAACGCTCCCGCACATCCCCTTCATTCACCGCCAGCGGCGCAAGCATCTCGCCAATAAAGTGGTCAATCGCTAATTCAAACAAGGCTTGTTTACAGCCAAAACGGTTATAAATAGTTTGCCTCGCCACGCCTGCCCGGGCGGCCACTTTTTCAATGCTGGCACGGTAACCCATTTCACAAAAAACAGACTTAGCAGCACAAATGACAGGGTCCAGCCCTGATTCATCTTCTGCAAGCTTACTCTTAACCATCACCACACCTCATTTTAGACTGGACAGTCTAATCTAAATTAGTACAAAAGTGAAGGCTTTACAACACAGCAAGCCCCATTAGCAAATAAGCACCGCTCTTTATACATAAACCTCAACAAAATCAATCAAGAACACAAAATAACCACACTAATTTTGTGTGTTTAATTGAGCAACAAAAGCAACAAATGTCTTCACTCAGCCTGAACTAAAAAAGCGAACAAGCTGACAAAGTTCTAAACTCACAAGGCAATAGTGTGAATTTATAAAAACACTATGCACTGGTTTACAAAAATAAAAACCCATACTCTGAGCGGCCCGATTTTCTTCAATGCCGATGACATTGCATTGAGCGCTACCTAAAAGCACTTCACACAAAAAAAGAGTGGGGTTTAAAAAGACGCCATTCCGGCCTGTTTCTGAAAGCCACGTCAAGCAGCTGTAAACATAGCTTTAGCCACAATTTAAAATAACCAGCCGGAGATACCCCATGTATCAGGGAACCAGGTTTTTACCCCATGTATTTCGCCTCAGCGCCTTTACCGCCCTCGTTTTACTCAGTGCCTGTGGCAAAGAAACCGCCCCTGTCACCCCCCCTCCTGCCCCGATTGGTTTTATTGAATTAAAACCCGTTGATATCGCACTTAATAAAGAAATGGTGGGCGAAACGGCAGGCTATCGCGATGTGGAAGTACGCTCCCGCGTTAACGGCATCTTATTAAAAAGAACCTATGTGGAAGGCGCGCAAGTAACGGCTGGCCAGGTTTTATTTGAAATCGACCCCGAGCCTTATAAAGCCACTCTGGATCAGGCCAAGGGCCAGCTCTCTCAAGAGGCATCAAAATTAGATAAAGCCCGTGCCGACCGGGATCGCATTACGCCGCTCTATAAAGAAAACGCCGTCAGCCGTAAAGATTACGACGATGCGCTCTCTGCTTACGCTTCTGCCCTCGCCAGCAGCCAGACTGCTCAGGCCAGCGTCAAGCAGGCTGAGCTTAATTTAGGCTACACCAAAGTGACCGCGCCGATCGCGGGCACCACCAGTAAGCTGGTGCAATCAGAAGGCAGCTTAATCTCTGCAACAGGCGATTCCGGCCGCCTCACCACCATCAGCCAGCTTGATCCGCTTTATGTAAACTTTTCTTACTCCGAACAAGATCGTCAGGAGCTGGAAGCCGCCACCCGTAACGGGCAAATCAAACTCAACGATTCAAAAAACTTTACCGCCAGAATCAAACTGGCCGATGGCAGTGTTTATTCACAAACTGGCCTGATTAATTTCTCTGATAACCGGGTTGATCCAAAAACCGGCACCATCCGCGCCCGCGCTATTTTCAAAAACCCCAAAGGTGACTTACTGCCAGGGCAATTTGTTCGCGTGACCCTTGAGCTTGGTAAGCGTAAAAACGCCCTTTTGATTCCGGAACGCGCCGTAGTTCAGTCGCAGGCCGACCATATTGTGATGACAGTTGGTGCGGACAATAAAGTTATGCCCGTTCCCGTAAAACTGGGCTCGGTCATTGATGGAAAAGTGATTATTGAATCAGGCTTAAAAGCAGGACAGAAAGTGATTGTAGATGGCCTGATGAAAGCCAGGCCCGGTGCCGTGGTTAATCCATCCCCGGCCAGCAGCCCTGCCGCCCGATAAGGACACACTATGTTTTCAAAATTCTTTATTGAGCGCCCTATTTTCTCCAGCGTGATTTCGATCATTATTGTGCTGGCGGGTCTTGCTGCAATGCGCTCACTGCCTATTGAGCAATATCCGGGCATTACGCCGCCGGTTGTTTCTGTGACTGCGGTTTATCCCGGCGCCACCCCTGAAGTGATCGCACAGACCGTTGCCGCGCCGCTGGAGCAACAAATTAACGGCGTTGAGAAAATGATTTATGTTCAGTCTGGCTCCGCATCAAACGGCCAGATGAGCATGAACGTTTACTTTGAAATTGGCACAGACCCCGATCAGGCAACGATTAACGTTAATAACCGCGTGTCTGCGGCGCTGGCGCAATTGCCTGAAGAGGTAAAACGCCAGGGGGTGACGGTTAAAAAGAAATCGACATCCATTCTGGAAGTGGTCGCGCTGAACTCGCCTAATGGCCGTTATGACACCACCTATCTGTCCAACTACGCCTTACTTAATATTGTGGACGAACTTAAACGCTTACCGGGGGTGGGTGATCTTGGTATGTTCGGGGGCACAGATTACGCCATGCGCGTATGGCTGCGCCCTGATCGTTTAGCCCAGCTTGGACTTACCCCCTCCGATGTGATCGGGGCGATCCGCGAGCAAAATGCGCAGTTTGCTGCGGGTAAAATTGGTGCCCAGCCAACGACAGCACCCATTGATTTTACTTACACAGTCAACACCCAGGGCCGTTTAAAAGACGCCAAAGAGTTTGAAAACATCATTGTCCGCTCCACCGCTGACGGCGCAAAAATTCGCCTGAAAGATGTGGCAAGGGTAGAAATGGGCGGTAAGGATTACGATCTGCAAGCCCGTCTAAATGGCAAATCCGCGGTAGCCATCGGCCTGTATCTGCAGCCCGGCGCCAATGCGGTTGCCGTTGCCGCCAGCGTTCAAGCAAAAATGGAAGAGCTTAAAGCGCGATTCCCCGAAGGAATTGCCTACTCCATTCCTTACGACACCACCGAGTTTGTAAAGATCTCGATCGAAGAAGTGGTCCATACCCTGTTTGAAGCCATTATTCTGGTGTTCATCGTGGTTTACCTCTTCTTGCAAAACTTCCGCGCCACGCTGATTCCGTGTATTGCCGTGCCGATTTCGCTGATTGGTACCTTTGCAGGGATGCTGGTTTTAGGCTTCTCGATCAATCTGTTAACCCTGTTCGGGATGGTGCTGGCCATTGGTATTGTGGTGGATGACGCCATTGTGGTGCTGGAAAACGTCGAGCGTATCATGAGCGAGACCAAGTGCTCGGCCAAAGAAGCCGCCATCCAGGCCATGCAGGAAGTAGCCGGCCCCGTCATTGCAATTGTGCTGGTGCTCTGCGCCGTATTCCTGCCGGTGGCCTTTATGGGCGGCATGACCGGTGTGATGTATAAGCAGTTTGCCGTTACGATTGCTGTTTCGGTGGTGATTTCAGGGATTGTGGCCTTAACACTCACCCCGGCGCTGTGTGCCATTTTGCTGAAAAACAGCCATAGCGAACCGGCAAAATTCTTTGTGTGGTTTAACAAAAGTTTTGACCGCCTCACCAATGGCTATGTGGGTGGTGTGGCCTTCTTAAACCGCCGTGTGGGTGTGGCATTCATTCTGTTTGCGGCCATTTTGCTGGCCAGCTTTGTGCTGCTGAAAAAAGTCCCCGGCGCACTGGTGCCCGATGAAGATCAGGGCACGCTGATTAGTGCAGTCATGCTGCCTGATGCGTCCTCACTTAACCGGACCGCCGCCTCCAGCAATCATTTTGAACAAATGCTGATGGCCAATAAAAACGTCGAAAACGTCGTTTCCTTTGTGGGCTTTGATATTCTTTCCGGCGCCATTATCAGCAACAGCGGCATCGTGTTTTCTACGCTGAAAGACTGGAAAGAGCGTTCAGATCCGGCAGACAGCTCCTTTGCACTGGCTAAAAAATTCCAGGGCATGGCTTATATGGGGATGAAAGACGGCTTTGCCGCCACTTTTAACCCACCGGCCATTCAGGGCATGTCCACCACGGGCGGGATTGAAGGCTATTTACAAAACCGGGGCACGGGCAACACGGCCGAATTTTCTAAAGCCACACAGCGCTTTGTTGATGAAGCCAAAAAACGTCCGGAATTTGCCAGCGTTTCCACTACTTTCCGCGCCAATGTGCCGCAGATTTATCTTGATCTGGACCGGGAAAAAGCCAAGGCACTGGGGGTGAGCATCAACCAGGTGTTTGACACCATGCAAGCCACCTTTGGCCAGGTTTATGTGAACGACTTTAACCAGTTTGGCCGCACCTACCGCGTGCAATTGCAATCGGAAGCTGACTTCCGCGCCCGCCCGGATGACATCCGCAATGTCTATGTACGCTCAGATAAAGGCGACATGATTCCGCTCACCAGCCTTGTGCAGGTTAAAACATCGGTTGGCCCGGAATTAGTTGAACGCTTTAATGTATTCCAGGCGGCCAAAATCATGGTGCAACCTGCACCGGGCGTCAGCTCCGGCCAGGCGATTAAAGCACTGGAAGAAGTAGAAGCCAGCGTTATGGGCGCAGATTACAAGCTGCAATGGACAGGCTCGGCCTATCAGGAAAAAGCCGCCGGATCATCCGCAGTGCTTGCTTTTGGTTTTGGTATCATCATGGTGTTTTTGATTCTGGCGGCGCAATACGAGCGCTGGACACTACCAATTGCCGTGATCAGCGCCGTACCTTTTGCACTGTTTGGTGCGCTGCTGGCCGTATTTTTAACCGGCTTAACCAACGACGTTTATTTCCAGATTGGCCTGGTGACGCTGGTGGGGCTGGCGGCAAAAAATGCGATTCTGATTGTGGAATTCGCCGTAATGAAACACGAAGAAGGCATGAGCCTGCTTGATTCTGCACTTTCGGCGGCACGTTTACGCTTCCGCCCGATTGTGATGACTTCGCTGGCCTTTATTCTGGGCTGCGTGCCACTGGTTTTATCCAGCGGCGCGGGTTCGGCCAGCCGTCACTCACTGGGTACGCCCGTGATTGGCGGGATGCTGGCTGCCACCTTTATTGCTATTTTCTTTATCCCGCTCTTTTTCCGCTTAATCATGAAAAGCAGCGAGAAAAAAATCGCTACGAGCCCTGAAGCAGGAGATCATCATGCGTAAAACCGTCCTCGCGCTTCTGATTGCATCCACCCTAAGCGCCTGCGCCTTAACACCGCCCGTCGCCGACACCAAAACCGAGCTGCCCAGCGCATGGCGCAGCGATTCTGTCAGCGATGTCAGCATAGGCCGCAACTGGTGGGCGCAATTTGACGACCCCGTGCTGGATCAGCTCATCAGCGCAGCAGAAGCGCATAACCAGAATCTGGTGATTGCCGCTGCCCGCATCGACGAAGCGCGTGCTGCGCTGGGTATCAGCTCTGCCGAGCAACTGCCACGGCTGGATTTAGCCGGCAAGGCGGGCCGGGGCCAGTCTATACAAATCGGCAGCCCGTCAGACAGCTACTCGCTGGGTGCAACGGCCTCCTGGGAGCTGGATCTGTGGGGGCGGATTAAAAACACCAATGACGCCGCAAAAGCGGATCTTTTAGCCAGTGAATACAATCGCGATGCGGTCGCGCTGGCGCTTTACGCCAATGTGGCGCAAACCTACTTTAATTTGCGCGCACTTGATCAGCAGCTTGCTATTGCGCAAGACACGCTCAAAACACGGCAGGAGAGTTTTCAGCTGCGCAAACGCCGCTTTGAAGGCGGCGTCACCTCCGAGCTGGATATGCGCCAGGCTGAGGTGGAGCTTGCCGCCGCGCAAGCCAGTGTGCCCGGCATTGAGCAAAGTATTGCCAAAGTGGCCAGCAGTTTGAGTATTCTGATCGGCCAGAACCCGCGTGAAATGATCGAATCGGGCATCACCCGGGGTAAAGAGCTCAAACAGATTATTATGCCGGTGAATGTGCCGCTGGGCCTGCCATCTGAGCTACTGACCCGCCGCCCGGATATTCAGGCCAGCGAGCAATCACTCAAGGCGGCAGGTGCACGCATTGCGGCAGCACGGGCGGCTTACTACCCTACCATCTCTCTGACGGGTTTACTTGGAACAGAAAGCGCATCGATCAGCGATCTGTTTTCCGGCCCGGCCAAAACATGGTCTTTTCTTGGCAACCTGGCCGCACCGCTGTTTGATAATGGCCGCACTGCCGCCAATGTGGATGGCGCAACCGCCCGCCAGAAGCAAGCCGTCGCCAATTACCGCCTGAGTATTCAGCAAGCCTTTGCCGAAACGCAAAGCGCGCTGATCGCCCGCAGTAGCAGCACAAAAATTGTCGCCGCCCAGCAGTTGCAGCTGGATTCGCTCAGCAGGCAATTAAAGCTGGCGACATTACGCTACGACAATGGCTTTTCAGGCTATCTGGAAGTACTGGATGCCCAGCGTTCTTTATTTCAGGCCCAGCTCAACCTTGCCGCAGCCCAGCGTGATCAGCTCAATGCAACGGTTGATCTTTATAAAGCCATGGGCGGAGGCTGGAAAGCAGGCACATAATCAATTAAATGTGCCTGCAGGCTCTGCCCTGCTTTCAAACGCATCAGGCCGCATCAGACAGATTATTGTCTGATGCGGCCTGATGTACTTCACCGCTCCGGGCCATCACTCCCCGGCAGCCTCACCGGGCATGGATGCCGGTTTGGCATCGCCGCTGAACGGCCAGTGATCATGCATATTGGTCATCGTCTGATTAGCACTCTGCATCACCACATCGGCGTCTTTAATGGCTTTTTGCAATAAAGGCCGCGTTTCTTTCACCAGAATTTGTACTTCTTTCAGCGCCTGATCCGCAGTATTTCCTGTGCGCTCATACTGATCTAATGTGTCCTGCAGCTTGCCACTGATCTGAGCCAGTTGCTCATCCGTGCTTTGTGCTGTTTTTTTAAAACCTGCCAGCGTGCCATCCACATAGCCTAAAGTATCGGGGATATTTTTATGCGTCAGCAAGGCGGCGCTCGCCAGTGTTTTATCAATTTGCATACGGGTATTGCGCAGCTCATGCAGCAAGGCGCGAGCCTCACCCAGCGTACTGCCCAGCTGGCCATCCGGCGCTTTCAGCGAGGCAGCAAGGCTTTGCATTTCTTCCAGCAGCGGAAACAAACGCCCGCGTAACTGCTGCAAAAGCTCATTCATGCCGCTGCCTGGATCAAAAGCCAGCACGGCCCCGTTTTCTAAAGACGGCCCTTTGCCCCTGCCCGCAGAAATCTGAATAAAGCTGTCGCCAAATATCCCTTCCCGCGCTAAAGACGCCGCCGAATCGCTTTTAATCCAGCGTTGAAAATCTTTATTAATTTGTATCTGGACACGTACACGCGCATCGTCTTCCAGCTTTATCCCCGTCACCTTGCCCACAGGCAGACCCGATAAACGCACCAACATGCCTTTATTTAAAGATTCGGCACTTGCAGCATGAAACTCTAAAGTAAAGCTTTGCTCAAACCAGCCCAATGATCTGGCCAGCACAAATAGAGCTATCGCCATAAAAAACACGCCACCCGCCACAAACAGCCCGACCTGGACCCGTTTGTCTTTTTTCAAGGGGTTTGCATGTGCATCAATACTCATTTTTAAACTCATTCAATAGCATAGAAAGATCGCAGCGCTGCCAATTTACATTTGGCACAGGCTCACCCTGATCATCACTCATTACCCACCAGTGGCAGTGCGAAATAAGCGGCTCAGCGCGCTGCATTAAATCCCGGTCTGCGTACAGTACGCCCGCACACCAATCGTTATCCACCAGTAAAACAACAGGCTTCATTAATAAAGCCCTGAGTAATATCACCGCCCGCAAATCAGTCGTATTCAGCTGAGCCGGCCTTGCAGCAAGTAAACGCGCCGCATTTTCATGCTCATAACCCAGCATTGCCAATTGCTGCTGCAGCACCGGCAGCACAGCCCCGGCACTTTGCTTGTGGTGCCAATTCACGCAAAGCCATAAATTTTCAGCCACATTAATATTGCTCAGCAGTGCTCCCCGCAAAACCAGCAAACCAAACGGCTGCTTATGCTGGTGCAAAAAAGCACAAACTGTATCTATCGCCTGATTTTTCTCTTCAGCATCACGGCAAGCCAGCAGTAAGCGCTGCGCACTCATACCAGGTGGCTCACTAAAACCGCAATCAAAGCATCAAGCAACAGCATGGCCACAATACTGACCAAAACAGCCCGCGAAGCCAGCCTTGGGATCTCTGTACTGGCAAACCCCGCACTTAAGCCTAGGTAACACGCACTGGCACTGGTCACAAAACCAAACAAGGCACTTTTTGCCAGCCCCATCAGCAAAGAAGATGCAGAAAGCTGGCTTAAGCTGCTGTCAATTTCTGCAATCAAGCCAGATTGTGGCGTTGTTAAAGCGCCGCAAAACAAGGCCGCCACCATGAAATAACAAAAAAGCAGCACACAGCTCAGTGCAGCAGCCACAATCCGCGGCCAGATTAAGTAATAGCCCACAGAGATCCCCAGCCTGAGTAAAGTACGCAGCTCTCCGGCCACCTTCATGGCCACCAGCTCTGTGGTAATCGCCGAAGCACTGCGGGCTGTAAAAATCAGCGCCACCAGCAAAGGCCCGACTTCCTGCATACAGCTGATCATCAGCACATTCATGGCCCTGGCACCGCTCTGCCCAAAGTTCCCCTGCACCAGCGTAATCACAATGGCCCCCATGGCGGCCCCCGCCAAAGCGCTCACCCCGACCGACTGCACACCAGAAAAATACAACTGGCGCAGTAAAACGCGGTGCATTGCAGCATGGGTAAAAGGCCGAAACCAGGAAGTAAGCATAGAAAGCCAAAGCGGCCAGGGTAAAGCGAGTATAGAAACGCGTACCGGGAAGCGCCATGAAAGTAGCAGGGAAGATCAAAACCTGCTGCGCTTACAAAACGCCCTACTTATATCAGACTTCAAAAAAAAGATCATGGTCTAAATGAATTTACTTAGAATGCCACTCAATAAATCCGTTTTTTCTTACAAATCACATAAAAAACGCCACCGGCAATGCATTTTACAAAGTAAAAATGTCATAGTGTTACGCTGAAAGCTTGCAAAAAGCATCTACCGCACTTACAATACGCCAGCATTACACGGCGGGCGTCGTATAATGGTAATACCCTAGCTTCCCAAGCTAGCGCCGTGGGTTCGATTCCCATCGCCCGCTCCAATCCCCAGCCCCACCACAAATCCAACGCTTTATAATTTCCCGCCTAATAAAGATTCATACTTGGGTTATTTGCTGCTTACTTGCCCCCTAAATTATTATTTTGTTATTTATTAGATTAGCGATACTCGCTGCTCTCTACGAAGCCTTATTTCCTTAAATAATCCCATTCCCCGCCTTGCCCTGCTTAAACCCGTTACAATACCGCCTATCAGTTATCTTTAAGCGGTATGAAAGCAATGTCACAAGCCACTAACAATCTCGCGGCCTATATCTGGTCTCTTGCAGACTTACTACGCGGGGATTTCAAGCAGAGCCAGTATGGTCGCATCATTTTGCCGTTTACGCTATTGCGGCGCTTGGAATGTGTCTTGGCTGACAGTAAAGCCGCCGTGCTCAAGCAGGTTGAAATCGTCGAGCTGATGAATCTGCCGGAAGACGGCCAGGAAAAACTGCTGCTGCGTGCTACGGGTGGATTGAGCTTTTACAATACCTCGCCCATGGATTTATCTAAGCTCGGCGAATCCAATATCAAGGCCAATCTGGAAAAATACATCCAGTCCTTCAGCCGCGACGCGCGCGAGATTTTTGATCACTTTAAATTTGCCGAATTTATTGGCCTCTTGAACGACGCCAATCTGCTGTACAAAATCGTACAGAAAGTGCGCCTGACCGATCTAAGCCCCTCCGCCGTCTCCAATCACGATATGGGTTTGGTGTTTGAAGAACTGATTCGCAAATTTGCCGAAAGCTCGAATGAAACCGCCGGTGAGCACTTCACGCCGCGCGATATTGTTCACCTCACCACCGCGCTGGTGTTTGGCGAAGACGACGACGCGCTGACCAAAGAAGGCCTGATCCGCACCATTTACGACCCCACCGCCGGTACGGGCGGCTTTTTGTCGTCAGGTATGGAATACGTTTACGAGCACAACCCGAACGCCCGCATGGTCGCCTACGGCCAGGAGCTTAACCCCGAGAGCTACGCGATTTGTAAAGCCGATATGCTGATCAAGGGGCAGGAAGTCGCCAATATCAAGCTGGGCAATACGCTTTCCAACGATCACCTCTACGCCGAGCGTTTTGACTACATGCTCAGCAATCCGCCGTTTGGTGTGGATTGGAAAAAAATCGAAGACGTCATCAAAGACGAAAATACCCAAAAAGGCTTTAACGGTCGCTTCGGCCCCGGCTTGCCGCGCGTGTCTGATGGCTCGTTGCTGTTTTTGTTGCACCTGATCAGCAAAATGCGCGACACCTCGGAAGGCGGCTCGCGCATCGGCATTATTCTGAATGGCTCACCGCTGTTTACCGGCGGCGCAGGCTCGGGCGAATCGGAAATCCGCCGCTATATTCTCGAAACCGATTTACTGGAAGCCATCGTCGCGCTGCCGACCGATATGTTCTACAACACCGGCATCGCCACCTATGTGTGGGTGCTGTCGAATAAGAAGACTGCCGAGCGTAACGGCAAAGTGCAGCTGATCAATGGCGTGAACCTCTGCGGCAAGATGCGCAAATCGCTGGGCAGCAAGCGCAATGAAATGTCGGAAGCCGACATCCGCGAAATCACCCGCTGTTTTGGTGACTTTGCCGTGGTGGATGCGCGCGAGCTGGATAAACCGGCGGAGCAAAAAAGTAATAGGGGTCGCCAGTCGAGCAATGCCAGAGTTGAAACGCCAAAGACCTTCGCCGCCAAAATTTTCGCCAACCACGAATTTGGCTATCGCCGCCTCACCATCGAGCGCCCGCTGCGTCTGTCTTACCAGTTTAGTGATGAGCGCATTGCCACGCTGCGCTATGAAACCGGCGCACTTAATGCCGCAATGAAGTGGGTTTATGCCGAATACGGCGCGGCGCATTGGCAAGATTCGGCTGATTGCCAGGACTACGGCCAGCTGGGCGACTACGAAACCGAAATCCGCGCCTATGTAAAAAGCCACTTTAGCGACCTGAAAGAAAAACACATCAAAGACCTGCTGGATGTACACACCTGGCGCGCCCAGCGCCACCTGCTGCTCAAAGCCCGCGCACTGCAAGCCATCATCGGCACCGCGCAGTTTGACGACTTCAACCAATACGACGATCAACTTAAAGCCGCGCTGAAAACCGCCAAGCTGGCGCTCGACAGCAAAGAGAAAAAACAGCTCGAAAACGCCATCAGCTGGAAAAACCCCGCCGCTGAAAAAGTCATCAAAAAGGTGCACAAAACAGCGGCCAAGCCACTCTACGGCCTGTTTGCCGTTGGCAATGAAGTGATCGAATACGTCGCTGATGGTGATTTGCGCGATAACGAAAATGTCGCGCTCGACCCTAGCCGCAGCGTTAACGAGATCAACGAAGCCTATTTCATTCGCGAAGTGCAGCCGCACGTACCCGATGCGTGGATCGACGCCAGCAAAACCGACGACAAAGACGGCCAGATTGGCATTGTTGGCTACGAAATTCCGTTTAACCGCCACTTCTACCAATACCAACCACCGCGCGATTTGGCCGAGATCGACGCCGATCTGGACGCGATCAGCGCCGAGATCATGGCCTTGCTGCAAGAGGTGCATTCATGAGCTTGATCGCGATTTTTACCGCATCACTTCCGAATACCCTCATCGGAAATTTAGGCAATGCACTGGATCCCCGATCAAAACACTCGGGGATGACGATTCTGCACAGGAATGCCGAATTATCAATTGACTCAGCAGCGCTGAGAGAATTACGCGGGCAGGTAAAAGTGTCAGCACTGCCGACACAATCTCTACCCCGTCATCCCCGAGCGTTTTTGTCGGGGATCCAGCGCATCTGGATTCCCGCCCCACGCCTTCGCGGGGGCAGGCTCTTCACGGGAATGACGGCTAAAAGGATGGCGGCATGAAATCCCCCGCCGCTTATATCCTTGCTAGCCAGCGTAATGGCACGCTTTACATTGGTGTCACCTCCGATTTGATCCAGCGCATCTGGCAGCATCGCGAAGGTGTTGTTGAAGGGTTTACCCAGCAATACGGAGTAAAAACACTGGTCTGGTACGAGCAGCACGAAACCATGGAAAGTGCCATCAGCCGGGAAAAACAACTCAAAAAGTGGAATAGAGACTGGAAATTACGTTTGATCGAAAAACAAAATCCGCAATGGCTGGACTTGTGGCCTGAAATCATCGGCGAATCAAAAAACCTGCCATCCCCGAGTGACACAACCCCGTCATCCCCGAGCGCCTTTGTCGGGGATCCAGCCAACTCGTCATCCCCAAGTGACTTAACCCCGTCATCCCCGAATGCTTTTATCGGGGATCCAGCAGCGCAACTGGATTCCCGCCTGCGCGGGAATGACGGCAGCGAAGGAGACGCAACATGAGTCGGTATCAGGCGTATGCGGAATATAAGGATTCTGGAGCAGATTGGTTTGATTCTGCACCGGCACATTGGGATGTAAAACGAATTAGTTACTTTTCCCAAATGCGAAGCGGTGATGCGATTGTTTCTGAACAAATTGAAGCAGAAGGTGAATATCCTGTTTATGGAGGCAATGGGCTTCGTGGCTTTACGAATAATTTTAATCTGAATGGTGATTATGTATTAATCGGAAGACAAGGCGCTTTGTGCGGAAATATTAATTATGGCTCGGGAAAATTTTGGGCTTCTGAGCATGCAGTTGTTGTATATCCATTTTTAGATGTGAATCTTAAGTGGCTTGGTGAAACATTAAGAGCAATGAATCTTAACCAATACAATGTATCAGCTGCACAGCCCGGCTTGGCAGTAGCAAATATCACATGCCTTAAGGTTCCGTTTCCAAAAAAATCTGAGCAAGACGCAATCGCCAACTTCCTCGACCACGAGACGGCGAAGATTGATTTGTTGATTGAAAAGCAACAAGCGCTGATCGAGTTGCTGAAAGAAAAACGCCAAACGGTCATCAGCCACGCCGTCACCAAAGGCCTCAACCCCAACGCCCCAATGAAAGACTCGGGCGTGGAATGGCTAGGCGAAGTACCGGCGCATTGGGTTGTGACTAGAGCAAAGTTTATTTCAAATATTTTTGTTCCCCAAAGAAACAAACCTGAGCTAAACGAAGAAAGTGGCGTACCTTGGGCAACAATGGAAGACATGAAAGGTCAATACATTGAAAGCACAAAAAACTACGTAAGTTCGATCGCAGCCAAAAATGCAGGCTCAAAAATCTTATCATCAGGTTCAGTTATTGCGAGTTGCGTCGGAAACTTCGGCGTTGCAGCCATAAATTGCATGGATGTGATCATTAATCAGCAACTACAAGCGTTTATTCCCACGTCAATTAAGGCCGAATACCTTCGTGAAACTGTTGCAATGTCTAAAAGCTATTTTGAGTTAATAGGCACTGCAGCGACGCTAATTTATGTAAACCAACAAGGTTTCGAAAACTTGCCAGTGTTAATCCCTCCCAAAACAGAGCAGGATGATATTTGTAAATTTATTGAAACTGAGTCTTTAAACTTCACCAAATTAATTGCCCGGTGCGAAGAAGCAATTAAGTTAATGCAAGAACGCCGCACAGCCCTGATCTCCTCCGCCGTCACCGGCAAGATCGACGTGCGCGATTGGCAAGCGCCCAACTAAACAGTCATTCCCGAGAGCCCTTATCGGGAATCCAGAGGTTTTGCCGGATCCCCGACAAAAGCATTCGGGGATGACGAGCAGATGAGCAATGTATGGCCTTGCAACCATTGCGGGCATTGACCTGCAAGGCCATATCCATACTCAACGTCTTTAATTTAACCCACGCACCCAAGCCAACCATGACCGATCTCTCTGCTGAGCGCCAGTTTCAAAACGACATCATTGACCAACTGGTTGCCAATGGCTGGCAGCTGGGCGATGCCGCGCAATACCACCGCGAGCTGGCGCTGTATGCGCCTGATCTGCTCGGCTTTGTGCAGGACACGCAGCCCAAAGAGTGGCAGAAATTCTGCACGAATTATCCGAAGGAGCCGGAGCAGAAGTTTTTAGAGATCGTTGCCAGGCAGCTGAACCGCGCCGACCCGAACGCGACGCATAAAGAATCGCGCACCTATGGCACGCTGGGTGTGTTGCGCCACGAGCTGCGCGACCGCAATACGCGCTTTTCGCTGTGCCAATTCAAACCTGATCATGATCTGAACCCCGATACGCTGGCGCGCTATCAGCAAAACCGCCTCACTGTCGTGCAAGAGCTGGTGTACAGCCCGTGGGCGAGCACCGCTTCTGCCAAAGCAGATGCCGCGTCATTCCCGAATGCTGTTATCGGGAATCCAGAAGGTTTGCTGGATCCCCGACAAAATCATTCGGGGATGACGAAACAACTTGATCCCCAACAGGCTCACTCGGGGATGACGAATTCGCGCGGGAATGACGCAGGCAAGGCCAAGGCATGGCGGATTGATTTGGTGCTGTTTGTAAATGGCCTGCCGGTGGCAACGCTGGAGCTGAAATCTGAATTTAAACAGGCGGTGCACAAGGCGATTAGCCAGTACAAAACCACGCGTTTGCCGATAGATCCAATCACCAAAAAGCCCGAGCCGCTGCTGACCTTTAAGCGCGGCGCGATTGTGCATTTTGCGGTGAGCCAATACGAGGTGTATATGGCCACGCAATTGGCGGGGGAAAACACGTTTTTCCTGCCGTTTAACAAAGGCACGGCAGAAGGTGGCGCGGGCAATGATGTGCCTGATGATGTAAACCGCTACGCGACGGATTACCTGTGGAACGAAGTGCTGCTGCCGGACAATCTGCTCAATATTCTGGCGCGCTTTGTGCATTTACAGATTGAAGACAAGGAAGACTGGGAAGGCCGTAAATACAAGAAAGAGACGATGATCTTCCCGCGCTATCACCAATGGCATGTGGTGCGCCAACTGCTGGCCGCCGCCTGCCGCGAAGGTGCGGGGCATCATTACCTGATCCAGCATAGCGCCGGATCGGGTAAATCAAATTCCATCGCGTGGGTGGCGCATCAGCTCTCTGGCCTATACAACGCGGCGGGCAAAAAGCAGTTTGAATCGGTGATTGTGGTGACCGACCGCACCGTGCTCGATGCGCAGCTGCAAGACACGATTTATCAGTTTGAGCACGTCGATGGCGTGGTGGGGCGGATTAATAATGATGAGGGCAGCGGATCGAAATCAGAAAAACTCGCCGCCGCGCTGGTGGGATCGCAACCGATTATTATCGTGACGATCCAGACCTTTCCGTTTGTCTTAAAAGCCATTGAAAACAGCGCAGAGCTGAAGCAGCGCAATTACGCCATCATCGCCGACGAGGCGCATTCGTCACAAACCGGCCTGACCGCTAAAAAGCTGAAAGAAGTATTGCTGGTGGAAAGCACCGGCGAAGAAGATGCGGTGGATGATGAAGACGTGATGGCCGCTGCTGCAGGCCAGGCCAAACGTAACCTGAGCTTTTTTGCCTTTACCGCCACGCCCAAAGCCAAAACGCTGGAAATGTTTGGCCGCGTGCCCAACCCCAACGAACCGCCATCCATCACCAATAAGCCGGTGGCTTACCATGTGTACAGCATGCGCCAGGCGATTGAGGAAGGCTTTATTCTGGATGTGCTGAAGAACTACACCAATTACAAAGTGGCGTACAACCTGGCGATGAAGGTGCGCGAGGCTGATAGCGAGGTCGATAGCAAACGCGCCAAAGTGAAGCTGAACCAGTGGGTGCGCCTGCACGACCACAATATCGCGCAAAAAGTGCTGCTGATTGTGGAGCACTTTAAAGATCACGTAATGGGGCTGCTGGGCGGCCAGGCCAAAGCCATGGTGGTGACCAGCTCGCGCAAAGAAGCGGTGCGCTACAAGCTGGGCTTTGATAAATACATCACCGAAAAAGGCTATCAGAAGATTCACGCGATAGTGGCGTTCTCGGGCGAGGTGGAGTTCACTGATAAAGACCCGAACAGTGCCACGCTATTGGGCGAGAAATTCACCGAGTCCAATATGAACCCGAATCTAAAGGGGCGCGATATGCGCAAGGCCTTTGATTCGGATGATTACCAGGTGATGATTGTCGCCAATAAATTTCAGACCGGCTTTGATCAGCCCAAGCTCTGCGCGATGTATGTGGATAAAAAACTGGGCGGCGTGGAATGCGTGCAAACGCTATCACGACTAAACCGTACACATCCGGGCAAGGCCGAATCAGGGACGTTTGTGCTCGATTTCTTTAACGAGCCAGAAGAAATACTGGCGGCTTTCCAGCCCTATTACCAAACGGCAGAGCTTGCGGATGTGTCCGATCCGAACTTAGTGTGGGAGCTATTTGAAAAACTGCGCGCGGCAGGGATTTTTAACTGGAACGAAGTCGAGCAGTTTTATACCGTGTTTTACACCAGCAGCAAAAGCAATGCGGCTCTGGCCAATATCTGCAAACCGGCCATGCAGCGCTGGCAGCTGCGCTACAAATCGGCGGTGGACGCCTTCAAACAGGCCAAAGATATGTTTGAGCGCGCCAAGAAAAGTGGCGACGCGGTACTGATCGCCAACACCGAAAACAGCCTGAAAGAGTGCACCAAAGAAAAAAACACACTGGAAATCTTTAAAAAAGATCTGGGCAGCTATGTGCGCTTTTACGAATTTATGTCGCAGATTATCAACTATGAATCACCTGATCTGGATAAGCTAAGCCTGTACGCGCGCCACCTGCGCCCTATGCTGCGCGAGATTGGCTTAGGCGAAGAGGAGATTAATTTAAACAACGTGGTGCTTAGCCACTATCGCCTGTCCAAAATCCGCCAGCAGGATTTGGTGCTGAAACAAAACAGCGCCGAATATCAGCTGGCCCCAAGCGACGAGCTGGGCAGTGCCAAGCCCAAAGACCAAAAAGAAGAGTTTTTATCGCAGATCATCAGCCGCTTGAACGAGCTGTTTGTAACAGACCAGCTGACTGATAAAGACATGGTGAACTACGCCTACACCATCCGCGACAAGGTGAGCGAGAACGCCATTGTGATGAAGCAAATCGCCAATAACTCGCCAGAACAAGCCATACTGGGCGATTTCTCCAAAGCCATCGACAACGCCATCATGGACAGCAGCGCCGCGCATCAGAACCAGATGCTGCAACTGCTATCTGACCCAAGCAAAGCGCAAAAATTTGCCCGTGTGGTGTTTGACTTGTTGGCAATGGGGGGAAGGTAGAAAAGACAGGGAGGCAAACGCCCCCTGCTTTAACGCTTACACTACGCCCTCAGTAATCTCAAACCATTCAACACCACCAGCAAGCTCACCCCCATATCGGCAAACACAGCCATCCATAGCGTGCCATGGCCTGCCAGGGTAAGGGCCAGAAACAGCGCTTTTACCAGCAGCGCCAGCGTGATGTTTTGCACCAGGATGCGATGCGTCGCTTGCGACAAGCGGATGAATTCAGGGATTTTACGCAGATCGTCGTCCATCAGCGCCACGTCGGCGGTTTCAATGGCGGTGTCTGTGCCTGCCGCGCCCATGGCAAAGCCAATATCGGCGCGGGCTAAGGCGGGTGCATCGTTGATACCATCGCCCACCATGCCGGACGATGCCGCCATGCCCTCCACAAGGCGCAGCTTATCTTCTGGCAGTAAATTACCATGCGCCTGGGCAATACCCAGATCGCTGGCAATCGCCGCCACGGTGTGCTCGTTATCCCCGGATAACACGATCGTTTCTACGCCTAGCGCTTGCAGCTGATTAATCGCCTCACGGCTGCTTGGCCTTACCGTGTCGGCCACGGCAAACAGCGCCAGTACGCGATCAGATGCTAGTACCACCACCGATTTACCCTGCATTTCCAGTACTTGCAGCTTTTCCTCCAGCGCTGGCGAGCAAAGGCCCAGCTCTTCGATCAGGCGATGATTACCCATTGCATAGGATATGCCCTCAATCTGCCCGCTGATGCCACGCCCAAGCAGCGCCTTTACATCGCTCACTTCAAGATAATCATTGATCTGCGCGGCAATCGCTTTAGAAACAGGGTGATCCGAGCGTGCGCCCAGGCTGGCGGCGATACGCTGGCAAACCTCTGGAGGCACATCCGCCAAAGCGGCCACATCGGTCTGCACTGGTTTGCCAAAAGTGAGCGTGCCGGTTTTATCCAGCGCCAGGCTTTTTAGCTTGCGCCCTTCTTCCAGATAAGTGCCGCCCTTAATCAAAATACCCAGCCGCGCCGCACGGGCAAGGCCGCTCACAATCGTTACCGGCGTAGAAATCACCAAAGCACAGGGGCAGGCAATCACCAGCATGGCCAGCGCGCGGTAAATCCACTCTTGCCACGCGCCCCCCAAAAATAGCGGCGGAATCACCGCCACGGCCAAGGCCAGCACGCAAACTACAGGGGTGTAAATTTTAGAAAAGCGATCCACAAAACGCTGCGTTGGCGCACGCACGCCTTGTGCAGCCTCCACCGCATGGATAATCCGCGCCAGCATGGTGTTGCCCGCCACCGCCGTCACCCGATATTCAAACGAGCCAGTTTCATTAATCGTGCTGGCAAACACCGTGTCGCCGATATTTTTTTCTACCGGCAAGCTTTCCCCTGTAATTGCCGCCTGATTAATAAACGATTGCCCCAAGATTACCTCGCCATCCAGCGCAATCCGCTCGCCAGGCCGTACCCGCAAAATACTGCCTAGCGCAATATCTGCTGCCGCCTGCTCTTGCCAGCTGCCATCGATCTGCTGCACCGTGGCGCGCTCTGGCGTGAGCTGTAATAAACCACTGAT
The DNA here is from genome assembly GCF_002735645.1 of Iodobacter sp. BJB302. Taxonomy (GTDB): domain Bacteria; phylum Pseudomonadota; class Gammaproteobacteria; order Burkholderiales; family Chitinibacteraceae; genus Iodobacter. The sequence continues at coordinate 33,409 of NZ_PDZG01000044.1, forward strand.
GGCGTTTCTGGCGCGGCCTAAAGATTTGGCCTCGATCAACTCAGCAAGGGTAAACAACACCATCACCATCGCTGCTTCCGGCCACTGCCCAATCAGCAAAGCGCCCGTCACCGCAATACTCATCAGCGCATTGATATTTAAATCGCCGTTAGAAACTGCTATCCAGCCTTTTTTGTAAGTTGTCAGCCCACAAGTCAGCACAGCCGCAACGGCCAGCACCGCAGTTAACCACACCGGCATCGCCAGCCAATCGCAAGCCTCGGCTCCTACCGCTAAGACGCCCGCCAAAGCCAGTGGCCACCAGGGCTTTGCGACCTCAGCCACAACGGCTTTGCTTCCATTATCCACACGCGGCGTAAAGCCCAGCTCGGCAATTGCTGCCAGAATCGCAGGCAGCGCCTCCTGGCGATGCGATACGGTCAGCACGCGTTGCAGCAAATTGAACTGCAAACCACGCACATCCGCCATCGCCCCCAGCTTTTTGCGAATCAGCCCCTCTTCAGTCGGGCAATCCATCTGCTGGATATGAATACGGCTTAACACCCCTGCACCATCACCTTGAGGCAAAGGTGGCGGAGGCGATCCAACAACGCGGTAGCGGGGTTTTGCGGGGGAAGAATGCTTGCAACAATTGGACACGGTGCGTACTCCTGATATGCTTTAGAGCATTACACAGCCTGAAGCCACTTTAGGGTCAAGCACCATTGCAAAATATGTTTTGCCGGGCGGCTGACACCCGCCAGCCTTTGGCGTGAAGCAAATCAATCAGCGGCATTTACTTACCCAAGACCGGCATGCACTTGAACCAGGGGCGTGCGTAAAACTTAGCTCAAGCACGAAGGAAAACCATGAAAATCGGCGAACTCGCCCATGCTGCGCAATGCACGGTAGAAACCATCCGCTATTACGAAAAGGAAGCGCTGCTGCCTGCACCTGCGCGCACCAGCGGCAATTACCGTGATTACAGCGAGATTCATCTGGAGCGCTTAAGCTTTATTCGTAACTGTCGGGCGCTGGATATGACGCATCAGGAAATCCGTGCCTTATTGCAACTGATGGATCAGCCTGAAGACAACTGCCACTCAGTGAATAATCTGCTCGACACGCATATAGAACATGTCAGCATCCGGATTCAGGAGCTGCTGAAGCTGGAAGAGCAGCTAAAAACACTCAGGCAGCTGTGCCAGAGCGAGCAAGCAGTGCAAGACTGCGGCATTGTGCAAGGTTTAAATAATATGGAAGTCAGCAATACACCTGAACGGCATACTCATTTAGGCTAGTATCTTACACACGCAAAACCCACACCTCATCACCGGATTCATGAATGTCGCCTTTTTTCAGAAAGATCGCCCTCGCCATCGTTGCCCGTCCGCGGCTTGCCGCTAAACTGATGAAGCTTGGCTTGAACTGGTTTCCCGCCATTCGCCGCACCGGCTGCAAAGTGCGTGAAGTATCGCCTGATGTGCGCTATATCCGCGTGGAGCTACCGCTGAATTGGAAAACACGCAATATCAATGGCACAATTTTTGGCGGCAGCATGTTTGCCGCCACCGACCCATTTTATATGAGCATGCTGTATTTTAATCTGGGGGATGATTATGTAGTTTGGGATAAAGGCGGCACCATCCGCTTTAAACGCCCGGGCCGCGGCACACTGGTGGCCGAGTTTAAAATCGACGAATCCGAGCTCACCGAAATCCGCGACCTGCTCGCCCTCACCCCGGAGATAGACCGCGTCTACCCCGTGCAACTGATCGATCAAAAAGGCTATGTCTGCGCCGAAGTAGAGCGCGTCTTATACATCGCCCATAAAAGCGCTTATGACAATAAAATGGCAGAAAGACGGGCGAAGCGGGATATGGCTGAGGCGGAAAGCCCCAAATAAAAATCAATTACAAACAGGCAATTAACTATATATTTCCAAACAAGCACAGCCAGTGAATAACTTAATCAAACAGAAGCCAGCATATTAAAAATATGCTGGCTTCTGTTTATAAAATATTATTTTTTTAAAGGCATACCCACTACCGCACCGCCTCTATTTAAAAGTGGATGTCCACGTGCATAATTCTAAGGCATTGAACTTGAATTAAGACCCGCACGATTAACTGAGCGGATTTTTATCGGATCATCATTGGGTTTGACCGGTATTTTGCAATATTGCGCTTTATTGTGAACACCATCGGTAAAATAAATCGTCCGATAGCGTAAATAACTGCCCCCTGGCTCACGCTTTGCCAGAGCCGAATGCATAAACCAAGCGCGTGAATCATGAACATGGTTGTCATAAAGCGCCATCAGCTTTTCATTGCAAATCACTGATGAATAAAGCTCATTTCCAGCATTGCGCATGGTTACCCGCTCCTGGCCGCAATCTTCACTAAAAATGCGAGGAAACATGAGTAAAACAGAAGCCATCATTCCTTCTAAATTACCGACTTTAAATGAAATCCGATCGAAATAATCATCAGCAAAATCATCCGCCCCATCTCTTAATTGCGTCTGATCCATCAGAGGCTCATAGGTTTTACTTAAATTAGGCGTATAACTTACTGGCGCATCCTTCCCTTCCGGTTCAGTCAACTCGACTGTTTTACCAGGCTGAGCGTTCTTATTAGATTTGCTCTGTTTTTTCCAGGCATCATTCTGTTTTTTGCGCACCCATGCGGGTGTGTCTTCTGACTGCTTATAATAAGTACAATCTGCCTGCCCTGGCCCAGAACCATTTGGGCCGCCTGCATAGCGCTCGATACGCCAGGCCGTTATTTGTGCGGACTGATACTCTAATATATCTGCCACGGTGCTTGCAGGTTTAGCTTGAGCAACCCACGCATTGTAGCGCTGGATAAGCTCTGCATCAACTTCAAACTCCTTTACAGTGTCCGGATCCATTTCCCGCCAAGGCTCGTGCTGAAAAACATCAAGATCTGTACCTGCAACCTGCTTTAAATCAGTTAATTTAGCCGTTTGAACACGCAATGGCGCACCTGCCTTAAACGCCAGCGAATATAGATGATGCAATGGCATTTGCGATAGCAGCATCCCCTGCGATTTGGGCGCCTTGCCCTGATCCCCCGGCGGATAGCCCCCACCCACATCCGAATGCACGCCAGGATAGACCCACTCGCCAATAGTGCTTTGTGGATATGAGCCATTTTTTAAACGAATAGAATCCAAAGGAAAACACAGCCGCTGCTCATGCGCACTCACCAAATGCGCTGTCTGCTTTAAAAAACTTAAATCTGCAGCCAAAGCCAGCGTGCCATCAGCCCACCCCATATGCCCTTCAGCCCCCCCGGATATCCCTGCCACCCCCACCGAGGCCACCGTATCGATCAACCCTAAAAACTCTACACTGATGGGCAGCCCATAGAATAGCTTTCCACCGCCCTCCTCAGTACACAGCTCTTCTAATCGGCCAACAAAAACACGCGCTTCTGCTGCTCCGCGTGAAAAGCCATAGACAAACAGCTTAATTTTCTGAATCTCAGGCTTATAAGGCTGCTTAATTTTCTCCAGCAAGGGCTCCATGGCCTCGTTCATTACCTTCTGCCGGTCTTTCTTCAAGGCGTTACTAACCACTTCTCTATCGTCTACGGTTTTGTAGCGGGTATATTCCATTCGATCGACCAAGGCTTTTGCATCAGTATCTTCCAAGCGATCATTCTGCCCGCTCAAAGCAAGCCGCACTGCATGCACAAGCCGTGTCAGCCCCCACAAAATCCGCTGATCTCCCCCCGCCGCAAAAGCCAGCCCGCCTTCACTAGGCTTCATCTCGCCAATTTCCTTAAATTCTGTTCCAACACCATTGATGTAATAACTGTAATAACCATTAGGCATTGCTTTGGCATCATTAATTGACGCATGAAAAAGCCTTGCAATATTACTGGTATTGCGCGGATTGGCCGCGCTATCAGACACATTATGATTATTCGTGCCATCAAAAAACAGGCTGATATTTAAGACCTGCGCACAGGGTGCAGGCTTTCCTTCGGCCCGCGCCAAAATACAAGACTCGCTCACTTCAGCCAATTGTTGCTTGCGCTGAGGCATAACCTCGCTGCGTAAGCTCGTCGGTAAATAACCCGCATCAGGCCATTTAGGTGCAAGCATGGCCCCGCTCATTCTTTACACTCTTTTTTAAATCCAAGCCGTTCTTGAACCACTTGATTAAAAGGCCCATCAACATTCCCTAAAATACGCCCTTGCTCTTTTGAATCAATCACAGCTCTCACTTCATCACAAGGCAAAAAGAACAAGATCACCCCTGCACTTTTTTTATATTCGGGCATAGGAATCGTCACACTATGCTTGGTATAGTTAGCCGCATGAATTTCATACCACTGCTTCCATTCCTTACTATCAGAAGATGGCATTGGAATACGCCCAGGGTTATATTTTGGACTAGGATCTTTAACCCACTCAATAGTCGCAGTAGAACCCGGCACCCAATGGCGCGGAAGAAGGGTGCAGCAAATTCCAGTTCCACGATACCCACCACTTCCATTAAATGATGCACTCACAATGGTGTAATACGCTTCATGAGTATCCACAATACTGACAGGTGCTCCAACATACTCAATATCTGGTGTACTACTGCAGGCACTGAGACAAATAAGAAAACCTAATAAAGGGATTATTTTTAACATAGCGTTCTCTTTTATTTAAAATCGAATAATCAATTATTTAAATGCTGTAATTTATTTCAAACCCACTTGCTGCTGTAAAAAAGGCTGGCGTTCTGTTTCTGACCATAAACCAGCTTGATCAGCCGCTAATTGAGCCGTCACCAATTTTTTCATCAATTTTTCCTGTGAATCTAATCCCAACAGCTCTGGATACAGCATATCATTTTGCCGCCAAAGCTCTGCCTGATGCCACGCTGAAAGCAGATCCACCTGCTTTTGCTCCAGTACCATTCCAGGATGTGGCCACACGAGGCTATTTTCTGCATAAAACTGCATGCTGTTATCAAAACACTGGGCATTGCCATCTCTATCTTGCCAATACCAAAATGGTGCTGCACTTAAAAGAAAAGCTTGCGCTTCTGAATTAAGCGCATCTGCAATTACGGCAAATAAACGAGAATCTGAAAATCGTAGAATGCCATTCTGACGCGCATCATCCCACTCCACCAAGGTACATCGCTGTATATGCTCTGCAATAGATTCAAACGCCAAGCCGCCCAATAAAAACACCGGTTTTGTTTTATTGAAAAGAGTAATTAATGCTTTATCAAGTAAAGCTCCTGATGAAGCTAAAGGAAAACGCAATAATCTTGGGCCAATTTCTGCCGAATCAGCATGTTGTGTTCCCGCAAGCACAATAAAATCATTCATTGCGTGATACTGACGTTTTATCTTTTGTATTTCTCTATCAGAAAAAAGAGCTTGCTCAAAAAGAACATCAAAGTATTCATAGCGCTGATTTTCTGCCTGAAGTAAAGCAGCCCATTGCGCTGGCGTAGCAGCAGTTAATATTTGCTCGGCTTTTATCATTTTGCGGCGACCAATGGATTACCTTGTTTAATGGCCGAAGCCAAACATTCTTTACAAACCGTATTTGGAAACTGCGGCAAAGGCGGCATCATTTGGGCTGGGCCGCTCACCCCCTATGTCAGACTAGTTGTCGCCTCTGAATTTTCATGGGCTTGAAAAAAACATAGGCTTCATCATGCAAAAAATTACGTATTCTGACGACTTTAAACACCAAGCATTGAGCAAGGTTTATCAGC
>NZ_PDZG01000045.1 GCF_002735645.1 Iodobacter sp. BJB302
ACCGTTTCAATCGTCGAGCAGACCTGTGCGCTCTGATTCCTCGATTACTCAAAGCCGTGATGCAGGCTAAACCTTGTCCAAGAGGGGTATTTCAAGCCTTAATTGAGCAAGAGACATAATCAGGAAAAATCATGCGTAGCCCGCACCGATGATTCCCAAACGCTTAATAGCTCTGGGTATTCATTGGGGGTAGCCGCTGAAATTTGCATATTATTGTTTCCATAAATAAATAGAATCTTTGCCATCGCCATTTAGCGATTTATCCTGTTCAACCATGATATAGCGGGTTTTACCTTCGGAAACTAACTTAAAAGCTTGCAAGCGGGTGCTATGGCCAAGGATTACCAAACCTGTTTGCATTTGTTGAAAATCAGCTGGTGAATACACCAGGCTTACTCCCGGGCTATTGGGGTAATTAAATGTTGTGCGCGTCATATTCCCCAGTGCATCAAAGCTTAATTGCTCAACACGGGTGTCTTCGCAATCACTCACGCTGGTTTCAAAGCGTTGCCCAGCCAGCTCGATGGCTGAGGTCACTTTGCTGGCATTGGCGGCGATTAAAACATAAGTGCCTTTTTTATCTTTGACGCCGTACAGCCCTGGCTCACAAAGCATGGCGGCAAAGGGCAAGTGTGGATTTTCCGGCAGGCGATACACCGCGCTGCCGCCGCTTAAGCCATTGCCCCAGCTGTATTGGCCGTTAGCATCATAGCTAAAGCTGCCTTTGGGAAAAATAGGGCTGCTGATGCCAGCACCCGCATCGCTAAGCTTTGCATAGATTGCCTGCGTATCGCTGGCGGCATAGTGGTAGGCCAGATATTCGCTGCTACTAAGGGGGGCTACGGGTGTTGCCGGATCGCTGCCCCCGCCGCCACAGGCTGATAAGGCGAATGTAAAAAGACAGATTGCGGATTTCATATGATTAATTCTTAGTGGATGCTGGTGAAAATTCAGAATTTAATAAGCCATAAATTAAATCATTGTGCCATTTTTGATTTAATTTAAAGTTATCCCTTATTCTGCCTTCTTGTATAAATCCTACCCGCTCTAATAAGCTGGCTGAGGCGATATTTCCTTCTGTTACTGTGGCTTTCATTTTGTGAAATAAGCAATCATTAAAGCCATATTGCAATATGGCTTGTAAAGATTCTTTGCCATAGCCTTTGCCTTGCTCATTGGGGTGCAATAAAAAACCGACTTCTGCCTGCTGATATGGCTCCCACTCGGGCATAAAGCCAGTCACCCCAATGGGCGTATTGCGGTGTTTATCAATCATCATCAGGCAAAGCCAGTGCGAGCTGTGTTTGGTCCATGCGGGCAGGCGGCTGTTAAATTTTTCATTGATTGCATCGGCAGATAAAGGATCACTTACATAGCGCATCACATCAGGGTGTTGTTGGAGCTCGCTAAAAAAAACTCTGTCTGCTTCGGTAAGAGGTTTAAGGATTAATCTTGCTGTTTCTAAGTAGATATTCATCTTATGGCCTGTTATTTTTTAATTCATGGCTGAGTAATGAATAATTCATCAGTGATATATACTCACCCTCTTTGATTTCACATTCGCGGCTGATGCCCTCTAAAGTAAAATCAAAAGCTTGTAATAGCTGCTGCGATTTGCTGTTTTCTATTTCTACTTCGGCACTGATGCGGTGCAGTTTTAATTCATTAAAGGCATAGCTGAGTAAGCCATGCAATGCTTCCTGCATAATGCCTTTTCCCCAATGCTGGGGTAACAGCCAGTAGCCTAATTCGGCATTTTTGTGATCCTGGCAGATATTATTCAGCCCTAATGCGCCCAGCGGCGTACCTGCTGATTCAATGGCCAGCCAACAGCCTGTGCCATCTTCGGCAATGGATTGATACCAGCTCATTTGCGCTTCACAAGCGCTTTCTGTTGAATACGAAATACCATAGTGTTTGATAACATCGGGGTGGGACAGCCCTGAAAAAACAAAGGCTAAATCATCGGCTCTGAATGTTCTTAAGGTGAGCGTATTTAGTTTTATATTCATCATTATTCCAAAGCAGTTGCGTATTAGGCGCAGGCTGTATGAATGGCATAGCGTATATGCAGCTCGGTGGTATCAAATATCGGGATATCCACATCCTGCTGTTTAATCAGCATGGTAATTTCTGTGCAGCCCAGTATGACTCCTTCCGCACCTTGCTCAATTAATTGATTAATGATGGCAATATATTCTTGCTTGGATGATTCTTTCACAAGACCATGGCAAAGCTCCTGATAAATAATATCGTGCACTCTGTTGCGGCCAGCTTCATTTGGGGTAATCACTTCCAGCTGGTGCAGGCGGCTTAATCTGCCACGGTAAAAATCTTGCTCCATGGTGAATTTTGTACCCAATAGGGCAATTTTTTTAAGGCCAGCTGTTTTAATTGCCGCTGCGGTGGCATCCGCAATATGCAGAAATGGAATCTGAATTTTCGCTTCAATTGCAGCAGCTAATTTATGCATGGTATTAGTGCATAAGATAATTAAATCTGCATCGGCTAATTGCAAAGAATAAGCCGCTTGGGCCATGATTTCGCCTGCTTTATCCCATTGCCCAGCGCTTTGTAGCGAGGCTATTTCTGCAAAATCGACACTCAGCAGAATGACTTTGGCAGAGTGCAGGCCACCCAATTTTTCTTTAATAAGCTGATTTGCTCTTTGGTAATAAATCTGGCTGGATTCCCAGCTCATGCCGCCTATCATGCCGATGGTCTTCATTATTTTCCCCTAAGCTAACAAAGCCAATTCACCATGCAATAAAAAGAATGCCGTGATCGCCATCAGGCTGGCCATGATGCCGTTAAATAGTTTTAATATTTTTGGGATCAGCAAATGCTGGCGTAAAGCATCGCCCAGCCATGCCCAGATACAGATGCAGGGCAAATTAATCAGTGCGCATAAAACGGCTAAGCCCGCTGCGGCGAGCATGCTATTTTGCTCAGCAGGCAAAAATAGAATCACGGTATTGATTACCATCACCCATGCTTTGGGGTTAATCCACTGAAATAGTGCTGCAGCTAAAAAGCTCATGGGTTTCGCGGCTTCTTTGCCTTCAGGCGATCCGGCTTTCCATATTTTCCACGATAGCCACAATAAATAAGCGCAGCCAAATACGCCTAAAATTGGGCGTACCGTATTAATGCTGGCCATTACCCACGCCAGGAGGACGCCAACGATAAACACCTGAATGCCGTGGCCAATGCTAATGCCTAATAAATGCGGAATACTGCGGCGAAAGCCAAAATTGCCGCCAGAAGCCGCCAGCATCAGATTATTGGGTCCGGGGGTGACGGACATCAGCGAGACATAGCTCAGTAAGGCAGGGTTAAACATAGGCTTGGCTCGTTATGGGTAAATGACAATTCATCATAAAAGTATCGTCATAAAGGTTACAGTGGCATTGCTTGCTTATTTTTATGGGTACAATTTAGACATTGCGGCCTTACCCGGTACTTATGATGCAAATGGATACGCTTTATCAGCAGCTGGCAGATGATTTTGCGCTGGCGATCAGCCACGGCTCTTTGCCACCCGGCTCCAGATTGCCATCGGTGCGTAAAACTGCTCAAAGCCGCAGGCTGTCTTTGAATACGGTACTCACCGCCTATCGAATGCTGGAAGACCGTGGCCTGGTGGTGGTTAGGCCGCAATCTGGTTATTACGTGCGCAGCCATCTGCCTATGCTGCCGGCAGGCAAAGTTGGTGCAGCGCCAAGCCCCGCACAGGGTACGGCCGGTGAGGTGCTGGATTTAATCGGGGCGGCTTTATTGGCCCAGCAAACGCCGGGTTATATCAATCTGGCTTTAGCCTGCCCTAAGGGCGGCGATTTTTACCCCAGCAATAAGCTGGCGCGGATTATGGGGCAGGTGCTCAGGCAAAATCCTGGCATGGTCAGCAGCTATGCCTTGCCGCCGGGGTCGGAGCGATTACGCACCCAGATTGCCCGGCGCAGTGTAGAGCTGGGCATGTCTTTGCAGGCTGAAAACATCGTGCTTACCCATGGCTGTATGGAAGCCTTGCAATTGTCTTTGCGCGCCATCTGCGTGCGTGGAGACGCTGTGGGGATTGAATCGCCTACCTACTTTAATTTGTTGCCGCTGTTCAGCAGCCTGGGTTTAAAAGCGGTGGAAATTCCGACCGATCCGCAAACGGGCATGTCACTCGATGCGCTTGAGCAATTACTGATTGATGGCCAGCTGCAGGCCATTGTGGCCATGCCCAATGTGCACAACCCTCTGGGCTGCAGCATGCCGCTGGAAAACAAACGGCGGCTGGCAGGCCTGTTAAAGCGTTATCAAATCCCCCTGATTGAAGACGCGCTCTACGCTGAACTGCAATTTGGTGAAGCCTTTGCGCCCGCTGTAAAAGCGTTTGACGAAGAGGGCTGGGTGTTAATTTGCGCCAGTTACACCAAGACGCTGGCCCCTGATTTCAGAATTGGCTGGGTAGAGGGCGGGCGCTTTACCGAGCAGATTCGTAAGCTTAAATTCTCTTATTCAGTTGCCGAATCTATGGTACTGAGCGAAACGCTGGGCCTGTTTCTAGAATCAGGCGGCTACGATCATCATTTACGTCAGCTCAAACGCCGCTACGCGATTCAGGTGGATAAAGTACGCGCGCTGATTGCCGCGCATTTTCCGCAGGGCACCAGCGCTACCCAGCCCGCTGGCGGGTTTTTATTCTGGGTGGAGCTGCCTGCCAGCTGCGACAGCGTGAAATTGTTTCATCGCGCCATTGCCGAGAAGATCAGCATCTCGCCCGGCCCGCTGTATTCCCCCAGCGGCCGCCATACCTCGGCACTGCGTTTATCCTGTTGCCAGCCTTTGGATGAAAGCTATATCCAGGCTTTAGTGCGGTTGGGCGAAATGGCGCAGGGCATCATGGATGAAGCAGCTGGCGTTTAATCCACAGGATGGGTGGCGGCGGTAGAAAACCTCGCCTCGCGTGCATCCAGCTCTTTGCCGGATGACTCAGTCAGCAGGCCGTATAGCTCTGGTCTGCGGCCACGTATCCAGCGCTGGCCTGTGCTCATATTGATCAGGTTTAAATCCAGCACTGCGGCCACCATGGCGTCCTGAGCCAGCCATGTTTCGTTAATGATGCGGCCATAGGGATCAATAATCATGGCATTGCCTGTGCGGATTTCTTCCTCATCCTGGCCTACGCCATTGCTAAAAATAATAAACAGGCCGTTATCGTGCGCTCTGGCGGGCAGCCAGCGCAGCAGCCATTCCCGGCCATTAGGGCCTTTGAATTCGGCTTCAATGGCGGCCGGATGAATGTGGCGCTGCTGCCATTTTTCTAGGGCTATGGGTTTCATGCCATGCGGGCTGCGCGAATTTGTGCCACCGGTTTGATGCGGGGCAAGCAGCAGGCTGGCTCCAAGCAGCGCGCAGGCCCGCACGTTCTCAACTAAGTTGTTATCCCAGCAAATCAGGATGGCGATGCGTATTCCCCATGGCGTATCAAATACGGTGAATTGATTGCCGCTGTGAATCGATTCGTGCTCAAAAGCATGCAGCTTGCGGTGGCAATGGTGTGTGCCATCGGGCATGCACAGCACGTAGCTATTATAAAAATGCCCATCTTCCCCTAGCTCTATCAGCCCAATACCAATCGCCATTTGATATTGTTGTGCCAGTTTATTTACTGCCTTGATTGAAGGCCCATACAGCGGCTCGGCTAAGCCGGCCACGCCTTCACGGCTCAGCTTTGTGACATGCCAGTAGCCGGTAATGCACATTTCAGGAAACGCGAGCAGCTGCACACCCTGGCTGGCGGCTTGGGCGGCAAAATCGGCAATGCGGCTTAGGTTATAAGCCTTGTCGCCAGCTTTGTGTTGAAACTGTACTGAGGCCACATTCAAAGTGGAGTTGCGCATGGTGGGCTACCGCCGTTTAGCTAAAGAATAAGCTTATTTAATCGCGGCTCGTTTCATGCGTAAAATGAAATTTATGCCCATCATTGATAGAAAAATAGAATGGATATCAAATTACTGCGCTCCTTTATTACCCTGGCAGGGCTTGGGCATTTTGGCCGGGCGGCAGATGTGCTCTGTGTGACGCAGCCAACCTTGAGTAAGCAAATTGCGAATTTAGAAGCCGAGCTGGGGGCCAGATTATTTGAACGGGGCCGCCATGGCGCAGAGTTAACTGCGTTTGGAGCGCTGTTTTTGCCTGATGCCCAGCGCTTAATTCAGGATGCGGATCAAGTGTTGCTGCGTGCGCGTGAAGCCAGCCAGGGAGAGCGCGGGCGGCTGCGCATTGGTTTTGGTTTGTCTGCGCTCGAATTTGCCCCGCAAGCGATTGCTGCGTTTAGCCAGCGCTACCCTGATGTGGCGATTACACTTAATGACTACTCCTCAGCAGAGCAGACGCAGCGCATTCTGGCTGGCGAACTAGAGCTGGGTTTTATTCGCTTGCCCTGCGATGCCGCTTTAGCTACGCTGCCGCTCTTTGAAGAGCAATTAGCCTTGGCGGTCCCTGCTATGAGTACATGGCAAGCGGTGCCGGATCAGCTGGCTGATTTAAACACGCTGGGTTTTATTGCACTCACTGCCTCTCGCGGGCCGGGCCTCGCGGCGCAAATTCAGCAGTGGTGCAATGCACATCAATTTAATCCACGCATTACTCAATACAGCGAAGATATACAAACCATTCTGGCGATTGTGGCTGCGGGTTTAGGCGTGGCTTTATTGCCTTATCGGGCCGGGCTGTTGCTGCCGCAAAATGTGCGGCTTTTACCCTTTAATGAGCTAGCGGCACACTGGCAAGTGGGTTTAGCCTGGCAAGCCGGTCGGGAAGACCCCGTTGTGAAGGGCTTTGTTGACCTGCTTGCCAAACCTTGAGTGGCTTATTTACGCGGCATCATCAGCCAGAGGCCACAGAGGCTTAAACCCATGCCCAGCACGCGGGTGATTGAAAATGACTCGCGGAAAAACCACAGGCCTATGGGCAGCAGTAACAGGGTGCTGGCGGCATTGGTCATCAGGGAGGACATGCCTAAATGGCCACCTGCCCGGTAAAGCAATAAAAATCCCAGCTCAATGCCCAGAATACCCAGCGCCACGCCACCGACGCTCCAGTTCAATACCTGCACACTGCGGCTGCCGCCATAGTAGTAAATACCGGGCAGGCATAATAAAAGCGCAATGCCGTAGCTGATCGATAAAGATAAAAAAGGGTTGATTTCATTCGGCACAAACTTAATTGAGAGGTGATAAATCACCGAGCCGGCAACCGCCAGCAAAATGGCTAAAACATACATTTTTTTACTCCAGCTGTATTGGATTTGCTTAGACTAGCTGAAGCGTTAGTTAATAGGTAGACTGCAATAAACCATAGTGGCTATAAAAATTTATTATGACTAATGATCTGGATACCGCCCTGCTGCGCTCTTTTGTCGGTGTGGTGCGCAGCGGCAGCATCAACCGTGCGGCTATTTTGCAAGGCAAAACACAGCCTGCGCTCAGCCAGCAAATTCAGCGGCTAGAGCAGCAGCTTGGCCAAACTTTATTGCTGCGCTCGCCCAAAGGCATACGCTTAAGCCCGGAAGGTGAGGCCCTCTTGCCTTATGCCGAGCGAATTTTAAGTTTAACGGATCAGCTTAGTCTGAAGCCTGTATTGCAAGGCGAGCAGCAACGCAGTATTGGTCTGGTAGAAGATTTTGTCAGCGGCCACTTGAATCGGGTACTGGCCGATTTTGCCTGTGCCCACCCTCGTTTGCGGCTGCGGGTGGATGTGGCCGATAAACAAACGTTGTTTGCCGCTTTTGAGCGCAAAGAGCTGGATGTGTTGGTGAGTATGCCGCTTGCCGCAGCCGCAACGCCCGATCAGGCGCTAAGCCTGCCCCTGAACTGGTTTGCTGCGCCTGGATTTAATTTGCAGGTGGCATCCATACCGCTGGTGATTTTTAGCCAGCCCTGCACTTGGCGTGATCGCATTTTAGAAACGCTGAATCGGGCTAATCAGCCATGGCATATTGTTTTTGAAAGCAGCAGCCTGGCGGCATTGCAAGCGGCAGCAGAAGCAGGCCTGGGTGTGACCGCACTATTGGCAGATACCCCGCCACAGCATAGCCAGCTGATCACGGAACTCCCCCCATTGCCTGATGTAACTATCGCGGTGTATCGCCAGCAGGGCGATACAGACCCGATTAATCAACAATTAGCGGGTTTGTTTTTACGTGAATTGCAGAGGAGCTGAGTTTTTGAATTGAAGCGGTTTAGCCGCACTCAATCCCCTCATTTTTCCTTTGCTGCAGTAAAAATGCCGGATCAAAAGACACTTTATGAAACGTGGGTGTGTGCTGATCCAGCACTCGCCAAACTGGGGTGACGATTTCCAGTCCTTGATTAAAGGCTTCAAAAGGCGCTTCGGCCACGATGCGCAGTTGAAATCCCATGGTGACCGGGCAAGTCACTTCGGCATTGAATTGTGCGGCCAAGTTTTTGCGTAATGTTGGGATATCCATACTGCAGCCGTATGGAATGGCGCTGATTGCGGCGTCGACAATTTGGGGCGAAGGCAGCAAAATGATTTGCCCTGCTTTCATCCCCGATATATTGATGGCCAGTGTTTTGATTGCATAAGGTTTGGCCAAGTCCCGTTTCTCCAGCCATGATTTTTTCATGATCAGCGCAGCGGTAAATAGATGTCGGTCAGTAGCTCATTAGGGGCCGTATCGCGGGGATTATTGCGATACTCTTCAAAGACGGGAGTATCGGCCAATTCTTCTCCTGATGCGCTTAGCCATTCTCCGTAAAGCCATTGATATACCGCTTTCATATCTGAATAAGGCCCTTTGTAGGAGAGCACCGCATATTTGCCGCTGCTTATTTCTTCTCTCATAAATGGCGTAGATTGCCCGGTGCTGGGGGGAATGCTGATACAGGCTTTTGAACGTAGTTTTTCTTCGGCCACAAAGCAGGGATCGTCCAAAAAAATGCCAATCCAGCGTGTATCGGCGCTAAAGAGCTGCCGTGCATTGGCATTACTGGCAATAAGATCAAATGCCTGATTAATCCCCATATAGGAGCCGGTGTGTGCAACGCTTAATAGCGGGATGGCCGGGATGGTTTTAATTTCAATTGGGTACATTTTCTTATTCCTGATTAATGGGGCGGCCAGAGAAAAAGGGCCGCCTTCTTTTCGATAACGTGCAGGCGGCAAACCATAGGCCGCAGCAAAAATCCGCGTAAAAGATTGCACATTGGGATAGCCCGATTGTTTGGCTATTTTTGTAATGGGCAGATCGCTACGCTTTAATAAAGTGGCCGCGCCTTGCAGGCGTAAACGCTTCACCGTTGCCACCACGCTTTCGCCATAAATCGCCAAGTAAACCCTGTGCCAGTGATAGGGCGACATGCAGGCAATCTCCGCTAATTTATTTAAATCTAAATCTTCATTTAAGTGCGTATGCAGATAATTAATCACGCGCTGAAGGCGGATCTCAATACTGGCTTGGCTGGGGGTGTTTTGCATCGCTGTTTTGCTCTGTTCGTATGAGCAGAACAATAGCATGGGGTGATTTGACAAATCTTGCGGAGTTAGATGGCCATCGGATCTGCTGCTATAGCATTTTCTGTAAGCGTTTCGTAATGAGTCAAAATTAAGACCATTGATATTCAATGCCCCTCCAGCTAGAATCAACTAAGTATCAATGATTGTTTGTTGATTTTTGGGATGATTGGTCGATTTTTTACTTTGGAAGGGAATGTCATGAGCAATAATCATTGGCAGTTGCTGGAAGACATCCAGCAAAAGATGAAGCAGGCCTCAGATTTGCCTCGTGGGATCTTTAATGGAGTAGCTGAACGTCTGGATGAGGCCCTTACAGGCTCGTCACGTGCGTCGATCGAAGCTTTGAATGCACAATTGGCAGGTTTATTGGATCATTTGCTGAGTCTCGAACCGGTAGCTGCTCAGGCCATTCTTGGTACACAACCTGAACATGCAAATGAGCAAGCGGCATATATTATTGGGCAAGTGAGCTTTGCCCAGCTCTTGGCTGCACAAGCTGCAGAACGAAGAGTAGATGATGAGTTCCATAGTTGGATGAGTAATTGTTTGTATAAGCCCTATATTGATGCGCTTGCTAGTAAGGATTTAAATGGGAAAGAGCTTGCTGACATTTGCGGTGAAGTGCCAGAAACCGTTAGCCGAAAATTAAAACAATTACGGGAACTTGGCATTACTGAATTCAGGCGAGAGGGGACAAGTTTTTATAATTTTTTGACGCCCGCTGCGCGTTCGGTGCTTTCCGAAAGTAGCTTGTCTGCGGGGGAAGGTAATAAGTCTAAGTTAAGGCTTGTCTCAGTGCTTCATGATGCTGCACCTCCACATATGCGGCTTAGTCAATCACTTGCTCAGGCGGCATAACATGGAACAAGAAAATAGTATTGGTAAAATCGTTACGTTTTACTCTTTTAAAGGAGGAGTAGGGCGGACGATGGCCGTGGCGAATTTGGCTTTTTTGGCGGCGTTAAATGGTAAGCGTGTGTTGGTTATGGATTGGGACTTAGAAGCGCCAGGGCTTGCGTATTACTTTCGAGGTTTGTTGAATAGTGCAGAAACGAGGGCGCTTGGCGATGCACCTGGTGTATTGGATATTTTAAGCGAGTGGAGCGCTACGATTGATAAGGCAGTGTCAGAAGAAGAAGTCTCCGCTTTGCAGCAGCGTTTTGAAGCAGGATCGGTTTTTAAAGATTGTGTGCGAACTTTAATCGAAGCTGAGATGTCGGCCGATTTGCTACCTGCTACGGCGGCTCTGGATATTATTAGTGCGGGCAGTAATAGGGTTACAGCGATCACATCAGCGGGTGATTTACCTTATGAAGAAGCGCTTGCACAGTTTTCGTGGGCTGATTTTTTTGATAAATATGCAGGCGGATTCGCATTAGAGCAATTACGGCTTTGGGCAAAGAAGAATTACGATTTTGTGCTCATAGATAGTCGGACGGGGTTATCTGATATCGCTGGCGTTTGCACCATGCAATTGCCAGATTCGGTGGCGCTATGTTTTGCACTCAATCAGCAAAATATTGATGGTATTGCTAAAGTTTCAGCTGCAATTCGTAGTAAGCGTAAAGATGCGGTGATTCAGCGCGCTATACCAATGCGGGTTGCCCAGCGTGATAGTGCAGATGGTAGTGATGCACAAGCTCGTGCTCTCTCCGCCTTAAGCCATATTGGTGGCGGTATTTCAGCGGATATCAAAGCAGATATGGCGATGTTATCAATTAAATTGGTTGATGATCTGCCATTTTATGAAACGCTTGCGCCCTTTTTAGCAAACGACCCAGAGCTTGATCCCCTGACCTTAAATTATTTGCGTCTCGGAAAACACCTGCTTGATTCGTCTTTTTCAATTCCGGCCTTTAATTCAGAAATACTGAAAAAAATACAGCAACGCCTTCTGCCTAGTAATGCAACGATTGAGTATATTAATTCATTGCGGTCGGCAGATCCTGTGCGTGCAATTGATGAGTTAAGCCAGTTCATAGATGCTGCATATGATACGGCTGTAAATGGTGGTGTGCTGGAGGAAATATATTTACATGCTTTACTTGAGGTGGGTATTGACATAAGTGAGCAGTATAGCATCGAGGACAATTTTTATATAAAATTGGAAAAAACACTAGAGACTATTTGTGTTCTATATAAAAAAGAACCTGTGAAGTGGAAAGAGTTTATTGTTTCTGAAATTCAATTGGTTATTGAATATTCAATGATGCACTTACCTGCTAATGATGTTAGAAAATGGTTTTGCGAACTGGATAATATCTTAGTAAATGAAGTATCTACTGCTTCTCGGTTAAAAAGAATGAATTATCTGCGGAGTTCCGCGCAAATTAGTCTGGATATTAACGATGGTGATGCATTAAATGATAGTGTTTGTCGTATTAATAATATTTACCAAAGTTTTATATCTGAAGAAGTGGTTCTTGCACCTGCAGAAAAAAACGCAATGCTGGCATCAATTGTAGATGTACAGTTATTGCTTGGAAATATTGCGTTAAAGAATAATGATATAGCTAAAGCTAGAGAATGCTATGAGAATGGTTTAAGTCTTTTTCCTAGTTTAGATCTAATTGAGACTGATACTGACTTAGGAAGATTATGTTTTCGTCTTCACTATCAGCTTACTAAATTACCAATCTTGACAAAATTGGAAGCTGCTCAGCATGCTAGCAAGGCTGTGCGTTTTTCTGGGCGTTTATTTCGATTTAATTTTTTTGAGTTAGCTAATTTTGTGCTCCAAGCATCAGACTCTCCTGAGGTTATTCTTGATTTTTGCGAGTCATTTGTGAGCGTAGCAGAGTCGAACACCCCCTTTCTGTTATCTCAATACTTGCTGGGGACCACTTCAAATAGGGAAGTGAATTTTATTGATGTTATTAGTGAGTTTGCGAAAGTATTGATCGTAATAAATACTGAGCGTGCGAATATTGTGCTACGGGGTTTGCTACAGCTTCTGTCTGATGCGTTTGATTTTCTTATTAGAAGAAAAATTATTCGTGAATTAAGAGATAAACTGTCTTTTCAATTGAATGAGTTGAGTATTATATTAGGCGAGGCTGGTATTTCAATGGGTGATTTTTCTGGCTTGGCTAAAGCACAGAATGCCTATTCTGGGGCATTTTCGAGTGACGATTCATCTATGAATGCAGAATAAAAATGATGGAAGAGCATAGCCAAAAAAAATCACCAGCCGATTTATTTCTTTGCCTTTTTGCTCAGGCTGAAGAAATGGGCTCCTTTAAACGGAATACCGCTTTAGTTAAAGATGCCAAGTTCAAATTAAGTATTGAAAGCGCTTTAAGAGAGAATTCTGCCCATGATGCGTTTACTGCCGTAGAGGGCCTGCTTTCCAAGGGAGGTGGCCTTCCGGCGGAGGTAAACGGGCGTATTTTAATGGCGATGCAGGCCATTGATGAGCTTTTCTATCGAATTCACCCGCGTGATCACTTTGTTCCATCGCTTAAACCTGCCCATAAACTACCTAATTGGCTGCGTGATTTACGGGATGCCCGCCGTATTTCTGGCCGCTATGCTCAAAATGAGAGATTTAATCTGGTACCGCGTGGCCCGCTGCTACGGCGGGATCGTGATGAAAATGCCTCTAATGCTGAAAGTCTATTGGATCGCTTTACGGCTTTAACACCCGTGCCTATTACTTTAAGCATAGATACGCGCAAAATTAATGTTGAGTATGTCGTTATTGGTCTTGGCGCAATAGATGGGGTTGTTGCGGGTAAAAAAACAGGCCATGAAAAAGTTGTATTTATTCCGCTTGCTGAGAAAAAGGCTGATTTAGTTTTGAGTGAGCGAATGATTTCAGAGCAGCCCTATGTGGACTTTTTCTTAAGTCCCACACTGAATGCTGCAAATATTATTCATGAGGTTTTAAAAAATACCGGCCCAGTTGATATTGCATTTGCGCCGGAGTTGGTGACCAAAGAAGAACATGCAGATAATTTGGCCGCATTACTGAATGCTAGCCCTGTTTTATCCCGCATGATTATTGCAGGCTCAGGCCAGACAAGGGCGCTCTGCCCTGAAGGGCTGGCTTGGAATGAAGCACGCATATTCAATGGCAAGGGTAGCGAGTTATGGCGGCAAAGAAAGCTGTGGCCAGCAGGCTTAGCAGCGGAGCGGGCCAAGGAGTACGGGCTGGATTGCCCTGATGGCAAATTGGCGATGGAAGATAACGCCGAGGGTGACACTGTGGTGATTGCAGATCTTGATGGCTTGGGGAGATGCGTCGTGCTTATTTGCCAAGATATTCAAGCCAAGCCTATGACCGCAGATTTAATTGATCGCTTTCAACCGGATTGGGTGTTCATCCCCGTGCTGGACCCTGGCGTACAAGAGGGGAGATGGGGCCATCAACGCTGCTTTGAGTTGAGTGAGGCGTCGAATACTCGTTTTATGATCGCTAGTAGTACGGCTCTTGCGGATAGGCTTGGTTGGAAAGACCCAGTTGCTTGTGGTTTGGCAATTGGCCCCAAGGTCCCTAGTGCAGACGGAGATCAGGGGCGTGTATGTAAAGAGGTAGAGATCTTAGCGGGTACAACACCCAGCTATGCAAAAATTGAATGGCGTAGTGATGGATGGAAAAAATCGACCTTAAGTGCAAATTAAGTGAGTATTACGGCATTGATAGCGCATCAATGCCGTAGGTTTATTCAGCTATTAATTCACGCTGTATTCCTTAATATCCTTCGGTAGTTTAAACAGCCACAGGCGTGAAGGCGCTTGAGTTGGGTCGCCGCGGTTGATATTAAATTTCACAGTGTCGGCAGCAGCCGCTGCGCTATCAATTTTGCAGCCAGTTAGCTTGCCGTCGCTGATCACGCAATCGGTGGCGGTTTTGCCTTTGGCGTCTTGCAGACTGGCTTTGATATCAAAGTCATTGTCATTCACGATGGCAATGGTTTTGCCGTCGATCATGGTTAAGCCTTCTGATTTATCTGCCAGATAGCCAAAGCCACCAGCTAGGGCGTCGTAGTCAAACAGCTTGGTACGTTTCACCATTTGGATACCGGCCAGATCGGCTGCCGCGCCAAACTCCAGATCCCGCTTATCGCCCAAGGTTTTGCCGCTCAGATCTGTGGCGCTGCTGATATCGATCAGATAAATACTGCGGTGCATCAGGCCATCTTTTTGAATGCCTTGTTCAATCAGCAGGAAGCGGGTGTCAGAAATGGCCAGCAGGTCGCCAATTTTCAACTCTTTGCTTTTGCCATAGCTGGCGTCAATCGGGTAGGCAAACATTCGGGTGGCTTTGGTGGCGGGGTCGTATTCGGCGATCCGCGTAAACAAGGCCTTGCTTGATTTATTATTTTTGCTGTCGCTGATTTCTAAATTGCTTTGCACTGCGGCGTAGATTTTGCCGCTGGCAGGGGCAATGGCGATGCCTTCAAAGCCCCGGTTTGCCTGGCGATTGGCCAGCACTGCAGGCAGGCCACCCGCACCCGGATAAAGTTTTTCTAAAATCTTGCCGGTTTTAGGATCGATACGGATCAGGAAGGGGCCGTATTCATCGCAAATCCACAAATCGCCATTTTTATCGACCACGATGCCTTCAGGGTCGATGCCGTTTTTATCGGTGGCGAGCGTTTGCAGGGTATCAGACAGAGGCACTTCTTTGCTGGAGCCGATTTCATTGGCTGCCGTTGGGCGACCTGTGGTTTTGCTGCCGTCGGCATTTAAAATATCAGTGACTGAAACAAGGCTGGCTACGCCATCTTTTAAGCGCATCACGCCAAATTTAGGCGTGAAATCGGGGGCGGGGAAGACTTTGGTGGCTGTGCCATCGGCCAGATTAGGCGAATCGGCATTGGGGCCGCGATCGCTCAATACATAAAATTCAATTGCGCCGTCTTTGGTTTTTTCTTTAAAAGCCAGCGCCGAGCCCATGCTAAATGGAAAACCATTCGGGAAAGTGGCTTTCAGGCCCGCTAATGTGCCTGGATAAGCCACATTAAATTTAGGATCGACCACAATTTGATGCTTGGTCACGCTGATATCGCCAATCTTGCTGGTATTGTCTTTGCCAAACTGGCTGGCGAGCGTGGATTCAAAATGCTCGCTGGCCAAATTGCGGTCTCGCACCTTTAAGCCCAGTTTGGCAAGCTCTGTGCCAAAGTCATTGCCATTTGCGGCTAATTTGATACTGGATTCTGTTAATGATTTTAATAAATCGCGCTGGGCCGCTTCAAGTTTAATCCCATTACTTGGGTCGCCATCGCTATCTAGCGTTTGTAGTAATTGGGCAATATTGAGCGCTTTATCATTAAAGCCACCGCTTAAATCAGCAGGGGATAATTTAGCGGTGGCAATGGCTTTACCTAATACCACGCCGCCAATTTTAAAGGTGATTTCGTCACCTACCTGATATAAATAAAAGCCATCGGCCTTGGTGTATTGCGCAGTTGGATTACTGGTGGTGCTGTATTCTAAGCCTTCTACTGCTGAGTCTTGAAATACGCCACTGATTATAAAGGGTTTGTTGTTTGTGCTGGTGGTGTTGTCGGTGCTGCTGTTATTGCAGGCGGCTAATAGTGAGCTAAGCGCAATACTGAGCGCGATTGTGCTGTGTTTCATTGAATAACCCTTTTATTAAAATTAAATGAATAGTGCCATTTGATTATGACAAAGGGGTTAAGGTTAATTGTTTTAGTTGTGATATTTGAATTGATTCTAAATAAAGAATGTATGTGATTTATATTTTTTAATACATTCTGGATTGCTTATATATGTGGTGATTTTCAATAAAAAACGCCCTGCATAAATACAGGGCGTTTTGCTGAATGCTTCTTAATGTTTTGATGCGCCTTCCGCACCTACCCCCGTCATAGAGCGGATAAATTGTGGCAGAAATTGTGCACGTTCAGAATCTGCCTGTGCGCTTTTATCGGTGACAGAGAAAATCCATGTCATTAGAAACGCTAAAGTCATTGAGAAAATAGCCGGGTTTTTATAAGGGAATAATTCGCTGCCCTTAGCGTGGCCCAGAGTATCAACCCAAACGGCTGGCCCGAGGATAATCAATACCACCGCGCAGATCAGGCCGGAATAGCCGCCGATCACTGCACCGCGGGTGGTTAAGCCTTTCCAGAACATGGATAAGAACAGCACCGGGAAGTTGGCCGAAGCGGCAATAGAGAACGCCAGGCCCACCATAAAGGCGATGTTTTGCTTCTCGAACATAATGCCCAGCAAGATGGCTACCACACCCAAGGCCACGGTTGCGTATTTAGAAACGCGGATTTCTGTTGCTTCATCCACGCGTCCATGACGCCATACGCTGGCGTAAAGATCGTGTGAAACCGCCGATGCGCCAGAAAGGGTAAGGCCGGATACAACCGCCAGAATGGTGGCAAAGGCTACGGCTGAAATAAATCCGAGGAATAAATCACCGCCTACAGCATGGGCAAGGTGCACCGCTGCCATATTAGAGCCACCCAGCAGCTTGCCTGCTGCGTCTTTATACGATGGATCGGTAGACACCAGCATAATCGCGCCAAAGCCGATAATGAAGGTCAGGATATAGAAGTAGCCAATAAAGCCTGTGGCTACAAACACGGATTTACGCGCAGCCTGAGCATCTTTTACGGTAAAGAAGCGCATCAGAATGTGCGGCAAGCCTGCTGTACCAAACATCAGGGCCAGGCCAAGAGAGATTGCATCAATCGGGTTAGAAACCAGGCCGCCGGGTGCCATGATGTTTTTAGCGGCTTTTGCTGCTGCTTTCGCTGCGTCAGATGCTTTTTCAAGTAAAGAAGCTGCATCGGGTGAGTGATTGGCTACTGCTTGTGCGGCTACATCTGATGCTGCCGTGGCTTTCACGGCAAGAAGCTGCGCGCCAGCTTGTTTGACGTGGACAGCCTGGGCAAACATGCCTTCAACGCTGAAGTTCACATGTTTAAGCACCATAAAGGCCATAAAGCTGGCGCCGGATAAGAGCAGCACGGCTTTAATAATTTGTACCCATGTGGTGGCCAGCATGCCGCCAAAAATGACGTAAATCACCATCAGAATGCCAACCATAATGACGGCGGTGTTGTAATTCATGCCAAACAGCAGCTGAATCAGCTTACCTGCACCAACCATCTGGGCAATCAGATAGAGCGCCACCACAACCAGGGTGCCGGTGGCCGCAAAGGTGCGTACCGGGCCTTGCTGCAGGCGATAAGAGGCCACATCGGCAAAAGTGTATTTGCCTAAGTTACGCAGGCGCTCTGCTACGAGGAAGGTAATCACAGGCCAGCCTACCAAAAAGCCCAGCGAGTAAATCAGCCCGTCGTAACCAGTATCAAATACTAAAGCGGAAATCCCTAAAAATGACGCGGCCGACATATAGTCGCCCGCAATGGCTAAGCCATTTTGAAACCCGGTAATGCCACCGCCTGCAGAGTAAAAGTCTTTAGCAGAGCGGGTGCGGCTGGCTGCCCAGTAAGTGACACCCAGCGTAAACGCCACAAACAGAAAAAACATAATGATGGCGTGCCAGTTCATTGCTTGCTTGGTGACCGGCCCGTCAATGCTGCCAGACGCCCAAGTTGGCAAGCTGGCAAAGGCCAGCAGCACTCCGCAGCCCAGCTGCTTTTGCAATTTATGCATCATTGCTTTGCTTCCTCGATAATTTCACGGGTCAACTGGTCAAATTCAGTAGCGCGGCGTACATAAATGCCGGTAAGCACAAAGGCCGATAAAATCACCAGGATACCAATCGGAATACCGATGGTGGTGACGCTGCCAGCAGAAAGCGGGATCCCAAGTGTCTTGGGGGAAAATGCGATCACCAGGATAAAGCCGTAGTAAATCACCAGCATGACTGATGATAAAAGCCACGAGAGGCTGGTTTTCTTTTGGACTAATTCTGCAAATTTAGGATTTTGCTGAATGCGGTCGATGATAGTTTCACTCATGCTTAGACTCCTCCTTGAACAAGGTGGATCCCGGAAGGGACAACCGATACATAATGTAACGACAGCAACCCTTTGATGCTAATTGCAATTTTTGATGTACAAAATCAGCAAAACTGATGTTGCATTGCACTGGTATTGCTTGGGGCTTACTTTGTTTTGTGGATTTTATACAGGCGGACTACGGTATTTTTACCGGAATAAGCTGACAGGGCAGGGGTTTTTAAGCATACTTTCCGCATGGAAATCTACCAACTCCGCACTTTTATAGCCGTTGCACAGCAGGGGCATTTAACTCAGGCCGCAGAATTACTTCATCTCTCTCAGCCTGCCGTAACGGCGCAGATTAAGGCTTTAGAAGAGGAGTTTGGCCTTCCTTTATTTGAGCGTTTCCCCGGTGGTGTGCAATTAACCGAAGCGGGTAAGTTGCTGCAGCCCGATGCCGAGCACATTCTTGCCCTGGCAAGAGGCATGCAAAACCGAGCCAAAGCGCTGGCAGGAGAGCCCAAGGGAAAAGTTAAAATTGGCACGATAGGCGTGCCGGCAAGGCTGCGTTTAGGATCCTGGCTGGCGCATTTGCGCGAGAAATATCCGCTGATTTCGGCGCAAACCACGCATGGTATTTCGGTGAGTGTATTAAATGATGTACGCAAAAAGGTGCTGGACGGCGGTTTTTATCTGGGGCGCAATCCCTATCAGAATGTCACTACTTTGCAGCTGACCGAAATAGGTTTCTGTGTTGCCCTGCCCCCCGGCATGGCTGGCGATCTGGCTAATGCGGATTGGAAAACCCTGGGTAAAGCACCCTGGCTGGGCTTGTCTCAATTTACCAGCCTAGCTGAAATCACTCTGGAGCTGTGGCGCAGCCAGAATATCGCACCAAAAATTGTGGGCGAGTTTGATGAAGAAGCAACTCTTGTCGAGTTGGTTAAAGCAGGAATGGGCGTGGCGATTCTGGCTGAGCGCACCGCAAAGCGCTTTGCCGCAGATGGCTCGATTGCTTTGTGGCGGGGGGGGGAGATTGCAGTACGGGTGCCCTTGCAGTTTATTTACTCGGCCGACAGAGAGCAGGATCCCTTAATTGCGATGCTGAAAGGCTCTCTTAAAACAGAGTGGGATTTGCCCTGATGACTTTTTAATTTTTAAAATAAAAAAGCCAAACTGAGTTTGGCTTTTTTTGATGCTCTGGAAATACAAAAACCCCACCAAGGGCAGGGTTCGAGTATGAAGGCCACCGTACAAAAACTGAATTACTTCAGCTTGGTTTCCTTGTAGATCACGTGTTTACGAACCACGGGATCGTACTTCTTGATTTCCAGCTTTGTTGGCATTGTGCGCTTGTTCTTGGTCGTTGTGTAAAAGTGACCAGTACCTGCGCTGGATTCCAGCTTGATTTTTTCACGCATGATTTCTTACCTCAGCCTCAAACTTCGCCACGAGCGCGGAGATCCGCGAGGACGACTTCGATGCCTAGTTTATCGATAGTACGGAGTGCTGCGTTAGATACACGCAGACGAACGAAGCGGTTTTCGCTTTCTACCCAGAAACGGCGGCTGTGCAGATTTGGAAGAAAACGACGCTTAGTCTTGTTATTGGCGTGGGAAACATTGTTCCCTGTCACTGGGCGCTTGCCGGTGACTTCACATACTCGTGCCATGGCGGGTAATTCCCTGACTTCTGAGAAAAACCGGATTTATAGCATAGATCCCCGCCTTGTTTCAAGAGCTATGTCACTTTGCCCTTAGGTAATTGTATTTTTTTTGCTGCTGTTTTATTGCTTACAGCTAGGCTTTGCGCGGCTTGGCGGCAGGTTTAAAGGTGATTTGTAAATATGCAAAAATAATCGCGTAAATCAGGTGGTCTGAATATGCATTTTGACATTCAAAATCGTGCTTTTTCCCATGCCACTGGTTTTGGCCTCATCTTGTTCTATTTACTGAGAAAAATGTCTGCTTGCGGGGGCAAAAAAAGCCGCTTATCCAGGGAGAAGCGGCTCTTGTTATGGCGGGCATTACTGCGCCGCAGTGAGGGCGGTGGCGATGATGGCTTTATTCGCTTGCAGGAGCCAGTACAGTGCGATTGCCATTGGTTTCCATACCACTCACCAGCCCTGCGGCTTCCATCTGCTCAATCAGCCTTGCAGCGCGGTTGTAACCGATGCGCAGCTGGCGTTGCACGGATGAGATGGATGCACGGCGGCTTTTGAGCACAAAGGCTACTGCTTCGTCGTAAAGCGGATCGCTTTCGTTGTTCGCATCGCTATTGCCGCCACCTGCTGCAGCCTCAGCTTCAAAGCCGCCGTTTAAAATGCCGTCAATGTAGTTGGGTTCGCCCTGCTGCTTGAGGTTTTCAACCACCTGATGCACTTCGTTATCGTCCACAAAGGCACCGTGCACGCGCAGTGGATAGCCGCTGCCCGGTGGCAGGAACAACATATCCCCCTGGCCCAGCAGGGCCTCTGCGCCCATCTGATCCAGAATGGTGCGGCTGTCGATCTTGCTCGATACCTGAAACGCCAGCCGGGTAGGGATATTGGCTTTGATCAGGCCGGTAATCACATCCACCGATGGGCGCTGGGTGGCCAGAATCAGATGAATACCCGCCGCACGGGCTTTTTGCGCAAGCCTTGCGATCAGCTCTTCAATTTTTTTGCCTGCCACCATAATCAGATCGGCAAATTCATCGACCACCACCACAATAAAGGGCAGGTGCTCAAGACGTTCAGGATCTTCCGGTGTCAGCGTAAAGGGGTTGGTGAGCGGTTTACCCGCTTTCTCAGCTTCGCGTACCTTTTGATTGAAACCCGCTAAATTACGTACGCCAAAGGTACTCATCAGGCGATAGCGTTTTTCCATTTCGGCCACACACCAGTTCAGCGCATTGGCTGCCAGCTTCATGTCGGTCACAACAGGGGCCAGGAGGTGCGGAATGCCTTCGTAAACCGATAGCTCAAGCATTTTCGGGTCGATCATAATAAAGCGCACTTCGTCTGCCGTGGCCTTATAGACCAGGCTGAGAATCATGGCATTGACCCCAACTGATTTACCCGAGCCGGTGGTCCCTGCCACCAGCATATGCGGTGCCTTGCCCAGATCGGTGACGATGGGCTTGCCGGTAATATCCTTACCCAGCGCAATGGTCAGCTTGCTGCTCATGGCGTGATAGGGCTCGGAAGATAAAATCTCTGACAGGCGAATGATTTGCCGTGTAGGGTTGGGCAGCTCCAGCCCCATGCAGGTTTTGTCCGGAATGGTTTCAACCACACGGATCGAAACAAGGCCCAGCGCGCGTGATAAATCCTTCATCAGATTAACAATCTGCGAGCCTTTCACGCCCACCGCAGGCTCGATTTCATAGCGGGTAATCACAGGGCCAGGGTAGGCCGCCACGACTTTGACTTCTACATTGAAGTCGGCCAGTTTTTTCTCAATCAGCCTTGATGTGAATTCCAGCGTGTCTTTGCTGATTGTTTCTTTAGCGGGTGGCGCTACCGTCAACAGCTTGATCGGTGGCAGTGCCTGGTTGCTGGCTATTACTGGTAAGTCTTCAGCATTAAACAGCGGCACTTGCGCGGCCTTTTGCTGCTCTTCCTGCGCTTTTTTGCTGAGTTTGGCGGCGATAGCAGGTGCCTCGGTATGGGCTGCTTCTATGCGGACCGGTGGCTTATCATCAAAGCGTTTTTTCTCTGAAGTGACCTTTTCGCTGCGCTGTACTTTGGCTTCACGGCCAATTTTCCGATCGCGTGATGCCTGAATGGCATCTTTTGCTTTCAGTGCGCTCAGCTCGATCAGGGTTCCCAGATTTTCCATCAAATAAAGCCAGGATAAGCCGGTGAATAGCGAAATGCCGATGCAGATGGTGGCCAGTAAAAATAGTGTTGCACCAGAAAAGCCAAAGCTAAGGTAGAGCCAGCTGCCCAGCGTTACGCCTAATATTCCACCAGGAGCCTGTGGCAATACCGCATGAATACTGTGTAGGCGCAGCGCTTCAAAGCTGGAGCTGGCCAGAATAATCAGCAGAAAACCGATACAGGCAAAGAGCACCGTAGGGCGTGCGCCATCACTCACATGGTCAATGCGGCGATAGCCCCATAAAATGGCGGCAAAGCAAAAGCCTACCCACCACCATGCTGAAAAGCCAAATAAGTAGAGCAGGATATCGGCAATCCACGCACCTACTGCTCCGCCGCGATTATGGATTTCGGGCCGGGTGGCGCTATGAGACCAGCCAGGGTCACCAGGGCTGTAGGTAGAAAGGACAAGGACGAGGTAAATAACCAAGACGACCAGAATAAACCACCATGATTCGCGTAAAAGAATGGCGATCTGCGGTGGCAAGGCGGCGCGGCTGGATACATTCGCGACGTTTTTTTTACGAAATATGGCCATGTTTGGCTTGGTTGCAATGAATATGCCGCTAATTATAGCGGCAACATCCTGCAAACAGCAGTTGACAGTTTAATTTGGGTAATAAGCCATTCAATTGCTGCGAAGGATCACTCAAGAAAACGTTTTTGCCAGCCTGAATAGAGCGCATAGGTCTGGCTGGAGTAATCGTCTTTATCTTTAAACTGGCTGGCTTGCAGCGGGTCAAATACGTGGTAATGCGCCACATGATTGGGTGAGCGCATGATTTGCCATATTTTTTGAATGAGTGTGGTATTGGGGCCCCATTCAAAGGCTTCCTGCGCTTCGTAATATAAAAATACCGGCAGGATGGGGATCTGGGTTTCGATAGAAACGATAAATGCGCCATATAAAAACTTATCCCACAGGCGACGGCCTTTACAGCCGCCTTCAGGATAAAGCGCAATAGAATGTCCTGCTCTTACCGCTGCAATCATATTGAGCAGGGCGGCCTGACGGGCGTCTTTTTCTTCGCGTTTTACAAATAATGTACCGGCGGCTTCGGCGATTTTGCCGACAAACCACCAGTGACGCACCTCTTCTTTTGCGAGATTTCTGACCGGAAAAAAGGCCGGAATGCCAACGTCTTCCAGGGCGGAAGGATGATTGGCAATTAAAATATACTGGGGTGGAAGCGGTTTTTTATGGTGCTGGTGTAAACGAAGCTCTACACCCAGTGCCCGGACAAAACAGCGGCACCATGCCTGAAATAATGAGGGATACCAGGCTGTCAAAAGCGCCATAGGCAGGCGTGCCAGTAAGAGCATCAGCAGGGTAAAGACACAGAGATCAAGCCAGGCGAGGGTAAGACGCAGCCATTTGGCAAACCAAAGCATGGTGAAATCTCCGCAGGGCAATTGCGAATAAGGTTTTTATTGGGCGGCTAAAGTCCAATCCTGTTGATTTAACTGATGCTGTGAAGTTGTTGTTTGTGGCTAAGACAAAAAACCGGCCAGTTTGTTTTCTAATACCCTTGGGTTTTCACCATTGGCAATGGTAACCAAACCTTCGACCAGCATTTCGCGGCGTCTGACTTCGGTCTGGATATGTTGTTTCAGCTTATGCGAAACAGGCAGAAAAATCAGATTGGCCATGGCTACGCCGTAAATGGTGGCGACAAAAGCCACGGCAATCCCTGCACCCAGTTTGGATGGGTCGGTCAGGTTTTCCATGACATGGATCAGCCCCATTACCGCGCCGATAATCCCGATGGTAGGAGAGTAGCCGCCTGCTGCTTCCCAAATTTTGGCGGCAGAGCGGGCGCGGTCTTCAAATACATCGATATCCAGCTCTAAGGCGCGGCGGATGACTTCCGGCTCTGCGCCATCAACCACCATTTGCAGCCCGCGTTTTACGAAAGGATCTTTTTCGCTCTGAACATAGGCTTCAAGCGCTAAAAGGCCGCCACGGCGGGCTTGCTGGCCCCAGTTGACCAATACGCCCAGTTGCTTTTTGAAATCGTGCTGAGGGGGAAGAAAAACCCAGCGCACCATTTTTAAGCCAGCAATAAAGTGATCCTGCCTGGTCTGCAGCATCACCGCACCCAGCGTGCCGCCAGTGACAATCATAAAAGCAGTGGCTTGCATCAGGGAGGCCACATGCCCGCCCTCTAAAATTTGCCCGAGTACAATCGCCGTTAAGCCAAGTAAAATGCCAAATATACTGATTTTATCCATATCGCCTTATTGACCTGTCCAATCGCCTAAGCGCGCCCGCAGCCGGGCAATGGCCTGGCTGTGCAGCTGGCAAACCCGGGATTCGGTGACGCTGAGTACAGCACCAATTTCTTTAAGATTGAGTTCTTCGTCGTAGTAAAGCGCCATCACCAGCTTTTCCCGCTCGGGCAAAGCATCAATGGCTTCTATTAATTTTTGTTTGAAATGTGTTTCAGAGAGCTGATTGAGCGGATTGTGCGCCAGATCGGCTACATTATGTTCGCTATGATGATTTTCTTCATCATCTTCAAAATCATCTAAGTGGACAAGCTGATGGCCCCGCACCTCGGTGAGCATATCCTGGTATTCTTCAAGGCTGAGCTGAAGATAGCTTGCCACTTCGCTTTCAAGGGGCGCTCTGCCCAGGGTGTGGCCCAGCTTAAGCAGTGCGGCTTCAATATCCCGCATATGTTTTCTGGCCTGGCGGGGCATCCAGTCGGCGCTTCTCAACTCATCCAGCATGGCGCCGCGAATGCGTTGAGAGGCAAAAGTTTCAAACAATACGCCTGCGCTGGCGTCAAAGTTTTTGGCCGCTTCCATCAGGCCCATCATGCCAACCTGTATCAAATCGTCCACTTCCACGCTGGCAGGCAGGCGGCTCACCATGTGATAGGCGATCCGTTTGACCAGTGAGGCATGGCGAGCGACATAATCATCTTCGCTGCTGGCCTGTGTCTGACGATAAAGAGAAAGTGCGCGTGGCGCTGGCATCTGTTTCTACTTTGAAGTGGCAAAATCAGTTTAGCTGAGAGCCTAGCGACTTGGGAGTAAAATCAGTTTGCTTTCTAATTGCTTAAAAGTACTTGCAAGAGCTCGATCTAATCCTTCGGCAATATCATTTGCATTTGTGCCGTTTAAGGCTTCATTTGCCGTAAGAATAGTATCGAGTATAACAGGGGAATTCGCTGAACTTAAGCGAATATGCAGTTTTGCTAATAAGTAGAGCTGTGCTTGCAGGCGCGGATAGAGAGCCAGTATTTCGCTACTTAATTGATAATCTGCTGTTTATTTTGAAAAATGCTCAAATTTAAACCATCACATACCAGCGTTGATATGGCCTCTGCCGTGGTAGCTTTCTCTGTGTTTACACTACTGATTGCCTGTAAGGCGCAATACAAGCAATGAGTGTGATTGGCATGCCAATGTGCGCTGGCGCTTCGGGCCGCTGGAATGGCTGATTGCAACACCGGCCTTTCGCCATTGGCATCATGCAAACGAAGCAGAGGGGCAAGTGCGATCACAATTACGCAGCCATGTCTCCTTTGATTGACCTTGTATTTTCAACCTTGCATCTGCCTCCTGCCTTGCCATGGCGCTATGGCATTGATGAACCTATAGAAGCTGATGTACCTAGTCAGGTAATGTACCCGTTTAAACGTCATTAAGTTTGTAAATTGGATGTTCAAGTCTGAACAGACAGGGATAAATGCTCGGCTACACCGCAGATCAGCTTGTGAAGGCTTAATGTTGAAGTTGCTCAGCCAGCAGGCGGCTGGATTCAACTAGGCGGTAGAGAAAGCCCGTGCTGTCTGTGGTATTCAGCGGTTTTCGCCAGCGCAGCATTACATCGGCAAGCTGGCGGAAAGCATGGCTGGAATCGGCATCCGGAAAAGCATCCAGTACGGTGCGGCCCAGGCGGGATGCACGTTTTAGTTTTTCGTCTTCAGGCACATAGCCGATCAGCTTCATTTGCACCGCATCGCCTAAGTACTGCCTAGCGACGCTTTTCAGGCGATTAAAAATCAGTCCGGCTTCCGTAATGGTATCGACACGATTAACCAGAATCCGAAAATCCCGTCTTGCGTATTCAGTGCCGAGTAGTTTGATGGTGGCATAGGCGTCAGTGAGCGATTCGGCGCTATTGGATACAATCACCATTACATCGTCGGCGGCAAGGCTGAGGCAGGGCACGCCATGGCTGGCGGACGGGCGGGTATCGAGCAGCAAAAATTCGGCATATTGGGTGAGTTGTTCAAATTCGGCAGACAGCCATGTCAGCTCACGCTCATTCAGGCTGCTTAATACCGTGGCTCTGGCGCTGATCGGCAAAATGGAAAAACCCGCTTCGGTCGCCAGCAGGGTGTTGGCCAGCGTGACTTCACGGCGCAGCACATGATCCAGCTCGTGTTTTTGCTCCAGCCGCATGCGGTGGGCTGCATTGCCCATGCCGGTGAATTCGTCTAATAAAATCACTTCACGATTGCGCTCTGCCAGCGCTGCTGCCAGGTTAATTGCCAGCGTGGTTGTGCCACTGCCGCCGCGGCCGCCATTGAGGCTGATGCTGCGGCAAGGCGTTGGGGCAATCATGTCCCGCAGGCCTGCAGCCTGATCTGACCAAAGACTAGCCACGGGAATGGCTCGCATAATTCATATTAAAATCAAGCGGGCCATCCATGGTGCCGCCCTGTGCGCCCATAAAGAGCGGGAACTCATCAGGTTTCAGGGTAAAAGCGCTGTTTTGTGATTCCCCCCTAAAAGCGCGATCAACCAGATAGGAGACATTGGCGCGGTGCAAATCTTCAGGCACGCGCTGGCCATTGGTTAAAAAGTGCAGGCGCAATTTATGCCGGATGGCCACATCTAGGCAGCCGCCCAGATTCATGGTTTCATCGAGTTTAGTCAGAATGCAGCCCGCTAAATGCGTGTTGCGATAGCGGCGTGCCACATCATCCAGCGTACCAGTTTGGGCATTGGCGGCGAGCAGCAGCAGGGTGGAGACATTATCTTCGTCAAATAAAGCCAGTTGCTCGCTGATGCGCTGATCACGCTGCCCCATACCGACTGTATCGATCAGCACTAAATGCTTTTCGCTCAGATCCGCCAGGGTAAATTGCAAATCGGTTTCGTCTTTAACTTCGTGCACCGGCACACCGATGATGCGGCCGTAAATGCGCAGCTGATCGTGCGCACCAATCCGGTAGCTGTCGGTAGTGAGCAGGGCTACCGAATCTGGCCCGTGCAGGAGCGCGCAGCGCGCAGCCAGCTTGGCTACGGTGGTGGTTTTCCCCACTCCGGTTGGGCCGATCAGGGCGTAGATTCCGCCCCGGTTGATCAGATCGTCATCCGTTGTGGCTGCGGCCAGATTATGCGTAAGCGCAGCTTTCACCCAGCGCATGCCTTGATCCAGGCTCATTTGCGCTGGCATTTTTTCGACAAGCTGGCGTGAAAGTGCAGGGCAAAATCCGGCGGATAAAAGCTGACGCAAGGCTTCGAGTTTTTCAGGTGCATGGCGCGATAATTCGCCCCAGGCCATCCCTGCCAGCTGGCTCTCCAACAAGCCGCGCAAGAGGCGGATTTCCCGCGCAATGCCATCCATTGCTTCTTTGTCAGCCGGGCTTTGTGCAGGCGGCGCTTCATCGTCTTCAAAGCTGAAGGTCGGTAAAGCACGCTCTGGTGCAGGACGGCGTGGTGGCGGTGCACTTGGCCTTGGCGCAGGGCGGCTTGGTCTGGGCTGCTGGTACTCTGGATTACTGTCGAGTGGTATCGGCGCGGCGGCAGGCTCGGGCTGGCGTGGCGCAGCAGCAGGGCGGTTGCTGCGTAAAACCATGGGCTCGTCGTGCATTATATGATCAGTGCTGGGCTCTTCATCGTCATCGTCGGGGATGGCGTAGGAGCGGGCGAGGGCTTTGCTGATGGGGGCCGCAGCCTGAGCGCTTTGTAATAGCTTGGCCCCATTTTGTGCGCCACGGCTATTTTGCTGTGACGCAGGGCGTGGCTGTACGGCAACGTTATTCGTCAGGGCGGCCACATCGGCATCTGCGACGGCCATGATCTCTATGCCACCGCCAGACACCTGGCGGTTGGACAGGATCAGCGCATCCGGGCCAAGCTCATCACGAACCTGACGCAGCGCGTCACGCGTAGTCGCTCCGTAGAACTTTTTTACGACCATATCCAGTTGCCGTCTGAAAACAAAAGATTATCCTCATGCAAGCTATTGTGCATAAAAGTGCAGTTTAGCGATGTGTATTTTAGTATGTTTTGTCAGTTTACTCTTAAGCATACTTGGCTCAATGAGGTATTTATTCTTAAATCTGTTTTGCGCTTTGTTTTTTGTCTTTAATTTGCACCTAACATACCCACAATCCGAATGGTTTTGCTGTCCGGAATCTCGGTATGCGCAATCACGCGTAATCCGGGAATAGAGCGGCGTAAAAAGCGGCTTAGCATGGGGCGCAGCTGCGCGGGTGCAATCAGCACGGTGCTCAGGCCCTGCTGCTCTAATTGCTCAGATAATTCAGAGGCTTGCTTGAGTACCCGCTCTGCTAAGCCCGGCTCTAAGCCTCCCTGCGAATTACCAGAGACGGCCGAGAGCAGAATGTTTTCGAGCTGTGGCTCCAGCGTCACAACTTGCAGCTCGTTCTCGCCAGGGAAAAGCTGATGCACAATAGCCCGGCCAAGCGCGACACGTACTGCCGCAGTCAGTTCGTCAATATTTTGGGTGCGGGTAATATGCTCAGCCAGTGTTTCCAGAATGCTGCGCAAATCACGGATATGCATGCCTTCTTCAAGTAAGTTTTGTAGAACTTTTTGCAAAGTGCCGACAGGAATAATTTTAGGAACCAGGTCTTCCAGCAGCTTGGGTGCTTCTTTGCCAAAATGCTCAAGCAATTGCTGGACTTCTTCTCGGCCTAAAAGTTCGGCTGAATGGCTTTGTAAAATATTCGAAATATGGGTGGCTACTACGGTAGAGGCGTCCACCACGGTATAGCCAAAGGCCTGAGCCTGATCGCGCAAATTGGCATCAATCCAGACAGCTGGCAGGCCAAAAGTAGGATCCTGGGTGGGCGTGCCAGGCAGCTGGCCAATGGCGTTGCCAGGATTGATCGCCAGCCACTGGGTGGCAAAGGCTTCACCCGTACCCACATCCACCCCCTTGAGCTGGATGCGGTATTGATTGGGTTTGAGCTCTAAATTATCGCGGATATGCACAGAGGGCACCAAAAAGCCCAGCTCTTGCGCGATTTTCTTGCGGATGCCACGAATACGCCGCAGTAACTCGCCATCCTGATTCCGGTCGACCAGAGGAATCAGCCGGTAGCCAACTTCCAGCCCAACCGGATCAACAGGCTGCACATCGTTCCAGCTGACTTCCTGCAGTGGTGCTGCGGCAGCCGGAGCTCCCCCCGCAGCGGCTGGCCCTCCTGCTGCCCCCCTTTCTGCGGCTGCAGTTTGCAGTGCGCTGGTTTTATTGCGCTGATCCAGCTGCCATGCAATGCCGCCTAAGATGGATGCCATTAGCAAAAAAGCCGTATGGGGCATGCCAGGGATAATGCCCAGGACGCCTAATACACCCGAAGTAACATACATAACCTGTGGCTGAGAAAACATCTGCCCCAAGATTTGTTCTGATAAATCTTCGCCGTCGCCTACGCGTGAAACCACAATACCGGCAGCTACAGAGATAATCAGAGAGGGGATTTGTGCGACTAAGCCATCACCAATAGTCAGCAGAGTGTAGGTTTTGCCCGCTTCTGCAAAAGGCAGATCGTGCTGCGCCATGCCGACAATCAAACCACCGATGATATTGATGACCATCACCATAATCCCGGCGACGGCATCACCCCTGACAAACTTGGACGCACCATCCATGGAGCCGAAAAAATTAGCTTCCTGCGAGATTTCTGAGCGGCGGCGTCTGGCTTCTTCTTCGCCTATCATGCCAGCGTTTAAATCGGCATCGATTGCCATTTGCTTACCGGGCATGGCATCCAGGGTAAAGCGTGCGGATACCTCGGCAATTCGCCCGGCACCTTTGGTAATGACCACAAAGTTAATAATGGTCAGAATAATAAAACCCACAACACCCACGGTTAAGTTATCGCCAATCAGCACGTGGCCGAAAGCTTCAATCACCTTACCGGCGGCATCTGCACCATTGTGCCCTTCAGTCAGCACCAGCTTGGTTGAGGCGACATTCAAAGACAGCCTCAGCAGGGTGGTAAATAACAAAATGGTAGGGAAACTGGAAAACTCGAGTGGCTTACGGGTGTAAAGCGCCACCATCAGCACAATGATGGAAATCGCAATATTGAAGGTAAAGAAAAAATCGAGCACAAGCGCGGGCAGCGGCAGAACCATCATGCCGAGCACCATAAGCACCAGCGCAGGGCCGGCTAATTTGCTGTAATTAAAAGTACGCCACATGGGGCATTAAGCTCTGGGTAAATTAAGTAGACTCATGTTTTGCGCTGCTATTTGAGCGCGGCGTTTTATGCTTCACCACCGGGGTCTAATTCGCTGGGTACAGGGAGTTCATCAGCTAGATTGGGCTCATCACCACCATAATTTTGCCAGTGTTTCAGCTGGTAGATATAAGCCAGCACCTCGGCTGCCGCAGTATACAGTGCAGCGGGGATCTCGGCCCCGAGTTCAGCGTGATGATAAAGCGCACGGGCAAAAGGCGGAGTGCGGATCACGGCCACTTTATGTTCTTTGCCCAGCTCGATAATCCGTTCAGCAAGTAAAAATGCCCCTTTGGCGACCACCTTGGGTGCACGCATGGCTTCGGTATATTGCAGGGCAACGGCGTAGTGGGTTGGATTGGTGACAATTACATTGGCTTTTGGAATCTCGCTCATCATCCGCTTTCTGGCCGCTTCGTGTTGCAACTGACGAATCTTGCCTTTTACTTCCGCCGAGCCTTCGGCATCTTTACCTTCCTGCTTAACCTCTTCCTTGGTCATGCGCAGGCCTTTGTAATAATCCCAAAGCTGATAGGGGGCGTCAATTGCGGCCACAATAGCAAGCGAGCTGACGACCAGTAAAAGTGTGTGCTGCACCATGTCCCACATATAGGGCAGGCCAGCATCGAGTGGCATGGTGATCAGTTGCAGAAATTCTGCCCTCTCGTCCCACAGTACCCAGGCGGCTACACCGCCAATGAGGCTGGATTTAAGAATGGTTTTAACCATATTCACAATGCTTTTCAGTGTGAACATTCGCCCTAAGCCACCAATAGGATCCATTCTGGCAAAATTGGGGGCTAAAGCATCAAAGGTGAATAACCAGCCGCCTACTAAAACAGGCGTAATGATGGCAATGAGAGCACAGGGCAAAATGATGGGCAGGCAAGCCATCAGCGCTTTTTGACTTGAGCTCATAAAATGCAGGAGCATCTGATTGGGATCCGCAATGGTGGCGCGGTTAAAAGTCAGCTCGGAAATAAAAATCATTTTTAAAGTTTGCAGCAGCTCAGGTCCCAGCTTGATGAGCGCAATAATGCCGACCATTAAAATAGAAAAAGTGGCCAATTCTTGTGATCTGGGTACTTGCCCTTTATTTCGCGCCTCTTCAAGGCGCTTACTAGAGGCGGGCTCCGTGCGTTCTGCGTCTGAATCTTCAGCCATTCTTTCTCCTTAAAGCGCGATAAATACCTGCTTTATATGCAGATAAAAGCTGATCTGAATCCCGCTGGGCCTGAGTTTAGCATAGCGGTTTAATTGGGCTGGCACTGCAATTGCTTAAGTCTTGATTAACTTTATCGGGGAGCCAGGTCATGGCGAGCAATCTCACTGTTTCAGCCAGTGCACAAACGAGTCGTTCAACAGAATCACGTTCCTCCGTTTCTATGGGGGCGGATACCGCTGCTCAACCGTTTGCCAAAGTGCTGGAGCGTGAAGTTAATACCCGCCAGGAAGGCCAGTCAGCAGATTCGGGCGAGAAAAAAACAGTACAGGAAGAAAGCCATTCCCCGGCTGAAGAGCAACAGGCGGCTGCGAATGTCCAGCTGCTTCCTCCCTGGTTAGCCATGCTGCAGGCACAGGCTGTAGCGCAAAATGCTCCCGTGCCTGAACTGCCGGCGGAGGTAAAACCGGATGGGGCAGAGCTGGATTTAACTGCTCTGGGCAAGGGCTTGCTGGCTAAAGGCGATACGAAGGAAGGGGCCGCAGATACTGCTGAAACGGGGTTAAATCCGCTTAATTCCTTAAACACAGGTGCAGAGGCGGCAAAATTTGCCTCTTTGCGGCAAAAAAACGCCGGAGCAGGGACTGAATTGACTGCGCCTGCGGAAGAGTTTTCCGCTTTGCTTAACAGTGCTAAAGACAATACCGCACTTCCAAAAATAGACGCAGCCCCTCATATTGCATTTCGCACGCCAGTGGCCGAAGCAAAACCTGCCGTGCCGCAACACACAGTAGCGGAGCCTGTGGGCAGCTCGCGCTGGGGTGATGCGGTTGCGCAGAGGGTATCCATGATGCTGCAGGATCAGCATCAGCAAATTGATATGCAACTCAATCCGCCGCATTTGGGGCCGATGGAAGTGCGGCTCACAATGTCAGGCGAGCAGGCGAGCGTGGTTTTTAGCTCGCAACACGCATCGGTGCGGGAGGCTTTAGTGGCAGCAACGCCAAGATTAACCATGCTGCTTGCTGACCAGGGTATTCAGCTGAGCAATGTACAAGTTGCGTCTGACTCCTTAAATCAGCATACACAGCAGCAACAGGCACAACAGCAAGCTCAGCAGCAGGCAAACAGTCAGTATATGGGGCAGCAGCGTCAGCCCGGATCGCAGCAGTTTGCCAAAGATTTGCCGGGAGTCTATGCAGATGGGCAAATGCGGGTAATGACGGATGTTGCTCTGCCTGTGGCACGCAGTGGTTTAAATCTCTATGTTTAATTTGGAGCGGGTCTTGTTGTGTTACGACAAGACCCGCCGCTTACTACCTGTTTGTTAATGCTTTTTAAGCTATAATCAGCTCACTTAATTCCAAAGCCCGCGCCCCTCGCTTTTAATTGGGGCGCTTTGTTCTGGTCTGAATACTTCTTTTTTATAAAATATTTCAATCCATTCAAGGTGATGTGATGTCCGATGCCAAAGTGGAAGCTGCGCCTAAAGCGAAGAAAAATATTCTTTTGTTCGCCGTAATCGGCTTATTAGTTGTGTTATTAATCATTGTGGGCGGTGTTGCTGCCTTTTTGCTTACTAAAAGCAGTGACCCTGCTGCGGATGAAGTTGCTGCAGAAGCCACCGCAAAAGATGAAGTTAAAAAGAAAAAGAAAGATCATAAAAAGAAAGAAGAGCATGCCGCTGTTTTTGAAAAACTGCCGCAATTTACGGTTAATTTGCACTCAGAAGATGGCGATGGCATTTTACAGACCGATATTTCTTTAGAGTTGGGCGATGCGCATTTGGCCGAAAAAATAAAAGCAATGTCACCTAAGATTCAGGGGCAAATTAATAAGCTGTTACGCAGTAAAACGATTGCTGAAGTGAAAGCGCCGGATGGCACGGATAAGCTGGCAAAAGAAATTCGTGAAATTGTAAATAAAATCCTGGGCGCTGAAAGCGAAGATGAAGGCGTTATTTCAGTTAATTTCACTTCATTTATCGTGCAGTAAGCATAAAGACTGCGCTTGTTTCCATTTTGTGAAGGAGCAGGCGCTGTGGTTTTTTTAAGATTATATTTAATTAACCGGTAATTCAGTTTATCCGGACTAAGGATTATGGCAGACGATATCCTTTCTCAGGAAGAGGTCGACGCGCTACTGCGCGGTGTGACCGGAGAAGAAGATTCTTCCGACGAAGAGGTCGATGCTTCTGCTGTCCGTGATTACGATATTGGCCGTCAGGAACGTATCGTTCGCGGGCGGATGCCCACGCTTGAAATTCTGAATGAGCGTTTTGCACGTAATTTGCGGGTGGCCTTATTTAACTTTATGCGCCGCAATGCTGAAATCTCCGTTGGCCCCGTCCGGGTGCAAAAGTACAGCGAATTCATTCGTAATCTGGTGGTTCCTACCAATTTAAATTTAATTCAAATGAAGCCGCTGCGCGGAACGGGGTTGTTCATTTTTGACCCCGATTTCGTTTTTCTGGTGGTGGATAATTTATTTGGTTCAGATGGCCGTTACCATGTGCGGGTTGAAGGGCGGGATTTTACCGCGACTGAACAGCGGATTATTCAGCGCCTCTTAGAAGTTGTTTTTGAAGAATACGAAAAAGCATGGCAGCCTGTATTTCCCTGCGAATTTGTTTATGTCCGCTCGGAAATGAATACGCAGTTTGCTAATATCGCTACCCCAACTGAAGTTGTGGTGGCCTACACCTTTAAAATTGAATTGGGTGCCGGGGGCGGTGATTTTCATATCTGCTTTCCCTATTCGATGATCGAGCCGATTCGGGATGTGCTTTACAGCACCATGCAGGCCGACCGAATTGAAGTCGATAACCGCTGGACCACGCTGATGCAAAAGCAAATTCAGCACGCTGAAGTCGATTTGGTTGCTACCTTAGGGAACGCCAAGGTCACTTTAGGTGAGATTCTGGAATTGCAATTGGGTGATATTATTTCTTTAGAAATCCCCGAGGCCATTATTGCGGCTGTGGATAATGTGCCTGTACTTGAGTGTAAGTATGGCACTTTGAATGGGCAGTATGCCTTAAGAGTCAGCAAAGTACTTGGCTCTGCCGAAGCATTAACCGGCGCCGAGACAGAAAGTGAAGGAGAGACTGACAATGGCTGATGAAGATGAAATGGCAATGGACGATTGGGCCGCTGCCTTAGCCGAGCAGGAAGTGGCTGATGCTGCTGCCGCAGAAAAACCGGATGTACAAGCCGCTGATATTTTTCAGCGCTTTGATGCCAGCACGCCGCTGAGCAATGCACCAAGCAATATCGATATGATTCTGGATATCCCTGTTTCCTTAACGGTGGAACTGGGGCGTACTAAAATTGCAATTCGCAGCCTTTTGCAATTGGCACAGGGTTCGGTTGTTGAGCTCGATGGTATGGCGGGCGAGCCGATGGATGTGCTGGTCAATGGCTGTTTAATTGCTCAGGGTGAAGTGGTGGTGGTGAATGATAAATTTGGTATTCGTCTCACCGATATTATTACGCCGGCAGAACGCATCCGCCGCTTGCATAAGTAGTTTGAGAGTGTCGTTTTTTCTGCGCTTTTTCGCCTTGGCCTGCCTGCCCCTATGGGCCAGTGCCAATGCATCCTCCCCCGCCGCGGCCCCCTCTTCAAGCCTGATGTCGATTGCTCAGGTTACGCTGGCACTGGCTTTTGTCATTGGCCTGATTGTGTTTAGTGCCTGGCTGGTGCGGCGCTTGTCTTTGCTGCCCATGAGTAATGCACAAACGCTGAGAGTGGTGAGTGGCGTTATGGTGGGCAGCAAGGAGCGGGTTGTGGTGGTTGAAGTGGAAGGCCGCTGGCTGGTGCTGGGTGTAACCTCCAGTGCGGTGAACCTGCTGCATACACTGGATGCGCCTGAGCAAACAGAGCCTGCGCCTCATGCCTCACCGTTTGCAGCCAGACTGGCCACAATATTACAAAGGAAAACGCCTTGAAGCGCTTGATGGTCGTGGTGCCGGGCATATTGCTTGCTGGAGCTGTTTTTGCGGCAGATCCCGGTATTCCCTTTATGACGGCAAATGCGCAAACGGGTGGCACTCAATATAGTTTACCAATTCAAACCTTATTGTTTTTAACTGCCCTTGGTTTTTTACCCGCGCTGTTATTAATGATGACGGCATTTACCCGCATTGTGATTGTATTGTCTTTATTGCGCCAGGCTTTAGGCACCATGCAGGCACCGCCTAATCAGGTTATTGTGGGAATGTCTTTATTCCTTACCTTTTTTGTGATGTCGCCTGTTTTTGATAAAATTTATCAGGTGGCTTATCAGCCTTATGCCGAGCAGAAAATAGGTTTTAATCAGGCGGTTGAAAAAGGGGTGGTGCCGTTAAAAGATTTTATGCTGAAACAAACACGGCAAAAAGATTTGGCATTTTTTATTGATATTTCCGGAGCGCAAAAGCCCAATGGCCCGGAAGATGTAAGCCTGAGAACCTTAGTCCCTGCTTTTGTAACCAGCGAGCTTAAAACCGCTTTTCAAATCGGCTTTATTGTTTTTATCCCCTTTATTATTATCGATTTTGTGGTGGCCAGTATTTTAATGGCTATGGGGATGATGATGGTTTCGCCGGTCATTATTTCTTTACCCTTTAAATTAATGTTATTTGTATTAGTGGATGGCTGGGCTTTACTGATGGGATCCTTAGTACAAAGCTTTTATATTGCAGGGTAGCAAATGACGCCTGAAACCGTTGTAACGGTGATTCAAAGAGCCATGGAAGTGATGGTGTTGCTGGGCGGGCCTCTGCTGCTGACTGCACTGGTGGTGGGCCTTGTGGTGAGTATTTTTCAGGCAGCAACACAAATTAATGAAGCATCCCTTTCTTTTATTCCCAAGCTGCTGATTACCTTTTTAGTGTTTATTTTAATCGGGCCCTGGATGATTGAAACCGCCATGGATTACACGATCCGTTTATTTCAAAGTATTCCGCAGTTGATTGGCTGATGAATGATATCTGGACAGTCAGCCAGGCTCAGATTGATGTGTGGCTTGCTATTTTTTGGTGGCCGTTTTGCCGCATCTTTGGCTTTTTAGTAGCTGATCCGTTTTATTCCAGCAAAGCAATCAGTGTTAAAGTACGTGTCTGCGTTGCTATCTTTCTTTCTTTGATTATTGCCCCTGTTTTACCTGCCATGCCCCAAGTGCCTGTAGTGTCGCCTGCTGGTATTCTGATTGTGATTAATCAGCTGCTGATTGGCATTGCAATTGGCTATATTGTGCGGATTATTTTTTCTGCCATGGAAATGGCCGGGCATTTAGCAGGTTTGCAAATGGGTTTAGGTTTTGCTTCGTTTTATGATCCGCTGCATGCTACCAGTGTACCAATTGTTGCACAGTTTTTGAGTTTAATGACCATTCTGGTATTTCTGGCTTTAAATGGCCATTTAATGGTCTTACATACCCTGCTCGATAGTTTTACCAGCTTGCCTGTTCGGGCAGAGCCCATTTCTGGTTTAGGTTTTAAATTGCTGGTTGATTATGGCGCGCTGATTTTTCGTGCAGGGGTTTTACTTTCCTTGCCGGTGATTGGTTCTTTATTGGTGACCAATCTGGCGGTTGGGATCATGACCCGCGCCGCGCCGCAGTTGAATGTGTTTGCGGTGGGCTTTCCGTTGATGATGGGAATTGGTCTTCTTGCGATGTACTTATCTATGCCTTATATGCCAGCACATATTGAGATGATGCTGAGTGACGGTTCAAAATTTGCGGTCAGAATGATGGCCGCTTTTGCAGGGAAGTAAGGGCTGGTCAGAGGGCTGAAGTTTTTGCCTATCAGCAGCGTAGATTTTTACAATAATTCCCGAGCACTTTACTCGGGTATTCTCAGTGTTATAATCTGACTCATCAGAATCTATTTTCTTTGGAGCTATACCCCATGACCATGGCGATTGCCGACGTGCAAAACACGGTGGATACCCGCAATATTGCGATCAATAAAGTGGGCATTAAGTCCATTCGTCACCCAGTTAAAGTAGCGGATCGTACCGATGGCGTGCAGCACACTATCGCCATGTTTGATATGTATGTGTTTTTGCCTAAGCAATTCAAAGGCACGCATATGTCGCGCTTTGTGGAGATCCTGAATAGCCACGAGAAAGAAATCTCGGTGGATTCTTTCGAAACGATTCTGCGCGAAATGTGCGATCGTTTAGAAGCAGAATCCGGCTATCTGGAAATGCGTTTCCCGTATTTTATTAATAAAACAGCACCAGTTTCAGGCGTGCAAAGCCTGATGGATTACGACATCACTCTGGTTGGCGAGTTAAAAAATGGCGTGTTTGAGCAAAAGCTTAAAGTACTCGCGCCCGTGACCAGTCTTTGCCCGTGTTCAAAGAAAATCTCTGCCTATGGCGCACATAACCAGCGCTCGCACGTTACCGTAACGGCAACGCTGGCTCAGAGCATCTGGATTGAGGAAATCGTGACCCTGATTGAGCAGGAAGCTTCTTCAGAGTTATGGGGTTTACTCAAGCGTCCGGATGAGAAATTTGTGACCGAGCGTGCTTATGATAATCCGAAGTTTGTAGAAGATATGGTGCGTGATGTGGCGGCCTGTGTGCATGCAGACCCTCGTGTAAGCGCCTATGTGGTTGAAT
Organism: Iodobacter sp. BJB302; assembly: GCF_002735645.1. Classification (GTDB taxonomy): domain Bacteria; phylum Pseudomonadota; class Gammaproteobacteria; order Burkholderiales; family Chitinibacteraceae; genus Iodobacter. The sequence goes on from NZ_PDZG01000045.1 coordinate 38,524, forward strand.
CAGAAAACTTTGAGTCTATTCATAATCACTCCGCCTACGCGCTGATTGAGCACGATAAACGCGAAGCCTGATCAGCAGGCAGGATATAAGCCAAGCCTCGGAAATGAACTGACCCCAATTAGTTGGACAGTATAAAAGCTAGGCGCTCAAGGGCTGGGTTCTGTATTGCACAGGACTCAGCCCTTTTAACTTCAGTTTGATTCGGTCGTGGTTATAGTAATGGATGTA
>NZ_PDZG01000046.1 GCF_002735645.1 Iodobacter sp. BJB302
GCGACAGCCCCTTTTGCATCTGGATTGGGTTGATTGCCATGACGACCACTCCACAAAAGAACGTTCGTTCACCTTAGGCCTTTTAAGTGGTTTGAGCAAGGAGATTGAGCAAGAGACATAATCAGGATCATTTTTCACCAACTTATTACTTTGATTTCGCCGCGCTTAGCCCGCAGGATTCATCCCTTATATAAACAAACGCCCCACATCCGGCCACCATGCTGCGCTATTTTTCCTTTCGTACCCTTCTGATTATTGGCTTTGCTTTAGTGGCGCTCACCCCTTCGGCAGCACTGGTGCAGCTTCGCTATGGCCTGGCAGGACTGACCATTAAGGCGCAACAACAGCAGGATCAGGCCAGTGACTGGTCGAATGCTTCGCAACAATCTCAGGAGCAAGCGCTGCATCTGGAGCGGGCCAGCAGGCAATTATTAATTTTGCCTGAAGCCACTTTTCTAAACGCCGCCCTCAGTGCCAAAGCCCGGCTGGAAGCCGCTCAACAAACATTTAATACTCACCCGTTTCTTCACCACAGCAGCCAGAGTATTTTACAACTGCTGCAGGAGGCAGATCCTAAGCGGCGGCTTAAGAAAGCACAGGTGAATGCCTTATTCGGCCTCTTGAATGAGCAGCTTAAAAATCAGGATCAGCTCATAGAGCAGCAACTGGCCCTGCAACGCCAGCAATGGCTGGCAGAAGTCAGCCAGAAGCAAAAGCAGGTGGATCAGCTGGCCATTCTGTCGCCCGTTGCCGCCCTGAGCCTCGCAATTTTAATGGCGGTGATGTTCAGCTGGCCCATAGGGCAACTCAAACGCAAAATTACCCGGCTGGCAGAGGGGCAGCGCGGGCAAAGCTGGCACCTTGCCGGCCCTGCTGATTTGCAGGGCTTAGCCAAATCGTTGGCCGAGCTGGATTTGCGGCTGGTGGCACTGGAAGCCCAGAAAGCACAGTTTTTTCGCCACGTTTCGCACGAGCTAAAAACCCCGCTGGCCGTGATTCACGAGGCGTCATCGCTTTTGCAAGAAGAAGTGCTGGGCAATTTAAACCAGCAGCAAAAAGAAATCAGCGCCATGGTACAAAGCAATGTGCATACCTTAAGGCAGCGTGTGGACGCGCTTTTGGCGCATGATGCAGGGCGCTGGCTGTCTGCCGGGCTGGAAATCTCGCCCCTGCTGATTGAGCAATTCTTAGCTCAGCGCCTGCAGCAATGGCGCATTTTACTGACTAAAAAATCCCTGCGTATCCGGCAATCCGGCGCGGCCATTCAGACAAGCGCAGATCATGCCAAGCTGGGGATTATCCTGGATAATTTACTGCTGAACGCTATTCGCTTCAGCCCTCCAGAGGGTGAAATTGCCATCTCTTACGGACAAACCGGCCAGCAGAGCTGGATAGAAATCCAGGACCAGGGCCCGGGCGTTGCAAGCGAAGAGACAGAATCCATTTTTGAACCATTTCACTGCGGCCCCGCCCCCGAGGGCGAATCTGCAGGCTCCGGCATTGGGCTGACCATGGCCAGAAGTTTTGCCCAGCTCATGCACGGAGATGTAGAACTCATCCCCAGCCAGCAAGGCGCTTGTTTTCGCCTGCACTGGCAGCTACAAGGTCAACCATGAAAGACGCAATTCCTTTATCTATTCCCTTCAGCATTTTTTTGGGCTGCATGGCGCTTAATGCTTGCACCACCACCGGCCCTGTCAGCGCGCCGCCTGTGGCCGCATCCGCTGTTGCGTGCAAGCCTGAAATTGCATCCGCACCGGCCAGCGCAATGCCCGCCGACAAATTGCAGGCGCTGGCTCAGCAGCTTATGAGTAATCATGCTGATCTGAACCGCATTCAAACTCAGCTGGATGCCATCCAGATCACAGATCCTGTGAGCCAGAGCTTTGCCCAGCTGATGGCCAGCCAGCTTGCCGAGCGCAAAAGGCTGAGCAGCCTGCTAGATAAGCAAACAGCCTCCACCAAAGAGCAGCAAAAGCGTGCAAATGATCTGGCAGCCAAGCTGGATGCCTTAAAAGAAATGGAAAAAGACATGCTAGAAAGGAATAAAAAACCATGAGCAATAAAATTTTGCTGGTTGATGATGATCCCGATCTCTTACGTCTGGTTTCCATACGCCTGATTGCCGCAGGCTATGAAGTAGAAGCCACCGCCAGCGCCGAAGCGGCGCTTAATGCACTGGCCGTGCAGCGGGCAGATCTGTTGCTCTGCGACTGGAAGCTGCCCGGCATGGATGGCATGGCGCTGTTTGAAGAAGTGCGCCGCCGCTACCCCGCCCTGCCCGTGATTATGCTGACCGCCCATGGCACCGTGCCGGATGCGATCGATGCGATCAGCCACGGCATGTTTGCCTATTTAATTAAACCCTTTGATGGTAAAGCACTGCTGGATAAAGTCAGCCAGGCCCTGGTATTAGCCAGCCCGCCCAGCCAGGATCATGCGGAAGCCGACGCGTGGCGGGCCGGTTTTATCAGCTGCAGCCCGGTGATGGACGAGCTGCTGGCCGAAGCACGGCTGGTGGCGGTGACCGATGCCAGCGTGCTGATCCGGGGTGAAAGCGGCACAGGCAAAGAAGTACTGGCCCAGGCCATCCACCGCGCCAGCCTGCGCGCCAAGCGCCCTTTTATTGCCGTGAATTGCGGTGCGATCCCGGAAAACCTGTTGGAAAGCGAGCTATTTGGCCATGAAAAAGGCGCTTTTACCGGCGCAAACCAAAAACAAAACGGCTTGTTTTTAGAAGCCGATGGCGGAACGATTTTTCTGGATGAAATTGGCGATATGCCGCAGCCGCTGCAAGTTAAATTACTGCGTGTTCTGCAGGAGCGTGAAGTGCGCCCGGTTGGCGCGGGCCGTGCCGTGCCGGTGAATGTGCGCGTTTTATCAGCCACCCACCGCGATTTACAATCGCTGCTGCTGGATGGCTCTTTTCGGGAAGATTTGTTTTACCGCCTGAATGTGGTGTCTTTGGCGCTGCCATCACTGACCGGGCGGCGGGAAGATATCCCCCTGCTGGCAAGGCATTTTTTAGAACAAGTGGTGGTGCGCTATGCCAAGACCGACTGCCACTTTGCCGCCGACGCACTCAGCTTTTTAAGCACGGCCAGCTGGCCAGGCAATATCCGGCAGCTTTCTAATTTAGTTGAGCAATGCTGCGTGCTGGCCACCGGCCCGATTATCACCCTGGCCCAGGTGCAAAAAGCCATGGCCAGCGAATCAGCCGATATCCTGCCTCTGGCCGAAGCCAAACGCATTTTCGAGCGGGATTACCTCGAGCGCCTGCTGCGCCTTACCGGCGGCAATGTCAGCGACGCTGCCCGCCTTGCTGATCGCAACCGCACAGAGTTTTACCGCCTGCTTCAAAAGCACGATCTTGCCCCTGCGGCTTTTAAAGCAGATATCAGCTCATAGGCACGGTCATCTGCAGCAGTACTCAGGGCCATAAGTATCTGCACAAGCTGATATGCCCTCCCCCATTAAAAAAAGCGGGAGGTGTGGCGCTAAATTGATGGCAAGAAGTTGTACAGATGCTTATTGGCTCATAGCAGGCACACAGTAATGCCTGCCCCGCCTGAATCTTCGCAAAACCCCGCCCAAGGCCCATTTCACCCGGCTCAGAAGCATCGCCGTCTGTGCGTCGGGCTTTAGCAACAATAATTATTCATACAAATCAATCAGTTAAGAAAACAGCTCTTTATGCTGTCGTGAAATGGCGACAGACATCAAGCCCCTGCCTTTGGTACAAAAATTACAAGCCATTGAATACAAAGAGGTTTTAAAGCTGGCATGGTGTTTGCTACATGTAGTACATCGGACGAGTAATCGTTCCTCCATTTACCACACAAGGAAACACCCATGAAAAAGAATCTACTAATCGCTACCCTGTTTGCCGCTTGCGCCGCTACTGCAGCATGGGCAAGCTCAACAGATGCTTCAGCTCCTGCTGGCCTGCGTGCAGATGCAAATGATGCATCCGTTCCGGCAAGTGTAGTTGCTGAAGCCTCCGATGCTTCCACACCAGCAAGCCTGCGTGCAGATGCTAACGATGCTTCCGTTCCGGCAAGTGTAGTTGCTGAAGCCTCCGATGCTTCCACACCAGCAAGCCTGCGTGCAGATGCAAATGATGCTTCAGTGCCAGCCAGCATTGTTGCCGATGCAGCAGATGCCTCAGCCCCTGCAAGCCTGCGTGCTGATGCCAGCGATGCCTCTGCCCCGGCAAGCGCACGCATTGCATAAGCACAACAGATTGTGCAATAAAAAAACCACGACTCAGTTCGTGGTTTTTTCGTCTTTGATGCATGGGCTTAACTGGCCGGTTTAGTCAGAGTACCCAGCGTAAACAGTAATCCGCTCATTGCCCGCTTAAAGGGCACTTCGCTATTTTCAGCCCTTGCCACAACATACGCGCCTTGCAAAACAGAAACGATCATGGCCGCAAGATCTGCGGTTTCAAACGCATACAAGAACTCCTGATTAGCCTGCCCCCTGTTCAGCACATCGATAAGGCGCTGCTGCAGCCTGGAAAATATCTCATCCACGGGCTGGCGCAGCTCTTCAAGCGCAATAATATCCGGGTCCTGGGCCAGCCGCCCCATCCTGCATCCGCGTAAAACATCCCGCTCTCTTTGCAAAAAAGCCGTGATCTGGGCCAGCGCTGGGCCTTGAAAATTCAGCTCTGAATCAATCTGATCCTGCATTTCAGCCGCGCTGCGCTTTATCGCAGCCAATGCCAGCGCCGCTTTGCCGCTGAAATGGTGGTACATACTGCCCTGGCCCGCTCCTGCCCTTTGCTGAATCGCTTTGGGGCTCATGCCCACATAGCCCCGCTCCCAAAGCAGAGCCTGGGCACTTGTAATTAAGTTTTCTTTTGCATCCATAACTTGATTGTACAAATCAGTAGGTACAAAAGCAAATAACCCTTTTTAACACACCACAAACATCGCTTGTTTCTGTACCTACTAGTATGTAAACTATTTTTGCATATCGATCAGGAGCAAACAATGAACCACCACTTTGCAAACAAACCCGCATTGGGGCCCAATCATCGCTGGCTGGTACTCGCCACGGGAGCAGGCGCTCAAGCCAGCTTTGCCGCCACCTTTGCCGGCATTCCGGTGCTGGGGATTTTAATCAGGGCAGAATACGGCTTTTCTACTATTGAGCTTGGCTTTGTTTTGTCCTGCATGGCTCTGGGCGTGGGGCTTTCTGAAATCTTATGGGGTTTACTCACCGACAAACTGGGTGACCGGCTGGTTCTATTAAGCGGGTTGCTTTCGATGGGGCTGATGCTTGCTCTGATGTCGCTTACGCTGACCCCGGATCACCCTATCCCGGCACAAGCTCTGGGCTTAAGCCTGATTCTGCTTGGCGCTCTGGGTGCCAGCGTGAATGCTTCATCCGGCAGAGCGGTCATGACATGGTTCAGCGACGGCAAAAGAGGCTTTGCTATGAGCCTGCGTCAGACCGCTATTCCCGCAGGCGGAGCACTGGGCGCGGCACTGCTTCCCTGGCTGGCCAATCAGTCCGGCTTTGGTGCCGTATTTCAGACCCTTGCACTCTTTTGTTTTATCAGCGCTTTTGCCACATGGCGTTACTTGCATGAAGCGCCGGCCAGCACACACCCCACCCCGCAAAAATCTAGCCATAAATCCCCTCTGCTCCGCTTTGATATCTGGCGTCTGGCCCTTGCAAGCGGCCTGCTCACGGTGCCCCAAATGGCCGTACTGACCTTTGCCGGTGTTTTTTTGCACGATGAGAAACAACTGAACCTGAGCAGTATTTCTGTCTTATTAGTCTGCATTCAGCTATGTGGCGCAGCAATGCGGGTATGGAGTGGCCTCTATACCGATCAGCACCGAAATCGGAACAAACTGATTCGTGTCATTGGCCTGCTTACAGGAATAAGCGCCCTGCTGCTTGCCCTGCTCAGCCACGCTCCTGCGCTCTGGGCCATGATCCTGCTTTGTATCAGCGGTGTACTTGCTCATGCCTGGCACGGCGTTGCCTACACAGAAATTGCCACCATGGCAGGCGCCTCTCATTCGGGTACAGCCCTGGGTATAACAGGTACAACCATTTTTACCGCTGCATTTCTCACGCCTTTTCTGATTCCCTACCTGCTCACCGCCAGTTCATGGGGCGGCGTATGGCTGATGACGGGTCTGTCTGCCCTGGCTGCGGCACTTCTTCTGCCCTCAGAGCCGCGTATTCTGCCAGAACCCGTTTTAAATCAGCCCTGATCTTTCCTATGCAAACAGCCCTGCATCACTGCAGGGCTGTGGTGGAATTTTTCATATCCGTTATCGCTTACACACAGCGATACCTGGGTCAGGCAAATTTAAAAAAAGCCACCGATCTTTGCAGCGATTCGGCCAGCCCCTTAAGCTGCTGGGCGGCTCTGGAGGTTTCGGCAATGGCACGGTTATTCTCTTCAGACATCAGCGCTATTTTTTCTACATTTCCTGCCACATTATTGCTGGCAACAGATTGTTCCTGCAAAGAGGACGAAATATCGCTCACCATATCCACCACCCGCACAGATGAATTACGAATTTGCACAATCGCCTCCCCAGCCTGATTAGCCGTATTTACGCCATTTTCAACCTTATCCACACTTTGCTGCATCGTGCCCAATGTCTCCTGACTGCCAAGCTGAATATGACTGATCATCTCAGAAATTTCTCTTGTCGACTGGCTGGTGCGCTCAGCCAATTTGCGCACTTCATCTGCCACCACGGCAAAACCACGGCCCTGCTCCCCTGCGCGGGCCGCTTCAATGGCAGCATTCAGCGCCAACAGATTAGTCTGATCGGCAATCTCTTTAATCACATTCACGATAGATGAAATTTTATCCGCATGGCCACCCAGCTCGTTCATCCGTGCTGCAGCAAGACGAACTGTTTCAGCAATACCAATAATATCGGCCACCGTGCTGCGAATAACATCGCTGCCATGATCAGATAAAGAACCCGATTCACGCGTAAGCACCTGAGCATCTCTGGCATGATCTGAAACATGATTAATGCTGACCGTCAGCTCTTCAATAATTGCTGCCATGGCCGTTGCAGCATGGCTTTGCTCACTGGAAGCATGGGCCAGCTGGCCCGAGCTGGCCGCAATCTGCTCTGCAGAGGCAGCCACATCCTGCGAGTTATTCTGAATACAGCGGATAATCTCAACCAATTTGGCCTGCATACCCGCCAAAGCACGCATCAGTGCGCTGATTTCATCGCCCCCTGATGTTTCAATTTTTTGATATAAATCGCCACCCGCCACAGCATTTGCGCTGCTAACCGCATGATGCAGCCGGGTAACAATGCCACGCCCAATCGCCACGGATGAAATCACCGAAATCACCACAGCAATCAGCGTACCCAGCCATAAAGACAAAATTGTATTTTTACGTATCGACTCATTTGCCAACTGATTGGCATCATTGGCTACCGTCGCGTCTTTGGTGATTTCATCAAGCAAATCGGCAAAAGGGGCAATTTTAGCTTTATTGCCCAAGGCAATTGCAAGCGCCGCCAAATCATCCATTGTGGCTTTTCTGGCATTAATTTCAGTGCGTTTTTGAATAAAAGGATCAGCATAATCCTTTATCCACGCATTGATCATCACCTGTACTTTATCGAGGCGTGCCAGTTGCGCCGCTTCACCCTCTGCTTCCTTACGGATTCTGGGCAGCGATTTTTCCTGCAGGCTTTTAATTGAGGCGCGATAGGTGGCAAGCACTTTGGCTTCACCCGTGTAGCCATACTGACGCACCGATCCTGCGGCACGGGCCACATCGCCATAGACATTATTACTTTCGGCAATCAGACGCTGACTCTTCAGACGCGCCTCGCTGGATTCATTCAGCTGATTCAAATTAAAGGCGGTCGTAAGCGTTAAAATCAGCATCACCGCCACAATCAAACCAAAGCCAATATAAAGCTTCTGAACCATGCTAAGGGCATTCATGCTGCAATCCTTTATCAACAGGTGATCTGCTCTTTATAGCGGATCCACAAGCCAAATCTGTCAACAAAAGAAATTTTTTAGACGAACAGCATAAAAAAACAAGTAAGTAATTTACAGATTACAAGAAAGGATTTGCACATACAAAAACGCCTTCTGTAACTGCTGTTTAATTAACAGTTACAGAAGGCGTACCACACCCCCCAGGCTGATTTAAACGACTCTCAGATGCCGGGTTTTGCTCCGAAGCCTTTTTACATAAACAGAAAAAATCCGTCGGCAAAATAAAATACGCCAATCAGGCCCATTGGCCAGGCCGCGTACCAAATCGCCTTACGCTTAAAAAGACCCGCAACTGAGCTTAATAAAATAGCAATTTGCAAAAAAATCACTGCCAGACCAAATGGCTTGGAATGGCGCTGCGCCTGGTTACGCTCTTCTTCTAAGGCCTTGGCTTTTTGCTGAATTTGCGCCTTCTCTTGTTCGTACTTAGTCACTTTTTCAGTGTAATCCGCCAGTACATGCTCATAGCGCTGCCTTACTTCTGGCGCAGCCTGCTCTGGCAGAGCCAGCAAATCCAACGCCAGTTTTTCTTTTTGCAGCTGATACAAATTAGCCTTCACACTTTTAGCCTGAAAAAACGCCCATTGATCCGATGCCTGTGTCTGGCTAATAATGCTGCGGGTAGAAAAACCTCCGCCTTTAAATGTAGATAAGGTTGCACATACCGCCAAAATAACAGTACTCAGTGCTAAGTAATTGAGCCAAGGGTCTTTTTTTTCTTCTGACATATTTTACTCGCATATTTTTATGGCACAGATGCCAAACGGGTCGTCATTGAACTTGAAATACGCATATTTTTCAAGCCCTGCCAGGCATGTGCGAATCAGCCATAAATGCACCGTAAATCAATTTATTTGTTTTCTTGCGAAGAAATACAAATTAACCATGCGCTTACCACCGCTATTTTTCTATTCCCCCTTTTATTAAGGCGATAAAGTTGAAGCACTCTGTTTATTACCTGATTGCACTGCTGGTTTTTTTACTTGAAATCGCCATTGCCCGTGGTGTTTTTGGCTATGGATTTATACGCGGCAGCCTTGGGGATATTCTGGTGATCGCACTGCTCTATGCCGTTTTTCGCGCATGGCGAACCCCGCCATTAGGCAGCGCAATCATGGCCATTGCCGCTGGTTTTATCGTTGAAGGGCTGCAATATATCCACCTGGTTGATTTATTAGGACTACAAAAAGGCAGCGTACTTTATATTGTGATTGGCAACACCTTCAGCCCCGATGATTTATTTATGTATTTAATTGGTGGCGGATTAGCATGGCAGTTGGATAAGTTCGTTTTACGACGAAAAACAGCTCAGCATTCATCATAAAAAGGCCATCAGGCCAGCGCCAATTGCTGTACATGACTTGCTGGCTCTGGCTGCCCGCCATGGCTTAAATCGCGGGCAAGGCAGATTTCGATCAGATTAGGCGCAATGGCGCGGGAATACACTTTTTGCCCTTCGCTGCATTGTGGAAAATCGATGCGCTTATAGCGTAAATCAGGATCGCTTCTGTCCATACGCTGATCGGTACGGGCGCGGGGAGAATGGGTGTAGGCCAGATTAAACACCCCATCCATAGGCCGCCCCACCTCGTGCCACTGACCATAAGCACCGTGTGCTGGCAGACAGGGGTCAAACTCGCCATTTAGCAACTTGCCTACCGAAAATAAAAACGGTGCATCGTCTTTCAGCCGCGAGCGGTGAATCACTTTCAGTGTTTCCCCCGGGCAAAGCCTCAGCAGCCCAAGCGCCACGCCGGTTTTGGCCGTAGGCCGCCATGGGTTGCCGGGGTCGGCCAAGAGCGGCGGATGCACCGAGATTTCCAGCTGCTCAAATGCCATAATCGCACCAATGGGCGAGCCGTTTAAGCCAAACAGCTCCATCACCCACGGGGATCTGCAGGCATTGCCCGCCAGCAACACATCCACAGCAGCGGGCATACCGCCGTGGCTGTTAAACGCCGCCTGCATGGCAGCAAAAAAAGCGATGGCCCCGCGCTCTATCCGTGCCCGCAGATAATCGCGCAGCTCGCTTTGCGGAATCTGAAACGCCACTTCCACCTTTTGCCCGTCACGGTTTAACAGCGGCATTTTGCAAATATCGCCCTCAATCAGCCCTTCCAAATTGCCGGTTTCGCAAAAAGAGCGCAAACGCCCCATCATCACAATGCTATTGGTTTGTGCCGGTCGGGTTTTCTCCAAAAACATATCCGACCCGGCAAAATCTTCTGCGTCTTGTGGCAGGATAAACGCAATTTTATGGAAACGGCACTGCTGCAGATTATGGCGAAAGGTAATGTAAGCCAAGTTTTCAAGCAATTGTTCGCCGCCCAGCATTCTGTCACCTGACGCACCAAAGTGCTCGATCACCTCTTCCCAGCCCGCCTCTGCCTCGGCCACATCGGGCAGGCGATAATAGCCAAAATCAAAATCGGTGGTGCCGCCACCAAAATCAAATACCGCGAATGCCCGCCCCTCGCCGCCGCCGGGGGAAAGCTGCAGGGCTTTAAGCGCGCAAGCGGCATAGGCGGCAGGCTCTGAGCCGCGTTCTTCAACCCTGAACTGAGTAAAATGCGGGCCGTAAACAAGGCTTTCGGGCAGGCTGCGCTGCAGGCCATGATGAAAAGCGCTGAGGATTTTTTCCTTGATGTCGTGCGGAAAGCTCACGGGGAAAGTCATGTAATAGCGCAGGAAGATGCCGCGCTGCCGCCAGTTTATAAACATCCCCAAAAACCAGGCGTAAAGCTCAATCGGGTTGAAATCGGCGTAAACATCATCCACTTCTTTACATGGATAATACTTAAATGGAGGCAGAATGCGTTCTTCCTGATGGATCTGATCGCTGATGCGCGTTGCAAACTCATCCTGAGTCCATTGCTTCATCCGGCTAAAAATACTGGAGATACGCTTGGGGTCGGTGTTGTTATCTCGTAAATGATCGCGCGCCTCGTGGGCACAATGAATATCACGCCAATCCACCAGCGGGCGGTACACCTCGGAGGTCCACGCCGCCATCAGCGCCTGCCAGTCCATTACTTCCAACACGGTGGGGTTTTCATAATCGCTGGCCTGCGGCTGCTCCCATAAATTACTTTCGCCGATGCGCAGCAGGCGGTCGTGCGCGCCTTCTCTAAACGCCACCACCGTGCTGCTGGTGCCAAAATCAATCGCCACATTGGCGTCACGAATATCCAGCTCAGGATTGCGTGCCCGCATCTGCCCGTCATTGCTTAAAGCGATTCTTCTGGCGTGTTTGGCATCTGCCACCGGCCACAATTCCCAAAGGCCTTTGGCTGCGTCAGAAAAAGTACTGCTGTCGATGTCCGGCAGGCGGGTACTGATGTAATCCAGCTTACGCAATAAAGCAGGCCAGTCTGTGGCATTGCTATTCACAGCATGAAAACCATCGTTCTCTGACGATGCTAAAGAGCGCCATTTTTTCCACGCTGTCAGCGCCGCATCAAACTTGCTGGATTTTGGAAAACGTGTATTACTGGTCCACGCACCCAGCCATGTCCAGCCCAGCTCAAACAGGCCCTGCGGATAGCTGCCCGGCCAATCTGCGCAGAGGGTATCGTCCACCGCAATCATATTGGCCGCGCCATCCGGCCCCATAAATTCATCGGGCTGATCCAGGTATAAGCAGCCTTTGTCGTAAAGCCACAGCGGGCAATCAAACCAAGCGTGTTCTTCGCAAAGCGGAAAACCAGGCGCATAGGCAATATCAATCAGCTCGGCTCGTGTGGGTAAGCGCCAGTTGGCCAGCCCTGCCCATTCAAGCTGCCGCACTTTTGCATGAGCACGGGGCAAATCCAGCTGCGGCCCTGCCTCAGTCATTTCTTGCCAGATTAAGCCCGTTTGCGGATTAAGAACCACCCCCTCGCCATCACGCCGGTACATAAACCAGTTAATCCCCGACTGGCTGAATGCATGCCAAGCCTCGCGCCGCGTTTGCAAATGGTGCAGGTATAAAAGCTGACAAGCTTTAGCGTGAGAAAAATAAAGCGGATCCATGCAGTTAATCCCAATCAGGCCACAGCATCCAGCCTAGGCAATAATAAAGCAGTATGGAGGGAAATTTACACAGCATAAAAACAGCACCGATTTAAGCAAGCCCAGGCTGCCAATTTAAATATCTGCAGGCTATAAATTCACCCTAATTTGTAAGTTTTAATAATCACACTTTTAATCTGAGCTCGCCGAATCTTATTTTTAGCATCCTGTTTAATTAAATATAAATATGCCAATTAAATCAAGCACTCATCATCTGCTGATTTTTTAATAAAACTAAATTAATTACCTGACAGACACCCCTGTCATATACTTTTATAACAATACACTCCTGCATTTCCCTTTATTTAATTGAAATACCTTCTGGAGTTACTCGTATGGCATTCACTCCGATTCAATTTAATAGATTCAAAGACCACCCTAATCTGGAATGGCTTCGCCGGCATGCCGCATCCAGCCGTGCAATTCATCAGAACACCATCAGGGTAAAAATCGAAGAAGCGATTCGCTCTGCTTATCCGGATCGCGCCACCGAAGACAATATCCGCTGGGTAGCCCAAAAAACAGATACACCATGGGGCAGCCCTTATCGCCCGGCTGAGCAATCTTTGGGCCAGGTGCATCAGCAGGCCGCAGCCGAGATTGAAGGCAGCGACGCACAAATGGCGCAGGCAGTGCGTATGGTTTTCAATAAAACGGCGGATGGGCGCTCTGCCCCCGGCACAAGCGGGATTAACCATATTCATGTGGGCGGCAATGCACAGCTCAATTTGCTTTTTGATTTAGCCAGCGCCACCATTCTTGGCGTGGTCAACGGCCATATGGATGGCCAGATGAAACCTGCAATTCGCACAGAAAGCGCTAAAGTGGCCAGCCGCAAAGGCGGGCCCACCGTACAGATGAAAGTATCGGGCAATACCGTCAGCCGGGCTTAAGCAGACGGGGGTGAAAAAGCGCTCTTTCACCCCCTTCTTCTGCCCTGTATTTTCCTGAACACTACCTCAGCAATACGCAAGCAATCTGTAGATTAATCCAGGCACAAACTTACCTTAATCATCTTTTATATGGCGCTTATCCCCCTTTAAACAGAAAGAGCTGTCAACTACACTTAAGATGTTGTTGTAAATGGATTATTCCAATGAAAGTACTTTTTATCCCTGTGATTCGCTTTGTGTCAAAACTGCGCTTTGCACAGAAATTTATTTTGACTGCCTTTGTTTTAGCCATCCCCACCATCTATATGCTAAGCCAGATTTTACTGGGCTTTAACCGAGACATCGCCACCGCCCGCACCGAGCATCTAGGCTTGCAATATGCCTCAGCACTTCGCGATGTGATGACCTTGGCACAAAGCCATCGCGGCCTCAGCTCCTCTTATTTGCAAGGCAAAACAGACTTTGGGCCTGATATTGAGGCTACCGAACAAAAACTGACCACGGCCATTCAAAACACAGACACCTTAATCAAGCAAAACGATTTTCCTCGCTTAAGCAGCCCTTGGGCGCAGCTAAAATCACAATTAGAATCGCTTATCAGCGGCTGGAAACAAAGTAAACCTGCCGAAAACTTTGTAAGCCACACCGAAGCGATCAATCAAACCATCAAAATGGCCGGAGATATCGCCCATGTTTCTGGCCTGACACTCGATCCAGAAGCAGATAGCTACTATCTGCAAGATGTGTATTTCTCTCAGCTGATTCCCGCGACCGAAGCACTCGCCAAAGCGCGGGGAATTGGCGTGCGCCTAGCCGCGAGTAAGGCCGCCAAGGCGGAAGAAATGACTCAAATGAATACGCTAGGGGCCATCATGGCGCTTGCCGCTGGCCCTATAACAGAAAAACTGGCTCGCACCAGCGCAAACAACCTTCAAACCGAAGGTAAGGCATTGGCCGAGCTGATGCACTCCGACCATGCTTATTTACTTAAAGAATTTTCAAGCGCCGAAATCAGTGTGGAGCCTAAAGCCCACTTTGCCCGCCTGACCGCCTCCATTGGGCAAATGAACACCATAACCACGCATATTTTTGAGTCAATTAACGCCTCATTAAGTAAACGTGAGCAAAGTATTCAATCCGATCGACAAATAATGCTCGGCCTTGCGGCATTTATGCTGATACTTGGCGCCTATCTTTTTATGGGGACTTATCTCTCTATTCACGGTGCGGTTAAACAACTGCGCCACGAGGCCGAAGCTTTTGCCAAGGGTGATTTATCCCGTTTGGTTCATCTCGATGTAAAAGACGAGCTATCCGAAGTTGGAGACAGCTTTAACACCATGGCCCAAAGCCTGCGGCAGATTATTCAACATATCCACCACAATACGCAGGCCGTAGCGAGTGCCGCGCGGCAGCTCAATGGCAATGCCAACGCCATGCTCGAAGCCTCACTATCCCAAGCCAATGCATCGGGAGAAATGGCCGCCGCCATCGAAGAAATGTCGGTCAGTATTTCTGCCGTATCAGAGCATGCAGCCTCATCCGAGCAGCAAGCACACACCGCCCAAAATGAAGTCAATCAGGGGCAGCAGCTGATGCAAGACGTCTTACACGAGATTATCGAGTTATCGGCCAACCTGGAAACGCTAGGCGGCAATGTGGACAGCATGAAAGTACACTCAGGGGAAATCGGCAGCATTGTGCAGGTCATTAAAGAAATTGCCGAACAAACTAATTTGCTGGCGCTCAATGCTGCGATTGAAGCCGCGCGGGCAGGAGAACAAGGCCGAGGCTTTGCCGTAGTCGCTGATGAAGTCAGAAAACTGGCCGAAAGAACCGCGTCTTCCACCGGCGAAATCACCGCCCTTGTTGCCTCCATCCGGCGCGACACCGATGCCGCAGCCAAAGGCATGGATGTTGCCCGTCAGGAAATGGAGCGCGGCAGCCAGCGTGTAGAAAAAGCCACTCAAGCCTTTGCCCATATCAAAGACAGCAGTAAGGCCGAGCTGGATGCCGCCGCTGAAATTAACACCGCCATGGCCGAGCAAAAAATAGCCAGCCAAACCGTCGCCCAAAGCGTCGAACAAATCGCCCGCATGGCCGAAGACAACAGCGCCCGCGCCGACCAAAACGCAGCGCTCTCAACCGATCTGCAGCGCAGCGCTGTAGAGCTGGACAGGCTTGTTTCGCAATTTAAGCTGGAATAAACCGGTTTTTTTTAACACTGAATTCACATCAAGCCACACCCAGCTAAGGCCTGCTAACAAGATAACGCTGTTGAATCTGCTTTAAAGTACCGTCTTTGATCAGATCTTCAAGCGCCTGCTGAAACGCCTGAAAAACCTGCGGGCTGACACAGGCACGGCTGAAGGCAAAATAAGCCTCCTGTGTCGGCCACTCCTGGGCGAGCGGCGCCAGCTCATCGGCCAGTTTTAAATCGTAAATGGCCGCCTGAGTGGCAAATAAATCGCCCAGCAGCAGATCAACCCGGCCATGCTGAAGCTTAATTAAATTGATCGCCATCGTGGGCGCAATATCCACCGTTACGCCCGCTTGAGGCGTTTTCAGCCACTGATCCAGAGCCACGCCATAACTATCCCCATTGGAAACCCCCAATATGACAGGCCCAAGCTTACTTAATTCGGCCAGGGTATTAAAAGACCAGCGCCCGTCTTTTTTACGCCCAAAAAAATGCACACTGCTTGGGCGATAGGCCAGAGAAAACAACATTGTGCGTTCGCGCTCCGGCGTTTTCAGCACCTCCATCGCCACATCCGCCCTGCCCTGCGCCAGCTCATTTAAAGTCCGCTTCCAAGGCATTTTTGCAAACTGCAAAGGGCAATCCGCCCGCTTTGCCAACGCCTGCAGCACCTCCACTGCCAGCCCCTGCATCCGGCCCTTTTCATCCTGAAAATGATAAGGCGGCCATGTATCCCACCCCACCACCAAAGGCCGCGGACAGGGGCTGGCCGCAAAGAGGCTGCTGCTGAATACCAGCGCGCACAGCATGGCGGACAACTTGCATCTGTAAACCATCATCTAACCTGCTCACAAAATGGGGAAGCGATGGCATCAAAAACTTAAATATCCATCTACAGCCACTTTAGAGCACACACTGCTGGCAAAGCAATGGACCAAAAAAATGAGCCACCCAATAACTTGGGTGGCTCATTAGAAACACGCAGCTCAGCGGTAAACACCCCTGACATAAAAACGAAGCACTAACACGACTAGCCCTTCACCCCAC
Source organism: Iodobacter sp. BJB302 (assembly GCF_002735645.1). GTDB lineage: Bacteria > Pseudomonadota > Gammaproteobacteria > Burkholderiales > Chitinibacteraceae > Iodobacter. The sequence goes on from NZ_PDZG01000046.1 coordinate 16,210, forward strand.
CCGAAGTCAGGCCGGATACCATCCAGCGCTGGGCAAATAGGAACAGCAGGCTGATCGGCAGGCCAGACAGGATGGCGGCTGCGGCAAAATCGCCCCACAGGTAATTCTGAGTGTAGAGATAAAGCTTGGAACCCACCGCCAGCGTCATTTTATCCTGCTCGTGCAGCAGCACCGATGCCACGGGGTATTCGATGATGCCGCTGATAAAGGCCAGCAAAAACACTACAAATAAAATCGGCACGGCCATCGGCAAGAGCACATAGCGAAACGATTGAAACGCGCTGGCGCCATCGACTCTGGCGGCTTCTTCGATCTCCACCGGAATGGTGTCGAAATAGCCTTTAATCGTCCATATATGCAGGGCAATGCCACCGGCGTAAGCCAGCACCAGGCTGCCGTGGGTATCAATCCCCAGCCATGGCACATAGTTGCCAATTTCATCAAAGATGGCGTAAATAGCCACCAAGGACAGCACAGCGGGGAACATTTGTAAGAGCAGCAGCGCATTCATGCCAAACACTCGGCCACGAAATTTAAGCCGGGCAAAGGCATAAGCGCAGCTGGTAGACAACAGCAAGATCACCCCCGCGCTGATGAACGCCACTTTCACCGAGTTAAACAACCACAGCAGCACTGGGAATTGCGGCTTAATCAAGACGCCATCGCCATCCATATAGCTAAAGCCCAGCGCCAGCTTCCAGTGCTCCAGACTAATCGTGTCAGGAATCAGGCTGCCAGCCGCAAAATTACCCGGCCGCAGCGAGATGGAAATAATCATAAAAAACGGAAATAAAATCAGCAGCAAAAAGGCGATCAGCGCAAGGTGAGCGCCCAGCACCCGCCATTTATGTGAGCGATCCAGCACCATGGCCATTATCGTTTCTCCTCTTGATTAACACGGGTCAGTTTTAAGTTAATCAACGACAGCACCGCTACCAGCGCAAAAATCACCGTAGAAATCGCCGCAGCCAAGCCAAAATTTTGCCCCGAATCCTGAAACGCCAGGCGATAAGTGTATGAAACCAAGATATCCGTGGTGCCTGCTGGCACTTTGCTGTCAATAAAATCTGGCCTGCCATCGGTAAGCAAGCTGATCAGCACAAAGTTATTAAAGTTAAACGCAAATGAGGCAATCAAGAGCGGCATCATGGGCTTGAGAATTAGCGGCAGCGTGATTTTAAATAAATTAGTCAGCGGGCCTGCGCCATTAATGGCCGATGCTTCGTATAAATCGCTGGGGATGGATTTAATCAAGCCGGAGCACAGCAGCATAATGTAAGGATAACCCAGCCAGGTGTTTACAATTAAGATCATCGCCCTGGCATTAAATGGATCGGAAAACCATGCGGGCCGCAAGCCAAACAGGCCGTTAAGCACCATATTGATTTCACCAAAGCTTTCATTAAATAAGCCCCGGAATACTAAAATCGAAATAAAGCCCGGCACGGCGTAAGGCAAAAACAGCAGCGTGCGATAAACCCCACGAAAACGCAGCGCTTCCCAATTCAGCACCACCGCCAGCACCATGCCCACCACAAAGGTAAACACCACGGTCAGAAAAGCGAATAACACAGTCCAGCCAAAGATTTTAAACATTGGCCCTTGGAAATCGTCACTGGCAAAAATCCGCGTGAAATTACTAAAACCCACATTCACTTTAAAACCCGGAATCAGGTTTTCACCTGCGGCGGTTTCGTAAAAGCCAGTTTTAAAATTGGGCTTAATCAGGCTGCCATCCTGGGTATTAAGCAGTGTGCCGTCGGCGTTCTTTTGATATAAAAGCTGGGTGGGCGAAAACTGGCTGAGGCTGCTTAAACGCCATGGCTGAGTTTGATTGGGTAAAGTGACGCGCAGCGCTTTTAAGGCTGATTGTTTGGCAATCACCGTTTTGATTGATTCTTTTTCGGGCAGGTTTTCTGTGCCCAGCGCTTGCAATTGCAGCTGCTGTGGCTTGTTGTCTTGTAATTTAAAGGGTGGAGAAACCCAGCTCTGCCCTGCTTCATCGCTTAATTTAATCCGGTATTGCCCGCCAGCCTGATGCAGAGAAAACGCCATGCCCGCGCCATCTGCCGTGGTGGTTTCGCTCAGCATATAGGCCGTTACGCGATCAAAACTCAGCAGATTAGTCGAGCTGTAATTAGTAAAGCCAATGCCCGCGGTATACACGGCAGGGAAAACAATAAACACCAGCACGGCCACCACACCCGGATAGAGATAGCGGTAAGCGTAAGCCTTGGGCGATAAAAACACCCAGGCGCTGGCTGCCATCACCACCAAACCACCCACGGCGCTCAGCGTATGCCCTGCCTGATAAACGCCCAGCAGCAGCCACAATCCCGCCATGAGCAACACCCCACCCAGCGAAGCCAGCAGCCAGCGCATATTCAATTCGCCCATTTTATTTTCCTTCGGCGCAAAAACCAGCTGCGCCCTTGCTATTAAATAAGTACGCAAATCTGCAAATGATAAAAAATACAAAATGCAGGGTGAGCCCATTTTTATGCCCACCCTGCAAGTTTTTTCCCGCGCCCTACCCCATCTCAACGCGGTAAATCATGCCTTACTTGCTAACAATCCGTGCCGCTGCAGCATCCAGACCCTGCTTAGGGGTTTGGCGGCCTTGCGTTACATTTTGCAGTGCTGATTTTAATGAGGCCCAGAAGCGGCCCATTTCCGGGATATTAGGCATGGGCTGGCCCGCTTTGGCGGATTCCATCGAAGCTTTGATCGCCGGATCAGATTTCAGCTCATTAAAGAACACTTTATTAGCAGGCACGCCCAAGGGCACATCGGCATTCACGGTTTTAAGGCCTTGCACGGTCAGCATATGGTTTTCTAAAAACTCCACCGCCAGCTCTTTATTTTTGGATGAGCGATTTAGCATGGCACCCAATACACCCACAAACGGTGCGCCCGGTTTGCCATTAATCGATGGAATCGGCGCTACGCCCCAGTTGATTTTGCTCTTTTTTAGATTATCCCAAGCCCAAGGGCCATTGATCATCATGGCGATTTTGCCCTGATTTACACCGGCTTCCATATCAGCGTAAGTGGCGCTTTTTGGCATGACGCCAGTTTTAATCATTTTATTAATGGTTTCTAAGCCCGCAATCGCACCGGCATTGTTGACGCCCATATCTTTCGCATCGTAAGACCCATCGCCCTTAGGCTTAAAGGCATAAGCACCGCCTGCTGCCAGCAATGGCCAGCTAAAATAAGGCTCGCCGTAATCCCACAGAATGGCTTTTTTGCCCTGAGCGGCCAGTTTTTTATCCAACGCCATCACATCATCAAAGCTCTTAGGCGGCACAGGTACGAGGTCTTTGTTGTAAATCAGCGCCAGTGCTTCAATGGCAATCGGGTAACCCCATTGTTTACCATTCACAGTAAAGGCTTTCCAGGCCAGCGGATCGATCTCGGCCTGCACTTTTTTGGATGGCGTAATCGGGCTAAGTAAGCCTGCCGTCATCCACTCGCCAAGGCGATCATGCGGCCAGATCCAGATATCCGGGCCTTTGCCCGCAGCGGCCGCTTGCTGAAATTTAGAAGGCGCATCTTCGGGATGCTCCACCACCACCTCTACCCCAGTGGCCTTAGTGAACGCTGCACCCACCTGCTCGATGCCCTTATAGCCCTTATCGCCATTCACCCAAATCACCAGCTTGTCTGCAGCAAAAGCAGGCCCGGCAAAAGAAATCGCGACTGCAGCTGCGATGGCAGAAACTGCAAACTTGCCAAACTGGCGGCGTGTTGTATTCATAAACCCTCCAAAAAACCAAGCAAAGCCCTTGCCAGAGAAATACCCGGCGCAAGCAAAATAAAGCTGCAATTTTTAAAAAGCCAAATGATTATTCGGCCAGTGGGTGAAGGCGGCGCATTGCGCTGCCATCGGCTTTAAACAAAAACCCGTGCTCCGGCTTAAAGTGCAGCACGCTGCGCTCGCCCGGTTTCGAGCTATACAGCGCAGGCATACGGGCCACAAAGGTATCCCGCATACCGGGTACTTCTAAATACAACATCGATGCTTCGCCCAGCTGCTCCAGCGCCAGCGTAATACCGCTCAGCGCATTACTGCCCGCCGCAGCTGAGATTTTTAAATGCTCAGGACGTATACCCACGGTGACTTCGTCACCAATATTTGCGCCTGCCGCATCCACCGTTACCGCAAGCTGGCTGCCATCTGCTAAGGCCACCGTCACGCTATCTTTATCAATAGCGGCAATCCTGGCGCTTAAAGTATTCATTTTTGGCGAACCGATAAAGCCCGCTACAAACAAATTATCCGGCTGGTAATACAACTCGGTTGGCGTGCCAACCTGCTCTACCTGCCCGGCACGCAGCACCACAATCCGGTCGGCCAGCGTCATCGCTTCGGTTTGATCGTGGGTCACATAAATCATGGTGCTGCCCAGCTCGCGGTGCAAACGGGCGATTTCGATCCGCATCTGCACCCGCAGCGAGGCATCCAGATTAGACAGCGGCTCGTCAAACAAAAACACTTTGGGCTTTTGCACAATGGCCCGGCCAATCGCCACCCGCTGCCGCTGCCCGCCGGACATATCGCGCGGCTTGCGATGCAATAAAGGCTCGATTTGCAAGACCTTAGCCACCCGCTCTACCAGCGGCGTGTACTCGGCTTTTTTCATGCCCGCCAGCTTTAGGCCAAAGGCGAGGTTTTCAAACACATCCATATGCGGGTACAGCGCGTAGCTCTGAAACACCATGGATATGCCGCGTTTTACCGGCGGCAGCTCATTCACGCGCTGGCCATCGATACACATTTCACCATCGGTGATGTCTTCTAAGCCCGCAATCGTGCGCAGCAGGGTCGATTTACCGCAGCCCGATGGGCCGACAAACACAATAAATTCGCCATCTTTGATTTCTAAATCGATGCCATGCAGGGTGTACACCGAAGAAAACGCTTTTTTAATGCCTTTTAATGAAACAGTAGCCATACCTTACGCCTCTGCGCGGGCAATCAGCGCGCCCCAATGATCAAACTCAATCACGCCTGACTTAATACTTGTGCCACTCAGGCCCGCATCGGCCAGCAGCGTGAGCTTGTCTTTACACGGCAGCGATTGACGACTTTCAGATAAATTAAATACGCACAGCCAGCGCTCGCCATTAAAGCTGCGGCTAAAGGCCAGCAGCGGCTCGGGTGCATCCATAAACTGAATATCGCCCTGCCAAAGCACGGCTTGCGTCTTACGCCAAGCAATAAATCGACGATAGAAATTTAAGGTGGATTCTGGGTCATGCTCTTGCGTGCTGACGGCCAGCTGCTGGTGTGATTCAGGCACCGGCAACCAGGGAGCGCCGGTACTAAAGCCCGCAGCGGCGGCATCATGCTGCCAGGGCATCGGTGTGCGGCAGCCATCGCGGCCTTTAAATTCCGGCCACATGGCAATGCCGTAAGGATCTTGCAATAGCTCAAAGGGAATATCGGCCTCGGGCAAGCCCAGCTCGTCCCCCTGCCACAGGCAAGCCGAGCCTCTGAAACACAGCAGCATTGCCAGCATGCTGCGCGAAAATCGTGGGTTCTGGCTGTTATTGCCCCAGCGGCTGAGCACGCGCATCACATCATGATTGCCAATCGACCAGCAGCCCCAGCCGTCGCCAATGCGCTTTTCAAGGTCTTCAATTTGCTTGCGGATATACGCAGCCGTAAAGTCTTTGGTCAGCAGATTAAAGCTATACGCCATATTCAGCTTATCGCCGCCTGTGGTGTATTCGGCCATCACTTTCAGGCTATCATCATCGCCTACTTCACCCACGCTCATTGCGCCGTATTCATCCAGCAGCAGACGCACGCGTTTTAAGAAAGCGATATTTTCCGGCTGGGATTTATCATGCACATGCGCCTGAAAGCCGTAAGGATTATCCGGGCTAACCGTCTTGGTATCTTTACTTTTAGCGGGCGGATTATTACGCAGCTTGCGGTCATGGAAATGGAAATTACACGCATCAAAACGGAAACCATCCACGCCACGCGCCAGCCAGAAACGAATCGCTTCTAAAATGGCATCCTGCACGGCAGGGCAATGGAAGTTTAAATCCGGCTGGCTGCTTAAGAAATTATGCAAATAATACTGGCAACGGCGGGTATCCCAAGTCCAGGCCGGCCCACCAAACACAGACAGCCAGTTATTTGGCGCAGAGCCATCGGCCTTGGCATCGGCCCACACATACCAATCGGCTTTATCCCCTGTGCGGCTTTGTCGGCTGTCCGCAAACCAGGCGTTTTGATCTGAGGTGTGCGAGAGCACCTGATCGATCATTACTTTTAAGCCCAGCTGATGCGCCTTGGCCAGCACGGCATCAAAATCGGCCAGCGTGCCAAACAGCGGATCAACCTGACAATAATCGGACACATCGTAGCCAAAGTCTTTCATTGGCGATTTAAAAAACGGACTGATCCAGACCGCATCCACCCCCAGCGCGGCAATATAGGGCAATTTGCCGAGCAAGCCCTGCAAATCACCCACGCCATCGGCATTGGCATCTGCAAAGCTGCGTGGATAAACTTGATAGATGACAGCACCACGCCACCATTCACGATCGGTCTTGAGCATGACTCAATCCATTTTAGAATTCCAGGCAAAGCCCGGAGGGGTTCAACACGCTAAGCCAGCCTGAACACACTGCTCGGGCTGACTTAGCACTTAAATCTTATTTAAGACTGAGCCAGCCCAACTTACCACCACACTTCGGCCTGAGCGCCAAAGGTGAAGCCGCTTTTATCATTGCCAAACGGGCCATTGGCCGATAGCGGGTTGTTCACCGCTTTCAGGCCAGCCGCATCCTGCGCGGCTTGATCCCACTTAGCGTAAGTTGCAAAAAAGCGCAGTTGCGGGCGGCTGAAAAAGCCTTTTTCTGGCTGCACCAAGAACGCTGCGGTGGTTTTTAATAGATTACGGGCATCGCCTTCTTCTGGCTTAACACGGTCGTAGCCCACTTCAATGGCCGCACCCAGGTTATCGGTAAACATATAAGTCGGGCGCACGCCGAACGACATCCAGGTCTGGCCCTTGCCTGTCGCAGCCGGGTCCGTTTTTTGCCAGATGGCCGCCATCATGCCAGAGTAGCGGCTGTTTTCTGGCTGCCACATCAGCTGCTCAACCACGCGGTAGGCTTTATCGCCCGAATCGGCGTTTACATTTGGGTAGCCACCCGCAAAGCTGGAGATATTGCCCTTGGCATATTGCAAGGCGATCTTGTTAAAGCCACCAAATACGCCATTTTGAGTGTGCATCAGATTCAAGCCAAAGCCATCGGTGGCCTTACCCTGATCTTTGTCGGCTTTATTGGCAAAGCGCAAATCAACGCCCACCGTCAGCTCACCATTGGGGTTCACTTTAATGCCAGAGAGGCGGAAATCGTGGCCGGATACGCCAATTTTGCGATCCAGGTTTTCAATACTGGTGTCCGATGTAGTGACGGTATTCTGACGCCATGCGTAGGCAAATTTGGCGAAACCCACGTCTACATTTTCAATACCTGCGCCAGGGCCGGAGTTATCCCAGAAGTAAAAGTCATTGATATGCACATCTTGGCGATCATAAAAACGCTTACCCACCCACAGCTTGCTTTCACCCAAGCCTACTCCTTCAGCCGTGACATACATTTCACGGAAAGCAAACTCGGCAGATTTACCTGAATCACTTTCCCAATCCTGAAACTGTTTGGCAGAAACCGCGAGGCGCGATTCAATTCTAAAGCGCGTGCCGGTTTCTTTTTTCTCAAACACATTACCGCCCACTGCAAACTCGGCGTAAGTTTCGCACTCATTGCCAAGGCGATACTTAGAGCCTGCACCATCAAGCTGAAAACAGGATTGCGATCCGCCACCTGTGGCATTAGAGCCAATACCGCTGCGCGCATAGCCATGAAAATCGACCGGCATTGCCAGTGCACTGCCTGCCAGCCCGAGGCCGCAAACGGCCAGCGCTAACTTTGCCGGTGCAAAAATCTGATTTACTGATTTGAACTTCATCTCATCTTTCCCCTGTATAGGTACGGCCATGCAGCTAAAACGAATAAGCCACCTTGTAGTAAATCAATAAATCGCTACAAAACAGCAAATCATATTGGCAAGGCAGATCAAAAGCGCTTTCAATCCATTGTTTTATTTGTTTTAAACAGTTTGAAAGCGATAAAAACAAACCAAACAACATTTTCCAAAGCGGTTTGGATTTGATTTTTCGTAAGTTAATCCAGGGCACTACATACTGTAAACTACATTGATAACCTTATTTACAGTATTCACACATCATTAAAACGGCTATTTATTTACGCCGCAGCCTTAGGGTCTGTTGACGTTTCATTCACAATTGCGCTGAGCCGGAAAACGGCCAGGCACAAGGCATGAGGGCGAAGGCAATAACTGCTTATTGTCGAGGTGCATAACGCAGTGAATGGCCATTTTCCGGCTCAGCCCTTCGGGTTTAGCCCATTTTTGGGGCGGAACTGCGTTAAAAATCGCTCATGGTACTCGTACCATGTCGCAATTTTCTCCTTGTTCAGCCCCAAAACTGGGCCAAACGCAGCCGTGAATGAAACGTCAACAGACCCTAGCTCAGAGCAATAAAAATGCCCGCCTCCTTACAAAAGAGACGGGCAGACAATAAAACGGGTTATGCATTACAAATCGGGCAGAAACAGGGCGCAATTCCCTAAAAAACCACATGGTTTTTTTAAAATTTAGGCTACGGCAGCGTTAAACCAAACAAGCCTGATCACTCGTACCCGGCTGCAATAGCGTTGGCCAGAGCACTTGTAAGGATGCGGGGTCTTCCCCTCTCAGCCTTGCTAGCATCAGCAAGGCCAGGGTGATGCCCGCTTCGCGCGGGTCGGGCTGGCGGATGGCGGTAATGTTTTGCCCCATGGCCAGCTCTGTTGCTACGCCACCAAATACAATCAGCGAAATATCCGTACCCGCCCTCAGCTCGGCCTGCCTGAGTGCGGCCAGCACGCCCATAGCGGCCAAATTGTTATCAACAATCACCGCCGTCGGGCGCTGGCTGAGTTTTAGCAGGCGGTGCATTAAAGCCTCGCCCATTTGCGCTGTCAGCGCGCCTTCTTGCAATAAACTGGATTCCACCGTCACCCCTGCTGCCTGCATCGCCGCTACAAATCCTTGTTTGCGCTGCATGGCAAAATTAAGCGCCAGGGGGGCAGAAATCAGGGCAATTCGCTTATGCCCCAAGGCCAGCAGGCGCTCTACAGCTGCCCGTGTACCGGCTTCGTTATCGTAATCAAACCAGGGATAAGGCGCATCCATTTGCGAGCGGCCGTGCGCTACAAAAGGAAACTGACACGATTGCAAATAGCGTAAACGCTCATCAAACACGCAGGTACGCGCCACAATCAGCCCGTCTACCCGGTGCCCGGCGGTAATGCGCTGATAGGTTTGCAGCTCATTGTGATTGTCTGCCGAAATCAGCATCAGATCGATGCCGGCATCATTAAACTGATCGGTCATCCCGCCGACGATGGCATGAAAAACGGGATCATTTAAATCATTGGGTTGCAGCGGATAAATCATGCCCACGCAATCTGTGCGGCCCAGCGCCAGTTTTCGGGCGGTGCTGTTGGGGCGATAGCCATGGCGCTCTGCCGCTGCGGCTACTTTTAGCCGCGTTTTTTCGCTGACATCAGAAAAGCCATTTAAGGCACGGCTTACCGTCGTTGGCGATAAATTCAACAGCAGAGCCAATTCCCGCAAATTCATTATGTTTTCTGTAAGATTTTGATCATTTAGCTTATACCACGCTGCCCGCCGGTTACGCCATAATTCAAAGCGCAAACAAAGTCATATTGCCGCATGGTTGCAAACAGTAAGCATCCACCTTACAAAACCAGGGTGGGGTCATGTTCAGATAAATACCCCACTGGCTAAGCTTTCACAGGCAAGTAAAACCAAGTGATATTCAGGCAGCCAGCCATTTTTTTAGCATGGCTTGCAGGGCATCGATATGAATGGGTTTGGCAAGAAAATCATCCATGCCCGCATCAAGGCATTGCTGGCGATCCTGCTCAAATACGCCTGCGCTTAAAGCAATAATGGGGATGCGGGGGCGATGCGCCGCGATTTCTATCTGCCTGATCTGCCGGGTTGCTTCAAAGCCATCAATATCGGGCATCTGGCAATCCATAAAAATCAGGGCAGGCTTTATGCCATCGCTAAATTTCCGGATCGCTTCGCGGCCATCCTGAGCCAGCTCCAGAGCGAAGCCCAGCTTGGATAAAATTGTTTTTATCACGGTCAAATTGAGCGGATTATCGTCCACCACCAGAATAGGCAAGGTGCATTTTGCTGCAGGGCTTTCGTATACCACACTGGAGGGCAAAGCGGCTGGCTCAGAAAAATCCAGCGCTACCCGAACACAAAACCAGAAGCAGGAGCCCTTACCCGGCTCACTCTCTACGCCAACCTCGCCCTCCATCAGGCGGGCCAGTTCACGCACAATAGACAGCCCCAAGCCGCTGCCGCTGTATTTACGGGTATTGCTATTATCAACCTGAGAGAAAGGCAGAAATAACGCCAGTTGCTGCTCCGGGCTGATACCAATACCCGAATCAGACACCCTGAACATCAGCATTGCATGATCGCCATCACGCTGGCTTTCATACGCCTCCACCATCACCGTGCCGGATTCTGTAAATTTCACGGCATTACCCAGCAAATTAGCCAACATCTGCCGTAAACGTAGTGCATCGCCCAGATAGCGTGGCCTGTCTGCGGCCTGAAGCCAGTTGCGGCGTACGCTGATATTTTTTTGCATCAGGCTATAAGCAAACAAGGAAAGCGCATCGTCTAAGAGCTTTTCCGGCTCAAACACCACACTGTTCAGCTCAAATTTACCCGCCTCTACTTTGGATAAATCCAGAATATCGTTAAGCAGCGTTAATAAGCTCTGGCCTGATTTCAAAATAATTTGCGCGTAACTCAGCCGCTCTTCTTTCTCCAGATCATCCAGTAAAAGCAGCTGCGCCATGCCCAAAATACCATTGAGCGGGGTACGAATTTCATGGCTCATGGTGGCCAGAAACTGACTTTTTGCTTGATTTGCCGCGTCGGCCTCTGCTTTAGCCCGCCGCAAAGCGTCCTCCTGGCTGGCTTTTTCGGCCACAATGGTATTCGACATTTGCATCGCGGCCGAGCGCAGCAGGCTGGCATGATCTGCCACCAGCACCCGGCTTAATTGGGCCATGCGCACAAACAGCCCTTTGCTCGTCAGCTGCACATCGCCTTCAGCTGAAAACGCCGCATTGGAATAATAAAACGGGCCTGCATCACAGGATAAAACCGCAGCCTGGCACTCTGTCAGAATCGCATCGATGCTCATGCCCGGCTGCAATTTTGCCGCGGCAAATTCTTCAGCAAAAACAGCATTCCAATCCTGCAAAGTGCCGGCCTGATCAAACAAAGAGTAGCTATGCAAAATCACGATGGGCTCAGGCGTAGCCTAACTGCCGCGCCGCAAGCGCAGTACCTTCAATACGGGCCGCAATTTTAGCGAAAGCGGTTTCGCGGCTGGTGCTGGTGTCATCACAAAAAGGTGAAAAGCCACAATCATCGGTGGTGGCCAGATAGGGATGCGGGATATAACGCGCGGCTTGCAATACCCTTTCGCAAACAGTCTCGGCAGTTTCAACCTGCGGATTAATCACGTCGATCACCCCCACAAAAATCACCTGATCAGGCTTACGGTATTGCTGAATAATTTTCAGCACCCTTTCCGGGTCTTTCTCGCAGGCCAGGGCAATATAAAAACACCCTGCCCTTATTTCAAACAGGCTGGGGAGTAATTCGGCGTAATCCACATCAGCGCTGTGGGTGGAATCATGATCGCTGCCGGCGCAGGTATGGATGCCAATTTTTTGCCGCTCTTCAGGGCTGAACCGATCCAGCAGCATATTATTAATATCAATAAAGCTGCGTAAAATCTGCCCGCTTGGATCCAGTTTTACCGAGAGCCGCCCCTCGGTAAAATCGAGCTGCACTTTGCTTGCCCCTTGGGCAAAGCAGCCGCGAATTTCTTTTTCCTGCTCATCCAGTAAATCGGCCACAAATTCATCACGGGGATAATCGGCAATGCCCTGTGCAGGGTAAAGCAAGCTTAAGGCAGAAGCCGAGATAATGGCCTGCTTAAAGGGCTTTTGCGTATACCGGCGCGCGAGGCCAATTGTTTCATGTGCAAAGCGTGCAAACCGGAATGGCCCACGGGTTAAGCGTGGCAGCTGGCGGATATGCCCGTCATGAAAAGGAATACACAGGCCATCGGCGGCCATATTTTCATTTCCCTCTACCCCATAGGTGGCAAAGCTGTGGGTTTTACGCTGCTCGCCATCCCCGAGCACAGACGAACCAACTGCCTCCAGATTCAGAACGGTGTCTTTAACCGCTTCATCATAAAAGATCTCCAGCCCGGCTGCGCTTAGCTCACCCTGATCAAACAAAGACAATGCGCGCTGCAATTTTGCAGACCGCGGAATACTGCCGATAGATTCAGTTTTGATACTCATGAAACAACTCCCCCGAATAAGCGTCCTTTAGTTTAAGTGAGATACAACTACTTGCATAATTCTTTCCCAATAATTTCACACAACAAAATACATTGACATTAAATACCAGAGAAAAACATTCCAATTACGCAATACAAACCCCATAGATGGTCAGACTAAAGTCAGCAAGATCTGATGCATGCACTACAGTCACTTTTGCAGCGCCAGGCAAGCTTCTGTTACCAGCCATTAAACCCACATGCAAGCGGTAACATGCACTTTGCCCACCTGCACCACATCTGCCAGACTGCCCCCTCCTGTCATTGGGGAGTAGCTATCCTTCGCGCAAAGCGAAGGAGGTGGCGTCAACAAACTTGCGGCCTCTTGCTGCATGGCGTCATTGATCATCAGCCGGTATGGCGGATAATTCAGCGAGACCTTTGGCCTCGATCCGTTTGCCTGCCGGGCAAGCCGTATCGAAGCGCCATTGGTTTAAACTGCTTGCCCGGCATTGTGATTTTGCATGTTGCTCACCCTGTTGCTGTTTTTCTGCTCCGCCATTGCCATCTATTTAGCCTGTGATTATTTCGTCAACGCCATTGAATGGTGTGGCCGGCATATGAAGCTGGGGGCCACTGCGGTGGGCTCGGTGCTGGCGGCTTTTGGCACGGCGCTCCCCGAAAGCGCGGTTACTTTTACGGCGGTGGTCTTTGGCACAACGCCCGCGCACAAAGACATTGGCGTGGGCGCAGCCATGGGCGGCCCTTTGGTTCTGGCAACGATTGCCTATGCCGTGGTGGGCTTAGCGCTCTGGCGCAATCATCAGCGCCTGGCCCGCACCAATTATTTAGTCAAGGTCGATCAGGCACGGCTTAGCCAGGATCAGCTGGCATTTTTAGCCATTTTTATATTTAAAGTTGCGCTCGGCTTAATCGCATTTGCATTTAAGCCCTATCTGGGCCTGCTGTTTTTGTTGGCTTATGCTGTGTATGTCTGGCGGGAAATCAACACCGCTGAAACAGCCCCTAGGGAAGAAGAACTAGAGCCATTAAAGCTGCGCCCGGGCAGCGATAACTGGCGCTGGGCTGCTTTGCAAGTGGGCTTAGCCCTCGCGGTAATTGCCCTTGCCTCGCATATTTTTGTATCCCAGCTCGAAAACTTAGGCGTGATGCTGGGCCTCGCTCCGCACCTGGTGGCTCTCTTACTCAGCCCAGTCGCCACTGAATTACCAGAAATCATGAACACCCTGATTTGGGTGCGGCAAGGCAAAGAGCGTTTGGCGCTGGCCAATATATCGGGCGCGATGATGATTCAGGCCACCATCCCCAGTGCGCTGGGTATTTTCTTCACGCCATGGCTGTTTGACGGCCCGCTGCTCGCATCTGGCATCATCACCACAGTGGCAATTATTCTGCTGTATTTGATGTTCAGGCGCGGCAAAGTCACAGGCAAGCAATTAAGCTGCATTGGCTTTCTTTACGCAGGATTTGCGCTCTACTTAGGCTGGGCTATCTGAAACAGAACAATGCCCACCGGCGCAGATAAATTCACCGATGGGCAGACTGCTTAAAGCGAGATATGTAAATCGAAGCGTGCGCCATTAGAGAAGGTACAAGTACCTGCACCCAGCTCTGCGCTGCTCATGCTGTAATCACACTTGGCGTAGCCGCCTTTATTGCCCACCGCATTTGCATTGCCTTTGGATGAACCAGGGGCACGGGTGGCTTCGCCTGCATAGGCTTCTTTGCCTGCGTTAAAAGCAAATTCGCCATGGCCTTTTTCAGGATTACTGATTGTGCCGTTGATCCGGCCAATCAGCGCTGCCGCCTCATTGGTAGGATAAAGCCTTGCGGTATATACAGGGCGTGGAGCGACCACTTCTGCCATTGCAACAGGCACAGGCTGACGGGGCGACGAGCCTGCACCAGCAGTTGCAGGCTGAATAGGCACGATATAACAAGCAGACAACATCGCGGCTACAGAGGCGGCAATCAGCAAACCTTTTACTTTTTTCATGGTGAACTCCTTTCTATTTTTACCAGGCAGTCTTACTGCATTCGCCAGCAGTGTTTCAGCATGATTTAGCACTGTCAAGATAGGTCTAACCATTGGATTAAGAAAAAACCCCGCACAAACAAGCCCGCCAAAAACTTACAGCCCATCAAAAGCTAAATGCCTGCCAGAAGCTATTCAGCAAAACATAGCCTGCCCATCCCGTGCTTTTATGCCATTTTCAAATACAGCACTTTACCCGGAAGTGGCCGGATATTTGCTGACTAAAACCTTTCTTGCACAGCCTGCAGCTGTTTTAAGGCACGCCTCTGCCATAAAATTTCGTCATAAATTGGCAATATTACCCGGGCCTTTCTGATGCAAAAGCATGTCATTTTTAAGCAAGCGAATAAAGAGCAAGGCACTAAAACTAAAATCCCTTTATCATCTGCCCTTCGGCGCTGTTGTAGCGCCGAAGGCATTTATTAATGGGCCGCTCAACAGCGATGCGTTTCTATGCAAAAAAAGTGCGGGCAAGACCGCCACTGCACAGTGAATTGGTGCAGTGATGTTTGAATGCGGCATGCCGCCTTGCAGGAATTTGTCGTTTGTAATGAGGCCCTAATCAGGATTACCCAATGAATCAAACCCATATCACCGAATTTTTTGACCTGATCGCCGATGGCGGCCTGGAGCAAAACGACATCATGGCCATGAGCGCAGAAGTGCTTAAAGCCGAAAAAGATGCAGATGCCTATCTGGCAAACGATAAAGAAAGCGCTTACCAGGCCCATTTTGCGATTCCGCTTTGGGAATGGGTCATGATCGAGCAGCTGGAAGACGGCCTGATTTTCCGCGGCAAACAAGCCGATGCGCTCTACGCACAAATTGAAGATGCTTTTGGTGAGGGTGAGCTGGATTTAGCGGCCGCCGCACTGAAAGACCTGAGCAATGCCGACGCCCTTGCCCTGATCCAGAAAGAGCTGGCCCCGGCCTACACGCTGGTGAACTTCAGCAAGCCGCTGAATGATGAGCTGCAAATCGTGCTGATTCGCAGCAATAAGCTGGAGCGCTTTTTAGCGCTGTGCAACACACTTGAACTGAGTGCCGCGCCAAGCTGCTTGTAAGCAGATAAGGAGCATGGCCTGCCATGCTCCAGCGCCTAAAAGAGGCTGTGCTCTGCCTGAGCCGCCTCTTCTGGCGCGAATCCCCCGTATCTGGCCGACTCCCATGCGTGAATCGCATGTTTACGCGCCTCCCCCCAGTGATAGCCCCCCAGCTTACCGCCCTGCTGAATAACACGATGGCAGGGGATGAAGAATGCAACAGGGTTTGAACCTATCGCCGTACCCACCGCCCGCGCCGCACTGGGGCTGCCGATCGCATTCGCAACTTGGGAATAACTCACCACGGCCGCGGGCGGAATCTGCAGCAAGGCTTTCCAAACACTGACCTGAAAATTTGTCCCCGTCACATGCAAAGAAACAGGCCGATCTGGTTTTTGTGCCCCGCCAAACATTCCATCTAATACTTCAAGCGTAGCCTGCCGCTCTTCATGCACCACGGCATAGGGCCATTTTTTGCATAGATCAGCCAGATGCTCGTCAATTGCTTCGCCCTGCAAGAAGGAAAATTTACAAATCCCTCTAGGCGTAATGGCAATAAACGCGGGGCCAAATGGCGTGTTATGCACGGCGTAAGCAATCGACAAACCGGCTCCGCCTATTTTGTACTCCCCCGGCGTAACGGCCTCCAGCTGCACAAAATGATCATACAAACGCGAGCCACTGCTTAATCCCAGTGAATCAGACACCTCCAGCAAAGATTTTGATTCACGCAATAATTGCTTGGCCCGCTCTAAGGTCAGCACCTGCAAAAACCGTTTGGGCGTTACCCCTGCCCAGCGGCAAAACATGCGCTGAAAATGAAAGGGGCTTAAATGTAAGTGGGCGGCAATCTCATCCAGCCCTGGCTGACTGTGCAAATGGGCAGAAATAAAATAAATCGCTTTTTCAATACGCTCGTAGTCCGTCATTTCAATCCCATCCCAATGCATTACGGCCTGCACAGCCCTGATTTACACACCCTGCGTCACAGGCATTCAGCAGCCCCGCTGCGGCAATAAACGCTGCTTTATATAAGGCATAAACAGAGTATGGGGATTAAAACCCACTGCCGCGACCCGAATCTTGCTATGTTCAAAGAGCCCGCAGCAATAAACCGCACTACAATGCAGCCAATTTGGCCAAACGATTAAAAAAAGCCCGCATATGCAAACTCTAAAACTCGCCCTTATCGCCCTGCTGCTGAGCGCCTGCACAACAGCCACGCCCCCCGCCAGTAAAGCGCCGCCATCAAAGGCCCAAAGCTGTGCACTGGAAGGTGGAGAAATCAAACAAGGCGGCATCATGGGGCACAGCTACTGTGTGAAACCTTACCCTGACGCCGGAAAAACATGCCGCGACAGCACAGATTGCCAGGGAAAATGCCTGGCAGAGCTGGGCACGCCCCAAGCAGAAGACGGCAAGCAAACAGGCCATTGCCAGGCCAATACCCTGCCCTTTGGCTGCTATGCAGAAGTCAAAAATGGCAATATCGGGCCAGGGCTGTGCGTTGATTAGCCTGAGCAGTGGCAATAAACCTGCCCTGTTCAATCATTCCGGGCAGGAATCCAATTTTTGCCCCCCTCCCCTGAGATACGCCCCTGTGGGGAAGGGCATTTTATTCAGCGCCAGCCCCAAAGCACTTAGTGCGCGTGATGCGCCACCGCTGATGCATCGGCCTGCTGGCCATGTGGCTGATGGCCGTGCACAGCATCCATTCTGACCACGCCCACAAAAGACGAAAGCAATGAAACATCCGCACGGGATAAGCCTTTTTCAGCCGTAATCTGCTGATCAAGCAGCTGCTTCGCTGTTCCTGCAGGCACACCGGCCTGCTGCAGCAGAGTGGCGTTCACCTCCCCTGCACACAGCTGCGTTTGCCAGCCATGAGGATTCTTTTTAAGTAAAGCGCGGCCGCCTTTATCGCCTTGCAGCCAGCCGGCGATCCATCCGCCCATGCGAAAGCCGTAAAATGAATTAAAAGCAGCCCGGCTAATATCTTTTTCATCCCCATCCCCTTTAATTAAACACAGGCCAATATTGGCGATTAAAAACATAAAAAGCAGCAAAACCATCTAATCAGTGCAATGTTAAATACTTATCCTGCTTGCTGATCAGCCGGTCATATTCCGGGCGTTCATACGCATCCAGGCACGACATCAGCACCAATTTTTGCCCTGTTTGCTGAGCAACAAGCGTTTCCTGCTTTAAATGCCGGTCAAAATAAGCACGCACTTTTGCATAAGCCGCTTCATTATCATAAGCACCCAGCTGAAAATACCCGCCCATTGCCAGGCTGCCCTGATCATTTAATTGGTCGTTTTTGCTCAGACAATAACTAAGCCCCCATTTTTTTAAAATACTGCGCTCAGCAATCACGTCACCCCCCGCAAGCACTATGGCGGGTAAAATAAATAAAACGACCACAATCCATTTTTTTATCATTTCAATTCCCAAAAAACCTTTACAAATTCATCACCAATGTAATCTGCCCACTTTTCTATCCAGCACTTACAAATTACAAACAACAGTAAGTAAACTAGCATTACATCGCCCGATTAATCTAATCTGCTTTAGCCCATTTCTGATTACGCAACATGGCACACCATAAACTTACCCTGCCCCAGAAAATATGCCCGGTTTGCCAGCGCCCCTTTGTGTGGCGCAAAAAATGGCAGAGAAATTGGGAAGCCGTCAAATACTGCAGCGTGCGCTGCGCCAATCAAAAAGAGCCACGATGAGCACCTTAAGGCTAATTCTGGGCGATCAGCTCAATATCAGGCACAGCTGGTTTAGCGAAAGCGAGCTGGCCAGAACTGATCTGACTTATGTGCTGATGGAGCTGCGCAGCGAAACCGATTACGCCTGGCATCACGCCCAAAAAGTACTGGGCATTTTTGCCGCCATGCGCGGCTTTGCCCAAGCCCTGCAAAAGGCAGGCTGCCGCGTGCGCTATATCAAGATTGGCGATCAGGATAATCAGCAAAATTTTATTGATAATCTGCATGCCCTGATTAAAGCCGGGCAAATCAGCCAGTTAGAGCGCCAGCAGGCCGATGAATACCGCCTGGAAAGCGCGTTTCAAAGCACTGATTTTGGCATTCCCGTTACAGTGGTAGATAGCGAGCACTTTCTGCAAGACCGTGCCAGCATCAGCCAGCAGTTTGCACAAAAAGTCCCGCGCATGGAGTACTTCTACCGCGCGCTGCGTAAGCAATATCAAATTTTACTGGATGTCAATGGCCAGCCACTGGGCGGGCAATGGAATTACGATCAGGACAACCGTAAACGCTGGAACGGCCAGCCTACAGCAAGCCCCTGGCTAAACCACCACAATGATCTCACCGCCCTGTGGGACGAAATCAGCCAGGCCCGGATCAAAACTCTGGGCGCACCGCAGGCCGCTGATTTTGCCTGGCCAGTTAGCCGCAGCCAGGCCAGGCAAACGCTGGCCGCATTTATTGAAACTGCCCTGCCCAACTTTGGCGCGTATCAGGATGCCATGAGCAGCGCATCGCCCACTTTATTTCATGCAGGGATTTCATTTGCACTGAATTTAAAACTGCTGCACCCCATGGAAGTAATCCAGGCAGCAGAAAAAGAGCTGAAAGCCGGGCGCGTCTCCCTTTCCACCGCGGAAGGTTTTATCCGCCAGATACTAGGCTGGCGGGAATTTGTCCGCGCCGTGTATTGGGCAAGGATGCCGGGCTATGCCACGCTCAACGCTCTGAACCACCAGCGCCCCCTGCCGCGCTGGTTTTGGAGTGGGCAAACCAAAATGAGCTGCTTAAAGCACGCGATTGATCAATCGCTGGCCTTGGGCTACGCCCACCATATTCAGCGCCTAATGCTTACCGGCAACTTTGCCCTGCTGGCAGGCATTGCCCCGGATGAAGTCGATGCATGGTATTTGGGTATCTATGTGGATGCCTTTGAATGGGTAGAGCTACCCAACACCCGCGGCATGAGTCAATACGCCGATGGCGGCCTGCTGGGCAGCAAGCCCTATACCAGCTCCGCCAGCTATATCCATAAAATGAGCGACTATTGCAAAGGCTGCAGCTATCAGCACACGCAAAGACACGGCGAAGGCGCCTGCCCGTTTAACAGCCTGTACTGGCATTTTCACCACCGCCACAGCGCCACCCTGCAAAAAAACCCCCGCCTTGGCATGACTTACCAAACATGGAAAAAAATGCCAGAAAGCGAACAAAGCGCCACATTATTGCAGGCAGAGCACTACTTAACGAATATTGATCACCTGTAGCTTTTTAATTAAGGGCAGCCATTTTTAGTGCAAATAAAAGCCCATCGGCTCATTTAAAACTAAACAGATAAGCAGATAGCAGAAAGAGATTTCTGCAAATAAACCATGGCTATTCGGGGTAAAAATGAGCACCTTCAAGCACCATAAATACTTTAATCATTTGCATGGCAGCCCAATCAAACCAGCGAGATAAAAATGCAAAAATTTGCAGAAATCCAAGCCCGCGCCATCGCACGCAAAGGGGGCGAGCAGACTTTACAAGACCTGCTGCCGCCAGTCGCAAGCGAAGCACAATTTTTAGCCCTGCCCGATCACCGCATCCTTGCCATGATGTGCAAAGCCATTAATCAGGCGGGCTTTAACTGGACAGTCATCAGCAATAAATGGCCGCAGTTTGAAGAAGCTTTTTTCGGCTTTGATACAGACAAGCTGGCCATGCTCTCAGCCGAGCAATGGGAAGCCTATTGCAGCGACGTGCGCGTGGTGCGGCATTGGCCAAGAATTCAGGCACTGATGGAAAACGTCAGCTTTGTGCGGGAATACAGCCAGCAACACGGCAGCTTTGCGCGTTTTCTAAACACCTACCCCGCATCCCGCCAGGTTGAATTAATGGCCTTTCTGAAAACCCACGGCAGCCGCCTGGGCGGGCAAACCGGGCAATGGTTTTTGCGCTACATCGGCAAAGACGCCTTTGTATTAACGCAAGATGTAGTACTGGCCCTGCAGCAAGCCGGCCTAGACATCCCCGACCAACCCACCGCCAAGCGTGATTTAAATAAAATCCAGCAGTTATTTAATGACTGGCACCAGGAAACCGCCCTGCCCTACACGCACCTAGGCAAAATCGCCGCCTATTCGGTGGGCGTGAATTATGAAAGCCAGTTAATTCAGCAGGAGAGTAGTAAGTTTAAGGCAGTGATTGGGTGAGTTGTGGCTGGGTGTGTTTGAAAACTACATTGCTTAAGTTGGCTTCATCTAGCTGTACATAACTAGCAGATACTTTATGCATACGCTAATTCAGTACCACTCTAGCAAAGTTCAAAAAAATGAGTTCAGGTTTTGCAATCCACAAATAATTTCCTTGATTGCTGGATTGCAAGACCTGGCCCTATTATTTTTTGGTTTTTGCAATTTCAGTATTTAAGTCCCGGCCTGACAAGTTGAAAATTGCATTTCGTACAAATGCAATTGCCGTCTTTTGCTATACGGCGGGGCTTGCTTTAGTACTAACGCTTCACTGGCGCGGCCAGGAACCAGAACAAAATTACATACCAATGCTATTACTATTACTTACCCCATCATTACTCAATGTATTTTCGCTTGTCCAGTTGCAACAGAAACAGGACCAAAGCACCATAGAAGAAACAATCAACTAAATTAACTGCAACAGAACCTATATGGTCAGGCCTTACATTTAACACGAGCAATCAACTCCCCCCTTAGCAAACCACTTTAAATTTTATCCGATGCAAAATGTAAGACCTGACCACGAGACTTTTGATTTACTCTCACCTATTCAAATAATTAGTTCGGTTTATTAAGATATTTAGCAATCGCCTTGTTTAAATTATTAGGTTTAGTCATTTCAGACGTTAGTTGCACTGCATCTTTGTACGTCTCACGCGTCAAATCCTGCATGGTTTGTAACTTCTGTTTATGACCGTTGGGCAAAGCATCCAATTCATCAGAGTCAAAAAGATTAAATAGAGCATAAGCGACAACCTTGTTTTTAGGCACACCTTCACCTTGCGCATATCGTTTTCCAAGCGCGAATTGCGCGAAGTGTTCCCCCCGCTCAGCCCCCATGCGCAACCACTTCACCGACAAAATATCGTCCTTGGTAACACCCAAGCCAACTTCATACATTAAACCTATGCTTCCCTGCGCAGAGGCATCACCTTGTTCGGCTGCTTTACGATACCAACTAAAAGCTTGAACATAGTCCCTTGGCACACCTCGCCCATGAAAGTATTGGAAGCCCATTATTCTTTGCCCAACTACATGCCCCTGCTCAGCGGCCTTTCGGTACCAAACATTGGCCTGCGTATTATCTTGCCGCACACCTTGTCCTTCGTCATACATTACGCCAATGTTAAATTGCGCCTGAGCATCTCCTTGTTTAGCGAGCGGCATAAAGCTTTCAAATGCCTGTTTATAATTTCCTGCTTCATGTGCCATCAAACCTTCATCAAAACCAGCATTTGCTGTTGAAATAAATCCAGACAAAAAAACAATAAGAATATAATTTTTCACACTAAAATCCGTTTATATTTTAATAAATTTAAATTCAACTAAAAAACCAAGTACAAATTTAAAATCAAAAACACTCAGACAGCACTTTCAATTAGATGAAAGTAAAATAATAATAATTTAATTAATAAATAAACCATACAAAAACACACTAAAAATAAATAAAAAATCAAAAAAGTTTAACAAATAAATAAAAATAAATTAACAATTAAAATCCTTTTCCATACAAGTTTTAACCTGATTATGTCTCTTGCTCAATCTCCTTGCTCAAACCACTTAAAAGGCCTAAGGTGAACGAACGTTCTTTTGTGGAGTGGTCGTCATGGCAATCAACCCAATCCAGATGCAAAAGGGGCTGTCGCT